>JAUIJD010000028.1 GCA_030431475.1 Verrucomicrobiia bacterium | reverse complement strand
GACGGCATGCAGACATGCTGAACCCGGAAAGATAGATCACCGTTTCGAGAATCGCCCGCTAACACTCCAGGAACCGCGTCAAATCAACCACAAGCCCCATCACTCACCGCTGTTTTGGACAGCAGTGCGTCTGCCTATTGGATTCAAGACGGCTCAAGTGTTTCATTGACTGACTTAAGTACAGGAAACTCTGTAGCCGGCTTCACCGCGCCTTCTTTTGGTGTAGGCGACACAATTGCAGGTTATGTCATTTCAGGCAATCCTGTTACAAACACTCTTGACTTGCGACCTTTATCCGATCTGTCCACGGTTGCTTACCCGCTTGGTCTGAATAGTGCTATGTTGACTGAATCAGGTGGCTCATTCACTGGTCTTGGGACATATTTGGGCGATGGCGGTGTTTCAAATAATCATTTTGATTATGTTGCATGTTTAACCACGAGTTAAGGAAGTATTTGGGAGATGACGCTTGGTGACATGTCAAATTATAGAGAAGTTACCGGCTTGCAGCCTGATTTACAAGATATTGCGTATCGTGACGGAACGTTTTTAGGTGTTACTGATATTGATAACCAGGGTCTTGCAGGATATGCTCAAACGGGAATGTACAATGACCTGATGGCAGCTGTTCCAGAACCCACAACAGGCCTGCTAACGGGACTTGCTTTGGTTGGATTATCACTACGACGAAATCGAAGAAGTAATGAATAGTTGCGTTGCAACTCTTCCCACGAACTCCGAGCTTCCTTTCGTGTCCTCGCAGCACTCGCCAAAGAGCCGCAAAGCGGAGTTTCAACCAGGCCTCCTTTCGTCGGCAGAATTCAGTTTCCAATCAGGGTCTTCTGTCAATTTCATGATGGTCTATGAATGCCACTTTGCATCCACTGCCGCAGGTCAAAGTCACTCGGGCTGACCATCAACTTCCCCGCCGATCTCGAACCCAGCGACGAACTCCTGCGAATCGCGCGCGAGGCCGCCGAGGCGACCCTGCGCGACGTCCTCGACCTTCAAGCCAAGGTCCGGGAACTCCAGAGCCGCGGCACCGACCTCTCGCTGACGGAGCTGCTGCGCAAGAAGCACCGCGGGAGAGCAGCGTCGGCGAAGTCCGCGCCGACATCCGTCCCGCTCACCCGCACCCGCCAGACCCCGGCCGAGAAGAAGGAGCCCCCCCCGCACTCAAGGCCGGCTCAAGCGCCAGGCCGGCCTCACCCGCCCGCGCAAGTGAGGGGGAGGTCAGACACTCCTGTCTGACACAAATCTCCCCTGCGGTCGCGTCAGACAGGAGTGTCTGACCTCCTATGGGTGCCGCGCCGATCAATCCCCGGCCATTCGCAGTTCCAACTGCTCGTCGCTGTTCATGCAAAGCACGCGGATCGTCGCCCGACCGATCTCGGTGCGTCCGATGATGTGGATGCCATCCCACTGGAAATGTTCGTCCCACCGCTGCTGGCGGGGGTGAAAGAGGAGCACGACCGACTCGGTGAGCGGGTCGATCCCGGTGAGGTTGGGACCTTTGTGGAGATTGCAGTCAATGCAGGCGAGGCAGAGGTTCCCCTCGTCGCTGCCGCCACCGTGCTTGAGTGGGCGGATATGCTCGATGTGAAGCGCGGCGAGTGGCGAGTCTTCCTGGTGGAGCTGACAATACTCACAGCGGTCTCCCGCCCGCTCCCTGACGAGCGCCCGGAGGGCGGCGGTCATGCAGCACTGCCGGACTGGAACTTTTTCGCTTCGCGCCGCAGCACGGCGACGAACTTGTTGGCCCGGACATAGCCACCGTATTCATCGCGCTCCTCCGGCGAGAGATCCCCCTCGGTGCTTTTCACGGCGAGCTCCTCGATTCGCGCGCGCAGGGCATCATCCGCCTCCACCGCCAACACCTCCTCCTCCCGGCCGGGGAGGAGAAGTCGGAGGAGTGGATGGACCCCGCGTTGAAATGCCGCTTGAGCACTCATGACGGCAAGGTAGACAAACAGACCTGAAAGGCAAGGCTGGGCCTCGGTGGCCGCCTCCAGCAGCGCGCCCGGCCGGTTTCTGCTGATCTGGAGCAATCACATGGCCGCTCCGGAGGGGCAGCGCAGGAGCAAGGAGGGGTTGTAAAACGGCTCCACGCTCCAGGGCCAACCCAAGCCGTCGAGCGCTGAGGTGGAAAGGTGGCGCAAAGCTCCAGCTTTGCGAGAGATTCGCAAACCTCCAGGTTTGCCGAGCCACCCCTCAAGCACCGCACCACGGACCACAGCCCCGTGGCCCTCCAATAAAACTGGCACTTCATGCCACCCTGAATAGTTCAATAATTTTTGAACAACATTACCCGATAGCCCGAGTCATCCTCGCACCGCCCTCACATTCCCCTTGCTAGTTCAATTTTCCCTGAACAATATCCCGCCCATGAAACTCTTCGGCACCGACGGCATTCGCGGCCGCGCCAATGAATTCCCCATCACTCCGGAAGTCGCCCTCAGCGTCGGCCAGGCCGTCGCCACCGCCCTTCGCAGCGACGACCCCCACCGCAACCGGGTGGTGATCGGAAAGGACACCCGTATTTCGGGATACATGCTCGAAACCGCACTTACCGCCGGTCTCGTTTCGTCCGGGATGGACGTCTATCTGCCCGGCCCGCTGCCGACACCCGCCATCGCGCACCTCACGAAGTCGATGGGCTGCGCGGCCGGCATCATGCTCACCGCCTCCCACAATCCCTTCGAAGACAACGGCCTCAAGATCTTCGGCCCCGACGGCTTCAAGCTCAACGACGCGCTCGAGGCGACGATCGAAGGCCACATCCTCGGCGAGGCCGGCGACACCCACTCGGTCCCTCCCGCCGAAATCGGCAAGGCCTACCGGATCGAGGACGCCCGCGGGCGCTACATCGAGTATGCCAAGCAGACGGCCGACAACATCTCGCTCCACGGGTTGAAGATCGTCGTCGACTGCGGTCACGGCGCCGCCTACTTCATCGCCCCCCTGATTTTCCGCGAACTCGGGGCCGAGGTCATCAAGACCGGCTGCACCCCCGACGGCGTGAACATCAACGACGACTGCGGCGCGCTCCACCCGGAACACGCCGGCGAGCTCGTCCGCGCCCACGGTGCCGATCTCGGCATTTCCTTCGACGGCGACGCCGACCGGGTGATCTTCACCGACGCCGAGGGCAACCCGGTCTCCGGCGACCGCATTCTCGCCCTCAGCGCCCTCGCCCTCAAGGAACAGGGCCGACTCCGCGGAAACACCATCGCCGTGACCGTCATGAGCAACCTCGGCCTCCACGACGCGATGCAGAAACAGGGCATCAAGGTCCTCACCACGGCGGTCGGCGATCGCAGCGTGATCGAGGCCCTGCGCGAGAACGACCACTCCTTCGGCGGCGAGAACTCGGGCCACCTGATCTTCGCCGACCACGCGACGACCGGAGACGGCATCCTCTCCGCCCTCCAGGTGCTCGGCATGATGAAGCGTCGCGGCGCCTCGCTCGCCGAGCTCGCCGACTGCATGAGCGAGTTCCCGCAGAAGCTCGTCAACCTCCCCGTCTCCTCCAAGCCGCCGCTCGAAACGCTGCCCGGCCTGTCGAAGACCATGGCCGAGGCCGAGACCGCCCTCGGGGACTCGGGGCGGCAGCTGATCCGCTACTCCGGCACCGAGAACAAGATCCGCGTGCTTGTCGAACACCGGGATGCCGCGATGGTGGACGAGTGGACGGGTCGCTTCATTCGCGCCGTCCAGGACGAACTCGGAGCCCCCTGAACCCATTCGGCAACCGCTTCACCCAGGATTCCGCATGATGAATGGGATGTGAGGGGATGAAGAGGATGGTTTTGAAGATCCCAACTCAACTTTTCCAGCATCCTCTACATCCTCCTCCATCAAGTTCATCAAGCAACCGACCTCAACGCCCCGCCTCCTCGAACATGCCTGTCTTCCACGAACGAAAGGTCCGCGATTTTCCCATCGGCAATCGCACCCTCGCCGCTCACCACCACGCCCTCGCCCGCGACGGCCTGCAGTTCCACAGCAACGCGTGGATCTCGCCCGACGACCTCAGGGCCCTCTCCGCCGATGGCACCACCACCCTCGTCGACCCGCGCGGCACCGCGCTCGCGTGGGTGGGCGACATGCCGTCGACCGAGCGCACCCATACGGCCGAAACCTCCTTCCTCATCGTCTACCCGTGGGACCTCCTCCGGGCCAACGAACTCCACGTCGCCGCCCTCGGGGAAAGCGACATCCGCGGCGACGTCCACCCGCTGGCCGTCGTCGAGGGCACGGTCTCGATCGGGCCCGGCACCCGCCTGCTGCCCGGCGTGGTGATCGAGGGCAATGTGATCATCGGCGCCGACTGCAAGATCGGCCCCAACTGCTACCTCCGTGGCAACACCTCCATCGGCGACGGCTGCCACATCGGCAACGCCGTCGAGATCAAGAACTCCATCCTGCTGTCGAACACCAACGTCGGCCACCTCTCGTACGTCGGGGACTCCGTGCTCGGCGAGAAGGTCAACTTCGGCGCCGGCACGATGACCTCCAACCTGCGCCACGACGGGCAGACGCATCGGACCCTCGTCGGCGACAGCCTCGTCGACACCGGCCGCCGCAAGTTCGGCTGCATCGTCGGCGACGGCGTCCACACCGGGATCAACACCTCCATCTACCCGGGCCGGAAACTCTTCCCCGGCACCTCGACCCGCCCCGGAGAGATCGTCCAGCGCGACATTCATCCGTGACCTCCCCGTCAGGCGCTCGGCGCCTGAACTCTTCCTTGGAATTTCGAACTTAGAACTTGGAGCTTCAGCATGTGCGGCATCGTCGGCTACATCGGTAAATCCTCCGCCCCCCGGGCGCTCATCAACGGCCTGCGGCGGCTTGAATACCGCGGCTACGACTCCGCCGGCATGGCCATCCTCGAGGATGGATCGGTGGTCGTCAGCAAGGCCCCGGGAAAGGTCGCCTCGCTGAGCGACAAGGCCCGCTCCGAGTGGCCACGGGAGCGGTTCACCGACGCGCGGATCGGCATCGCGCACACCCGCTGGGCCACCCACGGCCCGCCGACGGAGGTCAACGCCCACCCGCACCTCGACCAGCAGGGCGGCATCGCGCTGGTCCACAACGGGATCATCGAGAACTACCGCTCGCTGCGGACCCGCCTCGAATCGCAGGGGCATCATTTCTACTCCGAGACCGACACCGAGGTGCTCTCCCATCTGGTCGGCGAGTGCGACCAGGGCGATCTCTTCCAGGCCGTCTGCGACGCGCTCCATCAGGTCGAGGGCACCTTCGGCATCGCCGCGATTTCAGCCACCGAACCGGGGCGCATCATCACCGCCCGGCGCGGCAGCCCCATCGTGATCGGTGTCGGCGAGGGTGAAACCATCGTCGCCTCCGACGCGGCGGCGATCATCTCGCACACCCGGCAGGTCATCTATCTCGAGGACAACGACATCGCCGTGGTCACCGCCGAGGGCGTCGAGATCCGCGACCTCGACCGGGTCCCGGTCACCCGCGAGGTCGCCGAGCTCGGCTTCGACGCCGAGGCGGCCGAAAAGGGCGGCTACGAGCACTTCATGCTCAAGGAGATCCACGAGCAGCCCGACTCCCTGCGCAACGCCATCCGCGGTCGACTCGACTTCGACCTCGGCTCGTCGGTGCTCTCCGGCATGGGCACCTCGGCGCGCGATCTGGCCGAGATCCAGCGCGTCGTCCTGCTCGGCTGCGGCACCTCGCTCCACGCCGGCCTGGTCGGCGAGTATGCCTTCGAGGACCTCGCCGACATCCACTCGGAAGTCCAGCAGGCCGCCGAGTTCCGCTACCGCAACCCGCTGATCGCCCGCTCGGACCTGGTCGTCGCCATCTCCCAGTCGGGCGAGACCGCCGACACCCTCGCCGCGGTCCGCGAGGCCAACCAGAAGGGCGCCTTTGTCATGGGCCTGTGCAACGTGGTCGGCTCGACCATTGCCCGCGAGACCGGCCGCGGCGTCTACCTCCACGCCGGCCCGGAGATCTCGGTGGCCTCGACCAAGGCCTTCACCTGCCAGGTCGCGGTGCTGCTGATGATGGCCCTCAAGCTCGGACGCGGACGCCGGCTCTCCCGCGACGAGGGGACCCGCCTGGCCCGCGAGATCGAACGGATTCCCGAGCTCGTCGAGCGCACGATCCGTCAGAGCGACGCCATCGCCGCGCTCGCCGCCCGCTACGCGGAAAGCGAACACGCCTTCTTCATCGGTCGCGGCTACATGTATCCGGTCGCGCTCGAAGGCGCGCTGAAACTCAAGGAGATCTCCTACATCCACGCCGAGGGCTACCACGCCGCCGAGCTCAAGCACGGCCCCATCGCCCTGCTCGAGCAGGGAACCCCGGTCGTCGCGCTGGCCAACGACATTCCCGGCAAGGACAAGACCCTCGGCAACATCGAGGAATGCCGCGCCCGCGGCGCCCGCATCCTCGGCGTGATCACCGAGGGCGACGAGGACGCCCGCGCCTTCGTCGACGACGCGATCGAGGTCCCGGCCTGCCACCCGCTGGTCTCGACCATCCCCTCGGCCGTCGCGCTGCAGCTCTTCTCCTACCACGTCGCCCGCCACCGCGGCTGCGAGATCGACCAGCCCCGCAATCTCGCGAAGTCGGTCACCGTCGAGTAGCGGAAAAGAAAATCCCCGGATGCCGACGGGGGACGGCAGCATCCGGGGACTCGTTTCGGGGGGATTGGGGGGAGAAAGGGTGCCGCCACGGGGAAGTGCATTTGGTTGCTTGGGGGGAGTGGGGGGAAGGGATCCCCGCGACGGCTTCACCACCCTACCCCGGACCGCCGGACTGCCTACCCCACGATCACGTAGGCGCGATCGCATGGGCCCCGAAACTTCACCCGGTGGCACCGGGATTTCTTGTCCGCGCCCCCTCATCGTCCAGACTCGCCCCATGCGAACCTACCTCGATCTGCTCCGCGACGTGTTGGAGAACGGCGAGGACCGGGCCGACCGCACCGGCACCGGCACCAAGGCCGTGTTCGGCCGCCAGGTCCGCTACGACCTGCGCGAGGGTTTCCCCTGCCTCACCACCAAGAAGCTCCACCTTCGCTCCATCATCCACGAGCTGCTGTGGTTCCTGAACGGCGACACCAACATCGCCTACCTCAAGGAGAACGGTGTCCGCATCTGGGACGAGTGGGCCGACGAACACGGCGATCTCGGGCCGGTCTACGGACGCCAGTGGCGGTCGTTCCCGGGGCCCGACGGGCGCCATGTCGACCAGATCGCCGAACTGGTCCACGGCCTGCGCGGCGACCCGCACTCGCGGCGCCACCTCGTCGTCGCCTGGAACCCCGGCGAGCTCTCCCGCATGGCGCTGCCGCCCTGCCACTGCCTGTTCCAGTTCTTCGTCCACGACCCGGAGTCCGAAAAGCCGGGGCTTTCCTGCCAGCTCTACCAGCGCTCGGCCGATCTGTTCCTCGGCGTCCCGTTCAACATCGCCTCCTACGCCCTGCTCACGCTGATGCTCGCCCGGGTCTGCGGCTACGAACCGCGGGACTTCGTCCACACCTTCGGCGACCTCCACCTCTACGCCAACCACCTCGAGCAGGCGAAGACCCAGCTCTCCCGCGACCCGAGACCGCTGCCGACCATGGTCATCGATCCCTCGGTCACCGAGCTCGGAGACTTCCGCTTCGAGCACTTCCAGCTCGAGGACTACGACCCCCACCCGCACATCAAGGCCGAGGTTTCGGTGTGAAAGGTGAAATGAAACTCATCGGCATCGTCGCCATGACCTCCGAGCGCGTGATCGGTCGCAACGGCACCCTGCCGTGGCACCTGCCCGGCGACCTCGCGTTCTTCAAGCGTACCACCAGCGGCCATCCGATCGTGATGGGGCGCACCACCTTCGACTCGATCGGCCGCCCGCTGCCGAAGCGGCGGAACATCGTCGTCACCCGCAACCCCGACTGGTCGGCCGAGGGCGTCGAAACCATCGGCGCCCCGGGTGAGCTCGACTCGCTCGAGCCCGGGGGCGAGGTCTTCATCATCGGCGGATCGGAGATCTACGCCGCCTTTCTCCCGCGGCTCGATGAGCTGCTGGTCTCGCACGTGCTGGCCGACCACCGGGGCGACACCTTTTTTCCGCCCTTCGAGCATCTCTTCTCCGAGCCCGAGCTCGTCGAGCGGCACGACGATTTCGAAGTCCGGCGGTACCGCCGCTTGAAACCCGGAGCCTGACCGTCAAGACTCGCCGCATGGCATTCGAACTCGAAGGCACCGTCCACAAGCTCTACGAAACGCAGACCTTCGCCTCCGGCTTTTCCAAGCGGGAGTTCGTCGTCGAGGTTCCCGACGGGAACTACCCGCAGCAGATCAAGTTCGAGGCCGTGAAGGACAAGGCCGCCATCCTCGACGGCGTGTCGGAGGGCGACGGGGTCAAGGTCACCTTCGACATCCGCGGCAACGAGTACAAGGACCGCTTCTACGTCAATCTCGTCGCCTGGAAGCTGGAGAAGTCCGGTGACGGCGGCGGTTCCCCCTCGGGCGGCGACGCCAGCAGTTCCTCGATGGACGCCAGCTTCGACAACGAGCCCGACGAGTCCGACGACATCCCGTTCTGAGGGTGGCGCAAAGCTCCAGCTTTGTGAGAGATTCGCGAAGCTCCAGCTTCGCAGCGACCGACCGCTGCGGCACGCGCTGGAACATTGGCTCCGGGTGACGCAAAGCTCCTGTTTTGCGAGAGATTCGCAAACCTCCGCTTTGCAACGACTCACCCCTGCGGCACGCGCTGGAGCACGGCACCACGGGGCAGGGCCGCCGTGGACCTCTCGCAAAGTCCGACTTTGCGCCACAGGGGCACCATTTTCCCGCTTGAGGGTCACCCTTCCCACTCGGCCCGCCATGCGAACGCCTGCCCGTCCGGAAGCTTCGCCAACCGAGGGTTGTCCGCGATGTATTCCCGGAAGCGATCTAGCTGACGCCGGCTCCGAACGATGTGATCCCAGGACTCCTTCTGCCAGAAGGCCCCCGTCCGGTCCATCCGACGGTTGACCTCCCTCGCGGTGTAGCTTTTCCAGCTTTTGAGAATTTCACTCAGCTTCATACCCCCGCCCGGCTGAACCAGAAGATGCACATGGTTCGGCATGATCACGAAGTCTCCGAGCCGGTAACGCTCGCCATCGAAATGCCGTAGAGCGCTCTCGATGATCAGAGCGTACTCCCGTTCGCCAAGCGGGCAGGCCCCACGCCCCCGATCCAGCTCGGTCTGGAGGGCCTTCACGAAGGTCCGCTCATATTCGCGGTGCTCCTCGAACGATAGCTTCGATAGATCGACCGGTCGGTTCTTCTCCACCGCGATGCGGTGGTTGCCGAGCCACTCGGCGCGGCGCCGATACCAACGGTCCAGGGTTTCTTTGGGAAGGGAGTCGGCGGTGCGGAAGGTGACGAAGTACGTTGCCCCCTCCTGACGCCACTGCGGAAGACGGCGGCGCTTCTTCTCGGTGTCGGAGCTGTCCTTTCGGAAAGGAGTGAAGGGAATTGGCGGGAGTTCATGAACCGGCCCACGCCCGGCCAAGCCGGGCGTAGCGGCTCACAAAACGGAGTTTTGCGCCACCCGCCTCACCATCTCCAGGGCCGCCTGGCTGACGGCTTGCTTGAAGCCGGTCCGGCTGCGGAGGTGGAGCTGGCGCTCGACCCGGGTCGAGCCACCCCGGGTCGCCACCGCGATGAACACGGTGCCGACCGGCTTTTCGGCGCTGCCGCCGTCGGGTCCGGCAATGCCCGTGACCGCCGCGGCCACATCGGCCCCGGAGGCCCGGATCGCTCCCTCCGCCATTTGAAGGGCCACGGGCTCGCTGACCGCGCCATGCGCGACCAGATCGGCCTCCGATACGCCGAGCAGCGACACCTTGGCCTCGTTGGCGTAGGTGACGAAGCCAAGAGTCAGCACCGCGCTGGCCCCCGGCACGTCGGTGATCCGACTCGCGATCAATCCGCCGGTGCAGCTTTCCGCCAACGCGAGCTTGAGGCCACGTGCACGCATCCCGCGGACCACGACCTCCTCCATCGACTCACCCGCATCGGAAAAACAGCGGTCGCCGAGACGTCCGAGCGCCAGTCGCCGACCCGCCTCCACCGCTTCCGCGGATCCGATCAGGCGCAGGTCCACCTCGGAAGGACGCGCGCAGTAGCCGACCTCAAGCCCGGGAATCGCCTCGAGGGCGGCATCGATCTCACGGTGCAGCTCGCTCTCTCCGATCCCGGTGAATTTCAGCTCCAGGATCCTCCCCGGCTCCTCGATCCCGCCGAGGGATCTCAACCGCGGCACCACCTCCGCCTCGAACATCGGATGCAGCTCCCGCGGAGGGCCGGGCAGGAGGAACACCGCGCAATTCGCCGCCCCGTTGAGGCGCGGCGGAATGTAGATCCCGGGTGCGGTGCCGTTCGGATTCGGCAGCACATCGGCCCCGACCGGGACCTGGGCCTGCCGACGGTTCTCCGGCGCCATCTCGCGCTCCCTCTTCTCGAAGAACGCCTCCAGCGAACGCAACGCCGCCTCGTCCTCGATGAGTTCGATACCCAGCACCGCCGATGCCGCCTCGCGCGTGATGTCGTCGCTGGTCGGGCCGAGTCCTCCGGTCACCAGCAGCACATCACATCGCGCCACCGCCTCGCGGATCCCGTCGGCAATCGCCTCGCCATCCGGCACGGTCACCAGGCGGTCGACCCGCAGTCCCAGCTCGAACAACTCGCGACCGATCCACTGGCCGTGGGTGTTGAGCGTGCGGCCCAACAACAGCTCGCTGCCGGTGTTGAGGATCTCGATCTTCACGGCTCAGGCCTCAGGAACCTCGAGCTCGACCGCATCGCCCCACAAGGTCTCGAGACCGTAGAACTCGCGCAATTCCTCGTGCATCACGTGCACCATCACGTCGATGTAGTCGAGCACCACCCAGCGGCTGTCCGCCTTGCCCTCGGCATTTGCCGGTTTCTCTCCCGTCCAGTCGTCCACATGCGCCCGGACGTCGCGCAGGATCGCCCGCAGGTGGGGCATCGAACTTCCCGAGCACACGACCATGAAGTCGGTCAGCGTCGAAAGCCCGCGCAGGTCGAACACCCGGATGTCCTCCGCTTGAATCTCTCCGGCCGCCTTCGCGCACGCCAGAGCCAGTTCCTTGCCTTGCTTCGCCATGGGATAAATCACGCCGCCCTCCGGCGGGCGGGCATCCTAGCCCCGGCGGACGACTTGGCCACTCCAAATCAAGGACCCCCGCCTTGACCCCCGGGGAAATGCCCCCACCCTTCCCTCCGAACCCGATGTCCGCCCACCTCAAGACGCTTTCAGAACACGCCAAGGTCGCGCTCAAGCCCGCGAGCCGGGGCCAGCTCTCGCCCTCCGAACGCATCGCCCTCTTCAAGCGGTTCATGAAGATCGAGGAGCACCGCATCCGGTTGCGCCATCGCGCCGGGGCCGGCGGGCTCGAGATCGCCCGCGCCCGGTCGGAACTCCTCGACGTGGTGCTCTGCGCGATCTTCAAGTCGGCCGCCCACAAGCGCACCGACACCAGCGGCATCTGCCTCGTCGCCATCGGCGGATACGGCCGGGCCACGCTCAATCCGGGATCCGACATCGACCTGCTCTTCCTCCTCCCCCGCGCCTCGAACAAGCTGCCGAAGGAGCTCGAGGAGCTGGTCCAGGAGATCCTCTACCTCCTCTGGGACGTCGGCTTCAAGGTCGGCCACGCCTGCCGTTCGATCGCCGAATGCGTCCAGCAGGCCAAGGCCGACCAGGAGAACAAGACCGCCCTGATGGACGCCCGCCGCATCACCGGCGACCGGGCGCTTTTCTCGAAATTCCGGGAGCGCTTCGAGAAGGAAGCGGTCGCCAAGGGACAGAAGGCCTTCTTCGAACTCCGCCGCAACGACCTCCGCGGACGGCACAAGAAGTACTCGCGCACCGTCTTTCTCCAGGAGCCGAACGTGAAGGAGAGCTGCGGCGGCATGCGCGACTACCACAACATCTGCTGGGTCGCCCGGGTCAAGCGGGGCTACCGCTCGCTGAAGAAGCTCGTCGAAGCGAAGGTGCTGACCCGCACCGCGCACCGCGAGATCGAGGAGGCCTACGATTTCCTCCACCGCGTCCGCAACGAGCTCCACTACCAGTCCGGGCGCGCGTCCGACCAGCTCACGCTCCGCATGCAGGGCGTGGTCGCCACCGAGTTCCGCTACCCCCAGCGCTCCATTCTCCGCCGCACCGAGGCGTTCATGCGCGACTACTACCGGCACACGCGCGCGATCTACCACCACACGACCTCCTTGATGGAGATCTTCCAGATCGAGGAGGAACACGCGCGGGACACCGGCCTCGTCTCCTTCCTCACGCTGGGGCGACGGAAACGGGAGGAGTTCGACGGGTTCATCGCACGCGAGGGACGCATCTACCCGGCGAACCAGCAGATCTTCAAAAACGACCCGCTCCGGCTCATGCGCCTGTTCCAGCACTGCCAGGTGCGCGGCCTGAGGCTCAGCCCGCCGATGCGCAAGCTGGTGAAGAAACACTGGGAGGACATCGACCGCCCGTTCCGCTACTCCAAGGCGAACCGCGAGGTGTTCAAGGACCTGCTCAAGCGCAAGGGCCAGGTCGGCTCGACCCTCCGGCGGATGCACCGCGTCGGCGTCCTCGGGCGATACCTGCCGGAGTTCGGGGCCCTGGACTGCCTCGTCCAGCACGAGTTCTTCCACCGCTACACGGCCGACGAACACACGCTGCGCTTCATCGAGAACATCGACGAGCTGGTCAACAACGACGACCCCTCGCTGAAGCTGTATGCCGAGCTCCTGCGCGGCATCAGCGACCCCTACGCCTTCCATCTCGCCATCATCCTCCACGACACCGGACGCTCGGAGAACGTGCGCGAGCACATCGACGGGTCCGCCGTCCTCGCCCAGCGGCTGTGCAACCGCCTCCAGGTCCGCGGCGAGCGCCGGCGGATGATCATGTTCCTGGTCGACCACCACCTCACCTTCTGGCGCTACGCGACGACCAAGAACATCGAGGACCCGAAGATCGTCGCCGAGTTCGCCGGCCTGATGAAGACGACCGACCGGCTCGACGCCCTGATGCTCTTCACCTACGCCGACTCCAAGGCGACCTCCCCCGATTCGTGGAACAGCTGGAAGGAGACCCTGCTCCGCCAGCTCCACCGATCGGCCCGCCGCTTCCTCGAACAGGGCGCGACCCGCTTCAACGAGAAGCTCGCCGACGACAAGAACGAGCTCGAACAGAAGGTGCGCGCCCAGATGGGGGAAGGCTGGGAGGACGAACTCCGGGAGCACTTCGAGCGCATGCCGGCCAGCTACTTCCGCTTCCGCGATCCGAAGTCGGTGCCCGTACACCTCAAGGCCATCCGGGAGTTCCGCAAGCGCGAGAGCGAGGGAGGCTTCCTTTGCGTCGGGCGCACGTTCGACTACCCCGACCGCGGCTATTCGGAAGTCGTGATCGTTTCACGCGATCGCCCGCAGTTTCTCCAGAAGGTCTGCTGCGCCTTCGCCTCGCAGGAGATCAACATCCTCTCGGCCGACTTCCACACGCGGACCGACGGGATCGTGGTCGATCTGTTCAGCGTCTGCACGACCGACTTCGGGGCCGTCACCTCCGAGCGACAGCGCCAGGGATTCACCGACACCCTGGCCAAGCTCGGAAACGCCGAGAGCTACGACCCGGCCGACTATCTCAAACCCAAGAAAAACCTGCTGCGGCCGGCCGCCAAGTCCGACATCGCCTTCCCGGTGCGGGCCCTTGTCTCGAATGAAGCCGACTCGACCTCGACGACCATCGAGATCCAGGCGATCGACCGGATCGGGCTGCTCCACGACCTTTTCATGGCGATCAACGGAGCCGGGCTCGACACCGTCCACGCCCGGATCAACACCGAGAAGGGTGCCGCGGTCGATACGCTCTACGTGACGCGCCCCGGCGGCGGCAAGGCCACCGACCACGGACAGGTCGAGTATCTCCAGCAGGAGCTCGACAAGCTCATCCGCCGCGACTGACCTCATGCGCCCCCTCCTCGTCATTGCCGGACTCGCGACCACCGGCCTCGGCTTTGCCGCCGACGCGAAACTCGACGATCCCGCCCTTCTCCAGGGGGCTCTCACCCTGGGGGGAGGCTGGCTCATCTGCGCCGCCTTCAGCCTCTACTCGAAGTGGCACGGCCTCGTCGGCGCCGGCATCCTCGCCCTGCTCGCCGGCGCCCGCTGCGCCCCCGCTCTGTTCGGGTTGTTCGGCGACGCACCTCAGGCCGCGCCCTACCAGGCCGCCGCCTTCGGCATCAGCGGCGTCGTTCTGGTCGCCACCGTCCGGTCCTTGCTCCGCGAGCGCGCCCGACGCGAGCGCGAGCGACTGCTGGCCGGGGACGAGTGAGCCGGCGGTCAGGCGTCGGTCTCCGACGGCTGTCGTGCACCGCGGCACTCGCCATCCTTCAGCATCAGCCACACGCCGGCGGCGACCGCCCCGAAAAGGAGAAGTCCTCCGAGAGAGACCCCCGCCGGGTGTTCGCGAGCCACGCGACCGGCCCGCTCGATACCATCCTTCGCATACTCGCGACCACTGCGCAGGGCATCGGGCAGCGTGTGGCGGCCGGTGTGACTCATCAAATGGGTCACGTCGTGGCGCAGACTGGAAATGTCGTCCCGCACCCGGGAAAGCAGGTCGTTGGCACGTTTGTCTTCAAACAATTTGTCCATGATCCCGACTCTAGCACAAACGAGGCCGGCCTGCCGAGAAATCAAACGGCGGCCGGTGGCCTCCGCCGCCGAGGATCACCGCAGGCCCGAGCCGCTTGCCGAAGCATTCTTCGGTTCGATGCCCGGCACCTTCAGCGGGAACAACTCGTTGTCCGCCATCTGTTCCGAAAGAATCCCCTTCGCCTTCTCGATCCACTCCGGATGCTCTTCGGCAAGGTTGCGGGTCTCCCCCCGGTCGGCCACCACATCATAGAGCTCCCACTCGCCGGGCTTCCGGCTGTTGAGACCGCGACGGACCGCCTTCATGTCGCCCATCATCACCGCCACCTGGCCGCCGTACTCCGGATAGACCCAGACCATCGGCTTGCGATCGCCCTGCGATTCGCCGCCGGTGATCGCCGGCCACAGGGACTCGCCGTCGAGCTGGTCCGGAGCCTCGAGTTCGACCGCCTCACAGAGCGTCGGAAACCAGTCCGCGAAGTAGCCGGGGACGTCGCTCCGCCCTCCCGCCTTCACCTTGCCGGGATAGCGCACGATCATCGGAACCCGCAGTCCGCCTTCGTAGACGCTCCCCTTGTAGCCACGCAGGTCGAGGGTGCTGTCGAAGAAGTCGGCGTCCACCCCTCCGATGTGGAAGTGCGTGTCCTTCCGGCCCTCGTGCGTGGTGCCGTTGTCCGAGGTGAAGACCACCAGGGTCTCGTCCGCCACCTCGGCCTTCTCCAGGGCCTGCATGACCCGGCCGACGTAGCGGTCGAGATCGTTGATCATCGCCGCGTATCCGGCCCGCGGTCGCGGATGGGGCAGGTAGCCGCACTGGCCGCGGTAGGCCTCATCATCCCACTCCTGCGGGAAACGATCGACCGCCTCCGCCGGCGGGTGCATGGCCACATGCGGTTCGATGAAGGCAAGATAGAGGAAGAACGGCCCGTCCTTGTGTTCGGCGATGAATTTCTCCGCCTCATCGATCATCAGATAGGGGGCATACTGTTCCGCCTGGTAGTCCTCGAGCTTCACCTCGCCCTCGGGCTTCTTGAGGTGACCCGGCACCGGCTTCTTGTTGATCTCGATCCGCTCCCGGTTGCGCCACAGATGGCGGGGGAAGAAGCTGTGGGCGACCGCCTGGCAGTTGTAGCCGAAGAACAGATCGAAACCCTGGTCGTTCGGATCGCCGGTGCTGCCCACCGGGCCCAGCCCCCACTTGCCCATCGCGCCGGTCGCGTATCCCGCGTCGCGGAAGACCTCCGCGAGCGTCACGGCTTCCGCGGAAATCGGGTGCTGCCCTTCCTTGAACTGCGGCAACGAACGGCTCGCCTGCCGGTTGCCTCGAATCTCGGCATGCCCGAGATGCTTGCCCGTCATCAGCACGCAGCGCGCCGGGGCGCACACCGGAGCCCCGCTGTAATGACGGGTGAAACGGGTCCCCTGGCTCGCCAGACGGTCAATGTTCGGCGTCGGGATCTTGCTCTGCCCGTAGCAACCGAGTTCTCCATAGCCGAGGTCGTCGGCGAGAATGAAAACGACGTTGGACCGCTTCGCGGCCGCGGAGGGACTGACCCACAAAAGACTGGCCAATCCCAGCGGAACGACGAGTTTGCGCATGCATCTGCCTACGCTGGATTCCGCCGGATTCTCAACCTGAACCCTACTTTTCCCGCAAATTCGGGACATTTTCACGGGAAAGTGTAACCTTTGAATTCCCATCCCCGTACCGATCCACGATCCACGTCCGAACTTCATGAAACGCAGCACCCTCATCATCGTCGCCGTCCTCGTCCTCGGCGCAGGCATCGTCGCCATCGCCATGAACCAGCGGAACGACCGCTCGGACGACCCCTCCACCGCCGGAGGCCCGCCTCCCCGTGAGTCGGAGACCACCAGCGAGCAACGCGCCGGATTCAAGGGCGACACCGCCGCCAAGGCGGCACCGCGCACCGAACGCCGGAGCGACGACAGCGAACTGGTCGAGCAATACGGCGACGCCCGTACCAAACTCGCCCGGAGCGTCTCGGAAAACGTCGTCGGGCTGCTCGACGATGTCATCGGCATGGGCGAAATGATGATGAACGGCTCGGGCCCCGACTGGAACCGCGGCGACTGGCAGATCCGGCAGGCACTGCGAGGAACGGAGATCGAACTCACCGAGGAGCAGAGCGAACAGGCCAACGCCCTGCTCGAGGACTACCGCAAGCGGGAGCTCCAGCGGACCAAGGATGCCGTCGATGGGATCCGGGAGGACCCCGTGCCGCTGATGCGACTCCTCCTCGCCGGCGACGCCCGTTCGCGGGGCGACCTCGACGAAACCGAGTACGCCGCCCTCCAGCAGACCAACGCCGAGGAACTGGGCGACATCATCAACCCGCTCGACCGGAACAACTTCCGCGGTGGCCAGCCGCTGGAGGACGATGAGTTCCGGAGCAGCTTCCAGGCCCTGCTCGACCCGGATCAGGCAGCCGCCTTCGATGCCGCTCAAGCCGCCCGCGAGTCGGAAGCCGGAGAGGATGAAGGTCGCTCGCAGACCGACATCACCCAGATGCCGGTGATGGACCTCGAATCGGCCGACGAGGCCATCCGCTCGACCCGCCAGATGACCTCCGGGTTCAAGCAGGTGATGGAGGGCATGGGAAACCTCGGCCCGCTACTGGAGCAGCAACGCCAGATGCGCGACCAGAACGATCAGGGCGAGTAACCCCCACCCCCGGCTCAGAACTCGCCGCGGAAGACGCAGCTTGAGATCGGGGTCTCGTACACCTCGATCTCGGCGAGACCGGGGAGATCCTTCTCGATACGGCGCCAGAACCACGCGGCCAATCGCTCGATGGTCGGGCTTTCCAGCCCTTCGACATCGTTCAGATACGAGTGGTCGAGCCGATCGATGAGCGGCTTCATCGCCTCGGAGATGCGCTTGTGGTCGTAGACCCACCCGATGCTCTCGTCGACCTCGCCCTCGACGGTGATCTTCAGGCGGAAGGTGTGGCCGTGCATCTGACGGCACTTGTGGCCTTCCGGCAGGGTGGGCAACGTGTGGGCCGCCTCAAAGGTGAACTCCTTGCTCAATCGTGCACGCATCGCCCGGCGACGATGACATCCGGCCGCTCATGTCGCAAGCCCGCCCCTCGACGCTTGCCGCCATTCCCGGTCACTCCTAAAAGCATCGCCAGCTCATGCCGCCAGCCCGTGCCACCCTTCTGATCCCGACCTACAACACGGGCCCCATTCTCAGGGACACCCTCCGCGGCGCGCTCGGGGGTCCCCTGCCGGTCCGCGTGGTGGTGGATGGATCATCCGACGGCTCCGATGCCGGCATCGAGGATCTCGAGGGCGACCTCGTCGTGCACCGGCTTCCCGAGAACCGGGGCAAGGGCGCCGCCGTCCTCCACGGCATCCGGCTCGCCCGCGAGGAGGGCTTCACCCACGCCCTGTGCATGGATGCCGACGGCCAGCACCCCGTCGAGTCGATCGACGGCTTCATCTCGCTCATGGAACGCCATCCCGAGGCCGCGGTCTTCGGCCGGCCGGTCTTCGACGCCTCCGCTCCCGCGCTGCGGGTCAACGGCCGCAAAGTTTCGAACTTCTGGGCGAACCTCGAGACCCTCGGCTGGGGCATCGACGACTCCCTCTTCGGCATGCGGCTCTACCCCATCGATCCGCTGATCGAAGTGCTCGAGGAGACCCGCTTCGCCCGCCGTTTCGACTTCGACCCGGAAGTGGCCGTCCGGATGGCCTGGAAAGGAATTCCCATCATCAATCGCCCCACCCCGGTCCGCTACATCAGCGCTGAAGACGGAGGCATCTCCCAGTTCCGCTACTTCCGCGACAACACGCTGCTGACCTGGATGCACACTCGTCTGTTCCTCGGCTTCCTGGCCCGGATCCCCTGGCTGGCCGCGCGCGGCACCAACCCTCTCCTCCACCTCAGCCCTCCTGAATCCACCCCGCCGGCATGAACCCCGTCTACCGCCACATCCGCAAGACCTGGGATAACCACTACATCTCGGCAAAGCTCCGCTCCGACCCTCTCTACGCGGCGGTGCTGGAAGAGATCCGCGACAGCCCGCTCCCGCTCCTCGACCTCGGCTGCGGCCTCGGCGTGCTCGCCTTCTACCTGCACGAGCACGGCGTCGATGTCCCCATCCACTCACTCGACTACGACCAGCGGAAGATCGCCGAAGCGGAACGGATCGCCGCCGAACGCGGAGCCGACCGCCTGAGCTTCGACTTCCACGACGCCCGTGAGGGCCTGCCGGATCACTCGGGAAACGTCACGATTCTCGACATCCTCCAGTTCTTCACGGCCGACGAGATCCACCGGCTTCTCACCCTGGCCGCCGAGCGTCTCGCTGCGGGAGGAAAGCTCGTGATCCGTTCCTGCCTCAAGGACGAGTCGTGGCGCTTCAAGGCGAGCGTCGCCGGCGACTTCCTCGCCAGGGCCACCTTCTGGATGAAGGCCGCGCCCACCCATTACCCCACCGCCGACGATTTCCGCCGATCGCTCGAGCCTCACGGCGAGGTCACCATCACCCCCCTCTGGGGCGGCACCCCTTTCAACAATCACCTGATCGTGCTGGAGCGAAACGCGGAGCCCTGACGGGAGGCGCCGCGCCTCCTGCATCAGGCTTCACGCCTCGCTCAAGCGCTCCAACACCCGTTCCAGCAGCTCCACCGCCACCGGCGTGCTCTCGTGCAGCAGGAGGATGTCGCCGTCAGCGGCCTCGTCGCTCAGGAGCCGGACCATCTTCTCCACGTCGGTCTCCACCGTGTCGAAGGCGCGGCGCGACCAGGCAACCACCTCGAGCTCCAGCTCACCGGCCACCGGATGGGTGAAGAAATTCCGGTGCCCGACCGGTGCGCGGAACCACCTCGGCACCTGACCGGTCACCTCCTCGATCGCCCGCTGGCAGCCCGCGATCTCGCGACGCATCCGCCACGGGCCCGCGCACCACATGCTCGCCTGCGGGTGGGTCATCGTGTGGTTGCCCAGCTCGTGGCCCCGGGCGACGATCTCCCGGGCCAACTCCGGGAACTCTCGTACTTTATCCCCGATCACGAAGAACACGGCCCGGACGCCATGCCGGTCGAGCAGGTCAAGCAAGGCCGGCGTGTCGTCGGGATCCGGGCCGTCATCGAGCGTGATCAGCACCCCGCCGCCCCGCACCCGGGTGGCAACCGGGCCGAAAAGCGGCGAGGTCGGCCGGAACGTCCCCCAGCATCCGATCGCGGCGATGCCCGCACCCCAGGCCAGGCCCCACGGCCAGCCGAAGCGCCACCACGCCCACGCCATGCCGAGGTGGGCGGCCACCACCCCCACCATCCGCACGGTCAGCCCGCGGGACCCGCGGAGGCGCATCAATAGATTCCATCCCATCATCGCGAGCCCGGCGCCTTGGAGACCGAGAAAGCCCAGCCAACCCCAGGCGATCCCGCGCACCCAGGGGACGGCGTCATTCACCATCCACCCGGACCAGGCGCTGAACAGCACCGCCCAGCACCAGAAGGCGGCCGCGGGCGAGCGTCGGCCGAAACCGAGCGAAAGCAGGTGCAGCCCGAGCAGCCACGCCGGGGCGATGCTCGTCCACGCCAGCCACGCGCCCCCGAGACGCCAGAGACCGTCGAACACAATCAGCCCCGCCATCAACGGCATCAGCAAGCCCAGCAGCCGCCCCTCGAGACGGTGCATGTCCGAGCGGTTCGCGAGCACGACCTCTTCGCCGTCGGGCTCGACGAGGCGTCCGCCGAAGGCACGGAACAGCGGGGTCGCCGCCCGGTTGTCGCGCGGCTTCACCGTCTCGCGTCTCACCCGGCACCCCCTTCCTCACGACGGAATACCGGCTCGAACACGAACCACTGGTCCCAGTGGGGTTTCACCACCTCCAGAATCGCCCCGGCCCAGGGCTGCACGGCCGCGTCCTCGCCCCGTCCGCGCTTCCGCGGCGGCAGCTCGAGGCGTGGAAAGACCTTCACCCGGTAGCGCCGCCAGCCGTCGCGCAGGATGAACAGGGGAAACACCGGCGCCCCCGAGATCCGGGCGAGAAACAGCGGACCCCGCGGCAGCTTCATCATCAGCCCGCCGCCAATGTCCACCTCCATCGGCGAAACCTCGAAGATCACCCGGTCGCCCTGCACCGCCACCACCATGCCCTCGCGCAGCAGCCGGGCGAGCTCGACCCCGAGCATCTCGCCGTCGTGGTTGGTGAGGCTCCGGAAATGCGGGTTGAGCCGCTCCTTCTCCCGCAGCTCGGCCTCGCGGATCCTCTGCATCTCCGGCTCGCGCTCGGGGGCCCTCACGGCATAGACCGTCCGCCCGAACTTCGCCGAGAACAGCGGCGCCGCCATGTCGTAGTTCCCCATGTGGGCGGTCAGGATCAGGCAACCCTCGGAAGTGCCCGCCAGTTGCTCGAAGGAATCCATGCCCTCGATCACCCAGTCGACCTCGCCCGACTTCGTCTCGCAGCGCAGGGCATCGACGTAGGTCGCCGCGAAATTCCGGAACACCCGGTAGGCGCCCGCCCACGCCCGCAGCTCCGACCACTCCGGGAACAGCGCCCGCAGGTTGCCGGCCACCGCCCTCCGCTGTTTCCCGGCGAGGAGAAAAAACAGCGCCGTCCACACCGCCACCAGCACCGGCTCGACGAACCACGGCGCGCTCTCCAGCGCCCGCATCAGGAGCCGCGTCGGCAGGTCCCCATAGACCCCGAACCGCTGCCTCCAGCTCATCCGCCGTTCCTCGTCCGCCAAGCACGGCCAGCAAAGCGTCCTGCGACCGCCCGGACAAGCCCCTCGTTCCGGCCGATTCCCCGGCCCCGAAAGTTTTCCGCTTACCCAGCGCCCCGCGCGCGCCCATATACCCCGGACCCCTTGACCCCGCCCACCGGATGCCGTTTCGTGAAACCATCTCCGCTTCGCCCGACCAGCCGTCGCCCTCCCCCGGAGACGATGATCGTTTCGTCGCCGACCTGACCGCCGAGCAGGTGGCCCTGCAGGGGTTCATCCAATCGCTGATGCCCGGCGACCCGGCGGTCGACGACGTCCTCCAGCGCACCAATCTCACGCTCTGGCGCAAACGCTCCGATTTCACCCCGGGCACGAACTTCCGCGCCTGGGCCTTCGAGGTCGCGAAATGGAACGTCCGCTCCCACTTCAAGGAACTCGGGCGCAAGCACTGGCTGGTCTTCGACGACGACCTCGCCACCGCCATCACCGAGCGCATGGCCGAGCGCGTCCCCCCACGCCCCGCCCCGCGGCAGGCGGCCCTGCAGGAATGCCTCCAGCAACTGCGCCCCATCGATCGCGACCTGCTGCTCAGCCACTACGAGGTGGGCGAAACGCTCGCCGAATGCGCCGCCCGCACCGGACGCTCCGCGAAAGGACTCAAGGTGACCCTTTTCCGCATCCGCGCCGCCCTGCGCCGGTGCATCCACTCGAAGCTCGAAATCGACCGCACCCGCCACGGCCACGCATGAATCCCCGCGAGACTGAATCCCTGATCCAGGCGGCCCACGACGGCCCGCTCGACGAGGCCGACGATGCCCGGCTCCACCAGCTGCTGCGCGAGTCGGAGACCGCCCGCGACCTGTGGTGCGACTACGCGCTGCTGGCCTCCGACCTGAAGCGCGAGGTCCTCTCGGAAGCCCGGCGCCCCGGCGCGATCCCCCACTCGACCACCTACCGCACGATCCGCCAGAAACGCCGGCAGGTCACGATCTCGCTGGCCGCCGCCGCCGCGGTCCTGCTGGCCACCGGCATCACCCTCACGACCATCCTGGTCCGCCCGGAAACGGCCTCCGCGACCTTCGCGGTGAGTCCGGGGACCGTCGTCGGCGGCGCTCCAGAAAGGAATGCCCCGGAGAACGAGATCCAGCCCGGCCAGCAGCTCGCGATCCGGCAGGGCGTCGTCGAGTTCCATTTCCCCAACGACGTCCGGGCCTTCCTCGAAGGCCCCGCCGAACTCCGCTATGTCGGTCCCGGCCTCGTGGATCTTTCCAGGGGACGGGCGCGATTTCATGTCCCGAAGAAAGCCCGGGGCTTCACCGTCCGCGGCCCGGCCTTTTCCGTCGTCGACCTCGGAACCGAGTTCGGTGTCGATTTTCGCGACCCCGAATTCCCTTCGGTCGCCGTCATCGAGGGTCGCGTCGAGGTCCGGGCCAAGGCCGGCCGCCGCGACATCGTCGAACTCGCCGCCGGCGAGGCCGTCGAACTCACGGCCGCAGGGGATTTCCGGACGATCGATGAACCCGGCGACTATCCCGACTCGCTGCCCGACCGGCTTCCCTACCTGCGCCTCGGCTTCGACGGGAGGGCAGGCGATCACTTTTCCATCGAAGGCAATCTTCCCGAGGCCGGGGACCTCAGCGCCCGGCTGGTCCGACACGACTCCGGCTCCGAAGCCCTCTCGATTCCCGGCATCCATGGCTCGGCCTTGCGTTTCGACGGCGGCGCCGAGCTGGTCACCGACTGGTCCGGCATCGGCGGCGACGCCCCGCGGACCGTGCACCTCTGGGTGCGCCCGGCCGCCGGGGCCGACTACGGCTCGGCCCCGCCACTCGCCTTCTGGGGCGACCCGACGAACTTCGGCAATCGCAAGTTCAAGCTGGCCCTGGTCGGGCTCGACGACGGATCCGTCGTTCCGCGGGTCTCTCTCGGCGAATGGTATGCGAATGGGGACGCCCGACTCGAACCCGGCCGCTGGCACCATCTGGCCGCGGTCTGGAACGACCACCGAGCCGGCCACCCGCCCCACCTGACGCTCTACCTCGACGGAACCCGCATCCCTCTCCACGGCAACGGGAACCCGCTCGAACAGGCGACCTCCACTTCGACCCACGGAGCGAACAGCCGCCCCCTGTCGATCGGTCGCTACGAGCGTGTCGCCCGCAGCGGCCCCGCAGGTTTCAAAGGCGATCTCGACGAACTCCACATCATCGCCGGAGCACTCGAACCGGAGGAAATCGCCGCGATCGCCCGGCGTCCCTGATGAACGGGTTCCCGACATCGGGACCATCATCCGGTGCCGGGGAGAAACTCCGGGTTCACCAAAAAAGTCAAAGTCCCTGCTTACCACCCGACGGGGTCGTGCCCATGAGGGCATGATGAGATGTTTCCCACTCACGTTCGTCCTCGTCGCCTGGGATTCGATGCTAGCGGCGGAACTCGTCCATCAGTGGACCTTCGATGAACCCGGCTTCCCCGGATGGTCCCACGGCAGCCTCCTTGCCGACGGATCGGTCGCCGGTTCTCCCGAAATCGTCGAGGGCGTCACTCCCGGCACCTCGGCACTGCGGACCTTCACCACCCGCTTCGACAAGGTGGACGTCGCCCCCGAGGATCTCTGGACAGGCTTCAGCGATCCGGCATCCGATTTCTCGATCTGCTTCTGGGTGCGTCGCCACAATGTGGACTCCAACGCCGACGGCGTCTTCGATGCCGACGGCACCGTCAGCGGCACCCTGGCCCCCGGCTTCCAGTTCCTGATCAACGCCACCGACCACCCGACCGCTCCCAACGCCTTCATCTTCGCCGTCTCCGACGGCACCACCCGCGAAGTCGATACGACGTCGTTCGCCATCGCCGATACCGACGAGACCTGGCACCACTTCGCCCTGCTCTGCACCCGCGACGACTCCACCGGCGCCCTCAGCGTGGACATCCACCTCGACGGGGCGCTTGCCGACACGCTCAGCTTCCCGAACGTGTCCGGCTCGATCCAGCCCGACAAGAACCTCGAACTCGGGGTGCTTTCCAACTCCACGGACTTCGGGCTTGAAGGAGAACTCGATGATTTCCGGATCTACGACGACATCCTCGACGCCACCACGCTGGGCCACATCTCCACCGCCCCGCCCGCGGTTCGCTTCGTCTCTTTCGAGGTCGACGGTTCGGATGTGAGCTACTCCTGGGAATCCGCCGAAGGGTGGATCTACTGGATCGAGGAAACCTCCGACTTCGCCGGGGGCTGGGACATCATCGACGACGAGGAGATCCCGGGCACCGGAACGACGATCTCCGATTCCACTCCCAAACCCGGACCCCGCGGCTTCTACCGCCTCCGCATCCGGTGAACAAAACCACTCCAGACATCAACAAAAGCAACCGACCGATGAAGCACACCGCCCTCCTCCTGATCATCGCCGCCTCACCCGCGGTCGCCGCCACCCTGGTCTTCGACGACTTCTCCGGAGCCTCCGGCGACAACGTCAACGGCACCAGCCCCGACACCAACCTGCTCACCAGCGGCACCTGGCAGGCCTCGACCGAAATCTCTCCGGGCTACCTGCGGGCCGACGGCTCGGCGGTGGATGCGGCGGGCGACAGCAACAACGTCGATCGCGGTGCGTTCCTCGACCTGGGATCCGGTTTCTTCGTCGGCGGCGAAACCTACACCCTCACGCTCGACTTCGGGCAACTGAACAGCTCCGCGATCTTCGCCGGCTTCACCAATCAGGCCTCGCCCAGCCTGACCAGCACCGCCCAGATCGAAGGCAGCGCGAACCTGGCGATCCGCGCCCGCGACTTCGGCTCCAACGACGCGCTCGCCATCTGGAACCGGGTCGGCACGACCAACAACGTGACCGGTGTCGATACCGGCACCAACGCCTTCGACGGAGCCTCCTATGTGGTCACCATGACCATCGACACCAACTCGCTCACCGACGCCGACGTCGAGGTCAGCGACGGCACCAGCACCAACTCGATCTCCGGCGTCGATGTCAGCGGCATGCGCTGGCTCTACCTTGGCTACGAGGACGCGAACATCACCGACGCCCAGGACCTGATGGCCGACGTCAACTCGATCACGCTCACCGGCGTGCCCGAACCCTCCGTCGCTTTGCTCGGCGCCCTTGGCCTCTTCGGCCTGCTGCGCCGCCGCCGCTGAATCGCGATGCTCCGGACTCACCTTCATCCACGGCGGTTCCCCGGCGGGGCCGCCGTTCTTTTCGCCCTCGCCACCGCCCGCGGCGGGGTCCTCCTGCACGAGGACTTCGGCGCAGCCGGGGCGCTCGACGGGCGCACGCCCGCAGTCGCGCCCGCGGGCTCCGGCGCGTGGTCGGCCGACGGCATCTTCGGCGCCGACGGCATCGTCGCCGACGGCTCAAACACCGATCGCACCGCCTCCCTCGACCTCGGGGCCGGTTTCACCTTCGAGGAAAACGAGACCTACACCCTCGAGTTCTCGTGGAGCGGTCTGTCGAACGCCATCCTGTTCGCCGGCTTCAACACCGAAGCCCTCTCGCCGTCCGACCGCGCCCAGACCCAGGGCAGCAACTTCGCCTCCCGGGCCCGCCTCATCGATCCCACCGACAAGCTGGCGGCGTGGACCTACCTCGGCGGCACCGCCACCACCGCCGACTCCCCGCTCACCACCCCCGCCGACGGCACGCTGACCCTCACCCTCGAAACCCGCTCGCTCACCGACGCCACCTTCACCATCGACTCGCTGGCCGCCCCGATCGCCATCGACCTCAGCGCCGGCTACCGTCACCTCTGGATCGGCTACGAGGACCCGACCGCCGGCACCAGCAGCGCCCGCTTCACCTCGCTCACCCTCTCCGGCCCCGCCGCCCCCCCGCCGCCGCCTTCCGTGACCATCTCCCCCGCGGCCGGTGTCCTGCGCGACGGGGAAACGATCACCCTGTCGTCCGACCCGGGCGTCGAGGTCCGCTACACTCTCGACGGTTCCGAACCCGACGCCTCCTCGACCCTCTACGCCGGTCCCTTCGCGCCCTCCGCCTCGGCCACGGTCCATGCCCGTGCCGTCGTTGACGGAGAACTCGGCCCCATCGCCGAAGCCCGCTTCATCCTCCTCCCCGAGGCCGTGCCGAATGTCGTGATCATCGTCGCCGACGACCTCGGCTTCAACGATCTCGGCTGCTACGGCGCGGTTAGTATTTCCACCCCGCGACTCGACGCCCTGTCGCGCGAGGGCCAGCGCTTCACCCAGTTCACCACCACCGGCCCCGGCGACCTCGCCAGCCAGTACGCGCTGCTCACCGGCCGGCTCGCCCGCCGCGCCGGCCTGCCCGCCAGCATCGCCCCCTCGGCCCCGGGTCTCGATCCCCGCGAGTGGACCCTCGGCGAAACCTACCGCAAGGCGGGCCACGGGACCGCCTTCATCGGCGCCTGGCATCTCGGCGACCTGCCCGGAGCCACGGCCAACGACAATGGCTTCGTGCTGTTTCACGGGCTGCCCTGGGACTCCTCGCTTCCGCCCGCCCCGCCGTTGGTGGAGAACGGCACCGTTCTCGACGCTTCGCCCGATCCCAACACCCTGCTCGACACCCTGACCTCCCGGGCGGAGGCCTTCATCTCCGCGAATGCGGCCGGTTCCTTCCTGCTGGTCTTCCAACCGCCTCCGCTTCCCGCCACCGGCACCTCGCTGCTGGGCACCTACGGCCACCGCATCGAGGCGCTCGACACCAGCGTCGGCCGTCTCCTCGACCAACTCGACATCTCGGGCATCGTCGACGAAACCCTGGTGCTGTTTCTTTCCGACGGCGGAGCTGACAAGGACACCGGAACCTTTCCCACGGGCTCCAACGGTCAGCAGCGCGACGGCAAGGGAACCACCTGGGAAGGCGGGGTCCGGGTCCCGCTCATCGTCCGCTGGCCCGAGGCGGTCGAGGCCGCCGACAACTACGCCGTCCTCGGTCTCGCCGACCTCCTCCCGACCCTCGCGGAGATCGCCGACGGCTACCTGCCGCCGGACCACCCCTACGACGGGGTCGGCCGCGCCGACGCCCTGCTGGGCGAGCGGACATCGCCGGATGACACCACCACTCTCTATCTCCACCGGCACACCGGGAGCGGCTACGAACTCCAGGCCCTGCGCTCCGGCCGATGGAAGCTCCACCAGGACTACCTCAACACCGATCCCGACAACGCGTTCAGCGGCACCGCCCCTCTGCTCTTCGACCTGCTGGAGGATCCCTCCGAGCGCATCGATCGCTCCGGCAGCCACGGCGACGTGCTCTCGACGCTCCAACAGCTCGCCAGCAGCCACGAAGCCAGCTTCTCGACCCCGGTCCCGCAGCTTCCGCCGGCCCGCGACGCCATCCTCGGCCCGGTCGAAACCTCGCTGGCCGAAACGACCGGAACCCACGCGACCTTCAGCTTCATCCGCCCGGCCGACTCCCTCAACGACCACTACATCCTCCAGACCGGCAACGACCTCACCGGGTGGAGCGACCTGGCCGTCGATCCCTACATCGCCATCAGCGACGGCTCGGGAGAGACCGAGATTGTCGAGGTGACCGTCCCTCTCGAAACGCTCGGCGGCTCGAATTCTCGCTTTTTTGCTCGTTTGAAGACAGTTCGACCGTAGAACCCGCCGCGCCTCCGGAACTCATGAGATCCTTCTTCCTGCTCCTGCTGCTCGCCGCTCCCCTCCTCGCCCGCCCGGCGCTCGACAAGCCGAACGTTGTCGTGGTCTTCCTCGACGACTGCGGCTACGGCGACTTCTCACACACCGGCAACCCGACCATCCACACCCCGAACGTCTCGAAGATGGTCGCCGAGGGTGCGAACTTTCCGCAATTCTACGCCGCGTCCCCGGCCTGCTCGGCCTCGCGCTACGCGCTGCTCACCGGTCGCAATCCCGCCCGCTCCGGCCTCGGCGCTTGGGTGCTCGGACCCAACTCGGCGAAACACCTCCATCCGGACGAGGTCACCCTCGCCGAGGGCCTCAAGAACCAGGGCTACGCCACCGGCTTCTTCGGCAAATGGCACCTCGGCAACCCGAACGCCAACAACGGGAACACCCCGGACGCCTTCCCGCTGGCCCACGGCTTCGACGTCTGGGAGGGGACCAACGTTTCCAACGACTACGACCCCGGCGCCGACCTGGTCCGCAGCAAGCCCTCGGGCACGACCCCCATCGCCGGCTACGAGATGGTCGCGGAAAACATCTGCTTCAACCTCCCCGTCCACGAGAACCTGACCACGCGCTACCGCGATCTCGCGGTCGATTTCATCCAGGACCACAAGGACGGACCCTTCCTCCTCTACGTCGCGCCCAACATGCCGCATCTGCCGGTCCACGCCTCCGACGAGTTCAAGGGCACCTCGCTGCGCGGGCTCTACGGCGACTGCATCGAGGAGATCGACGCCATGGTCGGCACCCTCAACGCGACGCTCGAAGCCGAAGGCATCGCCGACAACACGCTCGTCATCTTCACCTCGGACAACGGTCCGTGGATCCGCTTCCAGAACACCGCCAACCACCCGAAGTACGACGAGGCCCGACTGCTGGTCGGCTCCGCCCTGCCCTTCCGCGACGGCAAGGGCTCGACCTGGGAGGGCGGCGTCCGCGAGGTCGGCGTCTGGTACTGGCCCGGCACCATCCCGCCGGCCACCGTCGTGAAAACCCCGGCCTCCACCCTGGACATCCTGCCCACCGCCTTCGCCCTCGCCGGCGAAGCGCTGCCGGCCGGTCGCACGCTGGACGGGCGCGACATCCGGCCTTTTCTGAATCCCACGACCTTCCCCGGCACCGTTCCGGACTTCGAGTTCATCTACACCGGAGCCTCCAACAACCAGGTCTATGGCGCCCGCAAGGGACCCTGGAAACTCCACACCAAACTCTACTCGCAAACCGGCAATAACTACGGCTTCTCCGCCAGCGTCGCCGATCCGCTCCTGTTCAACGTCGAGCAGGACCCCCACGAGCGCTTCGACCGCAGCAGCGACGAACCCGCCGCGGTGGCCGAGCTCCAGACCCTGCGTCAGGCCTTCCTCGACTCGGTCGCCAGCGAAGGGACGTTCTGGGACTGACCGAAACCGCGCCCCCGCCCCTGCCGCAAGGCGGACCGCGCGAGCCCACTCGCGCATCGACTGGACCGGATCATGCGCGACAGCGTCGCGCGCCCCTTCCCCTCGCCACCCGGGACGCGCGACGCTGTCGCGCCCGCCCCGCCGGCGAGGCCTCTCGCGCGGATCCGGTCCGTCACCCGATCCGCTCCAGCAGCTTCGCGTCGAGCGTCGAGAAGGCGTCGTCGCCCATCGCGAAGGAGCAGTTCGCGTCCCACTCCAGCGGCGGCTCCGGAAGCTCGATCCAACTACGACATCCACCGTATTTCTTCTCGTAGGGGAAGACCCACGGTTCCTCCAGATGGCGCACCCGCACGAGGGCCACGTGGATGCTCCCGGAGGCCATGCCCTTGCCCTCCCAGTCGAACCGCTGGCGCACCGTCTCCTCGGTCCAGATGTGGAAGGGCTCGAGCGCGGCGACCGTGTCCCAGTCGGTCAGCGTCTTCGCCCACACCGCCTCGCAGTGGTGGGTCACGGCGACCTTCTCCCCAACCTCCCACTCCGGCTTGGGATCGACCGATCCCTCCCGCACGAACTGGTCCTGGTTGTGAAACCGCGTGGGAAACAGGAAGAACGACTCCGCCCCGAAAGAGAAGCCCTCACGCCCCTCGTGGATGCCCCCCTTTCTCAAGATGATCGCCTGGCGGCCGCTCGCCAGCGCCTCGCACACCACCTGCCATTCCTTGAAACCCTTGCTCATGGCCGGAGCCTAGAACGGCGACAGGCGATCTTCAATGCCGCCGGCGCCCGCTTTCGACACTTGGCACCGGAGCCCGTTGGCCCTAGATACGCCGTCCCGTGGCCGACGTCACCACCCAGTTCCTGGAGCTTCGCGAGGACCAGCCCTTCCAGCTGCGTTCCGGCGGCGAACTGCCGGAGGTGCGGATTGCCTACGAGACCTGGGGCGAGCTCAACGCGGACGCCTCCAATGCGGTGCTGGTCCTCCACGCGCTCTCCGGCAGCCACCACGCCTGCGGCCACAACCCCGGCATTCCCGGCGTCGGCGACCTGTGGCAGCCGGAGCTGCACGACGGCTGGTGGGAGGAAATCGTCGGCCCCGGCAAGGCGCTCGACACCGACCGCTACTTCATCATCTGCGCCAACTACCTCGGCGGCTGCTACGGCTCCACCGGCCCGTCCTCGACCGATCCGCGCACCGGCAAGCCCTACGGCTCGTCCTTTCCCCACGTCACCGCCGCCGACCAGGTCGATTTCATCGCGCACCTGCTCGACCACCTCGGCGTCGACGCCCTGCATTCGGTGGTCGGCCCGTCCGTCGGCGGACTCGTGGCGCTCAGCCTCTCGACCATGCTCCCCGAGCGCGTCCGCCACGTCGTCTCGATTGCCTCGGGTTTCAAGACGACCGTCCTCAACCGGCTGATCCTCTTCGAGCAGATCCTCGCCATCGAGAACGACCCCTACTTCAACGGCGGCGACTACTACGACAACGGTCGTCCGGCCTACGGCCTGGCACTGGCCCGGATGATCTCGCACAAGACCTTCGTCCACATCGACGCCTTCGAGCGCCGCGCGCGCCGCGAGGTGGTGCCGGAGAAGGAAATGCTCGCCTGGTACGACGTCCGCGACCAGTTCCAGAGCTACATGCTTGCGCAGGGGAAGAAGTTCGTGAAGCGCTTCGACCCGAACACCTACCTGCGCATCATCGACATGTGGTCGCACTTCAACGCGGTCACCGAAGGCGGCGCCGACAGCCCGGTCGACCTGCTCGAGCGCTGCCGCGACGCCGGCCAGAAGTGGCTCGTGTTCTCGATCGATTCCGACTTCTGCTTCTACCCGGAGGAACAGGCGGAACTCGTCGGCCATCTTCACGCCGCCGGTGTGGATGCCACGCACATCACGGTTCACTCCGACAAGGGCCACGATTCCTTCCTGCTCGAGCCCGACCTCTACACGCCGCACATCCAGTGGATGCTGGCGAAGTGAGGAGGTGCGGTTCTTCCGACGGCCCCCGGGGCATCCGCTAAGGCATCGACACCCCCTTCGTCGCTCCGTTAGGATGCACGGATGAAGGCATTCCCCGTGCTCCTCTGCCTCCTCCTCGCCACCGGGGCCCGAGCCAGCAAGCACCGCGGCGTCTGGTTCTGGAAGCACAGCGGCAACCCCTGGGGAAGCGAAACCATCGTCGGCAACAACACGCTCGAGAACCAGACCATCGCCTTCTTCAACGCCCGTTCGATCAAGCGGGTCTACGGCAGCTACGGCAACCGTCCGGTCAGCGAACCCGGGGAGATCGCGGCGTGGAACGCCAAGCTCCAGGCCGCCGGCATCCAGTCGCAGTGCCTGATGTCGGAGAACACCTGGATCTTCCCCGGGGACCACGCCTCCTTCCTCGAGAAGGTCGAGGAACGCGTCATCGACTTCAACAACGCGCCCGGTCGCCTCGCCTCGGAGAAGTTCGACGCCCTGCACCTCGACATCGAGCCGCAGGCGCTCCCCGAATGGAGCGGCCTGAGCGACGAGGACCAGCGCGACTACCTGCTCCTGCTGGAGGACACCTACGCCGCGGTCCGGCAGCTCTTCATCGACAAGGGGATGCCGGGATTTCCCATCTACGCCGACCTGCCGGTGTGGTTCGACAGCTACCCCGGCGGCTCCATCGGCTGGACCGACGCCGCGGAGCGCGACCAGTGGTTCGACGACATCTCCGCGCACCTCAGCGGCATCACCCTCATGCCCTTCGACCGCGACACCTTCTCGAGCATCGACAGCGGCGTGAGCTGGGAACTCTCCAACGTGCCGAACGTTCGGGTCGGCCTCGAGGCCGACGTCCCCGGGACCTGGCCGGACGTGCCCGCCTTCCACGACATGATGGAGCAGCTCGAAATCGCGTACGGACCCGGCGACGCGGTCGACATCCAGAGCTACAAGCTGTGGCGCGAGGCGCTCGCCGCCCAGCCGATCACCGCCGTCGCCGCCGAACTCCTGCCGGCCTCCGCGCTGGGCGGCGACATCGTCTTTCCCGGCCACACCGGCTGGAACTACGTCGTCCACTTCAGCACCAACCTCTGCGAATGGCGCGAGGTCGCCCGCGAGCGCGCCGCCGAGGACGGCCCCATCACCTGCCCGGTCGAGTTCGGCGGCCAGCGCGGCTTCTGGAAGGTTTCGCGCTTCCAGGACCTGCCCGAGCCACCCTGAACCCGATCGCCATGGACGGCCCCCTCGCCATCATCCTGCTTACCCTTCTGGCCGGTGCGACCATTCCGCTCGGGGGCTTTCTCGCCGCGGTGGAGCGCCTTCATCCGAATTGGCTGGAGAACGAGTTCCGGCACCTCGTGATCGCCTTCGGCGGCGGGGCGCTGCTGGCGGCGGTCGCCCTCGTGCTGGTGCCCGAAGGGTCCCGTGCCCTGGGAATCGGGGCCGTCGCGCTGTGGATGACCCTTGGCAGCCTGGCCTTCATGGGGCTCGACATCCTGCTCTCGAAGCACGACAGCCCGGCGTCCCAGCTCACGGCCATGCTGGCCGACTTCGTCCCCGAAGCCCTCGCGCTCGGGGCCGCGGCGGCCGATGGCGGCACCGCCGGACTGGTCCTGGCCCTGCTCATCGCCCTGCAGAACCTCCCCGAGGGCTTCAACGCGTTTCGCGAGATCCGCTCCGGCGGCACGCCTTCGCGACGCATTCTGGTCAGCTTCTCCCTGCTCGCCCTGCTCGGACCCCTCTGCGGACTGGCCGGTTTCCACTTTCTCGCCGGACATCCCGCCACCATCGGCGCGATCATGCTCTTCGCCGCCGGGGGCATCCTCTACCTCGTGTTCCAGGACATCGCGCCCCAGGCGAAGCTCGAGCGCCACTGGACGCCGCCGCTCGGCGCCGTCGCCGGCTTCCTGCTCGGCCTGATCGGTCAGCTCGTCCTCGGCTGATCGCCGAAGCGCCACACCGCCCTGGCCTGTCCCATTCGCCGGACCGGCCCGTCGAGCACCGGCCCACAACGCAGCCAGCCGTCGTGCCACTCGACCCACCACGCCGGGTGGGGATGGACGAAGGCCCCGGTGTTGATCACCACCCGCCCGCTCCGCCGCCACACCCCCGGCCAGTGGAAATGCCCGGCCACGACGAGTTCGGCCCGCGGGAAGTAGCGCCGCGCGAAGGCCGCCGTGGCCTGGGGATGATGGAGCCAGACGCTCAGGATCTCCCACGCCCGCCGCGGGGGACTCACGGCATCCATCGCCCGTCGCACGAGCGAGCGTCCCTTGGGATACGACGCCGCCTTCAAGGCCCGCGCCACCGCCCGTGCCAGCACCAGGCGCTCGCCGGCATCGTCCTCCGCGCCGCGGTGTTCCTCCCACAGCCGCCGGACCTCGGCTTCGCGTTCGAAGGCCTCGCGGCTCCACGGCGAGCCCGCCCACAGCACCGCGTCGCCGTGTGTCACCACGATCCGCCCGCCCGCCAGCTCGATCCAGCCCTTGCCGGACCAGCCCGGGTCGTGATTTCCCGAGAGGAAGACCGCCGCCGCCCCCTCGTCCCGGCAAAGCGCCTGAAGATCCGACAGCAAGGCCTCGGCCCGGCGTCGGAAGCCGGACGCCAGCTCCTGCCAGGTGTCGCCGTTGAACACCACCGTGCCGGCCCCGGCGATCAAGGGACGGAGTTCCTCGACCGATTCGATCCGCGACGCCGCATGCCCGAGATGCAGGTCGGACAGGATGCGCACCGGTTCGTTCATCCGCGCTGGCGCACCGCCTCGTAGAGACACACCCCGGCGGAAACCGAGACATTCAGACACTCGACCCGTCCGGCCATCGGGATCCGGGCCAGGAAATCGCAGTTCTCCTCCGTCAGGCGGCGCATCCCCTTCTCCTCCGCCCCCAGCACCAGCGCCAGCGGCCCCTTCAAATCGAGTTCGTAGAGCGACTTCCCGGCCCGGTCCGAGGTCCCGACAAACCACAGTCCCTTCTCCTTCAGCCGCTCCATCGTCCGCGCCAGATTCGTCACCTGGACGAAGGGCACGTGATCCGCCCCTCCCACCGACACCCGGCGCACGGTCTCGGTGATCGCCACCTGCTTGTCCTTGGGCGCCACCACGGCATGCACCCCGGCCCCGTCGGCCGTCCGCAGGATCGCGCCGAGATTGTGGGGGTCCTGCACGCAGTCGAGCACCAGCAGGAAGGGCACCTCCGCCGCATCGACGATTTCCATCAGTTCCTCCTCCCCCCGCGAGGCGACCGCGATCTCCGCCCTCACATGGCGGTTCTCCCGCGCCTCCCGACCTTGCCGACGTCCCTTCATGCCGTGAGCATGAAAAGGCCCCGGCCTCCCCCGCAAGCGCGAACGGGAGAAGCAAAGCCATGCGCCTTGGAACTTGGAACTTCTCCTCCCGGCCCCCAGCCTGCCCACGGTGTCCGATCCCTCCTTCTCCCCCTTCTCCCCCCAGCACGGGCTCACCCTCGCCGCCGGGGGGGTGATGATCGCGGCCTTCCTCGTCCTCGGCCGTCGCGGCGGGACCACCGAGCTCGTCGCGCGCAGCGTCCTCGCCTTCCTCTGCCTCACCGCCACCGTGTTCAGCGCCTGGGCCTGGTCGAGCGTCCAGCGCGAGTCCGACATCGACAACGTCGTCCCGCTGCACCTCTGCGACCTCGCCGCCTTCATCGCAGGCTTCGCCCTGCTCACCCGGAACCGGACGCTGGCGCTCCTGACCTACTTCTGGGGTCTCGCCGGCACCGTGCAGGGCGTGGCGACACCGGCCCTCGACATCGGCTGGCCGCACCCGGCCTTCCTTTCGTTCTTCTCCCACCACTTCGCGGTGATCACCGCCGCGCTCTACCTCCCCATCGTCCTCGACTGGCGGGCGGACCGCCCGTGGTGGAAGAGCCCCCTCAAGGCCTTCGCCTGGCTCAACGGCTACCTGCTCGTCGCCCTCGCCGCCAACGCCCTGCTCGGCACGAACTTCGGCTTCCTCGCCCGCAAACCGGTCAATCCGAGCCTGCTCGACCACCTCGGTCCCCATCCGCTCTACATCCTCTGGCTCGAAGTCATCGCGCTCCTCCTCTTCGCCCTCCTCGCCCTGCCGTTGCGCTCGCGCCCCCCGGAAATCGACTGATCACTTGGCAGGAGGGATTCGCCCCCTACATTCCCGGCATGCCGCAATCCACCGGAAATCCCAAGCGCAAGCGCGTGAATGTCCGTCGCCCCGAGGTGATGGAAAAGGTCACCGCCGAGGTCGAGGAGCACTACCGGTCGTCCATCGTCGAAAAAATCCGCAACGCGGGCGGCGAACTGACCATCGACGGCACCACGCTGCGGCTCGCGCAGCAGTTCGGCTTCTGCTACGGCGTCGAGCGCGCCATCGACCTCGCCTACGCCGCCCGCCGGGTGTTTCCCGAGCAGCGCATCTTCCTCATCGGCGAGATCATCCACAACCCCGAGGTCAACAAGCAGCTCGCCGACATGGGCATCGTCTCGCTGCCGTGGCAGGAACTCTCCGAGGACTACGACCGACTCGAGGCCGAGGACGTGGTCATCGTCCCCGCCTTCGGAGCACCGACCCATTTCATGGAAAAGATCGCCGACCAGGGCTGCTACGTCGTCGACACCACCTGCGGCGACGTCATGAAGGTCTGGCGACGGGTGAAGACCTACGTCAAGGAAGGCATGACCTCCATCATCCACGGCAAGGCCGGGCACGAGGAAACCCAGGCGACCGCGTCCCGCGCCCTCGGCGAGGACGGCAGCGGCCACTACGTGGTCGTCCTCACCCTCGACGACACCGATTTCCTCTGCCGCTACATCCGCGAGGGCGGCGACCGCGACAACTTCTACGCGCGCTTCGAAGGGGCGCTCTCCCCGGGCTTCGACCCCGACCACCACCTCCAGCGGGTCGGCGTCGCCAACCAGACCACCATGCTGAAGAGCGAGACCGAGGAAATTCAGCGCCGGGTGCGGCAGGCGGTGATCGACCGCGACACCGAGGAGAAGAACTTCAAGTTCTTCGACACCATCTGCGGCGCCACCCAGGAACGGCAGGACGCGCTCTTCGAGATGCTGCGCAAGCCGATGGACCTCCTGCTGGTCGTGGGCGGCTACAACAGCTCGAATACGTCCCACCTCGTCGAGATCGCCGAGCAGGAGCTTCCGACCTTCTTCATCCGCAACGCGAAATGCCTCGAGGACCTCGAGCAACTCGTGCACTTCGACCTCCACCGGAAGGCCGAGGTGAAAAGCCGCTACCCGGCCGCGCTGCTGGGCGACGGACCGGCGACGGTCGGCATCACCGCCGGCGCCTCGTGCCCCAGCAACCTGATCGAGAGCACCATCCTCCGCGTGTTCGAGATGCGCGGCATCTCTCCCGAACGCGTGCGCGAGGCCTGATCAATGCTCGCCGAGGGCCTCGATCCGCCGACGCCACTCCGCCGCTTCGGCGGTCATTCCCTCACTCTCGCAGATCTCGAGAAGGCCGTTCAGGAGCTCGCAGTCGTTCGGGTGATCCTCGAGCCCGGACTCGAGCACCTCGATCGCCTTCGCGGCTTCACTACGAGCGACATAGTAGTCGGCGAGCCTGACCTCCATCGGCAGAAGCACCGCCGGGGGCATCATCAGCGTCGCCCGCTCCTGGCGGTCGGCCGCCGCCTGGAACCAGCTTCCCGCACTCACGCTCGGACCCTCGGTCCCCTCGACCCCCTCCATGCCGATCAGACCGCGGAACTCGGCCGCCATCACTTCGAAGGCCTTGAACGCGCGGAGCCAGTGCGAACTCTCCCCGGTGCGGATCCCGATCTCGCGGGTCTTCACGAAATTCTCGCCGATGCGGGTGACATCCAGGGCAATCTCGTTGGCCGCCGGCAGGTCCTTCTGCTCGATGGCGAGCCGCCCGGCCACCACCGACGAATGGACCTGGTAGGACCAGAGGGCGAGCGACTTCTTGCCGAACTCCTCGACCTCCTCCAGAGGGGGCAGCACCTTGGCGGCACGGGCCATGTCGCCCGGCTCGCCGCGCCGCAGCAGGACGCGCACCGGCAGCGTCCGTCCCTCCCACATCAGCATCCGCCCGCCGTTGGAATCCGCCCGATCGAGGGGAACCTCGATCGCCGCCACCGCATCGGCCACCGCCAGCGCCGTTTCATACTCCCCCTTGGAGGCCAGCGCGACCGCCCGATAGCTTTCGGCCTTGGTCCACGACGGACAATCCACCGCATCCAGGCCGTTGTCGCGCATCCATCCGGCGTAGAGGTCGGCCGCCCGGCCGAAGGCGTGCGCCGCCCGGGCATGGTTCCCACAGCGCCATTCGTAGTGGCCCAGCAGATGGTAGTACGGCGGATATTCCGGCGCCTCGGATGCCAGCTGACGCGCCATCTCAAGCTCCTCGTCGCGTGAGTCCTCCTCGGCCCGCATCGCCAGATAGCCATACCTCAACCACGTGAGATCGGGGTGCTTCTCGACCGCCTCCAGGAGCTTCTCGTCGGCGTCGGCACCGCGGGTGATGAGACAGGTCAGCAGCGTGAGCTGGGGATCGCCCCGGTACTCGCGGGCCGCCGCCGTGAACGCCTCGCCGGCCGCCACCGGTCCTTCGGTAAGCAGCTTGCTCAGGGCGAAGGCGTAGCGCTTCTCCAGATCCGTGCCCACTCCATGCTCCACCAGCGCCAGCATCCGCTCGAGGGCGGCCTGGCGCGCTTCCTGGAGGTCCTGCTTCCCGTGCATGAGGGCCAGACCCACCCCCCAGTGGGCCATCAGACAGTTCGGATCCGCACGAAGGGCCATGCAGAAATGGCGGTACGCCTCGAAGTCCCACCCGGTATGGAGACACACCATGCCGTGCTGCACCGCCTTCTGGGCCCGCGGATCCTCGGAGCTGATCGCCATCGTCACCCCCTTGGGCACCGCCGGCTCGGCCGGCGGCGGCAGAGCCGCCACCCGTTCGGCGATGACCTGGTCGACGGCCGGGATCTCCGCCAACTCCGCCGGGGCCTCCGCAGGTTCGTCTGCGAGAGCCAGGAGCGGCAGGAAGAACGCGAGAAGCATGGTGCGCATGGGCGGACGATGCGAGCGGGTCCGCCGTCGTCCAAGGAAAATGAACGCTCGCCCGGGGCCGTCTCATCCCTAGCATCCCCGCCATGAAGATCGGAATCATCGGATGCGGAAAAATGGCCACCGCCCTGGTGGCCGGCGCCATCCGCGGCAAGGCGGTCACGGCGGATCAGGTCCTCGGATACGACCCGCTCCCGGAGGCCGCCGAGCACTTCGCGACGGAAACCGGGGCCGCGACTTGCGCGGAAATCGCCGAGCTCGCCGGCTGCGAGGCGTTCCTGCTGTGCACCAAGCCCCATCACGCCGATGCCGCCCTCGCATCGCTCGCCGATGCCGGCGTGGCGGATCGCCTGCTGATCTCGGTCGCGGCCGGCGTTTCGATCGCCAGCCTCCGAAGCGCGGCGCCCTCCGGTTTCCGCATCATCCGCTGCATGCCCAACACCCCCGCCCTCGTCGGTGAAGGCGCCTCGGCGTTCTCGCTCGACGACCACGCCACCCCGGACGATGCCGAAACCGCCGGGCGCCTCCTCGGAGCGGTCGGGGTCGTCCATCAGGTCCCCGAGAACCTGCTCGACGCCGTGACCGGGCTTTCCGGCAGCGGCCCGGCCTTCGCGTTTCTCATGATCGAGGCGCTGGCCGACGGTGGCGTCCGCTGCGGGCTGCCCCGGGCACAGGCGCTCGAGCTCGCGGCCCAGACGCTGCGAGGTGCCGCCACCATGGTCCTCCAGACCGGCGTCCATCCCGGAGAGCTCAAGGACCGGGTCGCCTCTCCCGGCGGGACCACCATCGCGGGGCTCGCCACGCTGGAATCCGGCGGGCTCCGGGCCGCCCTCATCGAGGCGGTCGCCGCCGCCGCCCACCGCTCGAAGGAACTGGGAAACGCCTGATTTTCGCTTCCCGCCCCCGCCCGGCTCCCCTTAGCGTTCCGCCATGCGCCAATCCCTCCTCCTGCTCTCCCTCGCCGCGCTGCTGGCCTCCTGTGGTGGCGACGACGATCTGCCCCCGATGGTCGGCTCCGGCAGCACCGACAACGCCCGGGCGGAAGCCATGTTCCAACAGGCGAAAGCGGCGGAGGATGCCGGCAAGACGAACAAGGCCATCAAGATCTACGACGAGCTCGCCGACGAGATGACCTACGCCGAGCACGCCGCCGAGGCGCGGTTCCGCCAGGCCCAGCTCCTCGAGCAGCAGGGCGAGACGCTCGACGCCTTCGATGCCTACCAGGACCTCCTCGCGAAACGTCAGGGCAGCGGCTACTACAAGCAGGCCTTCGAGCGGCAGAGCGCGCTCGCCTTCGCCGCCGCCGACGGCGAGATCAAGAACAGCTTCCTCGGCCTCAAGTCGGGCCTCTCCGCCGACAAGGTGATCGGCATGCTCAACAAGGTTTCCAGCAACGCCCCGCGTTCGCCGGTGGCCGCGAAGGCGGACTACCGCATCGGCGACATCTACGCCGACCAGGACAAGATCCCGCAGGCGGTCGGCGCCTACCGCGAGGTGGTCGAAAACTACCCGGCCTCGCCCCAGGCCCCCGAGGCCCAGTTCCGCATCGGCGAGATCCTCCTCAAGGAGGCCAACGAGGGCAACCAGGACCAGGCCAACCTCAACCGCGCCCGCGAGGCGTTCGAGGACTACCTCAGCCAGTTCCCCGGCCACCGACGCAACGGGGAGGCCCGCCAGCTGATCTCCAACATCGGCGGACGCGACATCGAGAATTCCTACGAGATCGCCCGCTTCTACGAGAAGAAGGGCGACCATCAGTCCGCTCGATTCTACTACCAGGAAGTCGTGCGGAAAGCGAAGTCCGGCGAGCTCCACGACAAGGCGCAAGCCCGCCTGAACGCCCTCGGCTCCAACTGATTCCGGACACCATGCGATTCCTCGCCTCCCTGCTCGCCCTCGCACTGGCCTCCTGCGCCGGTTATCGGATCGACGGCGCCAAGCCCTCCGCCATGGGCGGCGTCGAATCGATCGCGGTGCCCATGTTCGGCAACGACACGCTGCACCCGCGCGCCGAGGCGCTCGCCACCTCGGCCGTGACCGAGGCCTTCATCGAAGACGGCACCTACCGGCTGGCCACCAGCACCGATGCCGACGCCATCCTGACCGGTGCCATTCAGGACATCGATTACGCCCAGATCCGATCCGTCCGACTCGACACCCTGCGCCCGGCCGAGCTGCAGAACACCGTCACGCTCCGCTGGACCCTGCACGATGCCGCCGATCCGACCCGCGTGATCGCCACCGGCACCTCGACCGGAAACTCGCGCTTCTTCGTCGACTCCAATCTCCAGACCTCGCGCAACAACGCGCTGCCCGACGCCCTCCAGCGCGCCAGCGAAGCCCTGGTCTCGCGCCTCGCCAACGGCTTCTGACGGATCCCGGTCCCCGGACCGGCCATCCGCGCATCGGGGACGCTCCCATGATTTCCCTCATCCCCACCCCGATCGGCAACCTTGGCGACATCACCCGCCGGGCCGTGGAGGTGCTGGAAAGCGCCGACCGCATCGCCTGCGAGGACACCCGCCAGACCGGCAAGCTACTGGCCCACCTCGGCATCGAGGGAAAGCCGCTCGTCTCGCTCCATGAGCACAACGAGATCCGGAAACTCCCCGAACTGATCGCCGCCGCGCGTGGCGGGGAGTCCATCGCGGTCGTCAGCGACGCCGGCATGCCGGGCGTCTCCGACCCCGGCTACCGCCTCGTTCAGTCCTGCCTCGAAGCGGACATCCCCTTCGAGGTGCTGCCCGGCCCCTCGGCGGTGCTCACCGCCCTCGTCGGCTCCGGCCTGCCGGTCCACGCCTTCCATTTCCACGGCTTCCTCCCGGTGAAGAAGGGCAAGCGCCTGAAGGCGCTCGAGGCCGGCCTCGAAGCCGAGGGCACCACCCTGTTCTTCGAGTCCCCTCACCGTCTCCTCTCGACCCTCGAATTGCTGGCCGGCGCCCATCCGGAGGCGCGTTGCTGCGTCGCCCGCGAGTTGAGCAAGAAGTTCGAAACCTACCACCGCGGCACCGCCGCCGAACTCCTCGCCGAGTTCCAGGCCCGCCCGCCCAAGGGCGAGATCGTGTTTCTCCTCAGCGGCGACCGGAAGGCGTAGTCGCCCTGCTCCGCGACCATTCGACATTTGGCATTTAACATTCGCCCTTCGAGGCGCAGCCTCGCGCCGTGCCCGCCTTCTCGACCTGCTGGAACAACTCGCGTCACCACGACGGTGAGGCGATGGTCGATGAGATCCTCGAACTCGGCTTCTCCGAGCTCGAGCTCTCCCACGGCATGACCGTCGCCAAGCTCCCCGGTCTGCGGAAGGCCTTCGCCGACGGTCGCTTCAGCTGCGTCGGCGTGCACAACTACTTCCCTTCGCCCGTCGAGGTGATGATCGACGCGCCCGACGCCTACGAGTTCACCTCGCACCGCGCTTCCGACCGCGAACGGGCGATGGACATGACCCTCAAGACGCTCGAAATCGCCGCCGAATTCAAGGCTCGCTACGTCGTGCTCCACATGGGATCGGTCCCGATGAAGCCGAGAAAGTGGACCAAGGCCCTGACCGCCCGGGTCTCCGACGGCGAGCGCGACACTCCGGATTTCGCCGCCCGTCGGATCGCCTTCGTCAAGAAGCGCGAGAAGGTGGGCCCGCTCTACTACCGGCGCGCGATCGACGCGCTGGAAACGCTCGCCGAAAAAGCCGCCGAGCTCGACCTGGTGCTCGCCGTCGAGTCGCGGTCGCGCTTCGAGGATGTGCCGACCGAGCGCGAGATGCTGGATCTCCAGGCACACTTCGCCGACCACCCGAACGTCCGCTACTGGCACGACTTCGGTCACGTCCAGCTCAAGCACAACCTCGGGCTGCTCGACCACGCCGAGTGGCTCGAGCGGATCCAGCCCCACCTCTACGGCGCCCATGTTCACGACGTGCAGTGGCCGGCCCGCGATCACCGCGTGCCCTTCACCGGCGAGCTCGACTACAAGACGCTGCTGCCCTTTTTCCCCACCGACGCACCGATGACCTGGGAGCTTTCCCCCACCCGCAAGTCGGAGCAGATCCGCGAAGCCCTCGCCGTGTGGAAACACCTGTTCCCCGAGCGCTGACCGGCGCTTTCAAAGCCGGTCTCCGACCCGTTCGGCGAGCGTGCCCACGTGTTCCGGCTCGAACATCGAGAGATGCCGCCCGTCCACCCGCTCGATCTCCAGCCTGCGCACCAGCCCCCCCCAGCCGTAGTCCTCATCGACCTCGAATTTGTCATCCACGGCCTCGGTCTTGAAAAGCACCAGCTCCACATCAAGCGGCGGCGGACGGTAGCCCGCGGCGGACGCGTCGTGCTGCTCGCGCACCCGCAGCATCCGCATCCGGCTGTGGGGCGCGGTCCGTCCGATCCTTGCAAGAGCCGCCAGTTCGAGCTTCACCCGACAATGCGTTCCAACCCCCTCGATCGCACGACCGCAGAGCATGCCGATCCGCGCGGACCACGGCAAACCGTCGAGACTCCGCCAGAACACCCGCAATCGCTCGGCGGGCGAATATTTCCGCCAATTCTTCGCCGGATTCTCGGTATCGAACATGCCGAGAAACGCGACCGACTCGCCCGCCTCGAGAAGCTGGCGCGCCATTTCATAGACCATGATGCCGCCGAACGAGTAGCCGGCGAGCCGGTACGGCCCCCGGGGCTGCTGACGCCGCAGGGCGCTGACGTAGCGCCTGCCCATCCGCTCGATGCTTTCGGAACCGGGTTCGCGCTCCGCCCCGAGCTCCGGTGACTCGATCGTGATGAAGGGCAGGTCCGCCGGCAGGCGATCGACCAGCTCGCGGTAGAACAGCGTCCCTCCATCCCCACCATGCACGCAGAACAGGGGCGGCTCGGCTCCCCCTACCCGCAGGGTGGTCAGCGGCGGCAGGTCTCCGAAAGAGCGATCGCCGCGGTCGATCTCAGCCGCGAGATCGTTCAGTGTCGGCGTGCTCAGAAGCTGCGAGAGCGGCAGACGACATCCCTTCTCCGTCGCGATCCGGGCGAACATCCGCAGCGCCTGCAACGAACTCCCGCCAAGTGCGAAAAAGTCGTCGTTGCGCCCGACGCCTTCGACCCCGAGCACCTCGCACCACAGTTCCGCGAGCCAACGCTCCGTTTCACTCCGCGGCTCCCCGCCGTCCTCACCACTCGGGGCGACGGGTTCCGGAAGCGCCCGCCGATCCACCTTCCCGCGTTCGGTCAGGGGGAACGCTCCGACGACCGCCCAGCGCGTCGGCACGCACGCCGCCGGAAGCTTCCCGAGCAACGTCCGCCTCAGTTCGGCCGGATCCAGCGTCGCTCCCGCCTCCGCCCGCACCCACGCCGCCAGGCACAGGCCCGCTCCCGCGCCATGCCCCGCCACGAAGGCCGCCGCCACGCCCGAAAGCGCCTCGACCGCTTCGCGGACCTCCTCGGGCTCGACCCGGTGACCGCGGATCTTGACCTGATCGTCGCGGCGTCCGCCGAAATGCAGCCGGCCGTCATCACTCCACCACGCCACATCACCGGTACGGTACCAGCGATCCCCGCCGAACTCACGGAACACCGCCCGGGTCTTTTCCTCGTCCCCCCGATAGCCGGGAGCCACCCCGACGCCCCCGATCCAGAGCTCGCCGTGAACCTTCGGCGCGAGACGCCTTCCCTCGCGATCCCCCACCCTCACCCGGTAGCCTTCCAGCGGACGACCGATCGCCGGCGGACCTTCGCCTGCCTCGAAATCGCCTTCGATCACCTCGACCGTCGCCGCGATCGATGCCTCCGTCGGGCCGTAGGTATTGAGCAGGCGGCGCGAAGCACCGCCCACCGCCATCCAGTCGGAAAGCGCGGCCGACGTGAGCGCCTCGCCACCGATCACCGCGGCGCGCACCGACTCGGGAAGCCGCCCGCCGGCTTCCCGCATCGCCGCACACCAGGACGCCCAGTAAGCCGTCGGCAGATTCGGCACCTCGATCTCCATCTCCTCCACCCGCGCGCGAAAATCATCGAATCCGATCACCTCCGGACCGCTCACCAGACTCCCGCCGTGCAGCAGACAGACCAGCATCTCCTCAAGCGAGGCATCGAATCCCGGTGAAGCGAACTGGGTCATCCGCCCGACATCCTCAAGAACTCCGGCCATCGCCGCCGCCTCGTTGATCACCCCGGCGTGCTCGAGCATCACCGCCTTCGGCTCGCCGGTGGAGCCCGAGGTGAACAACAGGGCCAGCAGCCCTCCGCCCCCCGCGGGCTCGTCGAACGGCTCGTCGCACTCGGGATTGATCCAGCAAGCCCCCACCGCGCACTCCTCCTTCTCGGCGAGGACTCCGGCCAGCTCCGCGTGCCGCGCCATCGCCCGCACCCGCTCCTCCGGGAGCCGTCGGTCGAGCGGGACATAGATGGTCCCCGTCATCGCCGCGGCGAGCAGCGCCTCCGGATAACGCCGACGATCCTCGAAGCGGACGCCGAAACGATCCCCGGGCCCAAGGCCCGCCGAACGCAGTGCGGCGCCCAGACGTCGCGCCCGCCGGTCCACCTCCCCGACCGTCCAGCTTCCTCCCGGCCACACGATCGCCGGCCGCTCCGGGTCCGTGGCGACCGCCGCCGCCCATTCCACTCCCAGATCACCGCTTCCGACCGCGGCCGGACCTCCCGATTCCCAGGCATCCAGGCGCTCGCTCCATTCATCCGGAAGCTCGTCGGCATCGAGACCCGCCCCGTCCGCAAGCCGGACCAGCACGGCCTTCCAATGCTCCATCAGTCGGCGCGCCCGTTCCTCGCCGACCCACTCGCCGGCATCGATCTCGAGATCGAGCCCCGTACTCAAATACGCCGCTCCTAGTAGTTCCTCCGACCGACCCTCCAGCAGCATCGCCGACTCGAGCCGGCCGGCCCCGGCCAGCCGGTTCCCCATCCTCCCCTGGTCGAACATCAACACGCTCGACCAGTTTCCACCCGGAATCTCCGCGGCCGACACCTCCTCGCACTCCCGCCACGCCCGCATGCGGTCCCGCACCGCCATGAAATCATCCTCTCCGCCGATCGGAACCGGCAGCGTGTTCATCGTAAATCCGGCCTTTCCCTCCTGCGGCGCACCCCGCCGCACCTGCCCGACCACCACCGACCCAACGCCGGCCTCTCGCGCCACCACCCGCCCCCAGGCCCACAGCAGCAACGTCGCCGGCGTGACCCCCTCGCGCTCCGCACACCGCCTCAAACCCTCGGCGATATCGTTGCCGAGGTCTTCCGCCAGACGGCATCCACCACCGCGGGCGTGCTCCCACACCACCGGCTCGATGTCCCCGAACCACTCGCGTCCAAGCGCCAGCGCCCGCTCGCGGCGGACGTCATCGACGGGGTCCCACGTCGCCAGCCCGAGCGGAGCGGGCGCACCTCCCTCCAGCCGGTCGAGGAAATGGCGGGCCACCTTCACGATCGATGCCCCGTCGAGCAGCGCATGGTGGAAGCTCAAACAGAAGCGTCCCCGAGCATCCCAAGCCACTCGCCACGGCAATCCGTCATCCAGATCGAAGGGGCGCTCCCGGTCCCGGTTCAACCACCCGTCATCGATCCGCGCCTCCTCGATCCCGCCCTTCCACGTCCTCGGCTCGAGAACGGGAGGCTCTCTATCCCGCTGGACAAAACCCATGCCCATCGCCTCGACCGCGGCCACCGTCTCCCGCCAGGCCTCCCCGATTTCCCCGATGTCGGCATCCTTCAGGTCGAGCACGAGCTGCAGGGTGAGGCTCGACGCGTCCGGCGCCGCCAGCATCGAGATTTGGATGGGGGCCGTCGGCACCCTGAAAACCGTGGAGCGATCGGTCATGAACGGAAGGGGGCTCCCAGCTTCTCAGGTTTTCCGCACGGATTCATCCCGCGATCGCGGAGCGCGCTCCAGAAATGCCGCGAATGCGGCCCCCTTCCCGGATTCGGTCAAGCGCAACCCGCCCGCCGGCGCCGGCGCCGAATCCGGAAGGATCGAGAGCACCGTCGTCCCCGGCCGCGGAGCGAAGCGATCCAGCTCGACCGCCACCCGCCCCATGGTGAACCGAGGATTCACTTCGACCACCGGGCGGAAACGCAGCTCTCCCGACTCATCGCGATAGAACATCGCATCCACCCCGAGCGGCCCGAGATGGTCCCCGAGCCAGTCGTTCAGGATCGGTTCGAAGACATCCTCGAGCCAAGCCGCCAGCCCGCCCCGCCGATCCTCATCCGCGAAAACCCGCCGACGCTCGCCCGGATCGAGGAAATCCGTCACCCGGGTCGTCACCCGCGCCCGCCGGAACTGCCCTCCCCGCGTGTTCTCCAGCACGACCAGGCCACGGCGCATCAGCCGGCCGTCGTCCAACCGGTCATACTGGATGGAGAAATCCAGCACCCGGTCGAGCCACGGCTCGACGATGCACGGCCCCTGCCGCAGGGCGGGCACCTCGACCGGCTCGCCGCCCGCGAACCGCACCTGATCCCGGCCCGCGGTGCCGAAGGCCGCCTTCACCACCCAATCCCGCCCCGGCGACGCATGCCTGGCCAGATCCTCGATGCCTGAGACCGCCCGACCCACGGTCGAGACCTCCGCCAACATTTCCCACCCTCCCCGCTCCAAAAGACGGCGAGCCAGTTCGGCATGCTCGATCTTCGAAAACAGGCGCGGCTCCGTCCCGGGCAATTCCAGACCCAACTCCGACGCTCGTCGTACTTCATCGGCGGTGGCCGCCCACGGCCGGGCACCTCCGAGCTTGCGGTCGCGCACGCGGTCCGCGTCGCCCCACGCCACCACTTCCGGCAGCTCGATCCCCGCTTCCAGCAGTCTCAGGCGATGGGCGGTCGAGGGCAACTCCTCGACCATCACCACATCGTCGCCGCGGGCGACGAAGGCCATCAGCAACCCGAGATCCCGCCGGACCCGCTTCATGGCCCGGCCCTCGGGGCGGCCGGCCAGCTCGTCTTCGGCACCCGGGTTGAACCAGTGCACCTGCGGCGTCCGCCCCCGCGACCGCGCGAAGGCCTTCAGCTCCATGATGAATTCCTCATCGAGCCCCGCCTCGCGACGCCCCGCCTCATTGAACTCGAACGCGCCCTTGGCGCGGGCCGGTGACAGCGGAAATCCGAGAAGCGAGCAGAACGACTTCCAGTCGGACTCCCCACGCCGCCATTTTCGGAACCACTCGAGCCCGTAGTGCACGTGACCGATCTCGTCGCGATAGATCCGGTCGAGGATCGCCGCGGTTTCCGCATCACCGGCGTCGCCGAACACCCGCGCGTAGCCCCGCGAGTAGTCGAGGTTGGCCTGCTCGAAGGTGAGCGACAGCCGCGTGACGTAGTCCAGCGGCGTTTCCATCGGCGCCACCAGCTTCCAGAAGAAGCCATTCACCGGCAGTTCGCCGAACTCCACGCCGCACTCCCGCATCCGCCGCAGGTAGAGCTTGGTGTGCATCTGCTCCTCACGGAGCGTCCGCAGCACCCCGGCCCGGAACTCCGCGGGGGCATCGGGGAACTTGAGCAGCACCAGCGCCATCAACTCCGTCGCCAGCAGCTCGTGGTTGGCGAAGAAGTGAAGCAGGCGACCGCGCTCGCAGTCGTCGTCGACCCGCGCCAACGCGGGAAAACCGGCACGCACGCCGGTGTCCGACAAAAGCAGTCCGTCCGGGCGTCCGGGCGCCTCGGGCGCGGCGAGAGCCGGACCGCGGGCCACATCTTCGAGGCCCGCGGGCGGCGGGGCGAGCTTGTCGCCCAGCGAGTCCGCAAAGAGCACCCGCTCGGCGAACTCGCGAACCGTCGTCATGCCGGAAGGCTAGCGCCCGCCGGCCGCACGGCAAGTCAGGGGGCGGGCTGCGCCTCCTGCAACGCCGACATGATCTTGCCGAACTGGCTGCCGTAGAGCACGGCGTAGACCACCAGGAGGATGGTCCAGATGAGCATCAGCTTCTGGATTCCCCACTTCTTCGCGTTGATCCAGCCGATGATGAGCGGCACGAGCGGGGTGCAAAGCAGGCCGCCCACCAGGGAGATGATCCCCATCAGCGGTTTCTCCTCCTTCTTGAAGGCGGCGATGATCTCCATGATCCAGCAGATGAGGAGCCCGATTCCGAGCAGCGTGCCGATGATCATCACCAGCGGACTGATGCCGAGGTCGGCCGGCGTGGCCGGGGCGGAAGTTTGAGCGAGTTGTGCGAACATTCGTTGTATGGGGGTTGTGGATGCCTCCTTTGACGGAGGATGAGGGATACTCCAACAGAATCGCGGATCCTGGCAAGCCCGCGCTTCAGGGCATCTCCACCCGCAGGCGGAGGAACCGGGGGGTGCCGGAACCCACCGTCACGGAATCCGTCGCGACGAGCGTGGCCCCGCTTCTCTCCACCAGAATCCCGGTATCGTCCCAGCCGACGAGATCGCCGCTGCCCTCGACCGTCGCCACCGCCAGACTGCCTGGATCCATCGGAAACGCCGCCCGCAGGGACGCTCCGCCCGGATCCAACGAAGCCACCGGCCTCGAACCCGGATCGCGCGGGTCCGTCCCGCAGAGGAACTCGACGACGTTGGCCACGCCGTCGGCGTCCGCATCCTCCTCCGGACCATCCTCCGCTTCACCGATCAACTCGGTCGTCCGCCACTGGTCGTAGCGGCGGATCCGCTGCGACCGCATCAGGAAAGCCCCCCCATCCACCTCGCCGGCCGGCACGACGTCGGCATCGGCCGCGTTCCACTGGAGCGGCTCGGGGCTGAAGGGAACCACTTCGGGCCAGAGCCAGGCGGCGGATCGAAACAGAATCCACTCGTCCCCGGTCGCCGACTCTTTCCGCCCGAAGACCCAGGCGGCGCGGCCCACCGTGAACGGCGGGTCGTTGTCGAAGATCTCCAGCTCCTCCGTGAACCGTCCGCTCACCGCGTCATAGCTCGCCGATTGCGCCGCGTTCCAGTGGTCCAACCACTGGTGGCGGTTCCCGGCCGTCGGCTCGAACCCGGCGTCGAACACCCCGAGCTGGAACTCGAAGCCGGCATCCATCGCCGTCCCGCTGCTGTCGAGGTTGACCGAGCCGGGATCACAGAACCAGCGGATCCGCTCGGCCCGCGCCGTCGCCGCCAGCAGCACCGCGGCGATCCACCACGATGCGATCGCCCTCATCCCGCGACTCGCCGCCGCCGCGTGGCGAGCATCAGGCCCGCCATGCCGACCAGCAGGGCCGACGAGGGTTCGGGCACGAAGGTGAAGGTCTGCTGGGTGTAGGGTCCGGTGACGGTGTAGCTTCCCGGTCCCGGCGTGCCACCCTGCGAGCCCCACAAGGGCACGTCGCCCCCGGTGAGATCACTGCTCGACCACTCCAGCGGCAGGCTGTTTCCGCAGCACGCCGGATCGGCCGCGGGAAACACCCAGGACGAGGTCGTGACGACGAGCCACTCGGTGCCCGGCTCGGGATTGTCGCCGTTGCGGATCCAGATGTAGGCCTGCCGTCCTTCGAAACTCGTCGCCCCCGGCGTCTCCTCGGGGCTGTCGCTGGTGCCGTCCGGCTCCATGTTCGCGGTCGAGGTGTAGTAGCCCCAGATGCCGTCATCCACCGGCTCCTCGATCCCGTTGTATGCGGCCTCATCGAAGACCTCCCAGTGATCGAGCCAGTCTCCCGGTGCGTTGGCGGAGGGATCATAGCCCGCATCGAACGATCCGAGCTGGAAGACGAAGGAATTGTCGAGAACCTCCCCTTCGCTATCGACGAGATCACTGTAGATCACGGTGCCCCAGTCGATCTGCTGGGCATGGGCCTTGCCGATGAACAGCAGAGCCGCCGCCATCACATAACGGGTGAGGGACTTCATGAAGGAGGAGGAGATGGGGGTGAACGGCCTATTCACTAAGGAAATATTGATAATCAAACAAGTCTAATTATGGGCCCCCAAGCGACCATGGCAGCGGCATCGTGTAGGCGTCGAATCCGGCCTGCGAACGAACGAAGACCGCGTGGCTCTTCAGGAAGAGGAGTGCGTCGCCACGGTCGGTGAGCACCGAGTCGCCGATCTCCGCCCAGCGCACCAGCGACGGGTTGTAGGGGCTGCCATCGACACGGAAGTGGCTGTGATAGCCGCGCGCCGTGGGTCCCTCGCCATCCTTGCGCCAGAGGTAGAAGGAGTCCGCGGTCTTGAAGTCGAGCGTGCCGGTGAAGCCCGCATCCATCGCCCGGCCGTTCAGGCCGGTGGCCGACTGATCGAGCGGGTATCCGCCGCCGACCAGGTTGTCGCCGTCCATCAGCGGACGCACGAAGTCATTGTCCCGGATCTCTCCATACTGGAGCACGGTCGTCGCCAGCGTGCGGTTGTAGAAGAACACGCCCTGCCCCGGCGGGATCACCACCGATCCCTGGTCGGCCAGGGTCGCGTCGGACATCTCCACCCATCGCGGTGAGCCCCCGTCATCGAAGAGCCAGTAGCTGGTCCAGCCTCCCTCGGCGAAGACCTGAACCTCGTCGGCGGTGGTCTGGCTGCCGGTCGCACCGAAGGACGAGGGCGGGAAATGCTCGGCCAGGGTCGTATGGCGACGCAGCATCACCGAATCACCCACAAGGGCCGCCGGAGGCGCGCCGGTCAGGGTGTTGAAGGGCGCCGCCGCGGCGTGGAGGTCGCTGTCGTTGACCAGGGTCAGTGTGTTGCCCGAAGCCGAAGCGACATCGAAGCGATGACCTTCGAGATCCCCCGAATTCACCTCCACGTAGTACGAAGCCCCGGGCTCCAGCAAGTCATCGAGATCGAACGAGCCGCTGCTCACGGTGAACTCGAGATCCTGGCCATCGACCGCGCCCACCGTGCCGGTGAAAAGGGTCTCGCGCTGGTAGGGGTCGTTGTAGGTCACGCAGCACAAGGGCAGGTCCGCCTCGGTCCAGCCCTCGACCTCGGCGTAGCTGGTGTGGTCGATGGTCGAGTCGGGCTCCTCGTCGAGATCCACCCGCAGGCGCACCACGCCGTCCCCCCCGGTCAGGCCGGTGAGATTCTCGAGGTCGTGGATGGTGACCGTCTCGGTGCAGTCGCCGTTGTTCACCGTGCTGTAGTGGGACGGCTCCAGCGTGAGCGACTGCCACACGACGGGATCGCCGAGCGACGCGGCGTATTCGAGCGTGTAGGTCACGTCGAGCAGGGCGCCGGTCGGGCGGATGAAGACCCCCTCGATGGTGCCGGGCGCGAGGCTCGACGGCTGGATGATCCAGGCGCTGCGGTCGAGCCACGGGCTGCCGCTGCCGTCATCCGCCGGCATCGCGAAGGCGAACTCGGCAAGGTTGTCGTAGGCATCCAGATCCGGATTGCCGTCGGCCCACTCGCCCGGATGCTGGAACAACCACTCGTCCCAGTCGTCCGGACAGGTGTCCAGGGTCTCGACGAAGTCGTTGTCCTCGCTTTCCTCACCCGGCGCGAGGCTGATCGGCGAGACGTCCCCGATGATGTCGAGATCGCCGCCGTCGATGTCGCCGAAGCTGTCGTAGCCCTCCGGCTGGGTCTGCCCGACCTGATAGACGCCGGGCGGCACGTCGTCGAAACGATAGGAGCCGTCGGCACCGGTGACCGTGGTGATCGGCTGCACGCCCGGGGTGCCGGGGTCGCCATCGAAGGGATCGCCGAACTCGTCGAGCAGGGTCAGCGTCACGCCCGCGAGCGGATCGGTGCCGACGAAGACGTGCCCACTGATCGCACCGAGCTCGATTTCGACGAAGTCCCTGCCGGTCACATCCTCGCCCGGCGACACCGAGATCGACACGACATTGCCGATGAGATCCGGATCGCCTCCATCGACGTCGGACACGCTACCGTAGCCCGACGGCTGGGTCTCGGCCACCTGGTAGTCGCCGGGAAGCAGGTCATCGAAACGGTAGTTGCCGCTTGCATCGGTGGTCGTGGTCACCGGATTCCCACCGTCGAGAACCGGATTGCCCAGACCGTCGAGCAGGGCCAGTTCGACATTCTCAAGAGGGGCATCCCCGGTGCCGTTGTCGTCGGTATCCGCCAGCACGGTGCCGGCGATCGAGCCATACTCGACCTCGATGAAGTCGTTGCCGTCGTCGCTCTCGCCGTTCAGCACGCTGACCGGGATGAAGTCGTCGCCGGTATCGACGTTGGCCGCGTCGTCCGATGGAGTCGTGCGGTCACCGTCGGCGACGCTCGCGTAGCCGGCCGGCTGGGACTCGGAAACCCCGTAGTCGCCCGGAAGCACGTTCGGGAAAACATAGTCGCCGTTCGAATCGGTCGTGGTGGTCACCGGCTGCACGCCGGGCGTCACCGTGTCGCCGTCGATCGGATTGCCGGCGGCATCGGTCAAGGTCACCACCACGTTCTCGATGCCGGCATCGCCCGATCCATTGCCATCGGTGTCGGCCAGCACCGTTCCCGAGATGGTGCAAAGCTGCTCATCCACGAAGTCATTGCCGGTGTTCGCCGCGCCCGCCGTGACGCTGATCGGCGTCTCGTCGCCAATCACGTTGTTGTTGGCGCCGTCGATGTCGCTCACCGACGCGTAGCCGGCTGGATCACTCTCGACCACCTGGTAGTTCCCCGGCAGCAGGCCACCGAAGCCGTAGTCTCCGTTCACGTCGGTCACATCGGTCGTCGGCTGAACTCCGGGAGTGCCGGGGTCGCTGTCGATGTCGTTCCCCGAAGCGTCCTGGAGGGTCACCGTCACGCCGGCGAGCGGCTGTTCGGGCAGGTCGTCGTTGTCGATATCGACCCGCACCGTTCCGGAGATCGAGCCGGGCTGGATTTCGATGAAGTCGTTGCCGCCGTTGTCGGCGCCGGCCGTCACGGTCACCGGAGTCACATCGCCGATCAGGTTGTCGTTTGGACCATCCGTGTCGCTGACGCTGAGGTAGCCGGACGGCTGGTCCTGCGAAATCCGGTAGTCACCCAGCGGAAGGTCGTCGAAGGAGTAGCTGCCGTCTCCGGCGGTGAGGGTCGTGATCGGATTGCTGGATTCATCCAGGACTGGATTCCCCGAGGAATCCAGAAGCCGGATCGTCACGCCGCCGATTCCCGCGTCACCCGTGCCGTTTCCGTCGAGGTCGGCGAGCACCGAGCCGCTGATCGAGCCCACCGGGAAGTAACCGGCATCGATGTCATCGACATCCTGTCCGGACGCCACGGTCACCGGGGAGCTCGAGCCATCCGTGTCCGCGTCGCTGTCGGTCGCGGCCGTGCCTTCACCCTCCGGCGAACGCTCATAGTCGGTCACGTCGCCGAAGACGACCACGTAGTCGCCGGGAACGAGTCCCGCGAAAACATAGGAGCCGTCTCCGCCGCTGACGGTCGTCGCCACCGCGTCGTCGTCGTCGGTGTTGCCGGGGATCCCGTCCGGACCGAAGCCGGGACGGAAGAGATCGACCGAAACCGCCCCGAGACCCGGCTCGCCTCCGTCCTGCACGCCGTTGCCATCGGTATCCTCCCATACGAAGTCCCCGATGGAGCCGGGTTGATAGTAGCCGGCGTCGAGGGTCGAATTCGTCTCACCCCCGACAACCGTCACATTGGCGGTCCGCCCGGTGGCCAGGGCCGCATCGCTGTCGGCCGTATCGGCTCCCTGATCGACGGCCGTTCTTTCGTAGCCACCGACCGCGGCGAAGACCAGATAGTAGGTGCCGGGCGCGAGTCCGGCGAACTCGTAGGATCCGTCTCCCGCCGTCGTGGTGGTTGCCACGATCGCGTCGTCGGACGCCCGATACAGCGTCACCCCCACCCCCGCAAGGCCGGGCTCTCCTCCATCCTGCACGCCGTCGCCGTCCGTGTCTTCCCAGACGAAATCCCCGATCGTCGCCCCGGGTGCGTAGCCGAAATCGACGTCGGTCCGGGCCTGCGTGGCACTCAGCGAGAAGGTCGCGGCATGATCCAGCGCCCCGGCGAGGTCGTAGGTCTGCACGACCCCGGCCGGCAGGCTCGAGGGATCGACCCGCGCGGTGTAGGTGCCGGGCACCAGATTGCCGATCGTGTAGGCACCGCTGCCGTCGGTCACCGCCGAGGGCTCGGTGGCGGCATCGAAGACGCCGTTGCCGTTGATGTCCGCATAGACGGTCACGCCGGAGATCCCGGGCTCTCCGCCGTCCTGAACGCCGTCGCCATCGGTGTCGCTCCAGACGAAGTCTCCGAACGAAGCCGACGCGCGGTAGCCGAAATCGACATCCGTCGCATCCTCGCTCACGGCAAGCGTGCGGCTCGCCTCGTGGTCGAGCCCTCCCGTGAGGTCGTAGGTCTGCGTCGAACCCTGGGGCAAGGTGCTGATCTCGACCCGCACCTGATAGGTGCCGTCCGCGAGGTTCTCGAAGACATAGTAGCCGTCGATGTCGGTGTAGGTCAGCGTTTCAACCCCCTGGTCGAAGCGGTTGTCACCGTCGGCATCGATATATACGAGCACCCCTTCAATGCCCGGCTCGCCGGCATCGCGCACCCCGTCGCCGTCGCGGTCGTTCCACACCAGATCCCCGAGGGTCGCGTCGTTGCGGTAGCCGAAATCGACATCGTCGCGGCTCGCGCCGGAAAGCGTGATCTCGGCGGTGGAGTCATCGACCGGGTCGGTCAGGTCGTAGGTCTGCACGTAGCTCGCGGGCAGCGTGCTTTCATCGACCCGCACCAAGTAGGCACCGTTGAAAAGATTTCCGATCGAGTAGTTGCCGATCGAGTCCGTCACGTCCGACGCTTCGTTCGAGTCGAACTGACCATTGCCGTTCGCATCGAGATAGACCCGCACGCCGGCAATGCCCGACTCCGCCGACCCTCCGGCGATGGCATCATCGAGATCGTCCGCGCCCGACACGGAACCATTGCCGTTCGCATCGATCTCGCCGTTGATCACCGTGAACCCGGCGATCGAGCCGTCGTCAAAGTTCGAAATCGATCCGTTCCCCGTGATATCGACGCCCCCGTCGATGATGTCATAACCGGCGGCAAACCCGTCGTCGGACCCACTCACGAATCCGTCTCCGTTGATGTCGATCCGGCCGTCGATGATGTCGTAGCCGCTGGAGGCGATGCCATCGGCATTGATGTCCTCCCACACCAGATCCCCGATCGAAAGCGAACCGCGGTAGCCGAAATCCAGGTCGTCCCGGTGCTCGACCCCGGACAGACTGACCGAGCCCTCGTGATCGAGCGCGCCGTTCAGGTCGTGGGTCTGCGTCGCGGCGCCGGGAAGCGTGCCGGTATCGACCCGAACCTCGTAGGTTCCCGGATCCAGGTTCCCGATGAAGTAATCCCCGTCGCCGAAGGTGATCGAAAACGGCTCGCCGGAATCGAAGGAGTTGTTGCCGTTCAGATCGAGATACACCCGCACCCCGTTGATCCCGGGCTCGCCGGCTTCCTGCACGCCGTCGCCGTCGAAGTCCGCCCAGACACGGTCGCCCACACTGGCGCCGATCTTGTAGCCGAAATCCACATCCGTCCGGTCCTCCGCAGGTCCGAGCGCGGCGGTCGCCTCATGGGGTGTCAGAGTCCCGTCGAGATCCCCGCTCGGCCCGAAGCGCGGATCGATGGCCGCGATATCACCGGGATCCACCCGCACGACGTAGGTGCCGGAGGTCAGGCCGGTGATCCGGTAGTCGCCGTCCCCGTTCGTCACGGCAGAAGGTTCGTCCGCATCCTGGACCCCGTCGTCATCGAGGTCGGCGAAGACGGTGATCCCGTTGATCCCCGGTTCGCCGCCGTCCTGCACGCCGTCGCCGTCGATATCGTTCCAGACCCGGTCGCCCAGCGTGCCGTAGAGTACGTCCTCGGACTCGATGGGGATGACCAGACCATAGGGGGAAATCTCGACGGTGCCGGTATTCACCAGCGAATCACCGGCCGGCGCGAGCGACACCGTGGCCTCGAAGGAGACCTCGATCTCGCCACCCACCTCCACGGCCCCCACGACCGCATAGCCGCTTCCGTCCAGCGGAAACGCCGTGCCCGATCCGTCATCCGGCACGCTCACCCAGTCGAGCCACGCCCCACCGACCATGAAGCGGTAGCGCGTCGATCCGGGAACGTAGTCCACCTCGGCCGGCAGGTTGTCGGTCACGGTGAAGGGCCCCGGAATCGAGGTCCGTGCCGTGTTCACCGCGCGGATGCGGTACTCGAGCACATCGCCGGTGCTCATCTGTCCGTCGCCATCGACGTCGTCGCCGATCCGAGCCTGCTTGCCCGCCGCCCCTTCGCGCAGCGGCGGCACCAGCGCCGCCACGTCCAGACCGGGCTGGCCGCCCTGGGCGATGTCCGGGTCCTGACCCCACACCGCCGCGACCCGCACCGACGGATCGAGGGTGTAGATCAGCATTCCGCTCTGGTCGCCGTCCGGATCGAAGAGCTTGAGCTGCACCAGCTCGCGCACGTCGTAGTGGACGTCATAGAAGTTCCCGTTCGGGTCGGTCAGCGCACCGGAATTGTCGCCGTTGTAATCGACATACACCCGCGCCGGCGTGTCGCCGTTGCCCACCGTCGTCATCCACACCGGGTTGCCGTTCTCCGTGGGGTTCACCGCCGAGTAGGGGTCGCGCCCGATGCCCAGGCTGACCAGCGCCTGGGTGGTCAGTGACGGATACCCGACCAGGGTGAAACCGCCGTCCCAGGCCTGGTTGTTGCCGTCGCTCGCGTCGGCGTCGATGGTGCTGATCGCATAGAACTCCTCCGGGTTGGCCCCGGTCGTGTAGAAACGGTAGGCGCCGAAATGCGTCGAACCGTTGCCCTCGGACATCGCGACCCGCGCGTTGCCGCCGGCCGGCACGTTCACCGTGCCGGTCACGTAGCTCGAGTCGCTGTTTCGGTAGTCGTAGGAAACCGTGATCGGCGAGGCTCCCGGGTTGTAGAGAAAGGTGACCGTGCCGTCCCCCGCTCCGGTCGTCACCGGCGCGTAGTAGTCGGTCGCCCAGCGGTACACCGGCAGCAGCATGGTATCCCGACTGGCGTAGTTCGATTCCACTGTACCGGTGAAGAGCACCGCCTGCACCGGGTTGTCCGCCAGGATCCGGGCCCCGGTGTCGATACCCTCGTAGTACACGGTTTCCCCCTCCCCGAGGGTCACGCTCTCCTCGAAGCTGCCGTCGTTGTCTTTGTCGACCTGGACCGAAGCGCCGTCCTTGCCGGCGCTGATCGACACCGCCACGTAGCTGAAGCAGTTCTCGTCATAGGTCAGGTTCCCCGACGCCGAAGAGACCGGCATGTCCTCGCCCACGGGCACCCGGTACTCGGTTCCCCAGAGCCCCTGCTCGAAGATTTCCACGCATCCCGCGAGAAGCGTGTTGGTCCCGGCGGGGAAGCAGGTCTTGGTCAGCGAGATCGGCTTGAAGGAAGCCACCTTGTCACGCGCGTCGTAGTCGATCACATCGCCCAGCGTTCCGGTTTCGACGAAATTCCGCAGGTCGAAGACGGTTCCTGCCGAAATCAGGTCGGCGGCGTTGCCCGGAGGATAGCCGTTGCTGGAATCCCCGTCCCCGAACACCAGGGTCGTCGATTGCACCGGGTTGGTGATGTCGGTCTCGTAGCCGTCCTCCCAATGATCGTAGTAGATCACCGTGTCATCGGCGACCGTCGAGAAGGTGACGAATACGGCCAGCGGATCACCGGCGACCGAGTTGATCGCATCGAAGCCGGTCAACTGGGCATCCTCGGAGAACGGGATGTAGAAGACCTGGGTCGGCGGCGGATTCTGAGCCGCCGACGTCGCATGCGGGAAGACGATCAGGCCGAGCATCATCGCGCACAGCCGAAAACCACCGCCGAAGCGGGCAGGTGTCGAATTCATGGATAGGGGAGTGTCTGGGGTGAAACGCCCCCCTTGAAACTCCGGAGAACCCCTCAAGCAACCGCCGGTCCGGCGGCTTCAGCAGAGGAGGCTCCAAGGGTCGCGAGGGGAACGCGGAACTTGTGACGGGTTGGCTGATAGTAAAGTTTTTCGAATTATTCAAGTATATTTAAAAAATCATTCTGTTTTCGCCCTCTCTCATCGCCATTCTTTTACTCAATGACCCTCGCCGAGCTGCGACCGACCCTCCGTGATCTCGCGGATCGCGGCGTGTTCCTCGGCACCTCTTCGTGGAAGTATCCCGGTTGGCTGGGGCAGCTCTACGAGGAGCAGCGCTACCTCACCCGCGGCCGCTTCAGCACGGCCCGCTTCGAGCGCGAGTGCCTGGCCGAGTACGCCGAAACCTTTCCGAGCGTCTGCGTCGACGCTTCCTTCTACCGCTTCCCCGGGGCGAAGTTCCTCGCCGGCATCCATGATCAGGTGCCCGACGGCTTTCGCTTCTCCCACAAGGTCACGGACACGGTCACCACCCGGAGATTCCCCAAGCTCCCGCGACATGGAGAATACGCCGGAGAACCCAATCCGGTATTCCTCGAGCCCGGCGTGCTTCTGGAGTCCTTCCTCCGCCCGCTCGAGCCCTACCGCGACAAAACCGGCCTTCTCATCTTCGAGTTCACCCGCTTCCGGAAAGGCGACTTCGAGAATGGCCGGGAGTTCCTCCAACTCCTCGACCGGTTTCTCGGCGCCCTGCCAACCCGGGAGTGGGACTTCGGCATCGAACTCCGGAATCCCTCCCTGCTCCGCGACGAGTACTTCGACCTCATCGACCGCCACCACGTCGGCCACGTCTACAATCACTGGCAGCGGATGCCCCCCAGCGGAGATCAACTCGACCAGCGCCCGGTCGATCGCCTCCAGGCCGCCTGCGGCATGCGACTCCTCCTCAAGCCCGGTCGCGCCTATCAAGAGGCCGTCGATTCCTTCCAACCCTACGACCGCCTGCGCGAACCCCGTCCCGAGGCCCGGAAAGCCGCACTCCGGATGCTCCGCGACTCCCTGAAGAAGAAACCGAAGCGCAAGGGCTACCTCTACGTGAACAACCGCCTCGAAGGAAACTCACTGGCCACCATCTCAGCCATTCTCACCTCCTTCATCGGCAGCAAATAGGCAACTTACTCCTTTGTCACCCGATCTTTCATGGACCACCCTCCGCCGAGGGATCACTTTGATCCGGAATCTCCAGTTTTTGGGATTGCATTTTCCCCGGAAAAGCCCCCTTTTGCCGCTCAACTCCAATTTTCATGAGCAACACCCCACTCGACGGCGCTCAGGCGCTCATCAAGACCCTCGAGGACCTCGGAATCGAGTACATCTTCGGCTACTCCGGCGGGGCGGCCATTCCCATCTTCGATGCCCTCGAAACGGTCGAGACCAAAATGCAGTTCGTGCTCGTGCGCCACGAGCAGGGCGCCGTGCACATGGCCGACGGCTACGCCCGCGCGACCGGCAAGCCGGCCGCCGTGCTGGTGACCTCGGGCCCCGGCGCCGGGAATACGGTGACCGGGCTCATGACCGCGCACATGGACTCGGTGCCGATGATCGTGCTCTGCGGCCAGCAGGTCACCTGGATGCTCGGCAAGGACGCCTTCCAGGAAGCTGACATCTTCGGCATCACCATGCCGGTGGTGAAGCACAACTACCTGGTCAAGGAGACCAACGACCTGCCGAAGATCGCCCGCGAGGCCTATCACATCGCCACCACCGGTCGCCCCGGGCCGGTGCTCATCGACATCCCCAAGGACATCTCCTCGGCCGAGTTCACCGGCGAGATGGATCCCGAACTCGACCTTCCCGGCTACCATCCCGAGGAAGCCTTCGCCATCGACCCCGAGGCCGTCGAACAGGCCGTGCGGATGATCTCCCACGCCCGCCAGCCGGTGATCCTCGCCGGCCAGGGAGCCATGATCGCCCGCGCCGGTGAGCAGCTCGTCGAGTTCGCCGAGACCCTCGGCTGCCCGGTCACCACCACCCTGCTCGGCAAGGGCGTGTTCCCGGAAACCCACGAGCTTTCCCTCGGCATGCTGGGCATGCACGGCACCGCCTACGCCAACAAGGCCATCGTCGAGGCCGACCTCATCCTCAACATCGGCTCCCGCTTCGACGACCGCATCATCGGCAAGCCGCACATGTTCGGCCGCAACGCCAACATCATCCACATCGACATCGATCCGGCGGAGATGAACAAGATGATCCGGCCCGACGTCCAGATCATCGGCGACGCCAAGGCGGCCCTCCACGAACTCAACCTGCGGGCCGCCGCCCTCGAGACCAAACCGTGGCTCGACAAGCTCAACAGCTACAAGAAGAAGCACCCGCTCACCTTCCGCAAGCAGGGCGGCCTGCGCATGCAGCAGGTGATCCAGGAGTTCTACCTCCAGACCCAGGGCAAGGCGATCGTCTCGACCGACGTCGGCCAGCACCAGATGTGGGCGGCCCAGTTCTTCCTCAACGACCGCCCCCACGAGTGGCTCTCCTCCGGCGGTGCCGGCACCATGGGCTTCGGCTTCCCCGCCGCCATCGGCGCCCAGTTCGCCTGCCCGGACAAGACGGTCATCACCTTCTGCGGCGACGGCGGCTTCCAGATGACCCTCTTCGAGCTCGCCACCGCGGCCATCCACAAGCTGCCGCTCAAGATCGTGGTCCTCAACAACCACTACCTCGGCATGGTCCGCCAGTGGCAGGAGCTGTTCTTCGACAACCGCGAGTCGGGCGTCGATCTCATCGGCAACCCCGACTTCGGCAAGCTCGCCGGCGCCTACGGCATCCCGAGCGTCAACATCAAGCGCCCCGCCGACGTCTCGCGCATGGTCGCCAAGGCCCTCGACTACAACGACGGCCCCATCCTGATCCACGCCGAGTGCGTCAAGACCGACAACGTCTTCCCCATGATCCCCGCCGGGGCCGCCCTCGAGGACATGATCACCGAGCCGCCCAAGCACAAGATGGCCAAGCCCACCGGCTCGACCTGAGGAACGAATGCCAAATTCCGAAGCACCAATCCCGAAACAACCATTGGCTCAAAGCGCCGCACTTCGGTTTTGGCATTAGAATTTGATCACTAGGATTTCGAAAATGAGCACCGTCATCACCACCGACACCCCGGTCGATCCTCCGAAGAGCCAGACCACCCACACCCTCTCCGTCTTCGTCAACAACAAGGCCGGGGTGCTGATGCGCATCTGCCAGGTGTTCGCCCGCCGCGGCTTCAACATCGACTCGCTGGTCGTCTCCCAGGGCCGCGACAAGCGCTTCTCGCGCATGACCATCGGCATCTCCGGCAGCCCGGGAGGCCTCGAGCAGATCATCAAGCAGGTCCACAAGCTGGTCGACGTGATCCACTGCTTCGAGCACACCTCCGACGAGTCGGTCACCCGCGAACTGCTGCTGATCAAGATCAAGTGCTCGCCCGAGGAGCGCTCCCACGCCCTCCAGATCACCGAGCACTTCGGCGGCAAGACCGTCGATCTCACGCCAACGTCCATGATCGTCACGATTCACGGCGGATCACGGAAAATCGACTCCGCCATCGGCATGTTTTCGCAGTTTCAGATCATCGAAACCGTCCGGACGGGCAAGGTGGTCATGGCGCGGGGCGAGCAGGCGACATGAGGTGCGCACGAGATTGCTTGAATCTCAGCTCCGGTTCTGGCACCGATTCTGCTGCCGATACCGGGAAGGCGAGATGCTTCTGACGGATATGTAACATACTCCCGCTTCAACAGGGCTCGTCTTTCCCGCAATCACATCCCCGTTCCAATCGTCACCACCTCCTACAGCACCAATCCGATCTCCCACCCCAAAATCAACTCCCCTGGCTCATGAAACTTAGGTTTGCACTCCTCGGCACGATCGCGCTGATCCAATCCGCTCCCGCCGCTCTGATCATCACCCAATACTACGAAGGTTCGAGCTTCAACAAATACATCGAGCTGACCAACACCAGCAGCAGCCCGCTCGATGTCAGCAACTACACACTGACACTCTGGAGCAACGCGAACACCGAGAATTGGAAAGCCGACGGCGGAGCACCCAACTCGTCCGCCGATCTGGCCTCCCTCTTCGGCGGGTCGACAGTCGCCGGCGGTGCGACCATCGTCATCGCCAATTCAGGTCATGCCCAGTTCAGCGCCGACTTCACCAGTGGCGTGATCAACTTCAACGGTGACGACAGCATGGTCCTCTACTCGACCGCCACCTACAACACCGCGAATATTCTCGATGCCATTTCCTTCACCGACGCGGGCTCGGAGGGAGCCAACACTTCCATCGTCCGCACCGGGACCGGTGCCGGCTACGATCTTGCCTCCGGCAGCATCTTCAGCGACTTCGCCGTGTGGTCGGAGATCGGACAGAGCGCGGCCGACTCCGCCACCGCAGGGACCGACAATTCAGTGGGCTTCTCGGCTCTGTCCCCGGTCCCCGAGCCCTCCATCGCCCTCCTCGGCGGCGTTGGTCTTCTCGGCCTGCTTCGGCGCCGCCGCTGATTCGGCGTCCGCTTCTTCCCTTCAAAGCCCGGTCGGCCCCGCGCCGCCCGGGCTTTTTTTCGGTAGGGTCGGACGCCTCGGCCGACCTCAGGACAAGCGAGGGCGCTTGTCCCTACCCTGCCGCCCGGACGACCGGGGCGGTTGGCCCCACCTCGCTCTCAAGTTGCGTCCGTCAAGTTCTGCAAATTGATCAGGGTTCGGCTGCGAGTGCTGGATCGGTTGTTTGTTTGTATTCGTTTGGTTCTCGGTAGCTCCTCGGTCGGGATCGCAGCGTAGGGCGTAGCCCGT
>JAUIJD010000079.1 GCA_030431475.1 Verrucomicrobiia bacterium | reverse complement strand
TCCAGGGTGCTCTCTTCGCTCATCGCCATGGCTCGCGCCATGGTGTCCTCATTTATGAGGCAATGGGGACCAACCGCTCAGCCCTGAACCCTGCTCTCGGTGTCCGCTTCAATGAGGCAACACGGGAGCCACTCCGAGTCGTTGCGCGAGATGGACATCAAGCCGGCAACCGCCCAGACTGCCTCCATGCATGGTGGATTCCGGACCATCGCCCGCGTCGGCATCGCGCTGGTTGCGATCCTGCCGGCCGACGGCCCCCCTCCCCACCCCACGGCGAAGCGCATCCTTGCCGCCGACTCATCAAACTGGCCTCTGCTGCTGTCGATGGCCAAGGCCGCTCCGGAGGACGAGCGACGCCTCGCCTACGGAACCGCCTGCCGGAAGCTCGCCACCGAGCGCCCCGAGCTCTGGCCGGGCCACGCCGAAGCCATGGCACGGCACATGGATCCCGACATGATGAATCTGCTGGCCCGTGAGTATGGCGAGAGGACCCAGGACCGCCCCGACGGCGCCGAACGCCTTTCGCTGACGCTCTCCCACCACTCCTTGCCCCCGTCGACGAAAGTCCGCTTCAGCAAGTCCTATCTCAACTGGCATCGAAACGCCGAAAGGGAGAAGATCGCGGAAGCGCTGAAGCAAATCGACGACCTTGCGGTGCTGATCCCCCTCCTTGGAGACGTCTCGCCGTTCCTGGGGCAAGACGTCGTGCTCGAAATGCTCCTCGTGCAGCTCGGAAACCAAGACCCCACGGTGGGGCAGGCCTCAGCGATCGGCACATGGCTCGCGGAAAGAAACATGGAGATTTCCAATCGCCTCACCGACGCCATGACGCCCCGGCTTTCCGAGCTCCTGGCAGATTCCTACCGGACCGAACGCGAGCGCCGAAACAGGTGATCTCCCGTCGGAAACCGAGCTTGCAGGCCGGATCCGCGGAAGGGATCGCGCCGCGCATGCAGCAGGCTCCTCCCGCCAACCCGGAGGACCGGCTCCCGCCACCGCCGGAGCGGTGGCGATCCCCCGCCAAGCGGAGCCTTGCGCCACTCACACCCGCTTGCCGTCCACCATCCGCGAGATTCCCAGCGGATTGTCGTCGCGGAGCTCGGCCGGCAGCAGGTCCTGGGGAAAGCCCTGCCACGAGACCGGGCGGCAGAACCGCTCGATCGCCATGGTGCCGACCGAAGTACTACGCCCGTCGGAGGTCGAGGGGAAGGGCCCGCCGTGGACCATGCTGTGGCAGACCTCGACCCCGGTCGGGAAACCGTTGACGATGACGCGGCCGGCCCGGCGCTCGAGGGCGCCGAGGATTCCGCGGTTCGCCGCCAGTTCGGCCTCGGTGCCGTGCACCGTGGCGGTGAGCTGACCTTCGAGCTCGGGAATGGTCGCCTCGATTTCCTCCAGCGATCCGCGCACGATCAGCGTGCCGGGACCGAACATCTCGCCGTGCAGGTCCGCATCCTCGAGGAAACGCCGGACCTTCACGGAGAAGACGACGGGCACCGCGCGGTGGTCGACCTGCTTGGTGAAGCTGTGGGCGACGGTTTCGACGCCGGGGGTGTCGGAGAAATCCGAGGTCGCATCCTTGAAGGCCTGGCAGATGCCGGCGTTGAGCATCACGGCCGACGGCGCGGTTTCGATCCGTTCCTTGAGCTTCTCGATGAAGGCGTCGCCGTGACCCTCGGGAAGAAACACAAGCCCCGGATTGGTGCAGAACTGCCCGGCCCCGAGCGTGAGCGAGGCGAACAATCCCTCGGCGATCTCCTCGCCGCGGCTGTCGACCGCCTCGGGCAGGAGCACGACGGGATTGACGCTGCTCATCTCGGCATAAACCGGAATCGGCTGGGGACGGTTGGCGGCGGCCTCCATCAGTGCGAGTCCGCCGGAGCGCGATCCGGTGAAGCCGACGGCCTGGACGACCGGATCCTTGACCAGCGCCATGCCGATGTCGCGCCCGCTGCCATAGAGCAGGGAGAAGACGCCCTCGGGCATGTTGGTGGCCTTGGCGGCGCGGACCACCGCCTGGCCGACGATCTCGGCGATGCCGGGGTGCGAGTGGTGGGCCTTGACCAGTACCGGGCACCCGGCGGCGAGCGCCGCGGCGGTGTCGCCACCGGCGACCGAGAAGGCGAGCGGGAAGTTGCTGGCGCAGAACACCGCCACCGGACCGAGCGGACGGCGCATCGAGCGCAGGTCCGGCTTCGGCAGAGGCTCGCGATCCGGCTGGCCGCGCTCGATGCGGGCATCCACCCACGAACCCTCCTCGACCAGGTCCGCGAAAAGCCGGAGCTGACCGGTCGTTCGCGCGGTTTCGCCCCGCATGCGCGGCTCCGGCAGACCGGTTTCGAGCGGACCACGCTCGACGATGTCCTCCACCACCCCATCGATCTCCTCGGCGATCTTCCGCAGGAACTCCGCGCGCTCCCCGCCCGAAAGCGCGGAGTATTCGAGGAAGGCGGCGGCGGCGAGCTCGATCGCACGATCCACCTCGTCGTGGGTGGGCGCGAAGAACTCGGTCGCAAGCTTTTCACCGGAGGCCGGATTCGTTGCCTGGCTCGGGCTTCCGGTGCCCTGGCTGCGGGTGTAGCCGATGATGGAGGTGCCTTGGAGATCGGTGGTCATGAGGGTAGAATGAAGGGTTCGGTTCGGAGGGAAAGGGCGAATGTGCCGGGCCGGCGTGCGGCCCGGCGGATGAAGGAAGCCGGAAACGGGCGGAGCCCGCTCCTCAGACCTCGGGCGCGTTGGCGAGGGCCTTCTCGATGATCGCGGTGGCTTCGGCCAGCTCGGCGCCCTCGAGTTCGAGACGCGGCGGACGCACGCGGCAGTTGCCGAGCTTGCCGCCGGTGGCGAGCTGCTGCTGCAGCTTGATGAGCTGGACGAACTTCACCACCGTGTCCATGCGCAGCAGCGGAAGCATCCACAGGTAGATCTCCATGGCCTCCTCGATCTTCCCTTCCTGCGCGAGACCCCAGAGCTTCACGTTGTGACGCGGGAAGGCGTCGCCGACGCCGGTGATCCAGAATTTCGCACCCATCGCGGCGCCCTCGAGGGCGCAGTCGTCGACGCCCACGCCGATCACCACGCGATCGCCGCAGACCTCGCGGATGCCGGCCACGCGTCGCGGATCGGTCGAGCTTTCCTTCACCGACTCGAGGTTCGGATGCTCGTCGGCGAGCTCCTTGATCTGCGCCGGGGTGAAGTCGGTCTTGTACGCGATCGGATTGTTGTAGAGAATGCAGGGCAGGTCGGTGGCGGCGAACACCGCCGACATGTGAGCCTTCATCTCCCGCCAGTCGGAGGCGTAGAGGTAGGGCGGCAGGACCATCAGGCCGCGACAGCCGTTGTCCCTGGCGGCCTTCGCGAGGTCGACCGCCTCCTGCGTGGAAAGCGAGGCGATGCCGGGAATGATCGGCGTGTCGGGCAGGGCGTCGACGTAGGTCTTCTGCAGCGCGACCTTCTCGTCGAAGGACAGCGTCGCACCCTCACCGAGGGAGCCGTGCGGGATGATGGCGCTGCAGCCGTTCTCGATGAGCCAGCGGCCGTGCTCGGCCATCAGGCCGTGGTCGATGGTGAGGTCCTCGTTGAACTGGGTCAGGGTGGCGGGCATCACGCCCTTCCATTCGATGCTCATGATGTCGTGGGGTTGGTTTGGATACTAGGAATCCCGTATTGGAACGGATCGGTTTCGTCGAAATGATAGATGGACTCTCCGGTGATCCACGCGCGCCCGGAGACCCGGGGCAGGATGCGACCGTCGGCGAGAGGCTCGTAAACGCCCTCGAAGACCGAATCGAGAATCCCCGCCTGTCGCCAGACCTCTCCGGGCGCGAGCTTCGCGTCGGCGGCGAGGCAGGCGAGTTTCGCGCTGGTGCCGGTCCCGCAGGGCGAACGGTCGTAGGCCTCACCGGGACAGAGAACGAAATTGCGGCCATCCGCCACGGCCGCATCCCCGGGCGGACCGAAGACCTCGACGTGATCGACCTCACCGCCGTCGTCGCCGGTGATCCCCGCGGCGGCCAGCGCGTGGCGCACGGCGACCGTGAAGGCCGTCAGATCCTTCATCCGGGCGATTTCCACCGGCGGCCCCTGCCCCTCGATGAGAAAGAACCAGTTCCCTCCCCAGGCCACGTCCCCGGTCACCCGGCCCCAACCCGGAACCTCGAGCTCCACCCCCGCACGGGCGCGATAGCTCGGAACGTTGGCGACGGTCACCCGGCCGACTTCGTCGAGCGTGGCCCGGACCACCCCGACCGGCGTCTCGATGCCGCACTCGCCCGGGCCGATGCGGCCGAGGTGGGCGAGCGTCGCCACCAGCCCGATCGTGCCGTGGACGCACATGTTCAGCGTGTCGACATTGTTGAAGAAGATCACCCCGCATTCGCAATCCGCGGACGACGGCTCGCAGAGCAGGCCGCCGACCATGGCGTCATGCCCGCGGGGCTCGTTGCACACCGATCGCCGCACGCGGTCGTGCGATTGGCGGAACACCCGGGCGCGTTCGGCGATCGGCCCGGAGCCGAGCTCGGGTCCGCCCTCGACGACAATCCGGGTCGGCTCGCCGCCGGTATGGGAATCGATGACCTTCATCATTCGCGTGGCCCCATGTCATAACAGCAGGGTATTGTGAAAAGCGCTAGCGGCGGCCCGTGAAAGTGTCTAGAGAAGGGCGTTCGAGAGCCATGCAACTCCAGAAAGCCGCCGCCATCTTCCGAAAGCGCTTCGGCGAGTCGATCGACGGACTGCTGCCGATCGCCGACCTTTTCGACAACATTTCGGACATCCTCGTCTTCGTGAAGGACCGGGATTTCCGGTATGTCGCCGTGAATGAGACCTTCGCCTCGCGCTGCGGGCTGCCCGACAAGTCGGCCGCGATCGGGCACACGGTGTCCGAACTCTATCCCCCGCCCCTGGCCGAGCCCTTCCTCGAGCAGGACAAGGAGATCCTCCGGACCGGGAACGGCATCCACGACCGCCTCGAACTGCACCTCTATCCCGGCGGGCGCAGCGGCTGGTGCCTCACCTACAAGGAACCCATCCGCGGCAAGGACGGCACCATCGTCGGCATCTGCGGCTGCTCGCGCGACATCAATGCGCACGGCGAGAAGGAGCGGAACCTCGACGCGCTGTCGAAGACGATCGACTACATCCACCACCACTACGACGAAGCGCTCCGCCTCCCGCAACTCGCGGAAATGTCGGGCCTCTCGGTCTACCAGTTCGACCAGCGCATCCGCTCGCTGTTCCACCTCACGGCGGGTCAGTATCTGGTGAAGGTCCGCATCGACGCCGCCTGCGAGCAACTCGCCCACACCAAGGAGCCGGTCGCCCAGATCGCCCTCGCCTGCGGCTACTCGGACCAGTCGGCCTTCTCGCGGCAGTTCAAGCAGGCCGTCGGCGTCAGCCCGCTGGCGTACCGCAAGCGAATGGACGTTTCCTGACGCGGTCCCCGAAACGCCCCACGCCGAGCCCCCCGATCGACCGGAAGGGCGGGTACCCCCCCAGCAGGTCGGCCACCAGCCGGCCGCTCACGGGACCGAGGCTCAGCCCCATCATGGCGTGCCCGGTCGCGACCACGACGTTTTCCAGACCATCCAGCTTGCCCAGGTAGGGCACACCGTCGGGCGTCACCGGGCGCAGTCCGGCCCACGGCTCGACTCCGTCGAAGTCCCTCTCCGAAAATCTCGAGAAGTAGCGCGGCACCGCCTTCACGATGCCGTGGACCCGCGGCCGGTCGATCTCGAGCCCGAGCCCGCCGATCTCCATCGTCCCGGCGAAGCGCAGCACGCCGCCCATCGGGGTCACCGCAACCTTGGCCTCGGTGAAGATCGAGCAAAGCTCGGGCATCTGCGGCGGGTCCCCGAGCGTCAGGGAGTAGCCCTTCCCCGCCTGCAGCGGCAGCCGCAACCCCAGCTTTAGAAGCAGGCGCGCCGTCCACGAGCCGCCGGCGACCACGAAGCGCCCGCCTTCCCACCGACGGCCCCCGGCCGTCACCGCGCGAATCCGGCCACCACCGCCCTCGAAACCATCGACCGGCACCCCGTATTCGATCTCACCCCCCAGCTCCGTGATCTTCCGGCGCAGCAGCGCCATCAGGCGGGCCGGGTGGAGATGGCAGTCCTGCCGGAAATGCACCGCGCCGGCGATGCTCATGGCAACGCCGGGATCGAGCCGTGCCGCGCCGGCGGCATCGACCACGTCGACATCGAGCCCGAGCTCCGAGGCTTCGGACGCGACCTCCGCCTCCTCATCCAGCCCCTTCTGCGTCTCGCAGAGCATCAGCAGGCCCCGGGACACGAGGCCGAAGTCCTCCTCCGCCGCCAGCTCTTCGAAAAGGCGCCGGCTCTCCAGATTCAACTCCAGCAGCAGCTCGCGGCTCGCCGCCACATGCGTTTCGGTCGAATGGCGGTGAAACAGCCAACCCCAGCGTGCCAGCTCCGGACTGAGTCTCGGGCGGACGTAAAAGGGGCTCTCCCGGTCCAGCATCCAGCGCAGCCCCTTGGCAATCATGCCGGGGGCCGCCAGGGGAATGAAATGACTCGGAACCACCATGCCGGCATTCCCCACCGAGCAGTTCTCGCTGCGATGCTCGTCGCGCTCGAGCACCGTCACCGGCATCCCGGCACGCAGGGCGTAGTACGCCGAGCAAAGGCCGATCACCCCGCCTCCGACCACCACCACTCTGTCGTTTTCTGCCACCATTTCCCGGAATCTAGCATCAGGGTCTTGCCCGAGAGCCCAGCAATCGCTCGTCAAAACGCGTCACCGCCCCATGCTCGACAGAACGCCGAGGTCGCGTAGAGTGTCCCCGTGCGGCGAATCCAAGCCACCCTTCTGCTCTGGCTGCTCGCGACGGGCTTCTCCGTCGCCGCGCCGAAGATCGCGATCGTCAAGATCGGCGAGATCTATCGTTCGCTCCCCGCCACGAAAACCCTCGAGGGCGAGGTCGAGCGGGAGCGCGCCGAGATTCTCCGCAACGCGCGGGCGGACGCCTACCGGGCGGTGCTCTCGGAACTCGAGGCGCTCCGGCAGGGGATCGGCAAGATCTCGAAGAACGACCGCGCGACCCTCGAGCGGGCCCGCCAGAACTACTCGCTCAAGCGCCAGGAGGCCCTGACGCTGCAGCGGGAGTTCCAGAATTACCGCAAGCGCCGGACGGATGAGATCAACGCTCGCATGGTTGGCGAGATGGAAAAGATCCTTGCAGAGATCCGGACCAAGGCGACGGAGGTCGGACGCAGCCGGGGCTACGACTGGGTTCTCGATGCCGACGGACGCACCAACACCGGCCTGCCATTCGTTCTTTACTCAAAAGATCCCTCCGACATCACTGCGGAGGTGCTCGACGCCCTCGGAGGCCCGATGGCCACCACCGGCGACGCCGATTCTCAATAATCCTTCCATGGAAACCTTCCTCAACATCATTCAGGAACGCTTCGTGTGGGGCCTCGCCATCGGCCTCGCCCTCACCTTCTTCACGTGGAAATCCGGGCTCAGCACCAAGCTCCGGCTGTCCCGCGACGTCCGTCGGCTCGAGAACGAACTGCGCGAACTCCAGTCCCACCTGAACACCCAGCTCAAGATCAACGCCCAGGGCAATCAGACGCTCGAGAAGGAGCTCGGACGCCTGCGCGAACAAAACGAGAACCTCAGGGTCTCCCTCGCCAGCGCCCAGTCCAAGCCGGGCCGGGCCGAGGTACGACACTACCAGGTGATGGAGGCGGCGATCCGCCAGATGCGGGAGCAGGCCCCCGGATTCGCCCCCGCCTGGGAAAAGGCCCTGCGTCAGGCCGAGGCCGAAGTCGAAGCCGGCGAAAACGGTCTCAAGAAGCTGGTTCGCAAGGTCATTCCCGGCATCGGGATGACCACCCCGTCGGCCCACACGGGCGACGACAAGGACGACGACGATTAGTCGCCCTTCCCCTTCGACGGGGAAAAATTGCGTTTCATGTCGAAGCATGGGGTTGCCACGCCCCATCGGTGAGGGATTAGATCGCCCAACCCCCGACTCTATCGACATGGATTCCACACCCGGAGCCGCCAACGAGCTGCTTGATATCCTACGCCTCGCCGGCCCTGAATGGACCGATCGGCGGCAGTGGGACCTTGCCGTCGCACGGTCCTCGTCCACCGACGGAGCCATCCGCATCGAGAACCCCGCGTTCTGCTACTTCTGGGAAATCCAAGGGTCGCGCATCGAGACCTCCTTCGTCGCCGGCGGGGGCATTTCTCCCGGCCCGGGGCGCACGATGATCATCGAGGTCGGCAAGGGCCTGATCCGCGTCCACATCCCGGGCCGAAAGCCGCTCGTCATCGGCGCCATCGATCCCGCCACCTACGGGCAGATCGTCGATCTGGTCAACGAAGCCCAGAGCTCCCAGCCCGGCGCTGCCGGCGAGTGGCAGCACGAGCTGCGCACCATCGGCTGCGCGATGCGGCTCATCGCGCTCACCTGCGACGCGGCGCTCGCGGCCGTCGAGCCGGATCGCCCCGGTCGCCGCTCGGCCCGCAAGGACCAGCTCGTCAGCGAGCTCCACGAATGGCTCCGCCCGAATCTGCGCAATTCGATCAAACTGGCCGACGCCGCCCGGCACTTCGACAAGAGCCCGCGCCAGCTGATCCGCATTCTCAAGGAGACGACGGGCGCCGGCTTTGCCGAGCACCTGACGATGCACCGGCTGACCCTGGCCCGTTCGCTCCTGATGCGGACCGACCAATCGGTCATGGAGGTGGCCCGGGCGTCCGGCTTCAACAGCCGCGAACAGTTCATCCGCTCCTTCAGCAAGGCATTCGACTGGACCCCCTTGCAGTTCCGCAAGGCCTGGAACCGGGCCTCCCTCTCCGAGGGCGATCTGGCGAAGCTCTGCCAGGTCTCGGGACGCACCGAAGTGAAATGGCTGTCCACGGAGGATATCGGCGCCTCACCCGCGGAGGAACAAGGCGGCGAGCCGAACACGGTGGTGGTTGCCAACGCGCTCCACGAGATCGTCGAGCTCTTCTGGGTCACTCCGCACGGCAAGCTCGCACGCATCGACATCCTTGAGAGCGGCGGAATGGTGTTCGTCAATCGCGACCAGGGCCGCTCGGTCTGGCGCGTCCGCGCCACCGGCACCGGCCGGGCCCGATCGTTCATGACACCCGACGATCACGCATGCGCCGTGATCTCCAGCGACGCCCTCGAGGGATGAAAAAAGCGGGCCGCGGCACACACTCCGCGACCCGCCTGAATGAAACCGACCCTGGAAATCAGGTGGCGGCCAGCCCTTCGACCGCCGGAGGAAGCGGCTTCTCCTTCCGACGCAGGGCGCGACGCATCTTCGAGAGGGCGACATTCTGAAGCTGGCGGATCCGTTCCCGGGTCACCCCGAACTCGCGTCCGACCTCTTCGAGTGTCATCGGCTTGCGGCCGCCGAGGCCGAAACGCTCGTCGATGATCCGTCGCTCGCGTTGGTCCAGCACCGACAGCAGGTCGTCGAGCTCACCGTGGAGGTTCTTGTCGCTGAGGGCCTCGAGCGGGTCGTCGGCGCGTTCGTCACCGATGATCTCGCTGTAGCGGGTCGCCTCGCCGTCGTTGACCGGCGCGTCGAGCGACGTGGGGCGCTGCGACGCCTGCTTGAGCATCGCCAGCTTGCGGCGCGGCAGGCCCAGCTCCTCCGAAAGTTCGTCATCGGTCGGTTCCCGACCCAGCGCCTCGGCCAGCATCGAGGAAATCCGTCGCATCTTGGCGATCTTGTCCACCATGTGAACGGGCAGGCGGATCGTCTTGCTCTGATTGGCCAGAGCCCGCTTGATGGATTGCTTGATCCACCAGGCAGCGTAGGTCGACAGCTTGCCACCCTTCTTCGGGTCGAAACGCTCGACCGCTTTCATCAGGCCGATATTTCCCTCGGAAATCAGGTCGGCCAGCGGCAGACCGTAGCCCGAGTAGTCTTGGGCGATCTTCACCACCAGACGGAGGTTCGCGTTGATCATGTGGGCGCGGGCCTTCTTGTCGCCGCGCTTGATTTTCGCCGCCAGCTTCACCTCCTCTTCGGGAGTCAGCAGCGGCGTTTTCGAGATCTCCCGGAGGTAGACCTTCAAATTGGAGTCGTATTCAATTGCCATGTTTATCAGCCCTTCGCGGGCGGTTTGGGTTGCGGAAAATCAGTCCCTTTATGGGTTAAACGTCATCCGCGGACATTTTGTTCCCGATTTCGGTGGAATCTATTTGTAAATACATAGTGAACACTGGATCGGATCCAGCTTCAAGATGTTTCTGGTGCGGGAGAGGAGCATTGACCGTGCCGACTGTAGAATCGCCACCATGAGTCCATGATCCTCAATTGCTTAACGACAAGGCCATCCCTATCCCCAACCGCATCCGCCGGGACACTTCGTCAAAAGCGTGTCAGATTGTCCCCACGTATTGGCCGATCGTTGCAGAATGCGACGGCGACGATCTCCCTCCGCCGGACAAGCGGCGCCGGAAGCACGGATATCCCCGGATTTCACCACTAGTGTCCAAAACAGGGAATTGGAGGGCGCCTCCTTGAAGGAGTGGAATCGGGGTGAAATGAATACCAAAACACACCCCGACAAGGAGGCCTGAGATGAATCTATCGACCTCCAGCCTCTTCAGCCAACTCCTTTCCCTCATTGACCGCAGTCGT
>JAUIJD010000027.1 GCA_030431475.1 Verrucomicrobiia bacterium | reverse complement strand
GCGAGCCGCTCGAGATCGGCGCCTGCATTTCCCGCGCCTTCGAGCTGACCAAGAAGCACTTCGGCATGATCGTCGCGGTCGGCGCGATCTATCTCGGCATCAGCTGGGGGGTGGGCATGGTGCTCGGAGTGATCGAGGCGCTGGTCGGCGGAGGCTTCCAGCCGAACTTCGAAATCAACCCGGCCACCGGTGAATTCGAGTCGGTCCAGAACCAGGCGAGCCCCGCCCAGATCGCCGTCTCGATCCTCACCAACGTCATCAGCCAGGTGCTTTCCATCTTCCTGAGCCTCGGCACGACGCGCATCGGCCTCAACATCGTCACCGGGAAGCCTTACAACCTCGGGATGATCTTCGGTGGGGCGCAGCAGCTGTTGCGCGCGGTCGGCGCCAGCATCGTCTACGGCCTCGCCGTCGTGATCGGGATCCTGCTGCTCATCGTGCCCGGCATCTACATCGCCCTGCGCTTCGGGCAGTACATGAACGCGATCGTCGACAAGGACATGGGGGCGATGGAGTCCCTGGCCTACAGCTCGCGGATCACTCAGGGCCAGAAGTGGCCGCTCTTCGGGCTCGCCATCCTCTCGTTCCTCATCGTGCTCGCCGGGGCGATCGCCCTCCTGGTCGGTCTCATCTTCGCCTATCCCATCGTCTGGCTCGCGGCCTTCGTCGCCTACCGCTGGATGCAGCACGGCTCGGCGATTCTCCGGGTGAACGCCTGACCCCGGCGGTCGGGATTCTCCACGCCCGCGCCGGATCCTCCGGCGCGGGCGTTCTGTTTTTCCAACTTCGGGTGAATAAGGCGCGGTGGTGCCGGGTCCAAGGCACCGAATCCACCGATATCACACCATGAAGAACCTGTTCGCACTCCTCACCGTGATCGGCGCCGGCTTCGTCGCCGCGCCCGACGCCGACGCCCGTCCCCGCTGCAACACGCCGCACACCTACGTCAGCCATCGTAGTTCCTGCGGTTGCCCGGTCTATGCCCAGCGCTACGTGGCCGGCTACGACCGCTGCGGCTATCCGGTTTACCGCACCCGGATTCTTCCGGTCAGTCACCGCTGCCGTCCCGTCATCCACCATCCCCGCCAGCGCTCCTGTCGCCCGGTGGGCCGCGGTCATGCCGTGGTTCATCCGCGTCACGGTCGCTACACCTCCGGGGGGGTGCGCATCGGACCGGTGATCGTCGGAGGCGGCTCGCGCGGTTGCCGCTGAGCGGGGCCGGTCGATCCGACTCGACGCGGGCGTGGGAGTGGAGCACCCTGCGCCCGCGTTTTTCGTCGTGAAGCTCCTCATTCCCATCCTGCTGGCCGCGCTTGCGGCCCCGGTTTCCGCCAACCTCGGCTCCGACGAGCTGCTGGCCGCGTTCCAGACCCGGCTCGAGCGGGACGAGCCGATCGACGACCTCTGCGATTCGCTGGAGGAAAGCGATGGCGAGACGCTTGCGGATCTGGTCGCCGACCTCGACAAGGCATGGCCGCGCATGCGGGACCGCTACCTCACGGCGCTGGAGTCGGGGGCGAAGGAGGTGCTCCGTGCCGGGAAGAACGAACGCCGGCGCCGGATCGGTGAGCTGCGCGGTGAGTTCATGAAGATCAAGGGCATGGGCGAGGGTCCGATGAAGCCGCTGCTCAAGTCGAAGAGCATGCCGGGCATGCAGGAGCTGCGGACGCTGATCATGCCGACGGCGGAGGAGATCACCGCCAGGCTTCCGCCCGCGACGGTCGCTCAGCGCAAGGCCGCGACCCGTCTGGCGCGCTTCCGCGATGCGGCCCTCGACGCCGCCCTGTCGAGCACCCCGAGTGACTCGCGCAAGCAGCTTGAGGAGGCGGAGCAGCGGATCGCGACCGAGGCCGGCGACCTGCCGCGGGACGGCCTCCGCATTCTCGAGAAGAACCGCAAGGTCGCCGAGGACGACGAGGTTCCGCCGAAGGAGGCCGAGGGTGTCGAGGAGGCGAACATCTGGCGCATGCTGGTCGGGCTCAACGCCCTGGAGTTGGACCCGAAACTCTGCGACGCCGCGCGCGACCATTCGAAGGACATGGCGGAGAAGGGCTTTTTCGCCCACGAGTCGCCGGTGCCCGGCAAGCGGACGCCGTGGGACCGGGCGAAGAATTTCGGCACCACGGCTTCCGCCGAGAACATCTACTCGGGAGGCTCGAACCCGGCCGCCGCCAACAAGGGGTGGTTCTACTCACCGGGCCACCACAAGAACATGTTCGCGGGTGGCCACCAGCGCATCGGCCTCGGCCACCACAACGGCCGCTGGACGCAGCTCTTCGGGAAGTAGCCGGTCAGCCCGCCTCCGGCTGGCGTCGCCCCCGGAAGTCGGAGAGCAGCCACAGCAGGGCCAAGGCGCCGACGGCACCGAGCAAGGCGCCGGCGAGCAGTCCGAGGCCGACGATCGAGGCGTCGCCCGCGAGCACGGCGAGGATCACGGCGCCGGCGATGAGCGCGGGGGCGGTGAGCGTGAGGCCGAGGGCCACGAGGTAGCTCAGCGCCGGACGGACCTGGCCTTTCCAGCCATCACGTTTCGCTGCGGGTTTGATTTCGGTATTCATGGTATCACTCATAAGACGGCTCCCATGATCCGCAACCGGATGAACGGCCGATGACCCGGCCGTGAAAGCTTCACGCTTCTTTCGTGAGGGCGCCGTGACGGACGATGCCGCGCATCATCACATCGTCGCCGAATCGCCGGAACGTGATCTCGTCGAGTCCGCAGCCATCCGGCAGTCCCGCGCCTCCCAGCGCCGGCACGGGTCCCCCGCAAAGCATCGGTGCCATGAAGGCGGCGACCTCGTCGACCAGGCCGTCGGCGAAGAACTCCCCCGCCAGGCGGCCGCCGCACTCGAGCATGAGTGCGTTGATTCCATGGTCGGCCGCCAGCTCGCGAAGGGTGCCGGGGAGGTCGCCGCGCGGCCGCACGAGGGTGCGTTCGCGACCGGCATCGGCGAGCAGCGGGGCATCGGCCGGAAGGGAATCGGGGCGGTCGGTCAGGATCACCCGCCACGGCTGGTCGCGGCCTTCGAGGTACTGGGGATCTCGTAGATCGAGGCGCGGGCGGTCCCGGCGCACCGTTTCGCCGGAGGTCACGATCGCATCGACCTCGCCCCGCAGGCGCTGGACCTCGGACCGGGCGGCCTCACGGGTCAGCCACATGCCCTCGCCCGGAGGACGGGTCAGGTGGCCGTCGAGGCTCATCGCCGTCTTCCACAGCACCCACGGCTGGCCCGTGGTGACGACCTTGGCGAAGGGACGGATCAGGCGCCCGGCGACGTCGTCGAGCACCCCGGCGAGGACCTCGATGCCGGCCGAGCGCAGGACCCCGACCGCGGCGCCGGCGTGGGCCGGATTCGGGTCGGTGCAGGCGAAGACCACGCGGGCGATGCCGGCTTCGATCAACCCGGAGGTGCACGGGGGCGTGCGTCCGTGGGTCGAGCAGGGCTCGAGGGTGACGTAGGCGGTGGCGCCGCGAAGCGTCTCCGGCCCGTGGGCGTCGAGCGCGGCGGCGATCGCCTCGCGCTCGGCGTGCGGTCGGCCGGCCCGGCGATGCCAGCCGGCACCGATCTCGACGCCGTCCCGCACCAGGACCGCGCCGACCGGAGGATTCGGCGAGGTTTTTCCAATGCCTCGCCGGGCTTCCTCGACGGCCCGCGCCATCCACCGTTCATCCTCGGTCACCGCTCTGAAATGCCCCGTCCCGTCGCGGCACGCAACTCCGAGATTGATGGAGGCCCGAATCCGCGCATGATTGTGGATGCTCCGGGATCGATTTTCCGGAGTAGAAACGCAAACCCGATGCAAGAAACGCAATGAAGACACCTGCCATCCTCCTGAGTCTGGCGTTGGCCGCCGTTCCGGCGCTCGCCGACCAGGCCGACCAGTACTACCGACTGGGCATGTCCGCCATCCAGCAGGGCAAGCCCGATGCCGCCGAAGCGGCGTTCAAGAAGGCCCTGAAGATCCGGCCCAACCACGCCCAGGCCCGCTACCAGCTCGGCCAGCTCCCGTCGCAGGCCGATGCGATCAAGGCGAAACGCCGGGCTTCCGACCTGGCCCAGATCCAGCTGCCGTCCATCGACTTCCGCGACGTCACCGTCAACGAGGCGCTCACCGCCCTCAACAAGATGGTGGAGGAGGAGTCGGCCAAGAAGAACGGCAAGGACAAGGCGCTGGTGCCGAACTTCATGGTGCAGGACCCGAAGGGCGAGCTCGGTGACAAGGAGGTCACCCTGCGGCTGAAGAACGTCCCGGCCAAGGCGGCGCTGGACTACCTGCTGCAGCAGGTCGGCGCGACGGTGCGCTACGACGAGCACGCCACGGTGGTGCGCCCGGCCTCGGCCAAGTAGCGGACGGCTTTCGCTTGCGCCGTGCCGCGCCGGGGTCACGCTCGGCGCGGCATGCGGCGCGTCCTCATCAGCGGCGGCCAGGGCGACCTGGCCCGGGTCATCGCCGCGGCCTTCGAGGCCGCGGGGGACGAGGTGTTAGCGCCGGCGCGGGCCGAGCTCGATGTGACCGATCCCGCCGCGGTCGATGGCTATTTCTCCTCGGTCGAAACGCCGGACCTGCTGGTGGCCGCGGCCGGGTCGGCGGAGGACCGGCTGCTCGCGCGGATCGACGAGGGCGCCTGGCAGCGTCAGCTCGAGGTCAACCTGCACGGTGCCTTCCGCTGCGCCCGGGCGGTGGCCCGGGGCATGGTGAAGCGGCGCTCCGGCCACCTCGTGTTCATCGCCAGCCACGCCGCGCGGCATCCGGCCGCCGGACAAGCCGCCTACGGCGCGGCCAAGGCGGGGCTGCTCGGATTCTCCCGCTCGCTGGCCCGGGAGCTCGGGCCCGCGGGGGTGCGCGTGAACACGGTGCTGCCCGGATTTCTCGAGACCCGCATGACGGCCGGCGTGGCGGCCGGCCATCGCGACGCGGTCAGGGCCGGGCACGCTCTCGGGCGCTTCAACACCGCCGAGGCGGTCGCGGACTTCCTGGTCCATCTGCATCATCATCTGCCCCACACCTCCGGCCAGGTTTTCCAGCTCGACAGCCGCCCGGGGGACTGACGGACGGGCGGAAAATGCCGCATTGACCCGCGGCGGCGGACTTCTACGCTCCCCGACCATGAAAGCGCTCGTCATGGCCGGAATCATCGGCCTCACCGGAGGACTCGTTTCGTGCGGCTCGGCCAACCGAACGGTGGCCACCGCCAACCGCACGGTTGCGGCGGCGAACCGCACGGTGAACGACAGTCCCCAGATCGCGGCGCGCACCTACGAGACCGCCGGCCGGACCACCGAGACGCTCGGCCGGACCTACGAGGCCGTCGGCCGGACGACCCGCGATGCGCCCGCCACCGTGGCGCGCACCGGTGGCACGGTGCAGCGGATGCTCGACGCGATCGCGCGCACGTTCCGCTGAGGCACCGCACCCTTCAGCGTTTTTTTCCGCGGCGCCGCTGGCGGCGCTTGCCCCGTTTCTTCGGCGACGATTCGCCGGAGGATCCGGCTTCGGACCGCTTCTTGCGTTCCGAGCTCACGACCTCGACCTTCGGGATCGAGTCGAGGAAAAGGACCCCCAGCAGTAGGGTGGCCGGCACGGCGGCCACGGCGAGGGGTGGGGGCGAGCCCGCCCCTCCACGGATCATCGCGGCGGTGGCGATCATCGCCGCGGTGCCGAAGAGCAGGGAGGTCAGCACCCGCAGGGGCAGCGGGCCGAGGCCGGTGAGCCAGGCGCCCGCGATGGCGAGCGCGAGGCAGCCCCCGAGAGACGCCGCCAGCGGCCAGGGGGGCACCCGGGTGCGTTCCGCCACCACCGGGGCGCCGCGCACCGCCGCGTCGATCCGTGGCAGGCGCTGCGCCCAGGTGCGGTTCGCCTTGTCGCCGAGCAGGCGCTCGTCGGTCACATAGACGGGGGCCTCGGCGGTGAGGAAGTCGTCCGCCAGCTCCTTCGAGATGACCGCGGTGGCGGGGGCCGCCCGCCGCGTCGCCGCGTCATCGGGGAGATCGACGCGGCCGCGGAAGTCGATGGGAATGCGCGGGCCTTCGGGGCCCAGCGCGATCTCGCTCCCCATGCGGACGCTCACGTCGGTCTCCGGCACCAGTCCGCGGCGGGCGATTTCCTGGGCAAGAGGGACGGAGAAGATCACCCGGTCCGACCAGCGGGCGAGCAGGTAGGCGCGGTTCTCCTCGGCTTCCTCGGTGCCGATCCGGGTGAAGCCGGCCCACGATCGTTCCCCGCCGAATTCCGGCGCCAGCCCGACCACCCCGTTGACCACCGGCAGCTTGCTGGCATCGCCCTCGACCGAGGAATACGGCATCGAGGCCGCGAGGAAGGGAGGCGGCACCGGCACCGGCGCCGTGCTGTCCTTCACCACGTAGCCGAGCACCGCCCGGTCGTAGCCGTCCATCGCCCGGCGCATGGCCTCCAGCGCCAGCGTGTCCGGCTTCTCCCACTGCAGCGAGTAGCCGAAGCCCACGCTTCGCAGTCCGGACTGCTGGAGACGGGCCAGCACGACCATCAGATCCGCCGGCGGCGGTGGCGTGTATTCGAAATAGCCGTCCGGATCGTCGTCGACGAACAGCACCCGCGGCGGGGGCAGGGCGGCGGGAGCCTCCCGGTGCTCGATGCTCCGGGGTGAGGTCGGGGAGCCGTCGCCGACGACCTTTCCCGGGGCGCCGGCGAGGGTCTCGAAAAGCGCGTGATCGGCCGAGCGCATCCACCCGACGCGGTCGGTGGTCAGGAGCACGCCCGCCGCCGCGCCGAAAGCCAGCGCGGCGCCGATCCAACGCGGATGTCCGACCCGAATCACTGCGCCACCGAAACCGCAAAGCCCCTCCGAGGAAAGCCCGAAGGTCGGGCCGGAAGAATCGGAATCGACCCCGCGCCTCCGGTTGCTAGCGTCGCCGGCGTGAGAGTGATCCGACCCTCCCTGCTGTTTGCCGTGTTGCTGGGCTGTTGCGAGAATCGTGCCGAAGTCCCGGCCGAGGCCGGGGACGGCGGCGTGACCCGTGCGGCGGCCGAGCAGGCGGTGGCGGAGGCGTTCGCCGCCCGGGTGGAGGCGGAGAGGGAAGAGCGGGCCGCCGAGCTCGAGGCCCGGGAGATCACGGTGGGTGACCAGACGATGAAGTGGCTCGAGCGGAGCTTCGGCGACGCCCCGGAAGGCGAGCGGAGCCTGTGGATCTCGATGCACGGAGGAGGCGGGGCCCCGGCCGCGGTGAACGACCAGCAGTGGCAGAATCAGATCCAGCTCTACGCGCCGGAGGAGGGGATCTACGTCGCGCCCCGGGCCCCGACGGACACCTGGAATCTCTGGCATCAGGCCCACATCGACGCGCTCTTCGTTCGGCTGATCGAGAACATGGTGGCGGTCCACGGGGTCGACCCGGAAAAGGTCTACCTGATGGGCTACTCGGCCGGGGGGGACGGCGTGTGGCAACTCGCGCCCCGGCTGGCCGACCGCTTCGCGGCGGCGTCGATGATGGCCGGGCACCCCAACGAGGCGCAGCTCGACGGCCTGCGGAATCTTCCCTTCGCGATCTTCATGGGCGCCAACGACGCGGCCTTCGAACGCAACAAGATCGCGGCGGAACGGGGGGCGAAGCTCGACGAGCTGAGGGCGGCCGATCCCGGCGGCTACCCGCACCTGGTGCGCATCTATGAAGGCATGGGCCACTGGATGAACCGCAAGGACGCCGAGTCCCTGCCGTGGATGGCGAAGTTCACCCGTCGCAGCTGGCCGAAGCGCGTCGTCTGGGTGCAGGACGACGTCACCCACGATCGCCTCTACTGGATCGAGCTCCCCGAGGGTCAGGCGACCAAGGGGCAGCGGATCGTCGCCGAGGTCGAGGGTCAGGGCATCACGCTCACCGGCGACGTGCCGGTGGGCACCCGTATCCTGCTGCGCGACGAGCTGGTCGATCTCGACCGACCGGTCACGGTGACGGTGAACGACGGCCCGCCCCGGGAGGTCGAGGTCGAGCGCGATCCCGATCTCATCAAGGCGGCGATCGCCGGACGACTCGACGCGGCGGCTTGCCCCACCGCGGTGGTGGTGGTGGAATGATGGAAATCTCGGAAGCGTGCTTCCGCCTTCCTGTGAGCGCGAAGCTCTTGTTCCTGCCGTGATCCTCGCCTTCTCCCTTCAATCGTTCAGCCAAGCGCTGATGTTCGGCCCCGAGATGCTCGCCTTCCACGCCGTGTTTCTGGTGTGGTGCGCGGTGTTCGTCGTCCACCTCAGTCGCCCCGGGCGTCGAGAAAGCACCCGCATGGTGCTGACACTACTCGCTGTGATCTGCGGACTGCTTGCCCCGCTGCATCAGTACTGCCGGGACTACGGAATCCTCCTGCGCCTCCGTGAGGCCGGTGGGTATGCGAATTCCTATCAGCTGGTCGATGAGCAGCTCCTCTGCCTGCGCGGAACGCTGACGATCTTGGGAACCGCAATCCTCTTCCTCATCGTCTCGATCTGGACCTGGCGGATGCCGAGGCCGGGGCAGGCCGGGGGCGATTGATCCGCGCCTCCCCTCTCGCTGAGGTTTCAAGTGCCCCTCCCTTTGCCAAAGCGGAGGCAAGCCTCCGCACTCCATAAAAGAATCGGCCGCTCCCGGGGGAGCGGCCGACCATGAAACAACAGTAGCTTCGAGAGACTGGGAGAGGGGGTCAGTTGACGGCGACAGCCGACGAACCGGTTTCGCCGGTCCGGATGCGGATTGCTTCCTCGACCGGGGAGATGAAGACCTTGCCGTCACCGATCTTGCCGGTGTTGGCGCTTTTGACGATGGCTTCGGCCACGGCGGAAGCCTGCTCGTCGTCGACGATGATCTCGATCTTCACCTTGGGGAGGAAATCCACGGTGTATTCGGAGCCGCGGTAGATCTCGGTGTGGCCTTTTTGCCGGCCGAAGCCTTTCACTTCGGTCACCGTCATGCCCTGGATGCCGACTTCGGCGAGGGCTTCTTTGACTTCCTCCAGCTTGAACGGTTTGATGATCGCTTCGATTTTCTTCATGGTGACGGTTGGTCTGAAACGGACTAAGCAGCGGCCGTGCCAAGCCTGTCGGTAAATTTTTTAGAACGCGGGTGATCTTAGTTGTGGCGTGGTCCGCTTGGCGAGAGGAAACGGTGACAACACCGACTTTCGTTTTGCTCCCGACCTGTCACGGTGACGGCGATGCTTCCGCAGCTCCGCGAGATCCTGAAGCGAACGACCTCGAGGTGTCCGGTCTGCCGGCGGGCCTGCCCGGGGGAGGTGTGGCGCGGGGCCGACGGACGGGTGTGGCTCGGGCGCAGCTGTCCGGAGCACGGTGCCCACGACCAGTGCATCGCCTCCGACGGGCGCTTCCACTGGCTCGCCAGCGGCGACCCGGCGAATGCCTGCGGGCCCGGCTGTGCCTGCCCGAGCGATCCGGCGGGCGCGAGCGGCAGCCTCGGGATCAACGCCGGGAAACCCGGCACCCCGGAGAAGCTCTCGACCTGCCTCGCGCTGATCGAGATCGTCGATTCCTGCAATCTCGCCTGCCCGACCTGCTTCGCCGATTCTCCGACCGGTGCGGCCGGCGAGCGGCTCCAGGCGCATCCGTTGCCGCAGCTCAAGCAGCGCATCGCGGGGGTGCTCGAGCGCAAGGGCGGGATCGAGATTCTTCAGCTTTCGGGGGGTGAGCCGACCCTCCATCCGGAGTTTTTTGAACTCCTCGACTGGATCCGTGCCGAGCCGCGCATCGATTACTGCCTGCTCAACACCAACGGGCTGCGGCTGGCGACTGACGAGGTTTTCCTCGACGGGCTGGCGGCGCGCGCGGCGGAGGGGCGGTTCCAGCTCTACCTCCAGTACGACGGTCCGGGCGAGGCAGGTCAGCTGGAGTTGCGCGGGACCGACCTGCGCGAGCGCAAGCAGGCGATCATGCGCCTCTGCGAGGAGCGGGGCATTCCCTTCACCCTGGCGATGACCGTGACGCCGGCCAATCTCGACCAGTGCTGGGCGACGGTCGAGGTCGGGCTGCCTTACGCGTGCTGCCGCGGCGTGTCGTTCCAGCCGGTCTTCGGCGGCGGGCGGGGGGATGGCGGCCAGCGGCGGTTGAATGCGTCGGACGTCGCCCTCGCGCTGCTCGGCGACCCCTCGACCAAGCTTTCCGACAAGGATCTGACGCCGCTGCCGTGCGGCGACCCGAACTGCGCGGTGATCGGCTACCTGCTGCGCACGCCGGGCGGCACCCGCAGCATTTCGGAGTTCGTCGATTTTGCCGAGATGCAGGGATTCCTGCGCGACAAGGTCCGCTACGAGCTCGACGACCTCGTCCGCTGCGGCTGTGAGAACACCGAGCTGGGTGATCTGCTGCATCGCTTCGAGATGGACGAGCGCCACGCCTTCCGCGTGTTCATCAAGCCCTTCATGGACGAGTGGGACTGGGACGAGGACCGGATCGACCGCTGCTGCACCCACGTCATCCGTCCCGACGGCCAGCTCGACTCCTTCTGCCGCTACTACGCGCGCTGAGTCGGGCCGGGTGGACGAGAGCGGACGCTGCCGTTCATTCAACGATGCGCACGCGGTCGCCGAGGTCGAGGAGCTGGAAGAGCTTGGAGGCCTTCCCCGAGGGGACGCGGATGCAGCCGTGCGAGGCCGGGTAGCCGGGCACGTAGCCCTGGTGAAATCCGAAGTCGCTGCAGCTCAGCCGTTGGAAATAGGGCATGCCGGCGTTGTAGATGGTGGAGGTCCAGTGGCGGTAGCGGTTGGTGACGGCGAACATCCCGGTGCGGGTCCGGTAGCCCTTCTTGCCGGTCGAGATGCGGGTGGTGAAGATTTCCTCGCCGGAGGTGCCGAAGACGCGGAGCTGCTGCTCGGAGAGGTCGACCAGCACCTGGCGCTCCTCAACGTAGGGGTCCTTGCCGAGGAGCAGGCGCATCATCGGCACGTCGCTGTTGCGGGCGGCGATGTTGATCGGCCAGATCGAGTGGCGGCGGGTCCAGACGTGCTTGCGGGCCCCCTTCTCCAGCAGCACGCGGGTGGTTTCCACCGAGCCGCTGTCGACGGCCAGCATGATGGGGGTGATCCGCCGGTCCTTGCGCAGCAGCCAGCGCATCGTGGCGCCCTTGACGGTCTCGATGAACTCTTCATCGACCGGTGTGTCGAGGGGGGCGTTGACGTCGACGCCGCGCTCGACCAGCGCGTTCACGGTGCCGGGGCGGCCGCGGGCGATCGCGGTGAGCAGGGGCGGCACGCGATGGGCTCCCCTGAGGTCCGGATGGGCGCCGGCCTCAAGGAGCTGCAGCGCCAGGGCGTCGCCGCCGCGGACGACCGCGGCGTGGAAGGGCGTATCGAGGAAGGGGGCGCGGCCGGGGTTCGGGTTCGCCCCATGGGCGAGCAGCAGTGCCGCGAGGTCGCGGTGGCCCCGGAGGCAGGCTTCGTGGAGCAGCTCTTCCGGCACCGGGGTGTAGCCGAGAAAGAGGTGGAGGTAGCCGAGCTCGTCGTCGGCGATGGCGCGGCGCACGAGGCAGCGGTCGGGCGAGGGCGACGGGTGCGCCCCGAAACGGAGCAGCCAGCCGACCTTCTCCCGCTCGCGCGCCTCGTAAGCCTCGACGAGCTCGCGGTGGAGGCGGTCGACGTGCGGGACGGCACCGAGGGTCCAGAGCTGCCGGGCCAGGTCGAAATCGCGGGTTTCGATCGCGCGGGCGAGCGGCGTCAGGCCGTCGCGGTCCGGGAGGTTCGGGTCGGCGCCGGCGCGCACGAGCGGGCCGACCTGCTCGAGCCAGCCCCGGCGCAGGGCGATCACCAGTGAGGATTCCCCGGCGGCGTTGGTCGAGCCGCAGTCGGCGCCGAGCCGGATCAGCTCCATGGCCAGCTTCTTGCGCCCCGCCGCCATCGCGACGTGCAGCAGCGGGCTGCCATCGGCGTCCTTCTGGTGGGGGTCGGCGCCGTTCGTCATCAGGGTGCGAACGAAGGCCATGCGGCCGTGACGGATCGCCCAGGGCAGCAGCCGCGAGCCGTCCGGCGTGAAGCCCTCCGGGCGGGCGCCGCTCTGGAGGAGTTTCCCGGCGAGTGCGCTTTCGCCTTTGATCACGGCGAGAGCCAACGGGGTCACGTCGCCGGGGGCCGCGGCGTTGACGTCCGCGCCGGCATCGACCAGCAGCCACGCGGCGTCGAGCTGGTCGTCCTCGATCGCGAGGTGCAGCGGCGTGCGCCCGTCCTGATGGCGGTGGCCGCTGAACGCACCGACGTCGAGCAGGAGCCGGAGGGTGTCGATGTCGTCCGCCTCGACCGCCCGCAGCACCGAGGGTCCGCTGGCTTCGACCCCGCGTTCGCGCAGCTCGGTCATCGCGCGACGTCTCGAGGAGTCGCACGACACCACCGCCAGCGCCAGCAGCGCCAGCGCCGCCGACCGGAATGAAGCGGACCCATGCACAGCGCGAACGCCTAGCACCGGCGTCGCCTCAGCTCAAGGCCGCGGGTAGGTCAGGCGGACCTCAGCAGGTAGCCGGCGACCCAACCTTCGCGGCCGTCGGCGTGGCGGCACCAGTGCCAGCCGTGGATCTGGCGCAGCGACTCGAGCTCGTCGCCCTTGCGGATGTCGAGTACGGTGGGATCGAAATCCTCCATCGAGGCGAAGCGGCCCTCGCCGAGCGGTTCGAGGATTTCCTCGGGTACGTAGCCGCCGCGGCCCCGGCCATCGATCGCCCACACCCAGCCCGGCCAGGCCCGGTCCACGGGGCCGACGGTCACCTCCTGACCTGCCCGCAGTTCAATGGGGGAGCTGTCCCGTTCCTGATAGTCGGCATTGGCCACGAACTTCGCCATGGCCGGCATGCTGGCCCGCACCGGGGTCGATTCCAAGTCCTCGCTCGGGAGGGCGCGGGATTTGTCACCCAAAAAACTCGTGCACGGCGAAAGTTGGCACCCCGGCTGCTGAATTTCTGTCGTGGATGGTTCCGTGGCGGGTCGGAGACTTTCTGGGTTTGTCTTCCGACCCGTCACGGTGATCCACGGCCGGAGAGAGGTTTCATGGGTTTTTCCCCTCTCCGGTCGTGGTGATCCACACCCTTTCCCACAAGTCCCCGGCGCTGGTCCGTGATCCGTCCGCCGGGGGACCCTTCGCCCGGCAGACGAAAAAAGGCCGCCCGTTCACCGGGCGGCCTTTTGTTTTGGGAAGAACCGTGGGGTTCCGGCCTACTCCTTCTCCTTGACGATGAACTTGCCGTTCATGGTGCCGAAGTGGCCGGGGAAGGTGCAGAGGTAGGGATACTCGCCGGGCTCGGGAGCGGTGAAGGTGATCTCGGTTTCCTCGCCGCCGCCGATCATCTTGGTGTGGGCGATGATGAGCTTCTTCGATGCCTCGTCCTGCGGGATGTAGTCCTGGTCCTTGGCCGGCGCCGCCTTCATGGCGAAGGGGGCGACCTGGGTGCCGGGCTTGATGATGACCACGTTGTGACCCATGGCGGCCTTCGGCAGCTTGCCGACGTGCTTGAGCTTGAGGGTGACCTTCTGGCCCGTCACGGCGGTCAGCTCCTTCTTGTCGTACTGGAGCTGGTCGTTGCCGGTGATCTCGAGGGTGACGGCGTCTTCGGCGATGGCTCCGAGGGAGGTCGCGGCCAGGGCGAGAGCAGTGATAATCAGTTTCTTCATGAAGTGATGGAGTTGAATCGCCGCTACGATGGGACGGTGCCGGGTTTTTCGCAACCCCCGGATTGTCATGAAATCTCCGGGGTCGTCCTTGAGCGCGCGCGGACGATGAACGCGATGACCGCCGCGGCCGCCGTCGCGAGGGCGAGGATCTGGTAGCCGGAAAGTCCGAGGAAGGGTTTCGGCGTGGCGCGGAGGAACTCGTGGAGGAAACGGAACAGGCCGTAGGCGGCGAGATAGAGGTGGAAATGCTGCCCGGGCAGAAGCCGGCGGAAGTGGAGCACCAGCAGTGCCGCCAGGGCCGCGACCTGAAAGCCGATCTCGACGGGCACCGCGGGCCAGCGTCCGCCGTCGAGCGGGATGCCCGGGCAGCATCCGGCGTGCAGGCAGCCGATCCGGCCGAGCATCAGCGGCACCGGCAGCAGCAGCGCGAAGCGGTCTCCGGTGATCTTCCGGTAGCCGGTGGCGCGCTTGGCGATCTCGACCGCGGCCCAGCCGCCCGGCAGGGCGCCCATGACCGACTTGCCGGACATCCAGATGATCCAGCGGTCGGAATGCCCGGCGTGAAGCCATCCCTCGGCGGCGAGGAAGGTGAGCTTGGCCCCGGCGAAGGCACCGACCAGTCCCGCGAAGTAGATGATCGGGAGCCGCGAGTCCCCTTTCGACAGCCGCCACCAGCCGACGGCGCCGATGGCGATGCCGGCGATCAGGGCGGCGGCGTAGACGGGGGAGCCGGGCGTCATTCGTCGAGTACGACCCGCAGGCGGACGAATCCGCGGTCGGGGTCGGCGGTCCAGGTGAGCACCCGCTTCACGAAGCCGGGCACCGGCGGGGCGTAGGCTTCGGTCGTCGAGACGAAGCCGGCCGGAGGGGTGGTGGTCCATCCTCGGAGGCCGGACGAGAACCCGGGGAGGTACGAGAGCCCTCGTAGTTCCTTGTCGTCGCGCTCGGGGAAGCTGAGCGTGACCGTGCCGGAAGCCAGGGTGAGGCGCGGGGTCAGCGGTCCGCCGTCGGCGAAGACGAGCGCGCCGTCCGCCGCATCGCCACCGAGGGCGTACTCCATCAGGTTGACGAGGCCGTCGGCGTCGGGGTCGTCGTCCTCGCCCGTTTCGGGGAGCCCGGCCGCCCAGTCGGCGAAGGAGGGGGCGAGCGGGATGGTGATGGCGGGGGCGGCCTCGGCGGTGGTGTCGCTGCGGCGGACGATGCCGGGGTCGATCTCCGCGACCGACGGCGCGCTGGCCCAGGTGGCGGTGAAGGTGGCGTCGGCACCGTCGGCAAGCAACGCCCGGCGGAAGGTCCAGGAGGGACTCCCGCCGTAGAGGACCCATCCGGCCGGGGTCGCGATGGCGTCCGGCGCTTCGGCGGGATCGAAGTGGAACTCGACCTCGAGATTGCCGGTTTCGCTGCCGCCGGTGTTGGTCAGGGTGTAGGAGAAGTCGAGCGGGAGCGCCTTGCGTGGGGTGGCCTGCAGGGTCGAGGAGCCGTCGGACAAGGTGGTCGCGGGCGCATTGACCGGCCGCATGCGGTAGCCGTCGGGCGCGAGCACGGCATCGAGTTCGACGACGTAGTGCGGGAGGAAGGTGTCGTAGTTTTCGATGTCGGCGCCGGCCGAGGGCTGGGCGACGTAGCTGTGCAGCCCGACGAGGGCGGCGATGCCGTTCTCATCGACGAAGGAAGGACTGCCCGAGTCGCCGAATTCGAAATAGACATCGTCCGGGTCCAGGTTGTTCGAGGGCGGGGGGAGGCGGTAGTCGAACCGCAGATAGCGGGTGTTGAGAAACCATTCGGCCGACGGCGATGCGTTGTAGTCGATGTCGTTGCGTGAGCTGGTCTCCACCTCGGCGATGGTGCCCTCGCCGATGACCGGGAATTTTCCGCCGTCGTCGCGCTTGCCGGCGACGCCGATCGCGAGGCCCTCGTAGTCGCCCGGGGTCGCCAGGTCGAGGTAGGGCAGGGGTTTCACGCCCGCACCGGCGTTGATGGGCGCGTTGAGCCGCACGACGATGAGATCGGAATTTTGTCCGCCGTCCTGAATGATGGTGGCGGTGGCCTGGGTGCGGGTGATTTCCGTGCCGGAGGCGCTGAGAAAGTCGATCGGCCCCGTGACCGCCGGGCGGAAGTGGGTGGCGAACACGACGTGCTGGCGGGAGACGAGCGCGAACTGGATGTCCGGAGAACTCGAGTACCAGCCGATCCCGGTCAGATCGAGGTCCGCGAAGAGCTGGTCCGGATTGACCTCCGGGCTGGCGGGGAAGTTGTCGAAGCGCGGGTGAAGGTCGGCGTCGTAGCTGCGGAAGACGACCGCCCCGGCGGGAAGCAGCGGGACGCTCAGCAGTCCGAGGGCCAGTGGCAGGTGGCGGGTCATGGGGTCTTTCCGGGACCGTACACGAGGCGTGCGGTCGCGCCACGGCATTGTGGTCCGGGAAGAACAGGCTTTCGTCGTTTCCCCGGGAAGGGCAGATTCCCCGGGTGATGCGATTGACCACCTGGATTCCCGCGGTGCTGCTGGTGTGGGCCGCCGCCGCCTTCGCCCTGCGCTCGGAGGAGGCGCCTGCCGAGTCCGCCGGGTTCGAGCGGCTCGAGCTGACCCGGGAGTTCTGGGCCGAGGGGGTGAATTTCGGAGATCTGAACGGCGACGGCGCGGCGGACGTGGTGGCCGGACCCTGGTGGTGGGCGGGGCCGGACTTCACCGAGCGGCACGCCTACGCGTCCACCGAGCGTCGTTCCGCCTCGGGCGAGGCGCCCCACCGGGCGAAGGGCCCCGGAGGGGAGATGGTGACTGTGGCGGGATTTCCCGGAGCCTATTCCGGGCGCAATGCCTACGCGGATTGCTTCCAGGTCTGGTGCGGCGACTTCAATGGCGACGGGCGCGACGACGTGCTGAAGGTGAGTTTTCCCGGACAGGAGGCGTTCTGGTATGCCAACCCCGGGGAGCCGGATGGTGAGTGGGAGCGGCACGTGGCGGCGCCGGCGGTCGACAACGAGTCGCCGACCTTTGCCGACCTGACCGGCGACGGCCGACCGGAGCTCATCTATCACACCCGCGTGCCGGAGCGGGGCGGTGCCTGCCTCGGCTACGCCTCGCCGGATGTGGAGAACCCGACGGCCCGCTGGGTGTTCCGGCCGATCTCGGCGCCGGCGAAGTGGGGACGGTTCCAGCACGGGCTCGGTGTGGGGGATGTGAACGGCGACGGCCGCAACGACCTGCTGATGAACCACGGCTGGTGGGAGCAGCCGGCATCCCTCGAGGGAAATCCCGAGTGGGCCTTCCACCCGGCGGATTTCGCGCCGCAGGCGGCGCAGATCCACGTCGACGATGTGAACGGCGACGGTCGCAACGACGTGGTGACCGCGCTGGAGGCGCACGGTCACGGTCTCGCGTGGCACGAGCAGGCGGAGGACGGGAGCTTCAAGCGCCACGGGATCATGGGGCGCGCTTCGCTGGGGAGTGCCGGCGGGGTCCATTTCACGCAGCCCCATGCGGTCGAACTGGCGGATCTCGATGGCGACGGGCTGCGCGACATCGTGATCGGCAAGCGCTTCTGGGCGCACGGCCCGAAGGGCGATGTCGATCCGAACGGAACGCCGGTGCTCTACTGGTATCGCCTGACGCGCGACGGTGAGGGCGGCGCGAGCTACGAGCCGCACCTGGTGGACGACGACTCGGGGGTGGGCACGCAATTCGCGGTGCGGGACCTCGACGACGACGGCCGCCCGGAGGTTGCGGTCGCGAACAAGCGGGGCGTGTTCGTGTTTCGCCCCGCCGTGGAGTGAGGCCATGGCGAGGTTGAGAATGCGCCTTCTTCCGCGGGCCGAGTCGGCCGTGCGGCGCGGGCACCCGTGGGTCTTCGCGGAAAGTGTGAAGAATCAGAACCGGGATGGGGAGGCGGGCGAGCTGGTTGCCATCTACGATCGCCGCGACCGCTTTCTGGCGATGGGGCTCTACGATCCGGACTCGCCGATGCGGGTGCGGGTGGTTCATGCCGGCGAACCGGCCACCATCGACCGGAGCTGGTGGCTGGAGCGGGCGCGCGAGGCGGCCGCGCACCGGGAAGCGGTCTTTTCCGAGGAGACGACCGGGGCCCGCTGTCTCAACGGCGAGAGCGACGGCTTCCCCGGCCTCGTGGCCGACCGCTACGACACGACCCTGGTGGTGAAGCTCTACTCGGCGGTCTGGCTGTCGCGCTGGGAGGAGATCGAGGGCGTCCTGCGCGAGGTGTTCGATCCGCGCCATCTCGTGCTGCGATTGAGCCGGAACCTGAAGGACGCGGCGGCGACGGTGGGGCTCGTGGAGGGGTTTCGCGGCGAGGTCGGCGACGAGGTCGTCGTCTTCCGGGAAAACGGACTGCTTTTCGAGTCGGCGGTGCGCCACGGGCAGAAGACCGGCTTCTTCCTCGATCAACGCGACAACCGGGCGCGGGTGGAGGCCGTGGCCGCCGGCCGGGAGGTGCTGAATCTGTTCAGCTTTTCGGGTGGCTTCTCACTCTACGCCGCGCGGGGCGGGGCGGTCCGGGTGGTCGATGTCGACATCAGCGAGCACGCGCTGGAAAGCGCCCGCTGCAATTTCTCGCTCAACCCGGAGCTGGCCACGACCCGCCACGAGGGGGTGAAGGCGGACGTCTTCGGGTGGGTGGGCGAACCGGGCGAGCGGTTCGGCCTGGTGATCTGCGACCCGCCGTCGCTGGCGAAACGCGAGCGGGACCGGGAGGGGGCGATCGGTGCGTATCGCCGCCTGAATGCCGCGGCGCTCGGTCGGGTGAGGCCGGGTGGCCTGCTGGTGGCGGCCTCGTGCTCGGCCCACGTGTCGGCCGACGAGTTCTTCTCGGCTGTCCGCGCCGAGGCGGCGCGCAGCGGTCGGCCGTTTCAGGAGCAATGGACCAGCCGCCACGCCGCCGATCACCCGGCGGCCTTCGCCGAGGCCGAGTATCTCAAGGCAATCTGCCTCGAAGTAAGCTGACACCCGAACACCGCGCGGCTCCGGATCGCGCGGTGATGCAACTTGGAGGCCGCGGGGCGGCGCGACGCTTCATCCTCATACCAACGCTGAGTCGGCCCTGGACGAAGTCCTATGGAAGGGAGAACCACGGGGTGCACTGGAGGCACGGGTTAGACTCTGATTTTCAGTGGATTCCGTGACCTCCGTGGTTCATCCCGAGTCGGCGCGAGAGTCCGCGAGTTCCTGAAATCTCGCATCAGACGAGACCGCGGGCGGGCTCGGGCAGGGGATTGTCCTTGCGGCGCAGGGCGTGGCGCATCTTGTCGAGGGCCTTGTTCTGAAGCTGACGGATGCGCTCGCGGGTGAGCCCGAAGTCGCGACCGATCTCCTCCAAGTTCATCGGCTTTTTGCCGTTCAGGCCGAAGCGGGCGTGGATGATTTTCGTTTCGCGAGGGTCGAGGGTTTCGAGCAGGTCGGCGAGCTGCTCGGCGGAGTTGCTCCAGCTCAAGGCCTCGGACGGATCGACCGCGTTGTCGTCGCCGATCACCTCGCCGAAGGTCGTCCCTTCGCCATCGGCCAGCGGGGCGTCGAGCGACGCGATCTTCTGCGCCGCCTGCTGCAGCGCGGAGAGCTTGCGCTCGGGAATTCCGGTTTCCTCGGAGAGCTCGGTGCGGGTCGGCTCGCGGCCGAGTTCCTCGGTCATGCGCCGGGAAATGCTGCGCATGTGGGCAATCTTCTGCACCATGTGGACCGGGAGTCGGACGGTCTTGCTCTGATTGGCGAGCGCCCGCTTGATCGACTGCTTGATCCACCACGCCGCGTAGCTGCTGAGTTTTGCCCCCTTCTCGGGGTCGAAGCGCTCCACGGCCTTGGTGAGCCCGATGTTGCCCTCGGAAATGAGGTCGGCGAGCGGCAGCCCGTAACCGGTGTAGTCCTGGGCGATCTTGACCACCAGTCGCAGGTTGGCGCGGATCATGTGCTCGCGGGCGGCTTCGTCGCCGGCCATGACTCGATGAGCCAGCGCCACCTCCTCGTCCGGACTGAGGAGCGGCGTCTTGGCGATTTCCTTGAAGTAGGGCCGCAGTGATTCGTTCGATTGGGAGTAGGACATGGTCGTAGGTAGGAGAGATTGCTGATCAATTTGCGAACATCGTAGCATTCGCTCTACGAACAGGAGAAGAACAGAGGGGCGATAATTTGCAACCAAAAAGAGAACAAGACCCGAAAATGTTCGCCTATCCTTTTATTGTTCTCTTTTTGTTTGCTTTTGAGGAAAGGAACGGCATGCTGGCGCTCATGAGTGAGCGCGAGAGGGAATCCGGCGACGACGGGGAGCTGTTTGGGACGGCGACCGCGGTGGCGCGTACCGGACTGACCGCGGCGCGAATCCGGATGTGGGAGAAGCGCTACGGCGCGGTCGAACCAAAGCGGTCGGAGACTCGCCGTCGTCTCTACTCGCGTGAGGATCTGGAGCGGTTGGCGCTGATGAGGCAGCTCAGTGATGCCGGCCACCCGATCAGCCGCATCGCCTCTCATCCGGTGGAGCGCCTTCGCGAGCTGGCCGAGGAAGAGGCCGGCTCCGGCGGGAGGCTCGATGCCGGGCGGTCGGGCCGCGTGCTCGCCGTCAGCCCGTCGGGCGAGGCCCTGCTCGGCGAAGGCGACGCTCTCGGCTTCGAGTGGAGCTGCCCATTCGCGCGGCTGGATGAAGCATTGGCCTCTCCGGCGACGCCCGGGGCCGAGCTGCTGCTGGTTGAGACCGACACTCTCTTCTCCGAAACCCTCGACGATGCCCGCGAGCTGGCTCGTCGATGCGGAGCGCGCCGGACGCTGATCGCCTACCGTTTCGCCACCCGCGACGTGGCGGAGGCGGTGCGGGGTGGGGCGCCCGACCTGGTGCTGCTGCACGGGCCCAGGGACGCGGCCCGGCTGCGCCGGGAGTGCTTGTTTCAGCTTGAATCTCTCACCGGGCCGGGCGACCTGCCCGATCCGGGAACGATCCCGGACCGGCTGTTCGATGCCGCCCAGTTGGCGAGACTTTCGAGCATCACCACCCCCGTCGACTGCGAATGCCCGCGGCACCTGGCCGGGTTGCTCAAGAACCTGTCCGCCTTCGAAGCCTACAGCGAAGCCTGTGAGGACCGGAATCCATCGGATGCCCTCGTCCATGCCTACCTGCACCGCACGACCGCCCAGGTCCGGCGCACGATGGAAGATGCGCTCCAGCACCTGCTCCATGCCGAGGGCATCGATCTGAAGGGCTGATCGCTTGCGCGGCGGCGGGGGGACGGCTAGGCACGGGCATGGCCCGACGTTCCTTCAGCCTGATGCTTGCCTGGCGCTACATGAATCCGCGCCGGGCACTGCTCTCGGCGGTGGCGCTCATTTCCGTGATGGGGGTGATGTTCGGGGTGCTGGTGCTGGTGGTGGTGATGTCCGTCTACTCCGGCCTCGAGCGCGAGGTGAAGGGTCGCCTGCTCGGGTTCATCCCGCACGTCCGGCTCGACTACGTGCCCTACGGCGGCTTCCGCGAACCGGTGGCCGATTGGCGCCGGACGGCCGAGCGGATCGCCGCGATGGACGGGGTGGCGGAAGCGGGGCCGTTCATTCAGGACAGCATGCTGATCGACATCGCGGGCTATCGCTCGGCGGGAACGTTCCGCGCGATCGACACGGCCAACCCGAACGAGGTGGAGGGCGTGCGGGCAATGCTCGACCTGGAGCACCACCCGGACAGTTCGTCGGACATGGGTCTCGACGACCGCGTGGTCATCTCGTCGAAGGTGGCGCGATCCTTCGGTGCCGGCGTCGGCGACACGATCAAGCTGCTCACGCTTCGCAACTTCGAGCAGGTGGAGGCCGCCTACGAGACGACCAAGCAGCCGCCGGCCCGCGAGCGCTTCAAGCAGGAGCTGGAGACGGTCCGCGAGCGGGCGTCGAAAGGATGGCGGAAGCATGACGGGAAGTCCGAGCTTTCGACCGCCGACTGGAACGCGGTCTATCTCCCCCTGACCAAGATCCTCGAGGCCGACATCCGCGAGCGCGAGGCCGAGATCGTCTATCAGGCCATCACCCTTCTCGCGGCCGCGGCGGACGACGAGGAGCGCGAGGTGCAGGGTCTCGGACCGGACGCGCCCGAGGAGCTGGAGCGCATCCTCGACGAGCTCGAAACGACCGACGTCAAGGAGATGGACCTGGAGGTGCTCCAGGGGATCGAGGAGTTCGTGTTGCCGAAGGAGGCCCTCATCATCGGCGTCTACCAGTCGTCGCAGATGGCGCTGACCCCGGATGTGTTCGTGCCGCTCCATCTCGGCCAGGAGCTGGCCGGGCTGGACGACATGGTGCAGGGCGTGGCGGTGCGCCTCGACGATCCCTACCAGGCCGGGTTGATGGCGGAGAAGATCCGCGGTGAGCTGGAGGACGGCTGGTACCCGGTGACCTGGATCGAGGAACTGGCCGACTTCTCGCGACTGATCGAGCAGCAGCGGGTGATGATGTACTTCGCGTTGTCCTTCATCATTCTGGTCTCGGCCTTCTCCATGACCGCGGTGATGTTCACCGTGACCATCCAGAAACGCCGGGAGATCGGCGTGATGAAGGCACTCGGCGCGGCCCCCGGGCAGATCGTGAGGGTCTTCGTCTACCAGGGCGCGATCCTCGGCTTTGCCGGGGCGGTCATCGGGATCGGCCTCGGCCTGCTGGTGATCGCCTTCCGCGAGGGCATCCAGCGCTTCATGCGTGGATTCGGCTTCGATCCCTTCCCGGCTTCGTTCAACGGCTTCACGGTGCTGCCGGCCCACGTCAATCCGGTCGAGATCGCGGTGATCGGGGTGCTCTCCTTCCTGCTCTGCGCCGGGGCGGCCTTCCTCCCGGCGTGGTTCGCCGCAAGCAGCGACGCGGCGAAGTCGCTGCGCAACCTCTGATCCGGCCGGGATTTCCGACTTGGCGCTTCTCAGTGGAAAGGGAGGGCCCTTAGGCTCGCGCCGTGGCCGGCAGGAACATCGTCTACTTCGACCTGGAAACGCAGCGCAGCCTGACGGATGTCGGCCGCGCCAAGGACAAGCTCGGAATGTCGGTGGGGGTGACCTACAGCACCGGCGACGGCGAGTACCGGATCTACGGCGAGGACGAGGTCGACGGCCTGATCGACCAGCTGCTCAAGGCCGACCTGGTGGTCGGCTGGAACCATGTCGAGTTCGACTACCCCGTGCTGCAGGCCTACACCATCGTCGATCTGCCGAGCCAGACGGTGAACCTCGACATGATGCTCGAGCTCCAGGAGATCCTCGGTTTCCGGCTCAAGCTCGACGCGGCCGCGAAGGGTTCGCTCGGCGGCGAGGGCAAGACGGCCGACGGTCTCGACGCGCTCAAGTGGTGGCAGCAGCACAAGAAGACCGGCGATCTCGAGCCCCTGATGAAGATCGCCGAGTACTGCGCCTACGACGTGAAGGTGACCAAGTGCGTCCACGAGTATGCCGTCGAGCACGGACGCCTGAAGTATCCCGACCGCGCCGGCCACATGCAGGAGGTCGAGGTGGCGTGGGGGTGAGCGGCAGGATGACATCCGGGGACGGACCGCGCGAGCCCACTCGCGCAGTCCTGTTCACGAACTTCCCGCGGGTCCTGTCGGGTCCAACGCCCGGTGTCGGCATTCTTCCACCGGGTGGTGCCGACCGGAAAGGGGTGCGGATGTTTGACGGAGTCGCGGAACGACCTGGAGAGGCGTGCGCGGCGGGAGCCACGCGGTCCCCTGCGGTTCCCCGTCGGGATCGTCTCCGGAGCCCGCTCTCCAAAATGAACCGTTGACCTCGCGGACGTGGCATGGAGTTTGCGGGACCAGCCCGTGCCCGGCCTGATAGATACGATGGATACCACGCTGCCCCCGACCATTCACGAAAGCCGTCTTTCGCTTCAACGCGTGCTGCCGCGCCTGCGGAAGAGCTTTCCGACGGAGATCGAGGGCGCCGAGTGGGCGGTGTTCGAGGAGCGGCTCGAGCAGCACTTTCCGGTGCTTTTCGACCTGCTGTGGCACGTCTACGGACCGAGCTACGACTTCTTCTACCACGTCGAGCAGATCCTGCGCACCTGCGCCGAGTCCTGGCTTGAGCGCGACACCGATCTCAAGAGCCTCGATGCGATCCGCGAGGGCCATCCGCACTGGTATCAGTCGAACCGCGTGGTCGGCGCGATGGCCTACGTCGACCTCTTCGCCGGCGACCTCGAGGGCGTGCGCGACAAGATCGGCTACCTCAAGGAGCTGGGCATCACCTACCTGCACCTGATGCCGCTTTTCCGCAGTCCCGACGGCGACGACGACGGCGGCTACGCGATCAGCAGCTACCGCGAGGTCGACCCCGAGCTGGGCACGATGGACGAGCTGCGCGAGTTGTCGGCCGAGCTGCGGCAGCAGGGGATCAGCCTGGTGCTCGACTTTGTCTTCAACCACACCTCCGACGAGCACGAGTGGGCGATGAAGGCCCGCGCCGGGGACGAGGAATACGAGAAGTTCTACTGGATGTACCCGGACCGCACCGAGCCGGACGCCTTCGAGCGGACGCTGCGGCCGATCTTTCCCGATGCCCACCCGGGGTCCTTCACCTACCGGACGGCGCTCGGGAAGTGGGTGTGGACGACCTTCAACAACTTCCAGTGGGACCTGAACTACCGCAACCCGGACGTCTTCAACGCGATGGCGGGCGAGATGCTCTACCTGGCCAATGCCGGGGTCGAGATGCTGCGGATGGATGCCGTGCCGTTCCTTTGGAAGGAGATGGGAACCAACTGCGAGAACCTCGAGCAGGCCCACATGCTGATCCGTGCCTTCAACTGCGTCGCCCGCATCGCAGCGCCGGCGCTGGTGTTCAAGTCCGAGGCCATCGTCGCGCCCGACGAGATCAAGAAGTACGTCTCCGAGGACGAGTGCCACCTTTCCTACAACCCGCCGCTGATGGTGCAGCTTTGGAACTCGATCGCCTCGCGCAACGCGTCGCTGATGCTCCACTCCCTGCCGAAGCGCTTCGAGCTGCCGCACGGGTGCTCGTGGGTCAACTACCTGCGCTGCCACGACGACATCGGCTGGGGTTTCGAAGACCGGGACCTGTGGGAGATCGGGATCCAGCCGCACGATCACCGCTGGTTCCTCAACCGCTTCTTCACCGGCGAGCACGACGCCAGTTTCTCGCGCGGCCGGCTGTTCCAGCACAACCCGGTGACCGGCGACGCGCGGATCTGCGGGACGACGGCCTCGTTGTGCGGGCTGGAGAAGGCGCTCTACGAGGGTGACGAGCACCAGATCGAGTACGCCGTTCGCCGTATCTTGCTGCTCTACGGCATCATCTTCACCATGGGCGGCATCCCGCTCATCTACCTCGGCGACGAGATCGGCCTCGCCAACGACTACGACTTCGAGAACGACCCGGAGAAGGCCGGCGACGACCGCTGGCTGCACCGTCCGCCCTTCGACTGGGACCGGGCCGAGCGGCGCAAGGAGCCCGAGACGGTCGAGGGCAAGCTCTTCCACGGGATGCTCAAGCTGTCGCAGATCCGGAAGAACAACCAGGCCTTCCACGAGACGCTCACCGAGTTTGTCGACGTCGGCAACCACCACGTCTTCGGCTACTTCCGCGTCCACGACGGCCAGAGCATCCTGTGCCTGGCGAACTTCAACGACCACCCGGAGGAGGTGTCCGCCACCCGGCTGCGCCAGCTTGGCCTGCGCAAGACCTTCACCGACCTGGTGGCGGGCCAGTCCATCGTCGCGACCGAGAAGCTCGTCCTCGAGCCGCTCCAGTTCATGGCGATCCTGTAGGAGTGGCTCCTTGCAGGAGCCATGAGCCGGGTGGGCGGGCTCCGGCCGCCTCGGGGTCGGGGAGGCTCGAAAGCCTACCGCCCGGCGCATGGCGCTTGGGGAAAGCGCCACTCCGCCCCGGCTCGAAAGATCGCACTGGATCCGGGTGGCGTGTTTGCGATGCTGCCGCCGCCCCATGGACGCGCTCGTCGAGCTCAAGTGCCGCAACTGCGGCTCGCCGCTTTCTCCGGAGAGCATCTCTCCCCAGCTTGCGGCGGCGCGGTGTCCGCATTGCAACGCGCTGTTCGCGTTGCCGGCCTCGGTCGCGGAGCCGAAGTCCATTCCGCGGCCCGACGTCGCGCTGCCGAAGCGCTTCGTCGTCGATCGGGATGGGGACGCGATCACGATCACCCGCCGCTGGTTCAGTCCGGCCGCTTTCTTCATGCTGGTGTTCGCCATTTTCTGGAACGGCTTCCTCGTCGTCTGGCACGGCGTCGCGCTCAGCAGCGGGATGTGGTTCATGTCGCTCTTCGGGCTGATCCACACCGGGGTCGGCCTGTGGTTGATCTACTGGGTGGCGGCGATGTTTCTCAATTCGACGGTGATCCGGGCGAGCCACGAGTGGCTGCAGGTGCGGAGCGGGCCGCTGCCGTGGCGCGGCAACCAGGACCTCGAGCGAGGGGTCGTCCGCCAGCTCTACTGCACCGAGAAGGTGACCCACGGGAAGAACGGCAGTTCGGCGCGCTACGGGGTCGAGGTCGTGCTCGAGGGCAACCGCCGCGAGACGCTCGTGAAGGGTCTCGACGATGCCGACCAGGCCTTGTTCATCGAGCAGCAGCTGGAGAAGCACCTGGGCATCGACGACGTCCCGGTCGAGGGGGAACACGGGCGATGAGCGCGGCGTCTGCCCGACTGGCGCTCGGCGGTGGCTGTCACTGGTGCACCGAGGCGGTGTTCCAGTTGGTGAAAGGAGTCATCCGGGTGGAGCAGGGCTGGATTTCGACGCCGCAGCTGCCGGGAGAATCGGAGGGTGTCATCATCCACTTCGACCCCGGCGTCGTGGGCGAGGCGGAACTGGTGGAGCTGCACCTGCACACGCATGCGAGCCTGTCGGATCATTCGATGCGCGACCGCTACCGCAGCGCGGTCTATGCCGGGGATGACGATCAGGCCGATCGACTGCGGGCGATCCTCGAAGAACTGGGAGCCGGTCTGCCCCGGCCGCCGGTCACGCGGGTGCTGCCATTCGGCTCGTTCCGCGAGTCCCGCGAGGCGATCCGCGACTACTACCGGCGCGACCCCTCGCGGCCGTTCTGCCGGACCTACATCGAGCCGAAGCTGGAGCGGATGCGGAGGGACTTCGCCGAGCTTGTGGACGGCCATCCGTGACCAGCTGGGGCGGGGTCGTTCATTCGGCCAGCATCTTGAGCCACTTCCTGCGGCTGCTGTTCAGCACGCCGCCGGGGCGGGTGGAGTAGAAGTCGTAGCCGAGCTTGTTGTGCTTCGCCATCTCGTCGAAGGAGTCGTAGATTACGCCGTCGCGCCCGGGGAAGAGCGGGCGGTTGGTCTCGAGGTGATAGAAGCGCGCCCAGTGCACTTCGTCGGATCCGGAGTCCTCGACGTAGGCGGTCCGACCGTCGATCTTGGTTCGTTTCAGGCCGGTGATGCGGACCTTTTCGAGCCAGGCGAGGCCGGCCTCGATGCCGCCAACAAGATCCCGGTCGGGATCTTCGATCGTCATCAGCACCTTGAGCAGGTTGGCGGTCTCGGTGCTGGCGAGGGCGGAGGGTTCCATCTTGCGGGCCTCCGCCGGCGCGAGGGTGAGCGGGTCGTGCTGGCCGGCCCAGCCGGTGGGCGTCCCGTCCTGGCGGACCTGCATTTCCAGCAGGCAGGCGACGCCATGTTCCAGCGCGTCGCGGGCATCGTCTCGCTTCTCGCGGGAGAGGAAATCGAAGTGCTCGTTCCCGGTCGCGACGTCGCGAAGCAGCTCGAGGATGTGCGCGGTGGCGTCGTCGTTGAGCGTGATGTTGTCGTGGTAGCCGCCCTCCAGCGGATAGACCTGCGGCCAGCCGCCGTTGGGGAATTGAGCGGCGAGGATGTAGGCGAGTCCGCGGCGGATCGCCTCGCGGCAGTCGTCGCGGTCCGTGGCCTGCGCGACGTTGGCGAGGAACTGGAGCTGCTCGGTGGTTGAGCGGTTGTCGAAGGTGGCGAGATAGTGAGGGCTGCGTCCGGGGTCGTACTGCGAACTCCACAACATGCCGGGCCGGCGCGGGCCCTTGCTGTAGCCACCGTGCTTCGACCAGCCGCCGGCGGGGGTCTGGTAGGAGAGAATGATCTCGGTGAGTTCCTTCGCCTCCGGGCCGCCGAACCACGGATCGCCGGGTTTCTTCGACATCTTGAAATCCCCGCCGCTGGGCGCGGGCAGCGCGACCTCGAGGCCTTCCGCTTCCAACTCCGCCTCAAGCGCCGCCTGATCGGTGCGCGCCCGCGATTCGGAGTGCTGGAGGTAGTCGTGCCAGGCCGCGCGCTCGGCGGACGGCAGGGAGTCGATGCGCTCCGGCTCCAAGGGCGCGGCGAGACTGGGAAGACTGCCGAGCAGGAAGCAGAGGGCGACCGGAATTCTCACGCGGCCAGTATCATTCTGCCGGAAGCGGCTGGCGAGTGCGGATCGGGGACGGGTGTAGGAATCGTCCCACGCCGTCCGGAGAATGGCCCGAAGGGTCATGAGAACGAAGCCCGGGGCAAGGCGCCGGCGAAGCCGTGCGACGCGGCCCCGGGTGCCGGGCTTCATGAGGCCAATTTTCAGATCATTTATCAAATGCCCAGCAGGGTGAGGGTGCCCCTGAAAGTGATGGGCAAGGGGATGTGGCCGGGCCTTCCAGGCCCGTAGCCGAGCTCGCTGTGAGGATTGGCGACGGGGCTGGAAGCCCCGGCCACGATTCCGGGCGGGCGCTGCGAAGGATGAAAGCGCCCACCGCTTTCCTTTGCCCTCGCAGGGCAAAGGGGACGGCCGCGGGTTGCCAGGGGTGGGGCAGCGGGTTGGAAACCCGCTCTCCCCATTCAGTCCTTCTTCTTCAACAGCGGGAACAGCACCACGTCGCGGATGGTCGGGGCGCCGGTGAGCATCATGATCAGGCGGTCGATGCCGATGCCGATGCCGCCGGCGGGCGGCATGCCGTGCTCGAGGGTTTCGATGAAGTCGTAGTCGACGAGCTGCTCCTCCTCGCCGCCGGCCTGGTGCTCGAGGCGCTCGCGCTGGACGTCGGGGTCGTTGAGCTCGGAGTAGCCGGGGCTGATTTCCTGGCCGTTGATGATGAGCTCGTAGACCTCGACCGTTTTTCCGCCGGGCGTGAGCTTGGCGAGCGGGATGAGCTCGCTGGGGACACGGGTGACGAAGCAGGGGTCGAAGGTGTGCTCCTCGACCTTCTTCTCGAAGACCTGCTGGATCACCTCGTAGTCCTCCATCTCGTCGGAGAGCTGCACGCCGAGCTCGTCGCACTTGGCGCGGCGCTGCTCGGGGGTGAGGTCGAAGAAGTCGTCGCCGGCCACGCTTTTCACGAGGTCGTGGTAGTTGGCGCGCTTCCAGGGACGGCTGAGGTCGATGGTGCGGAGGACGTTTCCTTCCTCGTCCTTGTGCTCGATCTGCAGCCCGCCGCAGAAGGTCTCGGCGAGGTGGCAGACGAGGCTTTCGACCATCTCGGCCATGATCTCGAAGTCGGCGAAGGCCTGGTAGGCCTCGAGCATGGTGAACTCCGGGTTGTGGCGGCGCGAGATGCCCTCGTTGCGGAAGTTGCGGTTGAGCTCGAAGACCTTGGTGAAGCCGCCGACCAGCAGGCGCTTGAGGAACAGTTCGGGCGCGATGCGCAGCGTGAGCGGCATGCCGAGCGCATTGTGGTGGGTCTCGAAGGGGCGGGCGGCCGCACCGCCGGCGACGCTCTGGAGCATGGGCGTCTCGACCTCGAGGTAGCCGCGCTCGTGGAAGAAGTTCCGCATCTCCGCGACCATTTGCGAGCGGGTGACGAAAATGGCGGCGCTTTCCTCGTTCGACATCAGGTCGAGGTGGCGCTTGCGGTACTTCAGCTCGCGGTCGGCGACGCCGTGCCACTTGTCGGGCATCGGCCGCAGCGACTTGCTGAGCACGGTGAAATTCTCGACCTTGATCGTCGGCTCGCCGGTGCGGGTGATGAAGGTTTCGCCCTCGATGCCGATCCAGTCGCCGCGGTCGAGGCATTCGAAGACGGCCTTCTGCTCGTCGCTGAGCTTCTTCACCGCGATGAAGCCCTGGATTTGTCCGTTGACGTCGCCGAGGTGGAAGAAGCACGAGCGGCCCATGTTGCGCAGGCCGGTGATGCGGCCGGCGACCTTGACCGCCTTCTCCTCCTCGAAGTTCGCGCGCAGGTCGGCGGGGGTGTGGGTGGTCTCGAACGCGGAGCCGAAGGGATCGACGCCGAGATCGCGAAGCTTGGCGAGCTTCTCGCGGCGGACGGCGATCAGTTCGGCTTCGGTGGACTGGGGTTGCTCCTTCGGTGCGTCGGACATGGCGGGGAGGGGATTAGAACATCGAACATCGAACGTCCAATGCTGAACGTCGAAAATCAGGGAAGGGCGACGGGCCGCGCTACGCCAGGGACTCGAGCTCTTCCCAGCGGGCGTAGAGGTCTTCGACGGCCGCCTTGGCGGCGTCGAGTTCGGCGACGACCTCCGGGACCTGCTCGAAATGTTTCGCCTGGAAGTCGGGGTCGTTGAGTTTGGTCTCAAGGGCGGCGGCGTGCTCCTCGGCCTCCAGAATGCGCTCCTCCATGCTCTCGAGTTCCTTCTTCTCGGCGAGCGTCAGCTTGCGCGGCTTCTCGACGGGCTTCTCCGCCGCGCGGCGACGGGCCTCGGCCTCGCGGGCGGCGGCCTGGGCCTGGGCGCGGTGGATGGCCTCGCGCTGCTGTCGCTTTTCCAGGTAGTAGGAGTAGTTGCCGGGGGTGACGTGGACGCCGTCGTCCTCGAAGGCGATGATGCGGTCGCAGATGCGGTCGAGGAAGTAGCGGTCGTGCGAGACGACGATGGAGGCGCCGTCGAAGTCGGCGATGGCCTCCTCGAGCATCCGCAGGCTCGGCAGGTCGAGGTCGTTGGTCGGCTCGTCGAGCACCAGCAGGTTGCCGCCGGTCTTGAGCACCTTGGCCAGCATCAGGCGGGCCCGCTCGCCACCGGAAAGGAGATCGACGCGCTCGTTGATCCGGTCGTCGGAAAAAAGGAAGCGCCGCAGGTAGGCGCGGGCGCCGATGAGCTGGTCGCCGAAGTGGAGCTTCTCGTTGCCCTCGGCGACCTCGTCGAGCAGCGAGCCGGTGCCGTCGAGCACCATGCGGGCCTGGTCGACGTAGTTCACCTTCACCCGCTTGCCGATCTCGGCGCTGCCCTCGCTGGGCTCGATCATGCCGAGGCAGAGCTTGAGCAGGGTGGTCTTGCCGACGCCGTTGCGGCCGACGATGCCGGTGCATTCGCCACCGCGCAGGGACAGCGTGAGGCGGCGGAACAGCCAGCGCGGCGAGCCCTCGGTGCCGACGTTCACCCCGGCCTTCTCGAGCTCGACGACCTTGTCGCTGAGCGGTGGCGGCGGCGGGATGAGGAGGTCCATTTCCCGCTCCTCGGGCGGGGCCTCCATGCCCTCGATCTCGTAGAACTTGTCGAGACGGTGACGCGACTTGGTGGTGCGGGCTTTCACCCCGGCGCGGACCCACTCGAGCTCCTCGCGCAGGAAGCGCTGGCGGCGGCGCTCCGTCTGCTCGGCGATCTGCTGGCGGATCGCCTTCGACTCGAGGAAGGCGGTGTAGTTGCCCGGGTGCGAGTAGGCCTTGCCGTGGTCGATCTCGACGATGCGGGTGGCGATGACGTCCAGGAAATAGCGGTCGTGGGTGACGAAGATGACGGCGCCGTTGTAGCCCTCGAGAAAGTCCTCCAGCCAGCGGATCGAGTCGGCGTCGAGGTGGTTGGTGGGCTCGTCGAGCAGCAGCAGGTCGGGCTGTGAGGCGAGGGCCCGACAGAGGGCGACGCGTCGCTTCTCGCCGCCGGAAAGCGGGGCCGTGGGGGCATCGAGCGGGGCGGTGCCCAGCGCGTTCGACAAGGCCTCGATGCGGGTGTCGAGATTCCAGCCGTCGGCGTGCTCGATGAGTTCCATCAGCGCGGCGAGTTCGGCCTCCGAACCGTCGCCCTGCTCGTAGCGGCGGATCGCATCGACGACATCCTGCGCGCCGGCGGCGATGTTCTCGTGGACCGACTTTTCCGGATCGAGCTCGAATTCCTGGGGCAGGTGGCCGATCCGGAGCTGTCGCTGCACGGCGATGTCTCCGGAGTCGGCGGCGTTCTGCCCGGCGAGGATCTTCAGCAGCGAGGTCTTGCCGCAGCCGTTGCGGCCGACGAGGCCGACCTTTTCCCCGGCTTCGACGGCGAGCGTGACGCCGTCGAGCAGCGTCTGGTGGCCGTAGGCGAGGCGGAGGTCTTTGGCGGAGAGAAGGGACATGCGGGAGCGGCGGGACCATCGGGGCCGCGGGGTCGATTGGCCAGCGAAAGAGGAGAGGGCCGCGTGGCTCCCGCCGCGCACGCCGGTTCGTGCGGGTCGCGCCGCCCCGTACGGGCTCCGCGGGGAGCCGCCCGGAGCTGGTGAGGAGCGGAGGGATTCGGTCGCTCGAGGCGTTCCGGCGGGGCATGCGCGGCGGGAGCCACGCGGTCCGTGCATGTCACGGCCGATTGGAAATTGCGCGACTTGATTGCCGTAGTTGGGTTTGTCCCATGATGCGCACCGTTCTCCTGCTTTCTCTTCTGCTGGCCGCGACCGCCTCGGCCCAGCGCTGGTCGCGAATCCCGAAGGTGCACGATCCCTCGACCCTGGTGATGGAGGACGGAACCGCCTGGTTCTTCTCGACCGGGCACGGCGTGCTGCAGATGCGGCGCACCGAGGAGGGCGCGTGGGGGGTGGCGGGTTCCCTCTTCGAACGGGGCAAGACGCCCGACTGGCATCAGGAGCTCGTCCCCGAGAACCGCGGTCACCTGTGGGCACCCGACGTGATCCGCCTCGGCGACCGCTGGTGGGTCTATTACTCGGTGTCGAGTTTCGGCAAGAACACCTCGGCGATCGGGGCGGCGAGCTCGCCGACGCTCGATCCCGAGGCCGACGACTACGGCTGGAAGGACGAGGGGGTGGTGATCCGTTCGCAGGGGCGCGACCGGTTCAACGCCATCGACCCGGCCATGATCCTTGACGAAGGACGCCTGTGGATGAGCTTCGGCTCGTTCTGGGACGGCATCATGCTGGTCGAGCTGGATTCGGAGACCGGCCTCATGAAGGACCCGGAGCAGAAGCCGATCCGCCTGGCCGATCACCCCGAGATCGAGGCGCCCTTCATCCACAAGGAGGACGATTGGTACTATCTCTTCCTCAACTGGGGGAAATGCTGCCGCGGGGTGGAAAGCACCTACGAGATCCGGGTCGGGCGCAGCCGCAGCATCGAGGGCCCTTACGTCGATCGCGACGGGACCGAGATGACGGACGGTGGCGGGACCCTGGTGCTCGGGAGCCGGGGGCGCTACATCGGCCCCGGGCATCCGTCGATTTTCGAGAACGCCGGCCGGCAGTGGCTGGCGCACCACTACTACGACGGCGAGGACCGCGGTCGCTCGAAGTTGCGGATGCTGCCGCTGAAGTGGCAGGGCGGCTGGCCGGTGGTGGAGGAGTAAGCAGGCGGGGCACCCTCGTCCCGCGACGGTGTGGCTCCATGGATCGAGGGCCGGGGGCGGCCCTCCTCCAATGCCGGGCGGGCCTCGGGTTTACGGTTGGTGCGGCCGGATGCCCCGATGGAGGGTCCAGGCGAGGCTCAGCAGTGCGGTGACGAGTGAGAGGGTGGACAGCCCCCAGACGGCCTCCCAGAGGTAGGGAATCTCGTAGATCCGGTAGATCCCGTCGAGGCCGGGCCATGGGATCATGTTGAGCACCCAGGTCATGCCGTAGATGAGCCAGATGCCGAGGTTGACCAGAATGCCGATGACCGCGCAGCGGGTGACGGGGGTCGGGGCGATCAGATGGAGTTTCCAGATCGCGAGGGCGAGGATCACCAGCGCCGAGATGCCGAGCAGGCTGGTGAGCGAGCTGAGAATGGAAAGCCAGTGCATCATCATGGCGGCGGAGTGGTTCCGGTTCGGGCTCGGATGATGCGGCCGACGAGCATCATGAATCCGATGGCGAAGACGACCATCCCGATCTGCCCGAGCAGGTGGGAGCTTTGCTGGACCAGCATGTAGTCCTGCGAGACGCCGGTGCTGGAGATCTGGAAGGTCATCGAGTCGTCATTCTCGAACACGGTCCCTTCGAGCAGGTCGTTGATGCGCTCGATCCCGACGACCACCGTCGCGAGTCCGAACACCTGCCCGGCGGCCATCAGGATCAATCCGACCAGCAGCGGCGCCGGACGTCGGTACTGCCGGAAACGCAGAGCCGCGAGCAGCAGCAGGACGAGCGCCACGGACATCGCGACGGTATGGACGAGCCACATCAACGGGATCAAGCAGAGCCCATGATCCGACGGGATGGCCAGATGAATCTGCTTGGTTTCGTCGGGAGGCCGCCCAGGGTCGGCCCACCATGAATTTTTTCGGAAACCAGGACCTCGACCTTCCCGCCATCGCCCGCAACCTGATTCGCGACAACGGCGGCTTCGCGGGGCTGAAGGACAAGCTCGAGTCGGCCGGCCTGGGCGAGGCGCTCGGGACGTGGATCGGCAGCGGCGACAATGAAGCCGTCGACGGGGACCGGCTTGCCGATGCCCTGGGTCGTGATCAGCTCGAGGGTCTCGCGGCGAAGACCGGCCTGGATCTGGGCAAGATCATCCCGCTGGTCGCGGCCTTCCTGCCGCAGATCGTGGACAAGCTCACGCCCGATGGCGACGAGTCGGGGGCGGAGGACCGGCTCGAGGACGAGGGCGGCCTCAACGACCTCCTTGGCGACGTGCTGAGGGGCGGGCTCGGCAAGCTCTTCGGGTGACGCGGAGCGCCGGGCATCGCCCCCGTTTGCGGCGCGGCAGGAGCCACGCGGTCCGTGCCCTCGCCTCAGAATTGCCAGCCGAGACCGACGGTGAAACCGAGGGCGTCGATGCCCGGGTTGGGCGTGGTGGCGCCGCCGTTCGAGTGGTGGACGAAGTAGACGCCGCCCAGCAGCGAGAGGTCTTCGGCGATCTCCCGGCGCAGGCCGAGGTGGGCGAACCAGTTCAGGGTGAAGTCCTGCCCCTGGCCGCCGGGAACGTTGGTCGAGTCGGTGAGGCCGATGCCGCCACCGATGCAGAAGAAGGCCGAGGTCTTCGCGTCGGGGAACCAGTACTCGATCGAGGGTGAACCCGAGAGGCCGAGGTAGCCGCTTTCGGGGCCGACCGTGAAGGTTTCCATCATCAGCGAGAAGCGCCCGCGCACCACCAGGCGCGCACCGTTCTCATCCTCCCACCAACTGAGGTGGGTCGGCGTGCGGAGCGCGAGCTGGGTCGGGACGATCTCGTAGTCGATGGTCGTGTTCGAGCCGACGTTCCACGTGTAGCCGGATTCGAGCGTCAGCTCCCAGGCATCGGCCGGATGGTCCTGAGCCGCCAGCGGAGCGGCGAGAAGAGTGGAAAGAAGTGGCGCGGTCTTCATTTGGCATTTGGAGATTTCGACATTTGTCATTCCTCACGGAGTGAGGTCATCCGGCACCGGCGGGATCAGGTCTTCGCGGGAGAGCAGGAGCTGGAGGTCGAGGTCGTCGAGCAGGTCGGCGGGCGTCTTGACCACGGTCATCGCGTAGGGGGCCAGGCGGTCGAGCTCGGCGACCGTGCAGTGGACCATGGAGGTCACGATGTCGGCGTCGTATTTCTCGCGGTCGAAGAGGTTGGTGATCCGGAACACGAGCCGCCGGCGCTCGATGTCGTACTCGAAGCCGCCGAGGTTGAGGTTCTTGTTGGCGCGGGCGAGCAGCTCGAGGCCGGCGCGCAGGTGGTCGTCGTCGAGCGGCAGGGCGGTCTCGCCGATGACCGCCAGAGCGTTCATCGGGGTGTAGGCCTGGGCGATCATCTCGATCCGGGTGTGGTGGCCGGAAAAGACGGCACGGAGGACGTCCTTGCCTTCGACGGGTTCGCAATGCCAGCCGTTGCGGCCGAAGGCGTCCTCGACGGATTGGATCTGGAGGGAGGGCGGGCGCACGGGCGAAGGGTGAACATCGAACGTCCAACATCCAACATCGAACGTCGAAATCCGTTAACCGGGTGAATCGATCCGGCTCTGGAGGGCCTTGGCGAGGAGGGGACGGCGGGGTTTCGGGATGGGGCCGAGCTCGAGATGGATGCCGGCCTCCTGTTCGGCGTTGAAGTGGAGGGTGACGAGGTGTTTCCCGACCTCGACCGAGTGGATCTCGCCCCACGGGATCATGCGCATGCCGGCGACCGGACGGAAGAAGGGGAAGATCTCGACACCGAGCGGGCTGAGGATCAGGTAGGCGCGGCGGGTGCAGTGGACGGCGACCCGCAGCGAGGCCCAGCACAGCAGCGCGGGCAGCGCCGCCCATCCGGGAGCGGGGAGGGCCGGGTTTTCATCCCGGTAGAGCCCGATGGTGAAGAGGCTGATCGCTGCCGCCGCGCAGATCGCCGCCAGCACCCAGAACGGCACCGCCTGGCCGGCACGGGTGAAGCGCAACTCCTTGTGGGGCTCGGCGACGGGCATCGCGGCCAGTGTGGAGGGGGCGCGGCCGCATGCAAGTGCGGGGGTTTTTTGGGTCGCGTGGCCCGGGAGGGTGGGGCTAGTGTGGAACGAAATGAAATCGATGGCCCTGCCCCTGGTTCTCGGGGTGCTTCTTCCCCTGACGGCTCCCCTTTCCGCCCGCACCTGGACCAATGCCGAGGGTCGGGAGATCGAGGCGGAGTATGTCTCCAGCGACGGCGAGAAGGTGGTGCTCCTGCTGAACGGGAAGGAGATCCCCTATCCGCTCGAGAAGCTCTCCGAGGCGGATCGCGAGTGGGTGGAGAAGCAGGAAGCCGACGGGGCGGAGGAAGCGCCGGACACTCCCGGCGACACCGACGACTCCGGGGTGGAGACCGGCTACCGTCCGGACCTGCCGATCACCGAGCGCCTGTTTTCCGATCTCGACGGCTACTGCCGGGACCGGACGCGGCGCGAGGTGTTCCTGGCTTTCGAGGACGGGGCCTTCGCGGATGCTCCGACCGGCAACGACGACCCCGAGCGATGGATGGCGAGGGACCCGGAGAAGGACCGCTACAATCTCTACGTGCCGGCCTCCTACGACGGCAGCGAACCGTACGGCCTCTACCTCCACATCGCGCCCTCGGACGGCGGCAACTATCCCCCCGCCTGGCATGCGGTGTTCGACGAGCGCAAGATGATCGCGGTGAGCGCCCGGGCAGTGGGAAACGGCACGCCGATGATGCGTCGGGTGACGCTTTCCGTCGATGCGATGGAAACCGTCATGAAGGACCACATCGTCGACTCGAAACGCTGCGTCGTCGGGGGACTCTCGGGAGGCGGGCACATGGCGATGCTGACCGCCGCGATGTTTCCCGAGCGCTTCGCCGGGGCGGTGAGCCATGCGGCTCAGAGCTACCTGCCCGGCGACTCGGGCGGGAGTCACTTTCCCGGAATGGATCTCCGGGATTTCGGCCGCTCGCCGCGCGACGAGCTGAAGTGGGTGGTGATCTCCGGCGACAAGGACAAGAACTACGGCGAGATCCAGAAGACTTCCGAGTTGTGGCTGGAGGAGAAGCTTTCCTATCGTTTCATCGATGTGCCCGGGATGGGGCACGTGAATGCCGCGCCGGAGGATTTCGCCAAGGCGCTCGATTGGATCTTCGAGTAGATTTCGGTCACAATCGGACCTTCCCCACGCCAATGAATCCCGCCATGAGAACAATCTTTCCCCTCCTGTTGACGATGATGTTGTCCGTTTCGGCCTTTGCCGGAGAAGGCGTGAGCATGAAATGCGGTGTCGCCGCGGCCGGAGAGAAGACCGACAAGGGCTGCGGCTACGAGGAAATGGTGACCTTCGGCGGCGGCATGCGCTTCGAGCAGATCACCGGCTATTGCCGCGCCTGCAAGAAGTTCGTCCACGTCCGCTGGACGCGGGACGGGATCCCCGAGAGCCTCAGGCCTCCGGGCGGGCCGAAGGAGAAGCCGAAGCCGCTGGGCGAGGTCTGGGACGCTTCGACGGGGGCAACCCATGTCGTCCACGCCTGTCCCGAGTGCGAGGGCCCCTTCGTCGAAATCAAGGGCTCGAAGGACCTGACGCACTGCCCGAAGTGCAACGAGCCCCACTTCGGCATCGATCCGACCAAGCCGAGGATGGCCATCGACTGATGCGTCAGGTGCCCGGTGCGAGGTCGAGCACGGCCTCGCGGAAGGCCTTCTGGAATCCCGGGATGCTCATGCCCCGGCGGACCCGTTCGCAGAGTTCTTCGGGCGGCCCCGGACGTCCGCGATCGAGCCACTCGCGCAGGGCCGAGGCGACGGCCGCGCTCGAGCCGGCGTCGAGGTGGAAATCGTCCGGCAGGATGTCGTGCATGCCGTCGCGGTCGGCGCCGAGCACCGGGGTGCCGCAGGCCAGCGCCTCCAGCATCACCAGCGGCACGCCCTCGTAGCGCGACGGGATCACCAGGGCGTCGGCCGCGGGGTAGAGCTTGGCGGTGTCGGCCCACGGCATGCGCCGCACGCGGTCCCCGACCTTCCTCGACTCGATCAGGCGGTCGAGCGTTTCGCTGTCGGGCCCCTCGCCGGCGATCACCAGGTGGCATTCGGAGAGCAGCGGGCGGGCGACGGCCCGGACCAGGCGGTCCTGCTGCTTCTGGCGGAATTCGATGCGGCCGACGCAGGCGAAAAGGGGAACGCCGGTCGGCAGGCCGAGGTCGCGGCGGCAGGCGTCGCGGTCGGCGGGGACGTAGCGCTCGGTGTCGATGCCGGGCAGCACGACCTCCACCGGTCCCTTGGCGCCCCGCTCCTGGAGGTGGGTGGCGAGGGCGTCGCAGCTCGTGATGAAGGCGTCGGGCCGCTCGATCAGGGTCGGGGCCCCCCAGTCGAGGAGGCGGCCGAGTTTCGCCCCCATCGTCTGGTAGGAATGCGGCATGGCGAGGTAGCTGATCGCGCGGACCCCGGCCTTCCTCGCCGCGAGGATGCCGAGGGACGAGGGCTCGATGCCCCCCTGGACCGATACCAGTGCGTCGGGCTCGAGGCGGCGGATCGTCGCGGACAAGTCGGCGATGCGTCCGCGGCAGAAGAAATGCCGGATCGCCTCGAAGCGCGTCGCGCGTTCGTCGGTCTCCTCCAGCGTGAGGCCGGGGAAGCGGGCCGCCAGCTCTCCGAGTTTCTTGATCAGGGTGGTGTTTTCCTCGCAGGCGATGAAGTGGACCCGGAGGCCGGGCTCGGCCAGCAGCGCTTCGAGCCCCAGGAGGGTCATCGCCTCGTGTCCGCCGAATACCGGCCGGTCATCATAGAAGAGGAGCGTCACGCGGGGGCATCCATGACGGAAAGCGTGGCGTCGCGCAAGCCGGGGGCTTGCGCCGCTTGCGGCCGGCCGCGGTCGGGCGTAGGACTGGGGCGATGGCATTCGAGCTGGTGAGCGACTACCAACCGCAGGGCGACCAGGCCCAGGCGATCGAGAAGCTGGTGAAGTCGCTGGAGGCCGGCAACGCGCACCAGACGCTGCTCGGTGTCACCGGCTCGGGGAAGACCTTCACCATGGCCAAGGTGATCGAGCGCATCGGCCGCCCGGCGCTCATCATGAGCCACAACAAGACGCTCGCCGCGCAGCTCTACTCGGAGTTCAAGAATTTCTTCCCGCACAACGCCGTCGAGTACTTCGTCAGCTACTTCGACTACTACCAGCCCGAGGCCTACATCCCGCGAACCGACACCTACATCGAGAAGGACTCGAGCATCAACGACGAGATCGAGCGCCTGAGGCTCTCCGCGATGGGTTCGCTGCTGACCCGCGAGGACACCATCGTGGTCGCCTCGGTGAGCTGCATCTACGGCCTCGGCTCGCCCGAGGACTACGAGGGCATGATGGTGCCGGTGTGGGTCGGCCAGGAGATCGGCCGCGACGACCTCCTGGAAAGCCTCGTCGCCCTGCTCTTCGAGCGCAACGACATCGCCTTCGGGCGCGGCAAGTTCCGCGTCCGCGGCGACGTGGTCGAGGTGCATCCCGCCTACCTCGACGAGACCGCGGTGCGGGTCGAGTTCTTCGGCGACGAGGTCGACCGGATTTCGACCATCGACACGCTCACCGGCACGACGATCGAGTCGGTCGACCGCTACACCTTCTTCCCCGCCAAGCAGTTCGTCACGCCGGGTGACAAGATGAAGAAGGCGATCGTCGAGATCCGCAACGAGGCCGACGCCCGCGTGGCGGAGTTCGAGGGCCAGGGGAAGCTGATCGAGGCCCAGCGGCTGCGGATGCGCACCGACTACGACCTCGAGATGATGCGCGAGATGGGCTTCTGCCAGGGGATCGAGAACTACTCCCGCCACCTCACCGGCCGCCCGCCGGGGGCGCGGCCCTACACGCTGCTCGACTTCTTCCCCGACGACTACCTGACGCTGATCGACGAGAGCCACGTGAGCATCCCGCAGATCGGCGGCATGTACGAGGGGGACCGTAGTCGAAAGACCGTGCTGGTCAACCACGGGTTCCGGCTGCCGAGCGCGCTCGACAACCGGCCGCTGCGCTTCGACGAGTTCATGAAGATGACGCACCAGCGTCTCTACGTCTCGGCCACGCCGGGCCCCTTCGAGATGGTCAACTCGCGGCCCGACAACCCGCGCTTCATCCCGGTCAAGGGCAAGGGCGACGACCGGGGGCTGACGATCCACGACCTGCGGAAGATGAAGCTCAAGCCGAGCGGTTCCGCGGAGCCGCTCGAGGCCTTCGATGTCGGGAAGGCGGGGCGGCCGCTGGTGGTCGAGCAGATCATCCGGCCGACCGGCCTGCTCGACCCGGTGCTCACGCTCAAGCCGCTCAAGGGACAGATCGACGAGACCATCGAGCTGTGCCGCCAGCGGATCGAGAAGGGCGAGCGGGTGCTGGTCACGACGCTGACCAAGAAGACCGCCGAGGACCTTTCCGAATACCTGCAGAACGTCGGGCTCAAGGTCCGCTACATCCACGCCGACGTCGACGCGGTCGAGCGGGTCGAGATCCTGCGCCAGTTGCGCGCCGCGGAGTTCGACATCCTGGTCGGGATCAACCTCCTGCGCGAGGGCCTGGACCTGCCCGAGGTGTCGCTGGTCTGCATCCTCGACGCCGACAAGGAGGGTTTCCTGCGCAACGAGACCAGCCTGATCCAGACCGCCGGCCGCGCCGCGCGGCATGTGAACGGCGAATGCGTGCTGTTCTGCGACGAGGTGACCGATTCCATCCAGCGCCTGCTCGACGTGACCGAGTACCGGCGGGAGAAGCAGGTTGCCCACAACGAAGCGCACGGCATCACGCCGCAGAGCGTGAAGCGGGCGGTGCAGGAGAGCCTGCACCTCTACTCGAACCAGCGCGAGAACGCCGACAAGCTGAACCGTTCGCTGGTTGCCGAGGACGAGGAGGTCTACGACAAGGTCCGGGTGCTCGCCGAGCTCGAGAGGGAGATGCGCGACGCGGCGGCCAAGCTCGAGTTCGAGCGGGCGGCGCACCTGCGCGACCAGATCGCCCAGCTCAAGGACGGCGGCGAGGCGAAGAAGAAGCCGGCGAAGAAGCGGGTGAAGTACCGGTAGAGCCCGCCCGTGAGACTCCGGGACGCGCGACGCTGTCGCGCAAGGCCCGACCGGAGCGGCCCGCCCGAACGCCGGGTGGATCTCATGTTCGCCGCCGATTCCCGGATCCCGGGAAATGGAACAGGCTGGTGGGATGGGCGGAGGAATCTGGCGCCGGATTCGCGGCATCGAGGGCGGGGCGGGCGCGACAGCGTCGCGCGTCCCGCTTGCTTCTCCCCGAGCGACGAGCAGGGCCGAGCCGGAGGCAAATCACCCCTCCTTCAACCAATCGAGCGCCTCGCCGGAATAGTGCATCGGCAGCGAGTAGTGGCCTTCGCCTTCGATCCAGTCGGTTTCCGCATCCGGGACCCGGGCGGCGAGCTGCTGGGCGACGGCGCAGGGCAGGTTGGCGTCGGCCTTGCCGTGCCAGAAATGGACCGGGACGTGGATTTCGGCCGGATCGAAGTCCCACTCGGAAAGGTAGAGCTCGCCGTCCTCGCGCATGCCGACCGGGCCGTTCCGCACGGCTTCGAGGAAGCTGCGGGTGACCATCTCCCAGCCCCCGCCCTTGCGGATCGCCTCGCGATCGACGGCGGGGATGCTCTTCAGCATCCAGGACATCGGCGCATGGTCGTGGCCGCGGTGGACCATCCAGCGGCTGAGATGGACGACGCCCGGCAGGGCCACCCGCCGCAGCTTCGCGCTGCTCGAAAGCGTGCGGTAGGCCCAGTGCATGTGGGTGCGCGCCGATTTCTCGCACAGCGGCGGGGCGCCGCAAACGATCGCCGCGCGCCGGATGCGCTCGCCGAGTCGGGCGCAGGCGGCGAGCGTGTAGGGACCCCCACCGGAGACGCCGAGGACCTTGAAGCGGTCGAGGCCGAGGGCATCGGCGAAGGCCGCGAGGTCGTCCGGCCAGTCGCCGAAGCCGCGCCCGGGCCGGGGGTCGGAACGCCCCACGCCGGGGCGGTCCGGCGCCAGGATCCGCATGTTCCGTTCCTTGGCGATGGGGTCGAGGTATGCCGCCTGGTAGCGGCTGCTCGGCCAGCCGTGGTGGAAGACGACCGGATCGCCCCCGGGGTCGCCGTATTCGGCGTAGCCGAGAGCCCGGCCGTCGGGCAGCGTCAGGCGGAGGTCCTCGTCCATCGGCGACGAAGGTGGGGGGAGGTCCGGGAGATTGCAAATGCCCGCTGGGCCCGGGCATGAAACTTTTCCGTGGCAAACAGACCGCTTTGTCTGATTGGCTGGAGTGATGAGCCAGGCGCGACGAAAACTGCTGGATGCCGCCGCTCGCTTGTTCGCCGAGCGGGGCTACGTGCGGGTCGGAATCAACGAGATCATCGCCAGCGCGGACGTCGCCAAGGCCACCTTCTACCAGCACTTCCCGAGCAAGGAGCAGCTGTGTGCCGAGTGGCTGGGGGAGGAGGCGGAACGCGTCGAGGCATGGCGCCGTGCGCTGCTCGACGACCCCCGCACGGTGCGCGAACGCCTGGAGGCGTGCTTCAGCGAATTGCTCGACCGTCTGGAGCGCGAGGATTTCCGCGGCTGTGTCTTCGCGACCACTGCGGCGATGACCGACGCGGGTGGGCGGCTGCGCCGGCGGGTGGCCGAGCAGCGGCGCAACACGCGCGACTTCTGGCGGGCGCTGGCGGCTCAGCACGAGTCGTCGAGCAAGCCGGCCAAGCACCTCGGCGATGCCTGGATGCTGTTGGTGAGCGGCGCTGAGACCGAGGCGCGGTCGACGCGGTCGACGTGGCCGGTGAAGAAGGCAAAACGCGCGGCCCTCGTCCTCGGGGGGTGGGATTGAGCCGGCTACAAATCCGTAGCGGTTTTTCCATCGCAGGCGCCGGGGGGGCGGGTCAGACTCGTGGCATGAAATGGTTCTCCCTCGCCGTCGTCGCCCTCGTCCCTGCGTTTCTCGTCTCGTGCGTCGAGGAGTCCACCGTGATCAAGGTGTCCAAGGATGGCTCCGGGATCGTGCACCAGCGCGAGTACAGCGCGACCAAGACCAGCGAGGAGGACGTGACGCTTCCCGACGAGGCCGAGCTGCGGGCGACGGCCGAGCGGATGGGGGCGAAGTTCCAGTCCTGCGAAGTGGCGAAGAATCCCAAGGGCTGGTTCGGCCATGAGGTGATCTTCGTCTTCGACGACATCAACCAGCTGGGCGTGCGGCCGCCGGGTGCGAAGGCGGAGGAGGACAAGGACGCGGAGGGGCCTTCGGTGAGGTTCAAGATGGCCGACGGCGTGCTGGAGGTGGTGCTGGATGATCCGACGTGGCGCGAAGTGGAGGAGGAGACGGCGAGGACGCCGGACGGGCCGACCATCGACCCGTATGCCGACACGACCGGGCCGCGCCCGGCGAAGATGGACATCACGTCGTCGGCGTTCGACCTCGATAGTGATGCCTGGAAGAAGATGTCGAAGGGCATGCGGTTGGGCATCTTCCTGCAGATCGACGGCGCGCTGGCGGAAACCAATGCGACCTATCGCAAGGGGTCGTTGTTCACGCTGATGAATGCGGACTTCGAGAAGATGACGGAAAGCGGCAAGCTCGAGAGCCTGAACCAGCTCAAGGTCGTCAGTCGCGACCAGATGAAGGAACTGGTCGAGGAGGTCGACGGCTTCGACATGGAATTGCAGGCGCCGGCGCGTTTCGTCTTCGAGTAGGCTTCCGCTCGACAAGCGGGCGGGCGCGACAAGGGTGCCCCGTGCACCTGCTCCTCACCGGCGCCAACGGCTACATCGGGCTGCGGCTGATCCCCGCGCTGCTCGAGGCCGGGCATCGGATCACGGCGTTGGTGCGGGACCGGCGTCGTTTTCCGGCCCAGGAGTTTCCGGAGGAGCGGGTCGAGGTGATCGAGGGAGACCTGCTGCAGCCGGCGACCCTGCCGGAACTGCCCGATGATCTCGATGCCGCCTACTATCTCGTCCATTCGATGAGCGCCGGCGGCGACTTCGCCGAGAAGGAACGGCGGGTGGCGGAGCATTTCACGGCCTGGCTCGGCCGCTCGTCCTGTCCGCGCGTGATCTACCTCGGCGGCCTCGTCGACGAATCGCGCGAGCTTTCGCCGCATCTGGCATCGCGACGACGCGTCGAGGACGTGTTGGGGCGGGGTGAGGCGGCGCTGACGGTGCTGCGGGCCTCGATCATCGTCGGCTCGGGCTCCGCGTCCTTCGAGATCGTCCGCGATCTGGCCGAGAAGCTGCCGGTGATGATCTGCCCGCGATGGGTGGCGACGCGCTGCCAGCCGATCGCGATCCGCGACGTGATCGCCTATCTGGTCGGCGTGCTCGAGGTTCCCGAAACGAAGGGCGGGGTCTTCGACATCGGCGGGCCGGAGGTGATGCGCTACCGCGACCTGCTGGCGGGCTACGCCGAGGTGCGGGGCCTGAAACGCTGGTTCGTGCCGGTTCCCTTCTTCAGCCCGAAGCTGTCGTCGTGGTGGCTCTACCTGATGACCTCCACCCGGTTCTCGCTGGCCCGGGCGCTGGTGGATTCGATGAAGCACGAGACCGTCTGCCGCGACGAACGGATCCGGGAGCTGGTGCCCGTCGAGCTGTCGTCCTACCCGGTGGCGGTCGAGCGGGCCTTGTCGCGCATCGCGCAGAACCGGGTGCCGTCGAGCTGGGTCGACTCGCTGGTCGGCGGTTCGCTCGATCCGCGCTTCCTCGATGCGATCCAGGTGCCGCAGCACGGGGTGTTCCACGACCGGCGCGCCTGCCGGCTGGCCGCGCCGCGGGACGAGGTGGTGGCGTCGATCTGGTCGCTCGGCGGCGAGCGCGGGTGGCCGTCGATGAACTGGGCCTGGGACATCCGCGGCGCGATCGACCGTCTGTTCGGCGGCATCGGCACCCGCCGCGGGCGGCGGGATCCGGTGGACCTGAGGGCGGGCGATGCGCTGGATTTCTGGCGGGTGGTGCTCGCCGACCGCGCCGCGGGCCGGCTCATCCTCTACGCCGAGATGAAATTGCCCGGGGAGGCGTGGCTGGAATTCGCGGTCGAGGGCGACGAGCTGCGCCAGACGGCCACCTTCCGTCCGCAGGGCCTGCTGGGGCGGCTCTACTGGTTTGCGGTGCTGCCGGCCCACTGGTGGCTCTTCCCGCAGATGGTCAAACGGCTCGCCCGCGGGGGGTAGGTCGCCCACCTCCCCGAATGTGGGGGGAAAGACTCGCTTGCGGATGTCGTAAACCTACGAACCTTGAGTATCATGGCCAAGAAAGCACTCTTCATTCATCTCGGATGGGCGGTCGCCGCGGGCGCCGCGTTTCTCGTCGGCTCCAAGGCCGGAGCCCCTACCGCGGAGGAAATCGCGGCGGCCGAGGCCGCCGCGGACCGGTCCACCGCCCGGATCGGCGGAGAATTTCGCGTGGACGACCGATCGCGGGCAGCCCGCTCGAGCGGACGCATGGGAGGCGAAGGCGGCGATGGTCCGGTGACGAAGCTTTTCGGCAGCTACTCGTTGGATGCCGCGGGGCTGGAGGCGGTCGCCGAGCAGGCGATCCGCGATCCCAACCCGCTCACCCGCCGGCTGGCCTTCGCGAAGCTGCTGGAGAACATGACCGCGGAGAATGCGATGCAGATCCGCAAGCAGTTCGTCGCCCTCGGCGGCGCGCGCGGCGACATGTGGAACGATTTCAATTACGCGTGGGGTGCGCTGGCCGGTCGCGAGGCCTTCGAGTTCGCCCGCACCAGCGACGAGCCCGATCTTGGCGCCGCGCTCACCGGCTGGGCGGCGGCCGATCCCGCCGGGGCGCTGGCGGTGCTCGACAGCCTGCCCGAGGAGATGCAGGGGCAGCGCCGCAGTCTCGAAGGCAACATCGTCGCCGGAATCGCCGACCACGATCTGAACATGGCCACCGAGGTGGCGCTGCGCTTCGGCGCCGAGGATTCGCGTCACGGCCAACGACTGCTTCGCGATGTGGCCAACGAGGCCCTGCGCCAGGGCGGGCCGGAGACGGCCTCGGTCTGGGTGGAGACGCTGCCCGACGGCGACGCCAAGGGCTCGGCCATGCGCCGGGTGACGGAAAGCTACGTGCGCCAGGATCCGGCGGCGGCAGCCGCATGGGCCGGTCAGTTCGCCGATCAGGAATACTCCCGCTCGGCGATCGGGGAGATCGGCGACGAGTGGGCCGAGCGGGATCCCCAGGCCGCGGTGAGCTGGCTCGAGACGCTCCCCGCCGGGGATTCGCAGAACACCGGGTTTTCGCAGGCACTCGGCGAATGGGAGGACCGCGATCCGGAGGCCGCCGGCGAGTACTTGATGTCGATGGATCGCTCGCCCCAGCGCGACGCCGCGATCTCCGGATTCGCGCGTGGCTACGCCTGGCAGGATCCGACGACGGCGATCGCGTGGGCCTCGGACATTTCGGATCCGCAGATCCGGGAGCGCTCGCTGACCCAGGTCGGCCAGGCCTATTTCCGCCGGGATCCCGAGGGGGCGCGCATCTGGCTCGAATCCAGCGGGCTGTCGCAGGAGTCGCAGCAGCGGGTGCTCAATCCGCGTCGCCGCTGATGACGCTGAGGTCGGACGCCTCCCCCGGCGTCAGCAGCCTGCCAAGTTGATCGTCACTGTGTCCGAAGAGCGTGAGCTCCCGCAGGCCGTCGGGAGCCCCGACGGGGCGACGGGTGACAACCCAAGGCGCGAGCCTTGGAGTCCCGGTCGACGGAGAAATATGAGCCCCGAAGGGGCGAAGGGAGGGGTGAAGACTCACGAAATTGAAGCCGAAGGATGGCGTTGTGTGGGGCGGCGCCTGGGGCGTGTGAAGCGACCTCACTTCGCTGCGTCGCCGGAAGGGTCTTTCGAGCTCCGCCGGCGAGTCAGGGACATCCGCAGGGTTGCCCGCCACTCGCCATCCGGGAGGAGCGCGACACTTCCAGCGTGGGCCGGCGCGGACTCCGGTTGGAGGACGGGAGGGAGGCGTGGCACTCGGGTCTGCATATCCTCTCATCGTCGTGCCGTTGTTTGATGACCCGTTGCTGATGAAGATCGACCGTGGTGAAACAATGATCATGCAGACGAGGTTCAGCGGGTTTCGGCGGGTTTCGGCGGGTTTCGGCGGGTTTCGGCGGGTTTCGGCGGGTTTCGGCGGGTTTCGGCGGGTTTCGGCGGGTTTTGTGGCGGCACTGACTTTAGTCTGGATGACTGAGGGCCGGGCGGTGGAGATGCCGGTGCTCACCCCTCAGGTGGCGGACTCGCCGACCGCCCTGGAGGTCACGGTGACCAGCCCGGAGCCCACCGCGGTGATCCGCTACACCCTGGACGGCCGCGAGCCCGCCGCCTTTGACCCCACCGTTGAATCCGGCGGCACGCTGACGGTGGCGCGCACCGCGGTGGTCAAGGCGCGGGCGTGGCTCGGCGGGCAGGCCGGCGAGGTGGCGGTCGGCGACTACCGGATCACCGGTGCCATTGCCAGTGGCAACCAGCACGGCCTGGCCCTGAGTGTCGGCGGCAAGGTGTGGTCGTGGGGCCGCGAGAACAACGGTCGGCTCGGCAACGGCTCGACAGCGAACGCCAACCAGCCGGTGCCCGCGCCCGCGCTGGCGCCCGACGGAATCACGCCACTCGGCGGCAGCGCGGACATCGCCGCCGGCTACACCCACTCGCTGATGCTCGACGCCGCCGGTGGCGTCTGGGCCTTCGGCCGCAACGCGGATGATGCGCTGGGCGACGGCACTGGCATCGATGCCGCGCTGCCGGTGCAGGCTCTGGCGGGGCCGGGGGCTCCTTTGGCGGACATCGTCAAGGTGGCGGGAGGGGATGAATTCTCGCTGGCACTCGGTCAGGACGGCGTGGTCCGTTCCTGGGGCTCGAATGCGAACGGTCGCACCGGCCTCGGCATCACGAGCGGCACCACGGGATTCGCCGTGCCGGTCGTCCGGGGCGATGATCCCGCCTTTCCCCCGCTCGACGGCATCCGTGACATCGCGGCGGGCGGGGGCTTCGGCCTAGCGCGCGAGGCCAACGCCTTGGAAAACGCCAACGCCACCGGCCACGTCTGGGTCTGGGGCGACAACGCCAAGGGCCAGCTCGGCCAAGGCGACACGACGCAGCTCGGCCGCGCGGAGCTGATGCGCTTTGCCGACGGCACACCGATCGACCACGCGATCGCGATCTCCGGCGGCGACCAGCACTCCGTGGTGGCGCGCTGGGATTCCGGCGACCCGTCGCAGCAGGGCGCCGTCTGGTGCTGTGGGAATCGCTACTACGGACGGCTCGGCCACGGTTCGGGCGCCCTCGGCAAGGAGACCTCGCCGGTGCAGGTCATCCGCTTCGACGACGGCCAGCCCCTGACCGGGATCGTCGCGGTTGCCGCCGGGGCGGCGCACACGCTGGCGGTGGACCTCGACGGCCACGTCTGGGCGTGGGGTTCAAACTACTACGGGCAGCTTGGCCAGGGCAACAGCACCAACCGCGGCTCGGCGGTGAAGGTGAAGAGCCCTGACGGCACCGCCTTTCTGGAAAACATCGTCGCCGTGGCGGCGGGCGGCAGCGGCATCCAAGGGGCGAGCATGGCGCTGGCGGACGATGGCACGATCTGGGTCTGGGGCCGTAATAACCAAGGCCAGCTCGGCACCGGCGACACAAATCTATGGGTGGGCCTCAAGTTGCCCGTCGAGCACGAGGAGAACATCATCGACGAAGGCGCGCCCTCGGTGATGTTGACCGGCACGGTGACCGATCCGGTCGAGGCGGGGGAGATACTGCTGGTGGCCTCGCCGAGCCACGGCGGCCCCTTCGGCGCGGCCCACATCGCGCGGGTGGACTTTCATGTCAATGGAAGCTTGGCGGGATCGGCGACGGCAACGCCATGGCAACTCGCCGTCAGCGACCTGCCCGCCGGCACGGGTAACGCCGTGGCGGTGGTGACCGATCACGACGGCGTGCAGGCGATGTCCCAGCCGTGGAGCTTCGAGATCGAACTCCACCCGCTCGGCGATGCGGATGGCGACGGACTGAGCAACGGCGCCGAGATCAACGACTACCTCACCGACCCGCTCAACCCCGACACCGACGGCGACGGCATGGAGGACGGCTACGAGAACTGGCACGGGTTCTCGCCGCTGTCGCTGGAGCTGGGAACCGACAAGGCACCGACGGCGGACTTTGACGGCGATGGGATGTCCAACAAAGACGAGCACGATTTCGGGCGGGTGGCGCTCCTCGCGTACGAGGAATTCGATCCGTCCGACTTCGTCATCACCCACGAGCTTCGGTGGTTCGGGCGGAGCGACTTCTGGTATACTGTCGAGGTATCGACTGACCTCGTGAACTGGCAGAGCTTCAACTACGGATTCATCGGGACCAACCACGAGTTGGTCGTCGATATCGACGACTGGTTGGGTGGGTTGCCGAGTCCGAGCGGCTACTTCCGCCTGCGCTACGGCCTGGCAGCCTCCTTCGACGCGGATGGCGACGGACTCTCCGCCAGTGAAGAGCTCGCACTCGGTACTGATCCGACCGACCCGGACACCTCCGGCGACGGCATCCCCGACGGCTGGGCGGCGTTCTTCGGCCTCGATCCCCTTGCCAACAACGCCGCCGGACTGTTTCAAGCCGGTCCCGCGACCAACCTTGCCGCCTTTGAGGCAGGGGTGCAGGCGACAGCTGCTGCTACACTCGCCGACCACGACGGAGACGGCATTCCGAATGATCTGGACGTTGTTGAGGACGATGACCTGATCGACTGGCAGAAGCTGCCGATGCCCCGTTACGCCGCCTTTCCGGTGAGCGGTGGGACGAATTCCGGCATTCCGCTTCAGATGAATGACCAAGGTATCGTGCTCTTTCGCGACGGCGTCTGGGTGGATGGCGCCTTCGCACCCCTGGACATGGCGGGTGACACTGCCCAGGCGTGGCAGGCGGTGGGCATGAACGATCTCGGCGAGATCATTGGCGTCGGTGTCCCTTATACCCCGCCTCCGCCCGGCGGCTCCAATCTGATTGCTGCGGAGTCTTGTCTCGTGTGGTGGGACGACCACCAGCAGCCTGGTCCGATGCCGGTCCGCGACGGCACGCACCTCGCTCGGGACGTGTGGCTGGAGTCTCTCGATGGTGGCGGAACTACCGATCCGGACTTTCCCTATGACCGCGTGCTCGACAACCTCGGTCGCTTCGTGGCTCGGCGGCCGGCGGAAGTGGTGGAGGAGCCGCCGGTGCGCAAGGTCTGGCAGCGGGTGGGCGATTCTTTCATCGAAAAGTCCGATACCGGTGACTCCACCCTCTTCACCTATTTCCCGGACTATCACTATGGCCCCGCGGGTGCCGAAACCGAAGTTTGGAAGGGAGACGAGCCCCTCACTCGGAAGCCGACCGGACTCGTGAAACGACTTGCGATCTCGCCCGGCAGCGGCTTGATTGCGACCCGCCGAACCCTGCTGCCCGAACTGCGAACTTCAGGTGGCAATTGGGAGACGAACGATTATTTCAGCCATGGCATCGCGGATAGCAGTCGTAACGGAGTCTTTCCGCTCTCAGGATTGCCGAGTCTCCTCCGCCATCCGGAGCACGGACCGCTGATCGACTGGGCGGATGCCGCGCCGGAGCTTCCGGCTGAATATACGTCTCCAACGTTCCGTGACGCCACCGATCGGGGTTGGCTGCTTTCCGACCACGGGGAAGCTGGTTCGCTCGCCGCGCTACCGCTGGTCGTTGAGGACGATGCCTTCGCTACTGGGGTTGATAACGTATCGGTGAGCAGCACCGAGCCAGGAGAGGCTTGCGAAAACAGGGCGTGGATCATGGTGCCGATTGGGGCGACCAACGGTTTCAAGCTCTGGTCGGCGGCCGGACCGAAGTCGCAGGTGCAGGTGAGTTCGCCGCAGGCACCGCTCACAAATGTCGGCGGTGGCGCACTGACGTTGGCGGAGTCGGAGACGCCCGGAGTCGCGGACGGCACCGGAATCCATGAGTCTCTCGACGGAACATCCCTCACCCCGGGTTTCACGCTGGGCGGCACGGGGGGCGTCTCGAAGCCGCTGGGGCTGAAGGTGATGAAGCCCCGAACGGTAAAGGTGACGGTCTACAAGGTGGCTTCGAAAAGGATCGATGCGGACGGAACGGTCACGGTAAAGGCACCGCAGAAGATTCCAAGTCGTGCCGCGATTGAGGCTTACCTGAACGAGGTGTTCAAGCCGCAGATCAATGCCGATTTCGAGGTAGCCATGAGCCCGCCGGGAGAAAACGAATACCACGAGGAAGAGTGGGACGGAGTAGATGCCCTGCAGTATCATCCCGACGCAATCCCCGAGCCGGAGCCGCCACATGACGTGCAGCCGTTTGACGGCATACTCGGTGTGGCTGATCCGAAGGGAAGCCTCGCTCAGCCTTCGCCGAATCCGGAAGCGTGGCTCATTCACGATGGCCTCGGATTGCAGGACACGGAGACCAACATCCACGTCTATCTGGTGGCAACCTACCGGATCGCCTTCGTGGAAGATCCGGAGGCCGGGCGGGTGGACTATCACGTGCAAGAAGGCACGATTCCCGGTGTGACTCTGCGGAGCGATCGCGTTTGTTTGATCGCTGCCGGGCGGGCCGCTCCATTCGACCTGCCCACCGCCGGAGAGCTGGAGGAAATGGTCGGAGTGATCGGCCATGAGATCGGCCACATCTTCGTTGGTCCCGGGCACCCTGATGCTGGACCTCCTTCCGCGGCGCAAGACATCGTAGGGGTTGCGCCTCTGCCCGGGACCAAGCACGAGGATCGTTTGATGCACTCGGGCCACGGTGCAACCGGGCGCCTGTCCCTCGACGAGTTTGGCAAGCTGCTGGTCAAGTCGGAGTGGGACGAGGCGGAGGGGTGGATGGAGATGGAGGAGGCAGCAGGGAGATTGGAGCCATGAGTCTGCAACGAGGTATTATTATCGCAATTTTGGCTGCCGGACCTCCTTGTTTTGCGAACGAAACAGGTTCTTTGGAACCCGAGTGGCGCCAAGAATGGCGGAATAAGTCGATCGGGTTCATTGAAGCCGTTGGTCGGGAGCCCGATGAGCAGGGCATGATGAAAATTGGGATGCTGGCGCAACTTTCGGAGGACAAGCGACCGTTGAGCCAGGAAGTCGCCTCTGCGGCGCAACGAACAATCCTCTCGATTCCAGATCACGCGGCCTATTTCGAGCGTGAGCTGGAACGGCTGCGGCCGCTCGCGCGGGCGGGTGAACCGACCGACCACTTCTCCGACGAGAGGCAGCGCTTGTTCAACACGCTGCATGAGATCCCATCGCCTCAGGTGGTGGAGCTCCTGATCAAGTGTTTGGATGATCCGAGTGGCGAAGTGCGTGACGAACATGACGTCGTGTGGTCGCAATCGAACCAGACGATGGCGATGTACACCATCATGAGGACGGTCGAGCCGCTGCCACTGAACCGGGGCAAGTGGGGTTACTACAGGCCCGATCTGGAAGCGCTGAAGAAGTGGGGCGAGCAGGTGCTCAACGGCGTGCGGACCTTCCGCTTCGTCGGGAGCCCGCAACGCTATGATATTCACGGCCCGGTAGATGGCCCGGACACGGCCCCGCCGAAGCGCCGGACGTCTTCCGCTGGAGAGGTTCCGGTTGAAGCGCGGGAGAGTCGAGGCGTTCCCTGGCTGCCACTCGGCGCGGCGTTTCTGGTGCTGGCCGTGGCGGTTGGATTCTGGTTGCGGGTCCGGAAGGCGGATTGAATAGCAGCCCATCCGTTCGCGGTGCCGCGATGGGAGGTAATGACGGAGGCCGCAAGGACGGGATGATGATTACGAATCCGTTCGAGATCAATGGCCAGAAGCCATTGGGGCTGTATATGAAATGCCTGTTATCGCTCTTGGTCTGTCCATTGAGTTGCGCTCAAGATCAATCGATAATAAATGGAGTTCTGGTTTCGGCAGAAGTACAGAATTTTGATCCATATGTCGAACGCGGAGTTGGAGGCACGGTGTTTCCTGCGCCAAGTCTTTTGGTTCAGGATGTTAGGTTAGATGTGAAGGCGAAATTTCTCGGTAATGTTCAACATGGCACTGAATTCCAATTAAGAACAATCGGCTCTTACGTCAGCGAGGATGATGAGGTTCTGACGACTATAGACTACCAGACTGGCGTGGGACGGAAAGATAGAGTTCAGCTCGGCACGAAAGCCGTATGTGTTCTGGTAAGATGGAAGGATTTCGGTCCGCCTCCGAGTCCCTCGGATCCGCCGATTCGAAACAGGCACCCGCTGGCGCACTTCATGCTTTGCCCGAAATACTCGTTCTTTTACTCGCTGTTCCAGCCGACGATCCTTGAAACGGAGCGCGACAAACCGCTCTACGATGTCCACTTGGAATGGGCGGAAGGCCTCGAGAGGCTGTCGAAGGCCAAAGAAGAGGATAAGGGGGACTTGCTCGGTCGATTTGTCCAGGGCGGAAACCCGTTGCTGGGCATGCATGCCGTGCATTTGATTGCAAGACTCTACCCGGAGAAGGCTCAGAAGAACTTCAAGGACTGGATCGTATTGCCCAAGGTCTTGCCGGAAGTTCGGCTCACCATCGACTACGAGTTGACCCTCAAGGAGCGAAAGGCGTGGCTTGAAAGCGATGTCCGCAGGAAGTGGGTTTCCATGTTGGAAGAGGAAGATCCAACCGCGATGGAGGGAACCAATTTGGTGGGTTTTCACAAAAGGGTGTTGCCTATGTGGCTGAGCGAAGACTGATGTCGGAGCAAAACCGGATCGTCGCTGGATTCATTTTGGGGGGATCGACAGGAATGCCGATTCCCCGGAAGGAGGATCCCCCATCAAACGTTGAGTCCGAATTGGCCGAAGGCGACGGGCTGTCCGCCACGGAAGCGTGTTCCCTCGGCACCGATCGGTCGCCGGGGTCGTCGCCTTGGCGCTCGTGTGTCCAGCGAAGTCCGCACCTGTGAACTCCGAACTTGGCAAGGCGAGTGAGCGGCGTCATGGCTCGCCGGCCGTGCCTGCCCGCCGACACGCCCGCCTCGAGACCGCTCACCAGACTGTGGAAGTCTGGACATCGGCGCGGTGCGCCGAATTCCGCGTCGCCGGGGCGACCCACGCGTGGTGGCACCGCGACCGTTTCCTGACCGGCCTCGCTTGGGACAATCTTGCCGCCGGCGCGCTGCTGCGGCCTGATGGACCGCCGGCGTCGGTGCTGATGCTCGGCCTCGCCGGTGGCACGGCCTTGCGCATCCTCCGCCACCTGCTGCCGGACGCCCGCTTCACCGCCGTCGAGATCGACCCGGCCATCATCCAGCTCGCCCGGGACCACATGGCGCTCGACGGGATCGGGGCCGAAATCATCGTCGGCGACGCCTATGAGTGGGCCGCGACGTCCCGGCGGCGATTCGACGTGGTGATCGATGACTGCTATCTGACCGGCGAAGAGGACGTCTTCCGGCCCCAGACCCGGGCCGGCTGGGGGGTGGACCTGCTGGCCGACCGTCTGCGGCCCGGCGGGCTGCTGCTGACCAACCTGATCACCGGCAGCGGTCACCGGCGGATGCAGAGCCGCACCCGGGCCGCCTTCAAGCGCCGCTTCGAGTCGGTACGTTCGGTGACCACACCGGCGAGCATGAACGAGACCTTGGTCGGTGGCGATGCGGTCCGGTCCGGAGGCGCGCTCGACGCCTGGACCGACGCATTTTCCGCCGCTCAGGACCGCGACTACTGGGAGCGGATCGAGGTGCGGAAGCTGCGCTAGCGCCCCGCTCCAGCCGCGTTGACATCGCGCCGCCCCGGCGGCACCCTCCGCCGCATGGACACGCTGAAGATTCTGCTGGGAGCCACGATGGCGCTGCTGCTGGGCGCGCTGGTGGTTTTCACCAACCGCATGAACGACGGGGTGAAGAAGGCGCCGGAAGAGGATCTGGTGGCGATGCGTCGTCAGCTCACCGAGATGGAGGAGGAGCTGCGTCGGCTGCAGATCGAAAAGGAGCGCCTGGCGCTGCGCGAGGCCGCCAGCCAGCCGGCTTCGACCGATCTCGTGACGCGGGGTGAGGCGGAGGAAAAGGTCGAGGACCTCGAGGAACGTCTCAAGCAGCTCGAGAGCGAGGCCGCGGAGGCCCAGGAGGACGCGGCGCGCGCCGAGGCCGAGGCCGGATTCCTCACCGAGCGCTACGCCGAGGACCGCAACAAGATGGCCCGCCGGAGCCGCCTGATCAACGACGCCATGCTCATCGCCACCATCCAGGAGTGGGTCGAGGATCCGAATTTCGGCGGCTTCGCCACGCTCAGTGTCGAGAGCCCCGACAACGTCCAGAGCGGCACCGTGCTCGCGATCCGCCGCAATGGTGGCATTCTGGGCAAGCTGCGGGTCGGCGAGGTGACCATCGAGGGCGCCGTGGCCAACCCGGTCACCCGCTTCGACGAGGTGAAACCCGAGGTCGGCGACGAGCTCATCCTCAACGAGGTGGTCGAGCTGGCTCCCTGAGACCGCCATGGTTGCGACCATCCGCCGCTCGCTGGTGGGCGTCTTTTTGGCAACGAGCTTCGTCGGCCTGTCGGCGGGTTGCCGGTCGATCGACGTGTCTTCGGATCCCCGGGTTTCCCGCTACATGGCAGCTCATCGGGAGCTGGTGAAGCCCTGCGAGATCCTCGGCTCCGGTCGCACCCGGTTGCTGGTCGAGGCCGGCCGCCGGTATCCCGCCCACGACGGGCTGGAGCGGCAGCACTTCCTGCCGGCGGGCACCCGGATCGCCCTGGCGCGGATCGAGGAAATCCGGAGGGATGGCTTCGTCCTGTTCGAGGCCCGGGGACGGGCCTTTCCGAATGGACGGCCGGAGGGGGTTTTATTCTCGTACCGGTGGGGCCACGGCGGCACCTCGCCGCAGGCGCCGTGGGAACCGCCGGGGGAACGCCTGAAAAGGATTCTCGGAATCGAGTAGCGGACATCCCGCCCGGCGTGCCCGGCGCCGGGGCGGCTCACGGCGCCCCGAGCGTGACGTCGTCGTCGGTGAAGAGCGTGCGGTCGGGACCGGCGGCGCGGAACTCGATCTGCTCGGCGGCCAGCGGGTGGACGAAGACGGGCGTGCCCCAGCGGTCGAGCAGTCGGCCGTCGGGCCCGAAGGCGGGGTGGTCGGCCGGGAGAAAGGCCTGGCGGTAGGCATTGTCGCCGCGCAGGCAGGCGGCGAGATCCTCGTTGCCGCCGATCGCGTGGCCCTGGTGGTCCTTGATGATGGAAAAGTAGCCGCGGAGCACGCGATCGAGGGCGCGCAGGTCGTCGATCGGCGCGGTGGCGGGATCGCCGTAGTCCGCCATCAGGGCCTCCCCGGGCAGCGGCGGATCGGCTGAGACGGGAGCCGGGCTCTGGCTTTCGCCGCCGACGGGCGCCGGCGAGGGGGCGTCCGCCGGAGTGTCGCGGCGGGCAATCCACACCGCGCCGATGAGGATCGCGACGGCAACCAGCAGGACGGGGATCGGCCGGCGCATGGCTCAGGCGAGGAAGCCGACGGGATTCGTGCCGCTGGTCGGGTCGTAGAAGTTCGTGATGTTCGGCAGGACGGTGTCCATGTCGCCGTTGCTCACGCCGAACCAGCGCAGCAGCTCGCAGAAGTACTCGTCGACCGACAGCTTCGGGAAGATGCGGCCGCCGCGGCCGATGTCGTCGGGGCCGTCGATGGCGAGCGAGGGGAAGTGGCCGAGGATCTCGCCGCCGCCGACCGGGCCGCCCATCACCATCTGGTTGGCGGCCCAGGCGTGGTCGGTGCCCTGTCCGTTGGAGCGCAAGGTGCGGCCGAAGTCCGAGGCGGTGAAGGTGATCACGTCGTCCGACAGTCCGAGCTGCTCGAGGCACTGCTGGAAGGCGAAGAGCGCCTGGTCGAGGACCGCGAGCATGCCGGCCTGGGTGTTGAGCAGTTCGTTGTGGTGGTCCCAGCCGCCGTATTCGACGAAGATCGTCTGGCGGTGGAGCTTGAGCTTGTCGCGGATGGCGATGGTGCGCACCGCGGCGGCGAGGTTGCGGCCGACGGAGTGGTCGGGGAAGCCGGCGGCGTTGATCACGGCGTCGACGTCGGTGCCGTCGATGCTGCCCGGGCTGTCGAAGTTCGTCTGGAACTCCTCGCCGCGGGCGATGCTGTTGGAGGTGATGCGGCCGTGGGTCCGCTGGAAGAGGTTCTGGTAGTGATCCTCGATGGGGCTTTCGACGGTGGCGCCGACCGCCGCCTGCTTGGCGCGGTGGGCGGGCCGGTCGGAGTTGGCGTCGGTGAAGGTGAGCGCGCCGTTGCTGGTGATCACGAACTGGCCCTCGCTCTCGCCGATCTGGAAGGTCGAGTTGCCGGAGAGCGAGAAATTCATGGGCATGTAGTAGTTGCCCGTCTGGTCGGTGTTGAGGGTCGAGTGGATCACGTCGGCGCAGCGTCCGGCCCAGCCGGTGAGCACCTGCATTCCCTGCGGCACGGAGGTCTGCCACTGCTCGGTCTGGTCGCGGTGGGAGAACAGCGCCTGGGGCAGGTCGACGAGCTTCTGCAGGTAGGCGTTCTTGTCGGGGATGGGCTCGACGAGGGTGCCGATGTTGGCCAGCAGGCTGAGGCGCTTCTCGGCGGGGTCGCCGTCGAGGCCGTTGAACATCTCCGCGATCCGCGGGCAGGACGGGTGGATGCCGTAGCTGCGGCCGAAGGAGTCGGTGAAGTTCAGCGGGATGAGCTGCTGGCGCGGGATGGCGAGGTTGGTGCGGGCGGCGGCGTATTCGTCATACGGGCCCGGCTGGTCCATCGGGATCAGGAAATTGAAGGTGTCGCATCCGCCACCGAGGAACAGGCACACCAGCGCCTTGCGGGTGCCGGCGGCCTCGCCGTTGGCGGCCGAGGCGTGGTTGGCCATGGTCAGGTTGAGCAGCGTCGAGAGGACCGAGGTCGAGCCGATCGCGGCGCAGCTGGCTTCTCCGAGGAATTGACGGCGGGATTTCATGGCGGGTGGTGGGCGGCGGTGAACGGGTGGGTGCCGATTCGGAGATCGGCGGTCCTCAGCGCTGGGTGGCTCCTTCGGGGGAGTTGATGGCGGTCCACAGGGCGACGACGACCTTGTCCTTGGCGGTGAGGTCGGGCTCGGCGGCGAAGGCGTCGAGGATGGCGGTGCGGGTGCGGGCGCTCATGTCGCCGGCGCAGAGAAGGAGGTTGATGCGGTCGACGAGCGTCGCGTCGTCGCCGGCGAGCTTCAGCAGCTCCGCGTGGTTGGCGTCGAAGTCGATCCGCCAGCCGGAGGCGAAGCCCTCGTTGAGGTAGTCCCACAGCAGGTTGGGGAAGGAGATGGCCGAGTAGGAGTCGACGATCTGGAAGCCCGGGCTGACCAGGCCGGCGTTGCGGATCTCCCCGGGGGCCTGGTATTCCGGGGTGTAGAAGTTGAACACGCTCGGCGACAGCAGCGGTTCCTGGAAACTGTAGTCGTAGTAGGTGCCTTCCGGATTCCACCAGACGAACTCGGGGTGGGCCTCGGTCATCTTCATCAGCCGGGCGAGGTGCATGGTGCGGATGACCGGCTCGCGGGTCTTGCCGAAGGCGGGGTCGGTCGGGACGCCGCGCGCCTCGGGGTCGAGCAGGACGGCCTTCACCACCGCGCCGAGGTTGCCGCGCGCGCCGGATCCGTCGTCGACGAAGACCGAGGACACGCGCTGGACGTAGGCCGGCGAGGGATTGGCGGTGACGAGGAACTGGATGAGCTTCTTCGCGAGGAAAGGGGCGGTGTTGGGGTGCCGGAACAGCGAGTCGACGGCGTCGCGGATGTCGCGCAGGCCGTTCTCCGCCGTCGCGTCGCGGGCCGGGACCACGATGCCGCCGAGCAGCGTCTTGGTCCCGAAGTCGTGATGCTCGGGGTGCATGACCATCGGCTTGACGTAGTGCTCGTCGGCCCAGCCACCGCTGCCCCAGCCCCAGGGGGCGTCGTAGTAGAGGCCGGTGAAGACCCGGGCGAGTTCGGTGATCTCGGCGTTGCCGTAGGATTCGATCGGCTGGCCGAGCCCGTCGGTCCGGCGGGTGCCGTCCAGGTTCAGCTCCCACAGGCCGATGCTGAACAACTGCATGATCTCGCGGGCGTAGTTCTCGTCCGGGTAGCGCGGGATGGAGGGGTCGGCCTTCTGGTTGCCGACGTGGCTGAGGTAGGTGCCCATCATCGGGCTCAGCGACACCTGCTGCAGCAGTTCGCCGTAGTCGCCGAAGGCGTGGTCGAGGAGCATGTCGTACCACATCGCCAGTCCCTCCACCCGCTCGGTGAGCTGGTTCTCGCGGCGCGAGATGACGAGGATCTGCGACAGGGCGAAGGCGACGCGCTGGCGGAGCTGGTCGGGGGCGTCGATGGCGTGGCGGGCCCAGGGCGTGGTGATGTTGTAGCCGGTGACGTAGTTGCCGCCGTCGTTAAAGTCGTAATAGGGGTCGAGACGGCCGTTGGCGGCGTCGCGCTTGATCTGCCGGATGTAGGGCCGGGTCTTCGAGGCGGGCATCGCGAGCTGCTCGTCGATCCAGGCCTCGTAGCCAAGTTCGCGGACCTGCTCGATGGCCTCCGGCGTCGGCCCGAAGCTGGCCTGCATGAGAAAGCGCGCGGCCTGCGAAGGGGAGGGGACCCCGGGCTGCAGCGAGCCGGGATAGCTGCCGGTGGAGAGTTTCTCGAGCAACGCCCGCGCGTCGCCGGAGAGCGCCGGTTGGCCCGCCCGCTCGGAGGCCTGCCCGGACGAGTCGGCGGAGCTGGTGGAGCTGGCGAGGAACTCGAGTTCGACCCAGTCGTCGACGCCGTCGCCATCGGCATCCATCGGGAGGATCGAGGTGCGGTAGAACGCGCAGTCTTCCCCGAAGGCGTCGGGGATGGTGACCGAGCGCCGGCCGTTGGTCGCGTTCGTGGCGGGGAGCCCGGTGGCGGGGTCCCACTGGCCGAGGTTTCCGGAGCACTCGATGGCGTGGGCCTTGCCCCGGATGTCGGGCCACTCAAGCGTCAGAGCGGTGCCATTCCGCAGGGCGAGCAGGTCGAGCCGCGAATTTGGATCGTCGGGGTCGGTGCCGGCCTCGCTTTCCTCGAGGTTGCTCATGCCGTCGCCGTCGTCGTCGGCGTGAGGCGCCCGCGGAATCCCGCCGGCCCACATCGTCCAGGCGTCGGACATGCCGTCGCCGTCGAGGTCGTCGGGCGTGCCGCTGAAATGGAACCACGCGGGAATCGAGTCCGAATCGACCGGCGAGCTGCCCTGGCGGATTTCCTCCCCGTCGTCCACGCCGTCGTCGTCGCTGTCGTCGTCGTTCGGGTCGGTGCCGGCGAAGCACTCGTCGCGGTTGATCACGCCGTCGCCGTCGGGGTCGAGGGTGGCGTCGGACGGATCGGAGGCGTTGAGCGCGTGGGTCGTTTCCCAGTCGTCGGGCATGCCGTCGTTGTCTCCATCCGGCGGGCCGAGCGGATCGCGGGTGATGTAGGCCTCGACGCCCGGTTCGTTGTCGAAGGACGGGACGTCGGGGTTGCCGTCGGCATCGGTCCACGGCGCGGTGCCGTCGAGCAGCCGCGCGTCGGCGGCCACCGCGTTGGTCCACGTCTCGCTGCCGACGAGCACCGGATTGAGCGGGTCGGCGGTCTGGTAGAGGGCGAAGTCGAGGGTCCAGAGGTTCTGCCCGGGGTCGGGCTGGACGGCGGTGAACACGAAACGCAGCGGCAGCGAGTCGTCGGCCTCACCGAAGCCGCTGAAGCCGAGGGCCTGCTTGAGATCGTTCTGCGGCTGGGTACTACCGGTCCCGTAGAAGGCCCAGGTCGGATGCCCGTCCTGGTGGAAGACGTCCTGGATGCAGCGGAAGCGGTAGGTCAGCACCCCCTCGCGGTAGAACAGGCCCATGCGGACGGCGGATGCCCAGCCGCCGTCGTCGAGCTCGGTGACGAGGTCGAAGATCTCGCTGCGGCGACCGGCCATGGGCGACCGCGCGTGGTTCCAGAGCACCCGGAGGTCATCGACCTGCCAGTGCCAGGTGCGGGTGGCGGCCGTCCAGACCGGCACGCCCGGCGCGCTGTCGGCCGGGTTCATCGGATCGGTGCCGGCGGCACGTTCGGCGGCGTCGTCGCGGCCGTCGCCGTCGCTGTCGGCCAGCGTCGGCAGCGAGGGAAAGGGGTCGCCGTTCAGCTCATCGCCATCGCGCAGGCCGTCGTCGTCGCTGTCGGGGTCGAGCGGGTCGGTGGTGGTCTCGTTACCGTCGGGGATGCCGTCGTCGTCGCTGTCGGCGCGGTGCGGGTCGGTGCCGGCGGCCAGTTCGTCGGCGTTGCCGAGGCCGTCGCCGTCGGGGTCGGCCGCGGCATCGGAGACCGCGGGATCGAGGCCGTGCTCGATTTCCACGGTGTCGGGGATGCCGTCGCCGTCGGCGTCGGCGGCCATGTCGATGATCTGGACGCCGTGGATGGCGACGCTGTCGTTGTCGAGCTGCTCGAGGATGACGGTCTGGCTGGCGCCGCCGAGGCCGCGGAAGCGGACGTAGTTGGCCTCGACGATGTCGCCCTCGGTGGTGGCGGTGGCTTCCCGCCAGCCGAGGAAGGGCGGACCGGCGAAGGTGAGGAGGTAGCGGAGGCTGGCCGGATCGGAGTCGAGACGGACGCTGGCGCGGTGGTAGGGCCACGGGCCGCCGAGGTAGACGATGAGGTCGTAGCTGGTGAAGGGGATGCCCGAGAGGGTGACCTCGGCGGGCACGTCCGGGCCGTAGGGCTGGTCGGTGCCGAGGCCGCTGTTGAGCAGCCGGGGGTCGCCCGGGCCGGGGTGGATGCCGGTGCCGGCGTAACCGAAGGACCAGCTCGCCGCGGCCGAGGTGGGCGTGCCGCTGCCGTCGATGAGCCCGCTGGCGCTGCCGGTGAGCGGGTCGGGCGTGCCCGGGGGCCAGACCGGCTGGCGGTCGGAGGCGTTCCAGTGCGGGGCGGGGACGACGCCGACGCGTTCCCACGGACCGAGGGCGATCGAGTCCGGACGCTGGGCGAGGAAGTGCAGGCCGATGCTTCCGGAGAAATCGAAGGGCTGGGATCCGGCCGAGGCGGGGTCGCTGCCGACGCTGACTTCGTAGCCGTCGGGGAAGTTGTCGCCGTCGCTGTCGGCGACCTCCGGATGGGTGGTCGATTCCTCCGCATCGCCGAGGCCGTCGTCGTCGCTGTCGGGATCGAGGGGGTCGCTGGCTTCGTCGTCGAAGAGCCCGTCGTTGTCGGTGTCGGGATCGGTCGGATTGGTCTCGAGGGCGGATTCCGCGAGCGCGCTCAAGCCGTCGCCGTCGAGGTCGGTGGCGGCGTCGGTCGGGTCGGTGTCGTCGAGGCCGTAGGTTTCCTCATACCAGCGCGGCATCCCGTCGCTGTCGCCATCGGCAAAGGCGTCGGAGTCGGCCTCAAGGGAGAGGAAGTCGAAGCTGATGTAGCCGCCGGCGGATCCGCCGGTGCGCTCGACCTCCAGGACGTTGTCTTCGGCGGTGAGCGGAAGGTCTGCGGCGTCGAGGCGGAAGCTCAGGGTCGTGTCGAACTCGACAGCGCTCCAGCTTCCCAGCTCCTGGCCGTTGAGGCGGACGGTGAGGTCGTGGCGGCCGAAGCCCGGCTGCGTGCCGTCGATCCAGATGCCCCCGCCATCGAAATCCACGGTCAGGAACAAGCGCGACTCGGTCGAGCGCTGCGCACCGGTCAGGGGAAAGTGGACGCGCACCCGCGGGTCGCCGGCTGTGAGGGCCCTCTCGAAGTTCTGCGGGATCTCGTCGGCGGCGAGGATGCCGATCGGCGGCGCGTAGCTCCCGGCGAAGTAGTAGTCGTCGTCCTTGGCGGTCGCCGAGCCCGGCGGGGCGTCGGGAGAGAAGTTCTCCTGCTGGAAGGGCGTGGTGGAACCGTCGTCGGCGCCGAGGGACCAGACGGATTCAGTGGCTTGGGAATGAGCGCTGGGGGCCGCCCCTAGGATCGCCAGTGTGCACAGGCGGAAGCATCGGGACATGCGGGTAGTCTTTTACAAAACTTTTTCATCAGCGCAACCTAACGTTTCCGCCAATTCAAAAAAACCAGCCCCAGACCCAGCAGAAGCGCGCTTCCCGGCTCGGGCACGGCGCGGAGGTTGTCGACGAGCAGCGTGCGCTGGCCCTGACCGCCTCGATGGCTGACGTCGGGGCTGTGGAGGATGCGCAGTTCGCTGACGGCGGCGAGCGTGGCGCCGGCGTCGGTTCCGCCGTCGCTGAGCAGGCTGGCGGCGGTGATCTCGAACCGGACCGCGGTCCAGGTGCTGAAGCGTCCGAGTTCCTCGGCGTCGGTGACGAACCAGCCGCCGGGGCCGTTGACCGCGACCCGCACCGAGCTGTCGAGCAGCGACTGGTTGCGCAGGTCCATGGTCAGGGCGGAAATCCCGGCACTGAGGTAGTCGCCGACCCAGTCGGTGCGGTTGTAGGCGGCGAGGCGGCTGCCGGGGCCGCTGCCCGGGGAGGCGGCGATGCGCAGCGACGAATCGCCGGTGCCGTCCGGACCGCTGTCGGGCTGGATGGCCGGTGGGCTCGGGTGAGGCGAGCCGGCGGTCCACGCCGTCGGGCTTTCGAAGTTCTCGAGTTGGAAAAGGACCACCGCCGCCGCAGGCGGGACAAACCCGGCGAGCAGCAGCGTGAGGGCGAGGGCGCGGAGCATCATCGGCCCGGCATCCTGTCCGGTCGGGCGGGGCATGCAAGCTCCCGGCACCGGGACGCGATCACGGCTCCGTTCTTTCGAAGAAGTCGTCGGGAAGCTCGTGGCCCTTGGACTGCTGGATGGGGCACCTTGCGAGTTGGTTGTCACGGATGACGGCTTTCGGGCTGTTGGCGGCCAGGATGCCGCGGGCGAAGGCATCGCGGATGTCGCAACCGGTGATCTCGCCCTCGGCGTGGAAGAAGGCGACGGCGTCGTCGCCGGAGGCGATGAAGCGGCCGTTCTTCACCAGGTTGCCGGTGGTCGGCGGATCCCATGGCTGACCGATCTGCGGGCCACCTCCCGGGGCGGCGAGGCAGGGCGTCTGACCGTGGATCGGCGCGGCGCGGTCGGTGACACAATCGATGACCCTGATCCGGTCGAATCCGCCGCGGAACACGCCGCGCGTCTTGTGGGTCCACTTCACCGAGCGGAAAAGAAAGTCCGAGCCGCCGCTGAACCAGTAGGCCTGGCCGCCGTGCTTGGACTTGATGCCGATCAGGTCGCCCCTCGAATAGTTCGGCGTTTCTTTCTTCGGTCGCAGGTTGAGCTGCCAGCGCCGGCCGCCGAGGGGCTCGGCATCCGTCCAAGCATACTGCGGGTTGTCCCGCACCACCATTTGCGGGTCGGTCCGGCTGTTGGTGTAGCGACGCAGGTAGCGCCCCTGATCACTCCCTGCGTTGAAAATCTCGGCCGGCGTGGGAAAGCCCCGGTGGAGGTCGAGCACCACTTTCCCCGGTCCCGTCTCGACGACCTTTCCCTGGGAGACGGTGTATTTCGCACGGGTCATGTGCATGTCGGCCATGGTCACGCGGAACACGTCGCGCCCGGCGACGGCATGCACCTTGTCGCTGAAAACGAGCACCGTCTCATCCATGCCCGCCCCCTGGAAAATCAGGCGCCCCTTCGGTCCGGGGCGAACGCCGGTGAGGTTGATCGTCCCGAGATCCGAGGGTCGGCCCTCGAGGTAGTGCCGGCCCGCGTCGAACTCGAGGACGATGCGGTCGTCGGGCGACTTCCGGAAGTGGGCCTTCGCCCGGGTGACCGCGCGCCGGACGCCTGCGGCGGTGATGCCGAACTCGTCCGCGACGTTCCAGCGGAGCGTTTCGGCCCCGGCTTGAAGGAGAAGGCAGGCGGCCAGCAGGGCGGCGTGGAAGGATCGTTTGGGCACGGGAGCCGGGGCTACGGAGCGGGCACCACGGCTGTTTCACGGATCCCGGAGCCACCCGTCCTGTTGCCTCATTGAAACAGGACACCGAAGCCTTTGGCTCGGGTGAGCGCCCATTGCCTCACATTGCGGACACCATGACGTCTTGGTTGTTGGTGGTTTTCCTTGCGGGTGAAGGGCTGACGGAGC
>JAUIJD010000026.1 GCA_030431475.1 Verrucomicrobiia bacterium | reverse complement strand
AGCACGTGGACCAGATGAAGCGACGCTCCGAACGCCTTGGCCTGCGCCACGGCCGTTTCGACGACCTGCGACGTGGCATCGGAGAAATCAATGGCGGCGACGATCGTTTTCATAGCATGCCAATCTAACCGCGCTCCCCGGATTTGGCGAGGTACAAACGCTTCCCGCCGAGGGAAGCGCAAAGGATGCGGGATTCCCCCATGACAAGCCGCCGATCCGGGTTCACGCTCCGGCGCCATGATCAAGTTCCTCCACACCCGCATCCGCGTCCAGGACCTCGACTCCTCCATCGCCTTCTACTCGAAGCTCGGCTACGTCGAAAAGGAGCGCAAAGGCTCGCCGCAGGGCAACCAGCTCGCCTTCCTTGAGCTGCCCGGCAACGACGCCTTCCTCGAGCTGACCTGGTCCGAGGACTACAAGACGCAGTGTCCCGAAGACCTGATGCACACGGCCCTCGGCGTCCCCGACATCGTCGACTACTGCGACAAGCTGGAGAAGGACGGGATCGAAATCTGGCCCGGCGGCTGGCGCGAGAAGTTCACCTCGGGCGAGCGCAAGATGGCCTTCGTCACCGATCCCGACGGCTACGAGGTCGAGATCCTCGAACGCTGACGCCGGGCCCGCGGGTCTTCTGCCCATCGGATCCGCTGAGCAATCGAGACGCCGTGCTTGGCGTGCCGCTTCCTCCCCGGCGAGACTGTCGCCATGGATGGGGATGACCGGGAACCGTCGTGGAAGCTGCTGCTCGGCTCGGCGCTGTTCTGCGGGCTCGCGACCCTCGGTGGAGTGATCGTCCAACGCTTCGCCGGTCAGGAGCAGCTCGCCACCGCCCTCTACACCACCGCCTACCTCGCCGGCGGCTGGGACGCCGCCCTGGACACCCTCGGCAAGCTCAAGCGCTTCCGGCTCGACATCCATTTCCTGATGATCGCGGTCGCCCTCGGCGCGGCCTTTGTCGGCGCCTGGTGGGAGGGCGCGGCGCTGCTGTTTCTCTTCTCCCTCAGCAACGCCCTCGAGGGCATGGCGATGGCGCGGACCGACCGCGAGATCCGCAGCCTCTTTCGCGAGGCCCCGAAGACCGCGCTGGAAGTCCTCCCCGACGACTCGACCCGCGAAGTCCCGGTCGAGACCCTCGACCCGGGCCGCCGCATCCGCATCCTGCCGGGCGAGCAGTTTCCGGCCGACGCCCGGGTGACCGGCGGCGACAGCGCCGCCGATGAATCGATGCTGACCGGCGAGGCCGTCCCGGTCGAGAAGTCGGCCGGCGACACCGTCTTCAGCGGCACGCTGAACACCTGGGGCCGCCTCGACGCCACGGTGCTTCGCCCCCCCGGCGACAGCGCCCACGCCCGCATCATCCGCCTCATCCGCGAAGCCCAGGCCAGCAAGGCGCCGTCGCAGCGATTCACCGACCGCTTCGGCACCGGCTACACCATCGGCATCCTCACCCTGTCGCTGGCGATGTTCCTCGTCTGGCACTTCGCCATGGGGATCCCGGCCTTCGTCTCCGGAGAGGAGGGGCGCTCGGCCTTCTACCGGGCGATGACCCTGCTGGTCGTCTGCTCGCCCTGCGCGCTGGTGATCTCCATCCCCAGCGCCATCCTCGCCGGGGTCGCCGCCGGGGCCCGGCACGGGATTCTCTTCCGTGGAGGCATCGCGCTCGAGAACCTCGCCACCATCGACCGCCTGGCCGTCGACAAGACCGGGACGCTGACCCGCGGCGAGCTCGAACTCACGGGCATCGAGCCGGTCCGCGACGGCGACTCGGACGAGTTGCTCGCCGTGGCCGCGGCGCTGTCCCGTCACTCGACCCACCCCTTGTCCCGGGCCATCGTCTCCGCCCGGCTCAAGCGCGGGACGGCCGAGCTCGAGAGCACGGATTTCCGCTCGCTTGCCGGCAAGGGCCTGAGCGGCCGGGTCGCCGGCCGGGAAGTGATCCTCGGCCGACGCGCCTTGTTTGCCAAAGACAGCCCGGTCCTCGCCTTTCCCGACCCCGAACCCGGGCTCACCGAAGTCCTCGTCGAGTCGGGCCATCTCGCCGGCCGGCTGCTGCTGCGCGACGCCCCGCGCCCCGAGGCCGCCGCCACCGTGCGCCAGCTCCGCGAGCGGGGCATCGAGGTGACCATGCTCACCGGCGACCGCGAGGAGTCGGCCACGCTGGTCGGCCGCGAGCTGGGCCTTCGTGACTGGCGCGCCGGCCTGCACCCGGAGGAAAAGGTCGAGGCCATCCGCGAGTGGCGTGACCGGGGCGAGCGCGTGGCCATGGCCGGCGACGGCGTCAATGACGCCCCGAGCCTGGCCGCCGCGGACGTCTCGATCGGCATGGGCCTGCGCGGCAGCGACGCGGTCCTCGAGCAGGCCGACATCGTGCTCACCAAGGACCGCCTCGAGCGCATCCTCGAGGCGCTCGACCTCAGCCGCCGCTGCCGGGCCATCATCCGCCAGAACCTGGCGATCTCGCTCGGGGTCGTCGTCATCCTCGGCCTCGCCGCCCTCGGCAGCCTCGTCCCGCTGCCGATCGGGGTTCTCGGCCACGAAGGGTCGACCGTGATCGTCGTCCTCAACAGCCTGCGGCTGCTGACCACCGGAGCGCCCTCCCGGCGGAGGCCCCCGCCTGAAAGCTCGCCAAATGGTTCGGATTGATTAAAGATCCGCGCCGATGGCTGAATCGGCGGCGCTTCCGGCTTCGATGCTGCTGCGGCGGTCCCTGCTGCGGGCCGGAGCGTTGTCGCTGCTGCTGGTCATCGGCGGCGTGGTCACCTGGGTCTGGTTTTCGCGCACCGCGACCCCGGTCGAGATCGGCCCGCTGGTGCCGGCGCTGCTGGGAACCATCGCCTACACCGCCGGCAACCTGCTCCTCCGCTGGCTGCGCTGGCATTTCCTCGCCCGCCGCCTCGAGAGCAAGCTCTCGGCCAAGGACAGCCTGCGCATCTGGTTCGCCACGCTCCCGGCGCTGCTCACGCCCTTCTACGTCGGCGAGCTCGTCCGTGGCGCGTTTCTCGGGGACCACACACCCCGGGCCCTGCGACGCGTCTCGCTGCTGTGGCTGATCGAGCGCGGCTGCGACGCCGTCACGCTGGCAGCGTTCTGGTGCTTCACCCGGTCGATGCCGCTGGCCGCTGCGGCGCTGCTACTGGGTGCGGGTGGCGGCGCCTTCCTCCTCTTCCGTCACCGCCTCGGTCGCTCTTCGGCGCGCCAGAGCGGGGGCTTCGCCGCCGTCACCGTCGGCCTCTCGGTGGCCGCCTGGGCCCTGCCCGCCGCCGCCTTGTGGTCGGTCATCGGCACGCTCGGTCATCCGGTCGGACTCGCCGCCGCCACCGAGGCGTTCGCCGCCGGCACGCTCGCCGGCGGCATCACCGGCATCCCGCTGGGCATCGGGGTCACCGGTTCGGTCTCCATCCTCAGTCTGCTGGAATCGGGCGGCGCGGGCGTGGTCGCCTCCCTCGCCGTTTTTCGTGCCGGCACGGCGTGGTTCTCGGTGCTGCTCGGCGGGGTGCTCGCCTGGTTCTGGCGCCACGAGCTGCGCCGGCTGTGGCGTCGCCAACCGACGCGCTTCCATTTCGACGAACTGGCCGACGACTACGAAGAACAAATTCCCGAGCACATCCGCACCCGCCTGCTCGATCGGAAGGTGCGCATGATGCTCGAGGCGCTGCCCGGTCAGGGCGCCGGCCTCCGCGGCCTCGATGTCGGCTGCGGCCACGGCTGGTACGCCTGCGCGCTGGCCGACGCCGGCTGCCGGATGACCGGCATCGACCTCGCCTCCGAGCAGATCGCGAACGCCAGGCGCCATGCCGCCGCGCGCGGGCTTGAAATCGACCTGAAGGCGGTGAGCGCCACCGGCCTGCCCTTCGACGATGCGAGCTTCGACTTCGCCTACGCCATCAATGTGATGCACCACATCGAGGAATCCGGCGCCCAGACGGCGGCATTCGCCGAGATCCTGCGCGTGCTCAAACCGGGAGGCCGCTTCTTCCTCCACGAGATCAACATCGAGAACCCCTTGTTCCGTTTCTACATGGGCTACGTGTTCCCCGTGATTCGCGACATCGACGAGGGCACGGAGCGCTGGATCCGCCCGAGCCGCCTGCCGGAGCTGGACGGTGGCCGGTGGCAACCGGCGGTGCGCTACTTCACCTTCCTCCCCGATTTCATTCCAGTGGCGCTGATGAAACGCCTCGCCGGCCTCGAACGCTGGCTCGAGAGCTCGTTCATGGCTTCGTGGAGCGCGCATTATCTCGCGGTGCTGGAGCGCGCGCCATCAGCGTGCGGGCCGCCAGCACCAGCGCCAGCACCAGCGGCACCACAAACCACAGCGCCCACCCCACCGGCGCCCCCTCGATCTCGGCAAAGCTCGGCGTGGTGAAGAGCTTCGGCCCTCCGAGCGGCATCGAGTGGATGGGAAAAAGCAGCATGAAAAGGACCAGCGCCCATCCGGTCACCCGCCCGATCAGATCGTCCGACTGGATGACCCAGCGCCACAGCGCGGGGATGAACACCACCAGGTAGTGGGTCCAGGTGATGCCCAGCGGCAGCAGCACCAGCGGCAGCGCGGCCGTAGTCACCACCCGCAGCTCACGGTGTCGCTTGAGGAACGGCCACGCGAAGGCCAAGGCGATCCCCGCCGCGATGACCTGTGCCCACCGCGCCAGCGCCGGGTCGGCCTTCTGCGGAAGCCACAGCTTGCTCGAGGCTCCCCAGTCGGGATCGGCGAGGCGATGCAGCAGGGCCCGGATCGAGACGTTGTTGAAGGCGGTGTTGGTCGACTCCACCAGGGTCCGGCTCATCGCCCGGTAGTCCTCGCAGAGGGCCTCCTCGAAGAACGGCGGCCGCACCGTGAGGAACCACAGCGCGGTCAGCGCCACCGCCACCGCCAGCGCGATCCAACGCCGCGAGAGTCCGGGGATGGCGATCATCAGCAGCGCCCACGGCTTGAACAGCACGGCCAGCGCGAAAAGCAGCCCCCCGGCAACCTGGGCGCCCCGCCCCCCCGCCGCCAGGCGGACCCCGAGCATCACGAGCGCCAGCGTCGGCGCGACGTTCTGCCCGAGCACCGCGCCGTATGCGGCCACCGGCAGCAATCCCGCCGCGATCCCGCCGAGCATTCGTTTCCACGGGTTCGAAACCCCCGCCCACGCCGCCGATTCCCAGCCGATCCACGCCACCGACAGCACATTGAGCCCGAACCACAACGTGGCGAACGCGCCGGCCCCCATCACCGCCACCACGGGGGAAAGCAGCACCAGGTACCACGGGTTTCCGACGAAGGAAGTCTCGCGGATCCCCTCCCGTCCGGTCGCCTCCCGCGAGGCCTCGAGCCAGGCGGGATCCGCGGTGTCGGCGGTGACGAAGACGGTGGGCTGGTAGACGGCATCCGCCTGCCCCCCGGCGCGCAGGGTTTCCGCGAGGTAGGTCGGCAGAAGGTCGATGTCGCAGCTTCCGGGCGTCCCGAGCATCCACAGGCGCCACACGCCGGCCACCACCAGCGCCGCCAGCACCAGCGAGCCCGCCGTTTCCAACGCGCGACGCCGCTTGGAGGACCCCTTCATCACGTGACCCGTGCCGCCCTTCTACCGCGTCACTTCGGTGCCGATCCCGCTTTGGGTGAAGATCTCGAGCAGCAGCCCGTGCGGCTGGCGCCCGTCGATGAAGTGCACCTTGCGCACCCCGGCATTCAGCGCGTCCAGGGCGCTGCGGATCTTCGGAATCATCCCGCCCGAGATCGTGCCGTCAGCCATCAGCGCCTCGGCCTGCGCGCGGTTCACCGATTGAATGAGCGTGCCGGGATCGGAAGGATCCTTCATCAGCCCGGGCACGTCGGAAAGATAGACCAGCTTGGTCACCCGCAGCTCCTTGGCCAGCGCGGCGGCGGCCAGGTCGGCATTGATGTTGAGCGGCCGACCGCTCGCCAGCTCCTGGGCCAGGGGGGAAATCACCGGCACGATCTGCGCCTTGTGCGCCGCATCGAAGGACGCCGGCCGGCAGCCGACCACTTCCCCGACCCGTCCGAGATCGACCGGCTCGCCCGCCTCGTCCTTGGCGTGCATCTTCTCTCCGAGGAACACATCGCTCCCCGGAATCCCGGTCGCCTTGCCACCGAACTCGCGAATCATCTGCACCAGGCCCGGATTGATCTCGTTCGACAGCACCTTCTCGACGATCGCGATCGCCTCGTCGGAGGTCCGCCGGAAGCCGCCGACGAACTCGGCCTCGAGTCCGGCCGCCTTCATCGCCGCCGAGATCGCCTTGCCGCCGCCGTGGACGACGATGGGGTTGATCCCCGCCACCTCGAGAAACACGATGTCGCGCATCACCTTGCGAACCAGATCGGGATCCTCCATCGCGGAGCCCCCCATCTTGATCAGGAAGGTCTTGCCCCGAAAGGCCTGCAGGTAGGGCAGGGCCTCGATCAGGGCTTCGGCTTTGTCGATCGGTTCGCGCAGGCTCATGGTCGGGCGCGGAGCCTAGAAGATCGGCCGGCGCGCGGCAAGGACCGCGCGAGCCCTCCCTCAGCCCATCTCCCGCACCCGACGCCCGCCCTCGACCACCTCGAAGGCCAGCACCCGTGCCTCCGGCGGCAGCATCCCGGGGAAACGATCCGCCCACTCGGCGACCACCACCCCGCCCTCGTCGAGCATCTCGTCCCATCCGATCCCGATCAGTTCCTCCGCGGACCCGAGCCGGTAGAAATCGAGGTGAAACACCGGCAGGCGCCCGCTCCGGTACTCATGCATCAGGGCGAAGGTCGGGCTCGTAACCTCGCCCTCGTGCCCCAGACCGGCCACCAAACCCTTGGTAAATCGGGTTTTCCCGGCACCGAGACCGCCGACGAGCGCCAGCACCTCGCCCCCACCCAGCCCTGCGGCGATTTCTCGCCCCAGCGCCTCCATCGCCGCCTCGTCCGGAACCGTCCTTTCCACGCCCGCAGCAAAGCCGATCCGGCCCCCGCGTCGATTTCAAAAAATTGCCTTGCCCGGCCCGTGGGCCTGTGGTGTCCTCCCCGCCCGCCCGACCGGCGGGCTTCATTTTTTCCCACCCCACACGGCCATGGCCTACGCAGTGATCAAAACCGGCGGTAAGCAATACCGCGTCGAAAAAGGCGACAAAATCGACGTCGAGAACCTCAACCTCGACGAAGGCACCGTCCTCGAGTTCGCCCCGCTCCTCGTGGGCGAAGGCTCCGATGTGAAGGTCGGCTCGCCCGTCGTCGACGGCGCCAGCGTCAAGGCCACCGTCGTCCAGAACTTCCGTGGCAAGAAGGGCATTGCCTTCAAGTTCAAGCGCCGCAAGGGCTTCCACAAGACCAAGGGCTACCGCCGCGCGCTCAGCAAGATCGAGATCGAATCGATCGAAGGCTGACGCCAACCATTCGTCATTCGAAAATTCAACATTCGACATTCCTAAGTCATGGCTCACAAGAAAGGACAAGGTTCCGTCAAGAACGGCCGGGACTCCCGCTCCAAGCGCCTCGGCGTGAAGAAATTCGGCGGCGAGGTCGTCGTCCCCGGCATGATCATCATCCGCCAGCGCGGCACCAAGTGGCATCCCGGCAAGAACGTCTTCATGGGCAAGGACTACACCATCCACGCCGGCGTCGAAGGCAATGTCTTCTTCGACCGCAACGGCCGCCGGGTGAATGTTCAGCCCGCCGAAGTCGCCGCCAACTGAGGCCGCTTCCGATTTTTCCCCAAGCCGCCGTCCCGCAAGGGTCGGCGGCTTTTTGTTGGAATGATTGCGCGGAGCGGAGTGGCTCCTTTCGAGGAGCCATGGGCAGGGGGGGAGGCTTTCCAGCCTCCCGCATGCACCTTTCCCGGCGGCTGAAAGCCGCCTCCCCGGCTCATGGCTCCTGCAAGGAGCCACTCCGCCCCAGGCGCCGACGGCGATGCATCGCGACCAGCAGTTTCGCGAAACACACGACAGCAGGCAGGAAAGACACCACTCCGACGAGAACCGACACGCCCACCAGCAGCATGAGCAGATTCCAAAGCCACGAGGGCAAACCCATTCCCGCCCCGTAGAGAAATCTCATCCCGACACGGACAAGCACCCCGAGCGACCACCCGCCGACACACATTCCACCCCACAGAAAAAAACTCCGCCACGCGGCCATCTCCACGCTCACGATCTCCTCGAAGATCCTCCGCCGTCCATCCTGCTGCACGATCTCCGCCCGCTCCGCCGGCGTCATGTGCGACAGGTCCCCCAACGGCCCATCCAGACGCACCAGCTTCAGCTTCTTCGGCGCCGGCTTCTCCACGCCTTCCAAGCAACCACCTCGGCCCCCTCTTCACAAGCCCGCTGCCGGAACGCTTCTCACTCGGCACTTCTCACTCGGCACTCGCAAGCTACGCTCGCGCCATGTCCTCCGCCGACCTCAAAGCCATCCTCCTCGAGAAGTCTGTCCGCACCGGCACCTTCACCCTCGCCTCCGGCAAGGAAAGCGACCTCTACATCGACTGCCGCGTGACCACCCTCGACCCGGTCGGCGCCAACCTCGTCGGCGAGATCGGCTGGGCCGCGGTGCGCGAGCGGATCCGGAGCGAGGGCCTCGCCATCGACGCCATCGGCGGCATGACCATGGGCGCCGACCCGATTTCGCTCGCCATCGGCATGACCTCCGCCCGCCTCCACCCCGGCGAGGCGCTGCAGGTCTTCACCGTGCGCAAGGAACCCAAAGGCCACGGGCGCGGCAAGCAGATCGAGGGCAACTTCAAGGAAGGCGACACCATCATCGTCGTCGACGACGTCATCACCACCGGCGGCTCGACCCTCAAGGCGATCGACGCCATCGAGGCGGCCGGCGGCAAGGTCGCCTTCGCCCTGGTGCTGGTCGACCGCGAGGAGGGCGGCCGCCAGACCATCGAGGCCCGCGGTGTCCCGGTGCTCTCGCTCTACTCGCGCAGCACGCTCCTTTAGGAGGATCGACATTCCTGTCGATCGGCCCGGGGACGACGATTTCACATACGGCCAGACGGAACCGCCAAGACCGCAAAGGCAGGGGGTTCGAAATACCATCGGTCGAGCTTGGCGTCCTTTGCGCCTTTGCGGTGAATCCGATGTCGTCAGGTCATTTCGAGAAGTGGGTGTGAGGTGAAGATCGACAGGAATGTCGATCCTCCGGAACCCCTACCCGAAGAACTTCTCCAGCGCCTCCACGCAGCCCTCGCTGTGGCCGGCCAGGCACACGTGCCCCCCGACCGCCTCGACGTGGGCGCGGATCTCCGGCACCGCGTTGGCCGGACAGGCGATCCGTGACGACGATGGCGGCGAAAGCATCTCGAAGTCGTTGTGGCTGTCGCCGATCGCGAAGCAATCCGCCGCCCCCAGCCCGTATCCCGCCGCCACGCGCCCCAGACTACTACCTTTCTGGTAGTCACGATGACCGAAGCGCAGGTAGATCGTGTTGCGCTGCCAGTTGAGCAGCGGCTCGTCCGCGGACAGCTCGCGCACCTTCGCCACGATCCACTCCATCTCCTCCTCGGTCCGGGCGATCAGCCCCGCCGGATCCCCGGCCTCCTCGACCCACTGGGCGCCGGTGTGCTCCTCGACTTCGGCGCGAATCCTCTTCATCAACCGCCGCACCTTGCGGAAGAACCTCCGGTGGTCCTTCTCGCACCGCTTGTTCCATTCGTCGTCGCCGACCCAGCGGCCGACCGCGTTCGGAAACCACAGCTCGCGCTCGCGCGCCACCACCCAGTCCGGCGCGAAGGGAAAGCGGCTCTCGATCAACCCCTCGATCACGTGCTCCATCGAGCGCCCGGTATTGATCCCCCACACCGCCCCCGCGCTCGCCCGCAGCGCGGCGATCTTTTCGAAAAAGGCATCCGCCACCGGCGGCGACTGGGCCGGATCGTGCAGCGTGCCGTCGAAGTCGAACGACAGCACATGGCGCGGCGTCTCAGGCAGGTCGAGGGCTCTCACACCCGAGGGGTAGCACGGGAGCCCCGACGTGCGAGCGTTTTGGTGTGTGCGTGGCTCTTGTCCGTCGAAGCTTCAGCGAAGTCGGCTGCCTCCGCTTTCCGTCCATCGGTGAGCAATCCCGCCCGAAAGGGATCCCGGCACGAAGCCACAGCGCTTTCCGTCATCAAGCGAAGCAACGGATCAGGCCACCACCCCGTGGTTCAAAAGCGGAGGCAGGGCGATCAAGCTAGGGAAAGGATCATGCGGAACGCCGGGAATTGGGAAGTATGATGGACTTGATGGGCAGGATGAATGGGATCCATTTTCCGGTTTCCGGCATCTCGCAGGACGTTCCGCGCACCGTCGGACCGGCGAGATTGAAATCTCATCATGTTCATCCTTTGGATCCTCTCCATCAAGCAACCGATCTCTCCCTAGCTTGATCACCCTGAAAGCGGAGGCAAGCCTCCGCACTCCCCATCACGGGACGAGGGTATTCTCCAGTGCGTCCTCGATCATGGGTGCCGGATCCGAGGCATCCGCCGGCACCAGTCGGTGACGCATCACCGCCCGGAAGATCCGCTGCACGTGATCGGGATGCACCGCCTTGGCCTCCTCCAGGAATGCCGCGGCCCGCGCCGCCTGCATCACCGCCAGCGAGGCCCGCACCGAGACCGAGTGGTCCGCGCCGGACCGACGCCGCAGGCTTTCGCAAAGCTCCGTGATGTAGCCGGCCAGCGGTTCACCGAAGGGCAGCGCCCTCACCTGACCCTGCAGCGCCAGCACCTCTTCCGGCTGGACCAGCGCGTCCGGTCGGCCGTGGCCGTTGATCTCGCCGGAGGCGTGCCCCAGCAGGATGCGGCTCTGGATTTCCGCCACCGGCAGCTCCATCCGGATCGACAGCAGGAAACGGTCGAGCTGCGGCTCCGGCAGCGGGAAGGTGCCGTGCGGATCCCCGTCGTTCTGCGTCGCGATCACGAGGAAGGGCTCGGGCAGCGGGCGCGTCACGCCCTCGAGCGTCACCTGGTGCTCGTTCATGCACTCGAGCAGCGCGCTCTGCACCCGCGGCGACGTGCGGTTGATCTCGTCGGCCAGCAGGCAGTGGGCGAAGACCGGACCGGGCACGAACTCGAAGTCGCCGCGGTCCATCCGGTAGAGCGAGTAACCCAGCAGGTCGGCGGGCAGCAGGTCGGGCGTGAACTGGACGCGCTTGAAGCTGCCGCCGATCGAACTCGCCAGCGTGTGCGCCAGCGAGGTCTTGCCGATCCCCGGCGGCCCCTCGATGAGCACGTGCCCGCGGGCCAGCAGCGCGACCATCAGCAGGTCGGCCGCGCCCTCCGCACCGAGGACGGTGGCGTTGAGTCGTTCGCGGAGCGGTTCGAGGGTCCTCATGAATGGCTTAGTTCGCGGCGGAAACGATGTCCTGAACCTGCCGGATCGCCTCAGGATAGATGCGGTGTTCCTGCTCCTGGATGCGGGCGTGCAGCGACTCCGGCGTGTCGTCCGGCTTCACCGGCACCTTGGCCCTGAGAATCGTCGGACCGGTGTCCATGCCGGCGTCGACATAGTGCACCGTGCAGCCCGTTTCCGGCACCCCGGCCTCCAGCGCCTGCGTCCACGCCTCGAGGCCGGGGAAGGCCGGCAGCAGCGAGGGGTGGATGTTGAGGATCCGCTGCGGAAAGGCGTCGAGCAGCGGCTTCTTCACGATCCGCATGAAGCCGGCGAGACAGACCAGATCGACTCCGGCCTCTTTCAGCCGCGCCGCGGTCTCAAGCTGGGCCTCGTCGGGAAACTTCGAGCGGAACCCGCGGCAGTCGATGACCCCGGTCGCGATCCCCCGCTCCCGCGCACGCTCAAGGATGTAGGCGTCCGGCACATCGGAAAGCACCAGCACGATCTCGGCATCGAGCGTGCCCGCCTCGATCGCCTCGAGGATGGCCTGCATGTTCGATCCCGATCCCGATCCAAGAATGCCCAATCGCATAGGCGCAGCCTGAAACCTCAAACTCGAAACTCCAAACTTCAAATTCCGGGGCGACGGGGTTCTGCCGGACCGTTCCCCTCCCCGGGATTCGAGTTTGAAGTTTGAAACTTCAAGTTTCAGCCTCGGCTCATGCACGACCCGCGCGTTGACGAACTGGCGAAGGCCCTGATCGGTTACTCGGTTTCCCTGAAAAGGGGCGAGAAGGTCCTCATCGACCTCTACGACGTACCCGACTCGATCGGTCTGGCCCTCATCCGCGCCACCCGCAAGCGAGGCGGCGTGCCGGTGCTGCGGATCAACTCGTCCCGCCTCACCCGCGAGCTGCTGCGGGGATCGACCGACGAGCAGTACCGGCTCATCGCCAAGAACCTGATGGCCGAGATGAAGGGCATGGACGCCTACCTCGCCGTCCGCGGCAGCCACAACATCGCCGAGAGCAGCGACGTCCCGGCGAAGCACATGAAGCTGGCGATGAAATACCTGCGCCCGGTGCTCGACCGCCGGGTGAAGCACACCAAGTGGTGCGTGCTGCGCTGGCCGACGCCCTCGATGGCGCAGCAGGCCGGGATGAGCACCGAGGCCTTCGAGGACTTCTACTTCAAGGTCTGCCTGGTCGACTACAAGGGCCTGCTCCCCGCCGCCAGCGCGCTCAAGCGCCTGATGGACAAGACCGACCTCGTCGAGATCACCGGCCCGGGCACCGACCTGCGCTTTTCGATCAAGGACATCCCGGCGGTCGCCTGCGCCGGCACCCACAACATCCCCGACGGCGAGGTCTTCACCGCACCGGTGAAGGACAGCATCGAAGGCGTGCTCAGCTACAACGCCCCGACCATCTATCAGGGAATCCCCTTCGACTCGGTGAAGCTCACCTTTGAAAAGGGAAAGATCGTCAAGGCCGAGTCGCCGGGCAAGAACCGCGAGCTCAACAAGATCCTCGACAGCGACGCCGGCTCCCGCTTCATCGGCGAGTTCGCCCTCGGCTACAACGCCGAGATCCGCCACCCGATGCGCGACATCCTGTTCGACGAGAAGATCGGCGGATCGTTCCACTTCACCCCCGGCCAGGCCTACGAGGAGGCCGACAACGGCAACCGCTCGCAGGTCCACTGGGACATGGTCTGCATCCAGCGCAGGGACTACGGCGGCGGCGAGATCCGCTTCGACGGCAAGCTCATCCGCAAGGACGGCAAGTTCCTCCCCAAGTCGCTGGCGAAGCTGAACAGATAGGAGCGCCGGACAGGAGCGCCGATTATGAAATCGGCATTTCTTCCGGAACTGCGTGGTGCCGATTTCATAATCGGCGCTCCTTCCTTGCCCTGCCTCGCCCCGAGGATCACCCTCGCAGGGTGAAACTCCCGCTGGCGCTCTGGCTCCTCCTCGCGCTCACGGCCTGCGGTGCGCATACCATGGCGTGGAAGGTGCCGCTGGAGACCCTGATCTGGGAGGGTGTCACCAACCCCAAATGCCAACGCCTCAAGAATCCACCTTCGGCGTCGGCCTTCTTCAAGCCCGGCGACGAACTGTGGGACGTGATGGCAGCGGTGGAGTGGGAAGCCGAAGAAGCGGCCGACCTGGACCCGTTCGCCCCTCCTGTGACCGAAGACCAGCCCGGACCCGGGCTCGAGTGGCTGGTATGGAACGCTTCTTCGGGGAAACTGGTGGGTCATGGCTCCTGGGCACAGTTGGATATCGTCGAGCAACAGCTGGATCTGCCCGGACAGCCGCATTTGATCCGGACCACGTTTGAGGTCCACCGCGACCGGGCTGAACCGAGCACGGTCTCTCTGCTCTCTCAGAGCGGCGAGGAATTCTCGTCGAAGAGTCGAGGCCTGCACCTCTCCGCCACGGCCCACCTCAGCGCCGACCGGATGCTAGTGGACATCGCCCTCGCCGCATCCTGGCAGAGAGACACCGACTGGACGGACGGCATCGAAATCGGCGCCACCGTTCCGGTCGAGCGCACGGTCTCCCTGGCTACCTGGCAGGACGAGCAGGGTTCCTGGGAGGTCCGGGTGTCATGCGAAGCGATCACCACCGAGGGAACCCTCATCACCCAGCTCAGGGAGTTCGAGACGCCCCGCGGCATCGAGCGCATCGACGACGGATCGGTCCGGCACCCGACAGTGAGCAGGCGAAGCCTGGCGAATGGACTGGTTACAGGAAGTTTCCACGTCCCACCCGACTTTCTATTCCGGATCTCCGGCGACCGACGGGGAGTGTTTCCCGACCTCGCGCAGGGCAAGGACGCCCGAATCTTCCCAGGCCCGAGATGGATCGATGTCCGGGAGCCCTTACGCGCCAACGGCCTGCAACTGTCCACCCCGGGATCTTTGGCGGGCTTCCACCCGGATGATCACATCATCACCGTCGTCAGCACCTCCACCGATGTCGATCTCCTCGAAGTGATCGTGAGCCCGGGCTGCATCTGCCGCCCGCTGGCAATCGAGCACACCCTCCAAAGCCCGGGCATCATGGCGCGACTCCTTTGCCGGAGTGGGGAGAGAGTCGGCATTGTCCGCTCGCGAAGGGGGACATCCGGCAAGCTACTTGAGATCGCGACCAATATCGGAGCGGGTGAGCGCCTGATGGATGTCCGCTACCTCATCGACTTCGAATCCGGAATCCACCTCGACTCCGCGACCATCCTGACGACCGGCGAGCCGCAGGAAATCGCGGTCTTCGAATCCGTCGGGAAGCGTTCGGCCGTCACCCTAACAGGCACGATCCGCGTGATGGACCACTGATCCGGGGAGCAGGCCGTGATGGACTACCGCGTGCGCGACAGCGTCGCGCGGTCCTTGATCCTCCTGCGGAGCCCCTGCCTTTGCGTCCTTGGCGTCTTGGCGGTGCCCCCCATCATCATCGGGCCGATTTCATAATCGGCGCTCCATCCTTGCGCCGGGCCGTTTCCGGCCTCATGGGAGAGTCATGCGGTTCCTGTTGTGCCTGCTGCTCCTCACGGCGCCCCTTTTCGCCCAGACCTACCGACCCGTCCGCGACAAGCCGCCGCTGCCGGCGCGCGAGTTCCGCGGCGCCTGGGTGGCCGTCGTCCACAACATCGACTGGCCCAGCACCAAGGGCCTGAGCGCCGCCGCCCAGCGCGCCGAGATGATCGCCATCCTCGACCGCATGGCGTCGCTCAACATGAACGCCATCCTGCTCCAGGTGCGGCCGCATGCCGATGCCGTCTACCGTTCGAGCCGCGAGCCGTGGAGCCACTGGCTGACCGGCACCATGGGCAAGTCGCCGGGCTACGACCCGCTGCAGTTCTGCATCGACGAGGCCCACCGGCGCGGGATCGAGGTCCACGCCTGGTTCAACCCCTACCGAGCCCTCTCCAACGCCGCCCACCCGGCCTCGAAGGACCACGTGACCCGCTCCGCCCCCCACATCACCAAACGCTACGCCGGCGGCGTGTGGTGCGATCCCGGCCACCCGGACACCTCCGCCCGGGCGCTCGGTGCCATTCTCGACGTGGTCCGCCGCTACGACATCGACGGCGTGCACCTCGACGACTACTTCTACCCCTACCCGAAGGGCGGCAAGAGCTTCCCCGACGGCCGCTCGCCGGCGCAGCGGCGGGCGATCGTCGATGGCTTCGTGAAAAGCCTCTACGACCAGGTGAAGGCGGCCAAGCCGTGGGTGCGGGTCGGCATTTCGCCCTTCGGGATCTACCGTCCGGGCGTCCCGAGCGGGATCGAGGCCGGGCTCGATGCCTACGAACAGCTCGGCTGCGACGCGCGCAAGTGGTTGTCGAAGGGCTGGGTCGACTACCTCGCGCCCCAGCTCTACTGGCGCGACCAACCGCGCAAGCAGAGCTTCTCCGCGCTGCTCAGCTGGTGGCGCCAGCAGGGCCGCCGCCCGGTGTGGCCCGGCATCGCGACCTCGCGGATCCAAAGCTCCGAGGACCCCGGGCGTCCGGCCGCGGAGATCGTCAAGCAGGTCGGCCTGAGCCGCAGCATCGACCGCAACTACGTCGGCCAGATTCACTGGAGCATGAAGGCGCTGATGCAGAACCGCGGCGGGATCTCCAACGCCCTGGCCAAGGGCGCCTACTCGACCCCGGCGCTGGTGCCGCCGATGCCGTGGATGGGGAAAAAGGAGGTCGCCCGTCCGCGCCTCGAGGCCCGCGGCGAGGGCGGCCGGCTGAGGATCGGCTGGCGACCGGGCGACGCCGGCACCGACAAGCTGGCGGTGATGGGCCGCTACGGCAGCAAGTGGCACATGATCGCCGTGCTGCCGAAAGGACGGCCGGACGCCTCGCTCCAGCCGTCCCGCGGCCTGCCCGAGGCGATCTCCGCCAGCGCGGCCGATCGCTACGGAAATCTGAGCGGACCGGTGGTTTTGGGACGCTGATCTGACAGCGGGCGGCGATTTCGGCCCGGAAAGTGCTTGCGTTTTTTCAAGCGCTCGGGCGAAGGTCCGCGCGTCCCAGCCTAACGGAGCCTGTCCCGGGCATCCGCCAGACGAGATGAAGATTCGGTTTTTTGTGACGGGTTCGGCCGCCTTTTTTGCGGCGTGGTTGGCAGTGACTTACGTGCGCGAGGTGCCGCATGAGGACTACCCGCGCCTCGGCAAGGGATCCCTGCCACTCTCGGCCCAGGCCACTCCGGAGCAGCCCGTCCTTCCCGACGTGGAGGACGAAGCGGCGCCCGAGATCGCGCTGGCGGACTGATCGCCGCCGCAGAAGCGGCTGGCCTGCGTCGCCGGACCGCTTAATCTGCCCGGCATGGCGGAGGAACCGATTGTCTGCGATACCAAGCCCCTCGGGCTCGAGGTCGAAGCCGGCGTGCATTTCTGGTGCGCCTGCGGACGCTCGACGAGCCCCCCCTTCTGCGACGGAAGCCACAAGGGAACCGGCCTCCAACCGGTGCGCTTCGAGGTGAAGGAAAAGACGATGGTCTGGTGGTGCCAATGCAAGCACACCGGCAACCCGCCACTCTGCGACGGGAGTCACAAGAACGTGACACCCTGAGCGCTGGCGCCCCTTTGCGGGGTTCGGGCCTTGGTGACGAGTGGGAGGTGGCCGGTGGTCCATGCTCCGTTGCCGAGCCTTGCGAGGGCAACCGCCCCCCCCCTCACCATTCCCACTCGCCCGGTGCCGTCCGCACGGCATTTCACCCTCTCACGGGCCACTGACCCCCAAGCCCGAAGCACCTCACCCGGCGCATCCCTTCCCTCACCGCCGCCGGCTGCGGAAACGGGCGCGAGGATCCTCCTCGGGCGTTTCGCCCTCCTTGTCGCGGTAGCGCAGGATGCCGTCGCGGCGGAGATTGCGGATGAAGGTCTTGGCGTCGTCGGACACGCCCTCGTCGTATGCCAACGTGCCGAGCAGACCCTCGCCGTCCTCGACCCTCTCAAGGGTGTCGGCCGCCTGGTCGGCGGCGCGCGAAAGCGAGGCGACCGCCTTCGGCACGTCGCGGAGCGCCGGCTCGAGTTCGTCGATCCTCTCGCCCGCCTTGTCGAAGGTCTCGTTGGCCCCGGCGGCGGCCCGCTCGATGCTGGCGATCGCTTCCCGCGCATCGGCCAGCACCGGCTCCAGTCCGGCGCTCGCCTTGTCGAGGTTCGCCAGCGTGGAACCCAGGTGATCGAGGTTCTGTTGGGAAAGCACCTGGTCGTTCACCTTCTTCAGCGTCTCGTTGAGCTCCCCGGTGGCGATCCGAACGTCACCGATGGCGCTGTCGATTCCCTTCATCGTCTTCTCGGCCTCGACCAGCAGCCGACGGGCATCCTGCGAGACGGCCACCGCGTTGTTCTGAATCGCATCGAGACCCGAGGGGCCCGAGCCCTGGACCACGCTGTCCGGCTCGATGGTCCGGCCGGTGGTGTCCGCGGGCGGGGTGATGATGATCAGCTTGTCCCCGAGGATGGAGGCCGATGAGATCTGGAACGCCGAACCTTCGGGGATGCGGATTTCCTCGACGATGTCGAGGGGGACCCGGACCTTCACGTCCGCGGTCAGCTGGGGCGTACCGCTCACCTTGCCGATGCGGGCGCCGCCCATGCGCACCTCCGACCCCTTGATCACCCCGGCGGCGTCGTCGAACACCACGGTCAGCGGGTAGCGACCCGCGAACCGGTCGCCGAAGCGACCGAAGGTGACGATGAGTCCGGCGAGCAACCCGAGGCCGATGAGAAGAAAAAGGCCGACGAGCGTCTCGGTCCTGGCTTTGGGCTCGGCCATGCGCCGGAACCATGCGCGAGCGGGCGCCGGCGTGCAAGGTCGCGGTTCTCACCCGCAGTCGCCCCATGCCTCCCCCGAATTGCCGTCGACGAAGGCCCGGAGGTGGGGATCGGCGGTGTCGCGAAGCTCGGCGGGCGTCCCGATCCAGTAGACCCGCCCGTCCTTGAGGAAGACCACCCGGTCGGCGATGTGGAAGACCGAGCGCATCTCGTGCGTGATCACGACGTTGGTCATGCCGTGGTCGCGCTGGAGGCACTTGATCATGTGGTCGATGGTGTCGGCGGTCACCGGATCGAGCCCGGCGTGGGGTTCGTCGTAGAGCACGCAGTCGGGCCGATCCACCACCGCCCGGGCCAGCGCGACGCGCTTGCGCATCCCCCCGGAAAGATCGGCCGGCATTTTCTCCTCCTCGCCGCCGAGCCGGACGATCTCCAGCGCCTTCGCCACGCGCCCGGCGATCTCGGCCTCATCCTTCAGCCCGGCCTCCCGCAGGGGAAAGGCGACATTCTCGCCGACGGTCATCGAGTCGAACAAGGCCCCGCCCTGGAACATGATGCCCACCTTGCGCCGGATGGGGCCGAGCTGGCGCTCCGTCATGTCGGAGATCTCGGTGTCCTCGACGTGGACGGTCCCCTCGGCCGGCGTCATCAGGCCGGGCAGATGCTTCAGCAGCACCGATTTCCCCGCCCCCGATCCTCCGAGCAGGACCAGCGTTTCGGCCCGCATGATGTCGAGATCGATCCCGCGCAGCACGTGGTTCGCGCCAAAGTGCTGGTGCAGATCGCGGACGCGGATGAAGGGCTCGGGCACGGAGGGAGTGTGCCAAGAGGAGTGGCGCTTTTCAAAGCGCCATGTGCCGGGTGGGCGACCGGCGGTCGCCCGGCGGCCGAAAGCCGTCGTCCCGAATCATGGCGCCTGCAAGGAGCCGCTTCCGGCATCTCCCAACGCCGAAAACCCGCAGAACAGCCTCGAGTTCTCGTTCGGGCGCGGCGGCATGGGATCGTCGCGGTCGAGAAACTCAGCGCAGATGGCATCGAACTCGCCCGGCAGCTTCGCCCGCCGCAGCCGATACTCGAAGTCCGGATCGTGGCCCTGGGTGACAAAGACCATCGTCTTTTTCATCCGCTGGACGTGCCCCAGTTCATCGAAGTTATCGGTATCGCGTCCGATCTCCTCGTAGAGACAGCGGATGTAGCCGAGCAGGTCGCGGCAGCTCGGCCGCGGCCCCTCCTTTCCGGCGAATGCCGCGCGCAGCTGCTCGAAAAGCCATGGATTGCGGATCGCCCCCCGCCCCACCATCAGGCCGGCGGCTCCGGTCTGCCCGTGCAGCGCCAGGCCGGTGGCGACATCGACGACGTTGCCGTTGGCAATCACCGGGCACGGCATGACCTCCACCGCCGCCCGGATGCACTCGGGATGAACCGGCGTCTGGTAGCGCTCGACCACGGTCCGGCCGTGAATCGCCAGCGCGTCGATGGCATGGCGTTGGAAGACCTCGAGCAGTGCGGGAAACTCCTCCGGCCCGTGGTAGCCGATCCGTGTCTTGACGGTGAAGCGTCCGCCGATGGCCTCGCGAAGGGCGCCGAGGATGCGGTCGACCTTGGGCAGGTTGCGCAACAAGCCCCCTCCCGCCTCCTTCTTGCACACGACCGGCGCCGGACACCCGAGGTTGAGGTCGATGCCGGCCACCGGATGCCGCTCGAGCTCGCGGGCCGTTCGCACCAGCGCCTCGACGTCCTGCCCGATCATCTGGGCGAAGACCGGACGACCCGTCGGGTTCTCGTCGATCGACCGCAGGATCCAGGGGTCCGGCCTCGACGCCTCGTGGACGCGGAAATACTCGGTGACATAGACGTCGGCGCCCCCGTAGCCCGCCAGCACCCGCATGAAGGTGAGGTCGGTGACGTCCTGCATCGGCGCCAGGTAGAGCGCCGGCCGGTCCGCTGGGAGGAGCCCGGTCATTCCGGCCGGGGCATCTCGAAGAGCGAATCGGTGCGGCAGTACCAGTCGGGCGAGCCCATCCGCCCGGGCGGCGTGTGGAGTTCCTGACGGATCCGCAGGGTCTCCGGTTCGATGAGCTCGTCGCGGACATGGACGCGGTGGACGATCCCGAGGACCAGGCGGTTCTGCCCGATCCGCTGCACGGAGTGAACGCGGCACTCCAGCGCGGCCGGGGCTCCCGCGACCCGCGGCGGATCGACCACCGACGACGACGCCATTTCCACCCCCAGCCGCTCGGCCTCGCTCTCGCCGGGCGGCAGGCTGGCGGCCGTGGCGACCATCGTCTCGGTCTGCTCGGGAGAAACCAGGCTCACGGTGAACTCACCGGTCTGCTCGGCATTTCGTGCCGAATCCTTCGGGCTCCCATCCGGGCGGTTTCCCGGCGCGTAGATCACCAGCGGAGGGCGCGACCCGAAGACATTGAAGTAGGAGAACGGCGCGAGGTTCACCGAGCCGTCGTCGTGCCGGGTGCTGACCCAGGCGATGGGCCGCGGGGTGATCAGGCTGGAGAGGATGGGATAGGCGCGGTCGGCATGCTGGCCGAGCAGGTCGAGTTCCATGGCCGGAGCGTGGGGCAGGCCCGCGACGGGGGCAAGCGACGGAAACCAGAGCTGACTTGACTTTCAGCAGATGCCGGGGATGCTCCAAGCGGTTTCAATGGAAAGGAGAGAAGGTGCATAACAACGATCTGCTGCACACCGAGAAGATCCTCGCGGATCGCAAGACGTTTTTCCTCGATCTGAAGGAGAACGCCCGGGGCAAGGTGGTCAAGATTACCGAGGATGTGAGCGGCAACCGTGATACCATCATGGTTCCGGCCGAGATTCTCGGGGACTTCATCGCCGCGCTCAGCGACATCAAGGCGACCGCCGACGGCGAGTAGGGTCCGGGCCCGGCAGGTGCCGTCCGGCCCCTCAAGATCGGCCTGTTGTTTCGGGTTCCCGAAACAAATCTTTTCGTTCGCCCGCGGGCTGGTATCGTCTCCGCGCTGTGGATGACGAACGTCGAGCGACCTGGATTCGCCGCCTCATCGTGCTGCTGATGTTTGGCGGTGCCTTGATGGCGGGCCTGTTCATCGACATCCCCGGCTTGGCCGCGCCCGCGAGCACGGCCCGCGAGGAGTCCGAGCTCGAGCAGGTCGACGAGAAGAATTTCCGCGAGATGATCTCGGCCGAGCACCGGCTGACCGTGATCAACATGATGATGGACGGGAATCCGGACGCCGAGAAGCTGCAGGAGATCCTCGAACAACTCCAGAAGGAGCAGACCTACGGCGAGAAGGTGGCCTACGCGGAGCTCGACGTGATCGAGAACACCGACCTTGCGACCTCGCAGAAGGTCGACCTCGAGGAGTTTGCCGGACAACTGGATTTCTACGCCGCCGGCTACAAGCTCGGCTCCCTCAGGGGACCGGCCGACCGGCCGAAGGTCGAGGCCACCATCGAGCGCTACCTGGCGGGCCTGGTGAAACGCTTCGGCCCCGGCTGGCTTCCGGAAGTCGATGGCATGCAGCGCGCGGCCAGCGACGCTCCGATCCTGAAGGTGGAACCCGCCGACGCGGTTCCCGGCATGAAACCCATCCCGCGGAAGGACACACCTCCCGGCATGCAACCCGCTTCCCAACCATGAAACGACTGGCACTGCTGATCCTGCCGCTGGCCCTCGCCAGTTGCGACAAACTCAAGGAAGTGCTCGAGAGCGGTGAGAACTCCGACACCGGAGAGGCCGTCAAGACGCTGTCGCTCAACGCGACCGAGCTCTCCGAGGGCGAGATCGATGCCTTCGTGGCCCGCCCGGACCAGGTGGTGGTCCTCGACTTTCATGCCAGCTGGTGCGGCCCCTGCAAGAACCTCGGGCCGAAGCTCGACCAGGTGGCCGGGGAATTCGGCGACAAGGTCGCGCTGGGCAAGGTCGATGTCGATCAGGCCAACGCCGCCGCCGCCCGTTTCGGGGTCTCGGGGATTCCGGACGTGCGCATCTTCGTCGGCGGCCGCGAGGTCGACCGCTTCGTCGGCGACATGCCGGAGGACCAGATCCGGGCCAGGATCCAGCCCCATGCCGCCAAGGTCAGCGGCGCCGCACCGTCGCTGCCCGATGCTGCCGATACCCCCGCCGGCGCGGAACCGACCATCCAGCCGATGAAGAAAGACTGGCTGCCGCCCGGCGTGGAGCGGAAGTAGGCCGCTCAGTCGAGCAAGGCCTGCAGTTCCCAGGTCCGCTGGTCGCGGGGCGTCCCCGGACCGTTGTAGCCGAGGAGCCGGAAGCCATCGCTCTCGAGGTCCCGCTTCGACAGCTCGGCCTCGAGCTGCTCGCGGGCGTGTGCCACATTCTTCTTCGAGTCGTCGCCCTGCCAGGCGTAGCTCAGCACCTTCGCCGCCGCCACGTCTCGGATCTCCACCTTGGTTCCGTCCCGCTTCTTCGGCTCGACCTTGCCGTTCTGGTAGAGGAAGGCCATGCCGCTCTGCCCGAGGCGACCGTCCTCCATCTCCATCGGCATCTCGACCGGCGCCGTCATCGGAATGTCGTTCTTCTTGATATGGAGGAAGAGCGTCCAGAAGGCGCTGGTCTCGCCCTTGCCGTCGGTGAAGGCCGCCCGGTATGCCGGGTAGCTCTTCTCCGTCACGCGGTCATACGGGCCGGGGTCGGGCCAGCCCGACGGCAGCGGCGCTTCATCCACGTAGCTCGCCTTCTGTTCCGGGGCCTCGTTCGCCTGCAGATTGCAGGCGGCGATGAGGGCGAAGAGGGGAAAGAATTTCTTTTTCACACGCAGAAGAGACCTAGGAAGAAAGGTGACGCAAATGCTTTTGTGCTCCTTCACTCGAAAATCTCCGAGAAGAACAATTTCATGTGAGCCCAGGAGCGCCGGTCGGCGGTCTCCTGGTAGGCCGCTCCCTTCGACGGATCGTCGCCCGCCATCTTCTGGGTGAAGGCATGCACCGCATCGGCGTAGGCGATGAACTGCCAGTCCGCGTCGGCGACATGCATCTCGTCCTGGAATGCCGCGACCTCTTCGGCGGGCACGTGGGGGTCGGCCGCGCCGTGGCAGACCAGAACCCTCGCCTTCACGCCCCCGGCCGTGGCCTCCATCCCCTCGGCGGCTCCGAGTCCGCCGTGAAACGACACCACCCCGGCGATGTCGGCCCCGGCCCGGGCGAGTTCGAGCACCCCGGTGCCCCCGAAGCAGTAGCCGATCGCCGCGATCTTCCCGCGGGCCGTCCGCTCGTCGTTCCGGAGCACCTCAAGACCCGCCATCAGGCGTCCGCGGAACAATTCGCGATCTCCCTTGTACTTCCCCGCATACTGGCCGGACTCCGGCGGCTGCGGACGGATTCCCTTCCCGTAGATGTCGAGGGCGAAGACGTTGTAGCCCATCCCGGCGAGCTGGCGGGCACGCGACTTCTCGTAGTCGGTGAGCCCGGTCCACTGATGGACGATCAGGACGCCGGGACGCTCGCCCTCGACCGCATCGTCGTAGGCATGGAAACCTTCGAGGGCGGTCCCGTCGTGTTCGTAGTCGACCTCGTTCTCGACGATGGAGGCGAAGGCGGTCGGGAGCAGCAGGGAAAGAAGGACAAGCGCTTTCATCAGCGCTCAACAAAGCCTCGCGCGCCCGTCCGTCAAACGAAGGCTGCGTCCGCCGGTCACAACTTCTCGATCCGGAAGACGACCGGCGAGCTGTTGATGCAGTCGAGCTTCTCGATCTGGTCCAGCGTGTCCTGCAGGAGGCCGAAACGGCAGCTGTGGAGCTGGAAAACCATGTCGACGAAATCCGCGTCCGGGCTCTCCGGATTCACCGGCGAATGGGTGCCGGAAATGCCGATCCCGGCGTCGGCCAGCCTCTTCGCCACCTCGGCGATCACGCCGGGGCGGTCGGTCACGTCGAAGCGCACGTAGTAGGCCGTGCTGGTTTCCTCGACCGGCAGCAGCTTGCCGTCGTCGCGGTAGGGGAGAAATCCCCGGTGCCCCGCCTCGCCCTCGACCGAACGCGCCGCCTCGACCAGGTCGGCGACCACCGACGAGGCGGTCGGATCCTGTCCGGCACCGCGGCCGTAGAAGAGCGACTCGCCGGCCGAATCGCCGTGCACGGCGACCGCGTTGAACACGCCGTTGACGCTGGCGAGGATGTGGCTCTTGGCGATGAAGGACGGTTGCACGCGGCACTCGACCGAGCCATCCGGATGCTCGCGCACCACCGCCAGCAGCTTGACCACGTAGCCGAGCCGCGTGGCGAACTCGATGTCGATCGGGCGCACCTGCTCGATGCCCGCGACGTGGACCTTTTCCGGATCGATGGCGAAACCGTAGGCCAGCGTGGCCAGCAGGATCGCCTTGTGCGCGGCGTCCCAGCCGTTGACGTCGAGCGCCGGGTCGGCCTCGGCGTAGCCGAGTTGCTGGGCTTCGCTGAGCGCCTCGGCGAACTCGAGACCGCCGGTCGTCATCCGCTCGAGGATGTAGTTGGAGGTGCCGTTGATGATCCCGCTCATCGAGTGGATCCGGTTGCCGATGAACGACTCCTGGACGGTCTTGATGATGGGGATGCCCCCGGCCACCGCCGCCTCGAAATGGATCGGCGTGCCGTGCTCGCGTGACAGCGCGAAGAGCTCGGTGCCGCGCTCGGCGAGCAGCGCCTTGTTGCCGGTCACCACCGGCTTGCCGGCCTTCAGGGCCGCGGCGACGATGTCGAAGGCGGTGTCGGTGCCGCCGATCAACTCGACGACGATGTGCACCGCGGGGTCGTCCACGACCTGACGCCAGTCGGTGGTCACCTTGGCGTCGTCCACCGCGGCCGCACGCGGCTTCGAGGGGTCGCGCACCAGCACCCGCGCGACTTCGAGCCGCACCGCGCCGCCGGTGCGGTCAGCGATCAGCTCGGCGTTGCGTTCAAGCATCAGGACGACTCCGGAACCGACGGTTCCGAGTCCCGCGAGGCCGAGGCCGAGGGTGGGTGCATTCACGCGGGCGACTGTGCCGGGGCCGCCGCCCGCGCGAAAGACCAAATCAGGTCACGCGGCGAACTGGGCGACGGCGGCCGCCCAGTCGTCTTCCTGGGAGCCGGGCAGGCCCTGCTCGCAGCGCTGCAGATAGATGTAGAAGGCCGCCTTCTCGAGATCCTCCTGACTCGGCAGGGCGGCCTTGGTGGCTTTCTTCACGGTCTTCTTGGCGACCTTTTTCGGAGCTGCCTTCTTCGCGACTTTCTTCGCCGCCTTCTTGGCGACCTTCTTCGTCACTTTCTTCGCGGCTTTCTTGGCCGTTTTCGTGGCAGCCTTCTTGGCGACTTTCTTGGTGCTCTTCTTGGCGGGCATGGTGGTAGTGCGGATTGCGGGGCGCGGGTTAGCAGGGCGAATGCCAATGGCAAGCGCGTCGTGCGGCAAAGCGGTTGATTGTCACGATTCCGCCCATGCGTATAGTTCCGGCGTGTCCGACAGCTACACATGGAGCGACATGCGCGGCGAGGGCCCGACCCACCTTCCGGGTCCGGGCCACCTCGGCTGGTGGGCGTTCGCCGCCCTGCTGGTCGCCATCATCCTCCACGTGATCGCCTTCTTTGCCCTCGGCCACATCCGGGTGGCCCTCGGATTCGAGGAGGCCGAAATGCTCCGCACGAAGCCGATCCAGCTCGACCAGGTCGAGATCCTGCCACCGGAGATGGACGAGCTCACCCCCGAACCCGAACCGGTGGAGGTGCAGGACACCGCCACGCTGCTCGAGGAGATCGACGTCCTCGCCCAGCTCCCCGAAGATCACGAACTCGACATCTCCCCGGACATCGTCGATCCGGAGTTTGCCATCAAGCCCCAGCAGCCGCTGGCCGAGGGACAGCCCGAGGCGCTCGACCTCGATCCGGCCGCCGACTTCGACCTCGACACCGAACTCCCGGAGATGGGTCGCACCGCCGACCCGCTGCCGCTCGCCGCGGAGGGCCAGGTGATCGTCGATCCCGGAGAGATCACCGCCGACCCGGCCCTCGACGCCTTCACCGAGGAAATCCTCAAAAAAGGGGCCGAGGAAGGCTCCGCGGAGGGCACGCTCGACGGGGTGGTGACCCTCGACGACCTCGTCGGCCTCCCCGAGAACGTGCTGGTTGGCAAGAAGACGATGCTGCCGAGCGACCTGCTCTTCGAATACAACAGCGCGGAGCTTCGCGAGAGCGCCCGGGTCGGTCTGATGAAGCTCGCCCTCCTGATCGAGCGCAATCCCGGCCTCTTCTGCTGGATCGAGGGTCACACCGACCTTTTCGGCGGCGACTCCTTCAACCTCGAGCTCTCGAAACGCCGCGCCGCCTCGGTGAAGAGCTACCTCACCGAATCCCTCGCCCTCCCCGGCGACAAGATCGTCACCCGCGGCTACGGCAAGCTGCAACCCATCGTCGCGGAGGGAGACGTCGATCAGCAGGCCCCGAACCGTCGGGTCGAGATCAAGATGCGCCGGACCCTGCCGCCGAAGGAGGCCCCGGTGGTCGTCACTCCGCCCAAGCCCAAGCCCGAACCTGAACCCGAGCCCGAAGAGGAAGCGCCGAAAGCGGTGCGGGTCCAGCCGATGCGCGAGCTCGACGTGCCGCCGGTGGTCGAGGAAGAGCCCGATCCGCCCAAGGCCGTGCCGGTCGAGGAGCCCTCGCCGCCGAGAGCCGTGCCCGTGGAAGAGCCCGAAGAGCCCGCACCACCCAAGGCGGTGCCGGTGGAGTAGGAGAGGCGCTTTCCAAGCGCCATGACGCGGGGTGGCGGCATTCCTGCCGCGGTGAGGGGTGGGGCTTCTTCGCACGCGTCCGGAGCCGGTTCCCCATTCGCCTCCATCCCGAGATCAGGCACGCCGTCCCGCGCGATCCGGAGATCGCCATCCCGGCGCATGGCGCTTGGAAAACGCCACTCCCTGCCGACCCAAGGCTTGCGCTCGGCGGTCATCCCCGCTACCCGTCCGCCCATGTCCACCAAGCGTCACCTGCTCCGAGCCCTCGCCCTCTGGCATGGGCCGGCCGCTGCGTGACGTGATTTTCCAACCATCCCGACACGCCCGGCGCCCTTCTGGTCCGCCGGGTTTTTTGTTGCCCGGCATCCGGAGGCGTCCGCCCCCGCTCCGATGACCTTCCACCCGTCCGAACACCGCAGCATCGCCCTGATGCTCGGATCCGTCGTGCTCTTCGCCGTCAACGCGCTGCTGATCCGCGGCCTCAGCCTCGCCGTGCCCGCGGCCGACGGCTGGGTGGCGTCGCTGTTCCGCGGCGTGGTGGGTCTCGCGATCGTCTCCCTCTTCTTCCGGCGCGGCTTCCGCCCGACGCACCTCTTCAAGCACCGCTTGCTGATGGTGCGAGGCCTGCTCGGCGGCTTCGGCATTCTCGCCCTCTACCTCACCGTCGTGCAGCTCGGCGCCGGGCGGGCGGTCATCATCAACCTCAGCTACCCGATCTTCGGCTCGCTCTTCGCCGCGCTGTGGCTCGGCGAGCGGCTGCCCGCGCGCTCGTGGCTGTGGATGCTCGCCGGGTTCGGCGGGCTGCTGGTCTTCCTCGGCGGCGGACTGGATTTCGCCGTCGGCCCCTACGACCTGCTGGCGCTCGCCGGATCCGTCGCGGCCGGTGGCGTGGTGGTCATGATCCGCCAGCTCCGCCACAGCGAAAGCACCGCCACCATCTACGCGTCTCAGTGCCTCGCCAGCGCCCTCATCACCCTCGTGCCGGCGGCCGCGCCGACGTTCACGCTGCCCCTGCCGGCCATCGGCCTGATCACCGTGGCGGCCGTCCTGGTCGCGCTCGCCCAGCTCGCCATGACCCACGCTTACCGCCATCTCTCGGTCGCCCGGGGCTCGTCGATCCAGATGCTTCTCCCGCTGGTCACCGCGATCGGCGGGTGGGCCCTTTTCGGCGAGCGCTTCACCCTGCCCGAACTCGGGGGCGCGGCGCTCACGCTCTTCGCGACCACCCGCATCCTCGCCGTTCCCGCCCATCGGACGGTGGAAAGCACCGCCACGGCTTGAAATCCTCCGCTCCAACCCCTACACCCCCTCCCTTTCCCATGTCCTACCTTCTTCCAACCTACGGCCGTTTCCCCGTGACCCTCGTCCGCGGCGAAGGCACCCGCGTGTGGGACGACCAGGGCAAGGCCTACCTCGATTTCTGCTCCGGCATCGCCGTCTGCGCGCTCGGACACTCGCCGGACGTCCTCGTCCAGGCCATCCAGAAGCAGGCGGCCACGCTCATCCATTGCTGCAATCTCTACCATATCCCGCAGCAGGAGGAACTCGCCCGCGTGATCGTCGAGGACCACGTCCGGATCCCGGGAAAAGTCTTCTTTTCCAACTCCGGCGCCGAGTCGAACGACGGCCTGATCAAGGCCGCGCGGAAGTTCGGCCACGCGCGGCCCCAGCCCGACGGCTCACCGCGCTACGAGGTGCTGAGTTTCACCCGGTCCTTCCACGGGCGGACCCTCGGCGGCATCAACGCCACCGGCCAGGACAAGGTGAAGGAAGGCTTCGACCCGCTACTGCCCGGCTTCCGCCACCTCCCCTTCAACGACCTCGGGGCGCTCGCTGCGGCCATCCGGCCCGAAACCGCGGCCATCCTGCTCGAGCCCGTGCAGGGCGAGGGCGGGGTGAACGTCGCCACGCCCGAATTCCTGCGCAGCGCCAAGGCGCTCTGCGAAAAGCACGATCTCCTGCTGTTCCTCGACGAGGTCCAGGTCGGTTTCGGCCGCTGCGGCGAGACCATGGCCTGGCGCGAGATCGCCGCCGAGCTCGAGCCCGACGGCATCAGCTGGGCCAAGGGCATGGGCGGCGGCTTCCCCATCGGCGCCTTCTGGCTCAGCGACCGGGAGATCGGCGAAAGCATTGCGCTTTCCTCGCTCCTCGGCCCGGGAAGCCACGGCACCACCTACGGCGGCAGCCCGCTCGCCTGTGCCGCCTCCCTCTCGGTCCTCGGAGAGGTCCCGAACCTCATCGACAACGTGCGCGCCCGCGCCGCGCAGATTCACGACACGATTGCGTCGTGGGACCATCCGCTGGTCACCGGCACCCGCGGGCTCGGCCTGCTCGTCGGCATCGGTCTCGAGGTCTCAAAAATGGACATCCCCGAAGGCAAGCTGCCGGCCATCCACCTTTCTGCGGAACTCCTCAAAGCCGGCCTCCTCGCCCCCCCCGCCGGCCCCGAAACCCTCCGCCTCCTCCCGCCACTCAACGTGTCGGAGGAAGAGGTCACCGAAGCCCTCGACATCGTGCGCGATACCTTGAGTGCCATGACCACCGAACCTGCAGCTTAGGCTTTGGTGATGAGGGGTCAGTGGCCGGTGGTCAGCGAATGAAGAAAGAACGATGAAAGCACAGTCCTATCGAGACCTGATTGTCTGGCAGAAGGCCATGGATCTTGCGGTCGAGGTCCACCCGATCGCGGTTTCCTTCCCCAGACACGAGATGTTCGCACTGACATCCCAGATCAACCGGGCCGCGACATCGATTCCCTCCAACATTGCCGAAGGCCAAGGCCGTCGGACCACCGGAGAATTCATCCACTTCCTTGGCATCGCCAAGGGTTCACTCAACGAACTGGAGACCCAGGTCACTCTGGCGCTCCGCTACGACTACATCCCGGATGCGGTCCACGACCGCATCCTGGACAACACCAATGAAGTGGGGCGTCTCCTTAACGGCCTCCTCGACGCCTTGGAGCGCCGCCAGGCGAACCACTGACCACCGGCCACTGACCCCTCATCACGAAAGCCTGCATCACTCTCCGGCATCGCCACCGGATCCAACCCCACATCGCTTCGCCACCGGCCCCTCAACCCTCTCGCCCCCAAAAGCCCGAGCCCCCCTTCACCACCGCCTCTTCACTCTCCAGCCACTCACCTGCTTAGCCAATGCAACACCTCCTCACCATCGAAGACCTCGCCGCCGCCGAGCTCACCGCCCTGCTCGACTCCGCCGCCGCCCTCAAGGCCGAGCGCGGGGCCCACAAGAACCTGCCGCTCGCCGGCCAGACCTGGGCGATGATCTTCACCAAGTCGTCCACCCGCACCCGGGTCTCCTTCGAGGTCGGCATCCGCGAACTCGGCGGCTCTCCGATGTTCCTCTCCGGCAACGACATCCAGCTCGGCCGGGGTGAACCCATCATCGACACGGCCCGCGTGCTCGGCCGCATGGTCCACGGCGCGGTCATCCGCACCTTCGCCCAGCAGGACGTGGTCGACTTCGCCGAAATGTCCGGCATCCCGACCATCAACGCGCTCACCGACGACGAGCACCCGTGCCAGATCCTCGCCGACCTGCTCACCATCCGCGAGAAACTCGGCAGCTGGGAGGACAAGCGCGTCGCCTTCGTCGGTGACGGCTTCTCCAACATGACCATCTCATGGATGTGGGCGGCCAAGCACCTCGGTTTCGACTTCGCCGTCGCCTGCCCCGGCGACTACGCGCCCGATGCCTCCTTCCTCGAGAAGCTCAACGCCCCGAACATCACCGTCACCCCCGATCCCGCCGAGGCGGTCGAGGGCGCCCACGTCATCAACACCGACGTCTGGCTCTCCATGGGCCAGGAGGGCCAGGCCGAGAAGGAGGCCGCCTTCGGTCCCTACCAGGTGAACGACGCCCTGCTCGCCAAGGCGGCGGCGGATCACATCGTCCTCCACTGTCTCCCCGCCTATCGTGGCAAGGAAATCACCGAGGACGTGCTCGAAGCCCACGCCGGCACCATCTTCCAGCAGGCCGAGAACCGCCTCCACGCCCAGAAGGCCGTGCTGGCGGAATTGGCGAGGTGACCAAGGAGCGCCGATTATGAAATCGGCATCTCCTGCCCTTCCACTCGGCTCGTCCCAAGACCGCCATAGAGCTCTACCTCTCGCTCCCGGGGCTCCGTGCCGATTTCATAATCGGCGCTCCTCCTGCCTCACCTCTTCAACCAAGCCTCCAACAGCTCCGGCCAGGCGGCCAGCGGCCCCTTGCCGGCGACGTTCATCCCGTAGCCGTGCCCGCCCTTCTCGAAGAGGTGCAGGGCCACCGGCACGCCGTTCGCCTTGCAGGCATCGGCAAAACGCAGGCTGTTTCGGCAGTCGACCATGTCATCCGCCGTCGTCAGCAGGAAACACGGCGGCGTCGCCCCGGTGACCTGCTTCTCGGATGAGAGCTTGTCGAGCATCTCGGGCGACGGCGACGGCCCGAGTAGACGCCGGCGCGATCCCCCGTGGGCGATCTCACCCATGGAGATCACCGGATAGATGAGAATCGCGAAATCCGGACGGCAGCTCAACGCATCGATCGCATCGCCGCCCTCCTCCTCGAAGCGGTCGGCGAAGCGGGTCGCGCACACGCTCGCCAGGTGCCCGCCGGCCGAGGACCCCATCACCCCCACGCTCTCGAGATCCAGCGCATCGGCCATCGAGCGCATCGTGCGGATCGCCCGCCGGGCATCCAGATAGGGCACCGGATAGCGGTAGCCGAAGCCGTCGTTCCCACTCACCCGGTATTTCACCACCATCGCGCTGATCCCGCGCTCGTTGAGCCACTTCGCGTAGTCGTGACCCTCGTGGTTCATCGCGAGGATCGTGTAGCCGCCTCCGGGGAAAATCACCACGCCCTGGCCGGTCCGCTTCTCCTCCGGCGCCGGGTAGAGGAAATACGCCGGCTGCTCGATGTCGCGATGGCGCCCGCCCTCGCCGACCTGCTCGGAGCCCTCCGCGGGCCGCGCCGCCCCCGGGGCATCGCCACGCCAAAGCGGCTTCCATTCCTCGGCCCCCACCAGCCCGCCAAAGATCGGCAGCCAGGCCAGCACCCCCACCAGACACTGAATTCGTCGCATCATTCGACCAAGATCCGGCCCTGACGACGTCGTGCAAGCCTTCCTCCCGACAGCGCGACCTTCGGCGGCCCTCCCGGCTCGAGCATTCCGAGCACCCGCGCCACCGCCTCCCGCCCCAGATCCTCCACTCCGGCCCGCTTCAGGTAGGCGAACACGCAGGCCCGCCGCACCGCCACCGGCAGCTCGCGCAAGCGCGGAACGTGCAGGCGCCCCTGCGGGTCCACCGCCGCCGCCTGCCCGACCGCCCACCGCTCGACGTCCCGCAGGCCGGCATCCGACCCGGCGGCCCGCGCCAGGGTCTCGACGGCATCCCGGCGGGCGATTTCGGAAAGCAAGGGCAGCACCTCGTGACGCAGCCGGTTGCGCACCGCGAAGCCCTCGCGGTTGCTCGCATCCTCGCGCCAGCGAAGCCCCTCGCCCTCGAGCCAGGAACGCAGCGCCTCCCGCCGCACGCCGAGCAAGGGACGGATCACCTCCATCCGCCGCCCCGCCATGGACAGCACCTGCTCCGACTGCATGCCGGTCGCCCCACGACTGCCACGCAGGAGGTTCCACAGGACCGTCTCGGCCTGATCGTCCAAGTGATGGGCCAGCAGCAGCCTCGGGCAGCGCCAGCGCCGGCCGCAGTCCGCGAAGAACCGATGCCGTTCCATCCGCCCCGCCGTCTCCACCGACCGCCCATCCGCGACCGCGCGCTTGCCGACCTCGGACCGCCCCAGCTCCGCCGCCAGTCCGAGACGCTTCGCCAGCGCCCCGACGAAGCGCGCATCGTTCGCCCCCTCCCTTCCACGGAGCCGATGATCGAGGTGGCAGACCACCAGATTTCGGAAGCCCGCCCGCACCAGCCCGTGCAACAGCGCCACCGAATCCGCGCCCCCGGACACCCCCACCAGATAGCGCCGCCGCTTCGAGGCGGAGGCGAGCCACGGCAGTTCCTCCCAGCGCATACGCCGATCCTGCCTCGCCCCGACCGATCTCCCAGCCCGAAATCTCCGGCTCAACGCACGAAATTGCTGAAATCCCGGGAAGATTCGCCGATTGTCATGCTCATGGGTCACATCGCCGGCTGGATCATCCTCGGCCTCGTTGCCGGAGCGCTCGCACGCTGGATCGTTCCGGGTGAGGAGAAAGGCGGGTGGTTCCTCACCCTCCTGCTGGGCATCATCGGCGCACTGGTCGGCGGGTGGATCGCGCGCACGATCGGCTACCTGCCGCCGGCCGAGCCCGGCGACTGGATCCCGGGGCTCAAATCCATCGGATCCGCCACCGTCGGCGCCATCATCATCCTTTCCATCTGGAAATGGCTTCGCCCCTGATTCCGCGCCCCCGATACGTGGATCTCCCCCGCTCCCGCACCGGTCTTTCTGCTTGAGTGCGCGCCGGCACGGCGTAGCTTCTAAAGACCTCGTAGGCGATTCGCGCCGAACGGGGCCATACGAAACCAGCGGGGCCGGTCTTTCCGGTTCCGCACATAAACAAGCAAAACCATGAAAACCAAAACGACCAGTACGCGACTGCGCGGCTTCACCCTGGTGGAGCTCCTCGTGGTCATCGTCATCATCGCGGCCCTCGCGGGCCTGTCAGCTCCCATGATCCTCCGCCAGCAGAAGGCGGCGGCTCGGACGGAGGCCATCAGCAACGCCAAGCAGGTCGGCCTCGCCCTGCTTGAGTTCGACCAGGAATTCGGTTCGTTCCCGGACGCCGACACCGCCGAAACGGTGGCCGACGCGACGGGCACCAGCCTGACCCTGTCGGGTAACTCGTCCAACGACTACTTCCGCCAGCTCATCGCTTACGGGATCCAGTCCGAGGACATCTTCTACACGAAGACGCAGTACACCCGCGAGCCTGACAACGTCATCACCACCGGCAATGCGCTGGAGGCGGGTGAAGTCGGCTTCGGCTACGTGATGCTCGACCAGAGCACCGGACAGAACACCTCGGGCAACCCGGGGCGCCCGGTGCTGGCGACGCCCCTGCTGAACGCCGCGGAAGACTGGACCTTCGACCCCGATCCGTACGGGGGCAAGGCGGTCATCCTCAAGCTCGACAACAGCGCCGAAGCGCCGCTGATCCGCGACAAGGACAAGTACGTCACCGTCGGTGGCGGCCGCACGCTCCAACAGACCGGTGAAGAAACCGTCTGGGGCACCGCGACCAATCCGACGCTCGTCGCTCCGGAAAAGCGCGGCGGCTGATTGCTCCGCCCACGGATTCCCACCGGAAGGTCCCCCGCGGGCCTTCCGGTTTTTTTTGTTTGCCCGGGGCGACCCCCGCACGAGGTACTCCCATGATGACGTCGGACGAGAAACCCTCCAGCGCCTACCTCCCCTACCCGGTCTCGACCCTGAGCCCCCGCATTGTTCCGACCGACCTCTCCTCGTTCAAATCGCGGGGCATTTCGGAGGTCGAGCGGGACCTCCAGCAGAAACTCGTCGAGCTTCGCGAGACCTACCTTGAGGCGATCGATCACTTCAACTGGAACAAGCTCGTCTACGAGTCCGACATCTCCTTCGAGCCGGTGGTCGGAGAAACCTACCACCTCTACGAATCGCGCGGCCGCCGGGTGCTTTCCATGATCTCCCCCGACGAGTGGCCGATGCGCCACCTCGCCAGCGTCCGCCTCAACGTCGACCGCCAGTGGCAGATCGTCGACACCGCCGTGGACGCCCGCGAGTTCTTCGCCGGACCGGAGTAGGGCGCGCTCGCCCGCGCCGCGCGGCCCCCGTCACTTCAAGCTTGGCACTCCCGCCGCCACCGACTAGGACCAGCGCGCCATGACCCGCCCGCAGATCGAATTCAGCATCAAGCTGTTCATCGTCGCCCTGATCATCGCCTTCGGCTGCGCCTGCACGGTGGTGCTGGGCATGCTCGGGCTCGTCTGATCACGCCCCGTTCCACTGCTTCTCACGAAGCGTCTCGAGGTCGATGAACTCGATCACCGAGGCGTGGGTTGCCTCGAGCACCACCGGGGGGGCGACGCCGGCCTCGAGAGCCTCAAGCCAGCGCCGGAGGCACAGGCACCAGCGGTCCCCGGCCTTCAGCCCGGCGAACTGGAACTCCGGCCTCGGGGTCGAGAGGTCGTTGCCCCGGCTCCGGGTGAACTCGAGGAATTCCGCGGTCATCACCGCGCAGATCGTGTGCATGCCGGGATCCTCCGCCGAGGTGTGGCAGCAGCCGTCGCGGAAGAACCCGGTCTTCGGCGAGAGCGAACACGACTCGAGGTCGTTCCCCAGGATATTCTTGGCCATCGGCGCAACAAAGCCCGCCTGCCCCGGGACGCAACCGGGAACTCACTCTTCCTCCACCACGTAGTCGCGGTCCGGAATGTCCGTGCCGTAGGCTTCCCGCAGCGCGTCGCGCCGCTGCTGGTTCTCGGCCGCCACCTCGATCAGGTGCTGCTCGCCCAGCACCGCCTGGCGGTTTCTCCACCACAACCCGAGCCACCAGAGCCCGCCGAGAAATCCCGCGAAGACGAGCAGGACGACGCCGCTGCTCAAGTCGAGGTCGCCGCCGCCGAGCAGCATCAGCACCCCGAGAACCGCGGTGAAGATGAGATAGCCCCGCAAGGTCGGGTCGTCGGACTTCACGAAGTAGAACCCGACCGCCAGCAGCGCCGGGATGTAGACCATGCCCCAGGCGCTGACGACGGGGACCAGAACGAGGACCGGGGCCGATCCGAGGGCTTCCCAGAGGAAGGACGGATCAAGGTCGGCAACCGCTCCCACCATCCCGGCGGACAGGCAGATGAGAAACGAACTGCCCAGCACGCAGGCGAGGATCAACCCGACCCGGCGAAGCAGGTCGGCCAGCGCCACGCCGACGACATCCTCAAGGTCAAACGGGAGCCCCATGCCCCCAACCAAGCGGAAGCGCACCGCCTCCGCCAGCCCGAAGCACCGCGACCGGACGGGTCACTTCACCTTCACCACCGCCGCCTTGCCTTCGTTGGTCTTGGCGAAGACGAGACCGTCGGCGTAGGCCACCGGCGCCCAGCACTTGCCGCTCAGGATCTTGGCCCGGCCGCTCTCCTTCCACGAGTCCCGGCCCACCTCACCGACGATCAGGTCGCCGGTCTCGGAGAGCACGACCGCCGAGTTGCCGACCATCAGCGAGCTCCCGCGGGTCCCGGGCATCCGCTCGCGCCAGCGGACCTTGCCGGTCGCCAGGTCCATCCGCATCAGCTCGGCATCGATGTTCTTGTCACCGAAGACCCCGACGACATCGCCGTCCACGAGGATGCTGTTCTGGAAGATCATCCGGGTGTCCTCGTCCTTGTGCATCACCTGCGGCTGACCGGACGAAAGGTCCAGCACCACGTAGCCCATGCCGTATCCCGAGGCGAGGAACAGCTTGTCGTCGTGGAACTGCGGATTGCTCGCGTTGACGTCGTAGGACGTCCGCCACAGGTAGTCGAAGAGCTCCTCACCGGTTGCCAGGTCGTAGGCGACGAACTCGCGGCCGTGAAACGCCCCCAGGACGTCCTTGCCGCCATACTCGAAGAACACCGGCGTCGCGTAGCCGGGCTTCTCCAGCCCGCCGAACTTCCGCTTCACCTCGCCGCTCATCTTGTCGACCACCACCACCGCCCCATCTTTCGCGCAGGGCAGGCAGTAGAGATCCCCGCCCCGCACCACCGGAGCCGCGGAGTAGCCCCACGACGGGGCCTTGCCGCCGAAGTCCGTCTGGTAGTGCTTGTGCCACTTCACCGACCCGTCGGCGAGGGACAGGCAGAACAGGTTGCCGGTCCGGCTCAGCGTGTAGACGCGGTCGCCATCGATGCTCGGGGTCACGTTCGGCCCCCCGGCATACAGCTTGGGATTCAGGTCCTCCGGATACTCGTACTTCCAGAGCACCTTCCCGCTCGCCTTGTCGAAGCACCAGATCGTGTCGGTGTCCTTCTCATTGCCGGCCACGATCGCCCGATCCCCTGAAACGACGAACCCGGCACAGCCCTTGCCGACCGTTGCGGTCCACGCCGTTTCCGGCTTCACCGTCCCCCCGAGACTCCCCGAGACCTTCGCCCCCCCGGCCGGACCGAGATAGCGGGGCCAGTCGGATGCCTCCGCCGACGGCATCAGGAAAAGCGCGGCGACAGAAAGCGGGATCAAGCTGGTATTCATGACCGACGAATCTACCGCGTTCCATTGACGGCGCAAGGCGACTCGCTTGAATGCACCAAGTTTCGGGAATGACTTCACGTCGCGCACCTCTCAGTGCGAGGTGGCCGGTCTTCCGCCCCAGAATGCAACCCCATGAATCCATCCACCCCGCTGCTCGCCCTGACCGCCGCCCTTTCCGGTGCCCATGCCCTCGAAACCCTCGAACCCACGATCGTCGATGCCGAGCGCGCCGAGCGGGACATCGCCGCGGTCAGCGTGCTCTCCCGCGACTCGCTCGACCTCTTCCAGTCGGAGAGTTTCTCCGACCTCTCCGGCCTGGTCCCGGGGTTCCACGTCGTGTCCGCCGACTCGCGGGGCTACGGCCAGGTGGTCGCCATGCGGGGCTCGACGAATTCCCTCTTCTTCGGACCGCCGGCACTCGGCCTGACCATCGACGACGTCCCGCTCGGTGACGCCTACAGCTACCCGTCCGAGCTCCTCGAACTCAGCGAAGTCCGGGTCCACCGCGGTCCCCAGGGCCCCTATTTCGGCCGCAACGGCGCCGCCGGGATGGTCGAGATGTTCACGCCGCGGCCCGGGGAAACCCACCGCACGGCCCTGACCGCCGAGTACGGCTCCTACGACCACATCGGTCTCGGCCTCAGCTCGTCCGGTCCCCTCGGCGGCGACCTCTCCTACTCCGTCCAGCTCTTCCACGACCAGCGCGACGGCTACATCCGCAACCCGCTCTTCGGCGCCGAGCTCGACGACCGGGAGGCCACCGGCGGCCTCTTCAACCTGTTCTGGAACCCGAGCGACGACTTCGAGCTGCGCCTGCGCTTCTTCGCCGAGAACATCGATGACGGCACCCAGCGCCTCTCGTCGCTCTTCAGCCCGGATCCCTTCACCGTCACCTCGGACAACCCCGGCGTGACCGAGCTCGAGCGCTACCAGCTCTCTCTGCACTCCCGCAAGGACTTCACCAGCGGGACGCTGGAGACCATCCACAGCTACCAGACCTGGGACCTCGACCCCTCGACGGTCGACCTCGACCTGACCTTCCCCAGCCCCTTCAACCGCTTCGCCGACTCGCGCTCGACCATCGTCCAGTCGCAGGACCTGCTCTCCAACGAGATCCGCTTTTCCTCGCCGGAGGAGGAGGCGCTGCGCTGGCGCGTCGGGCTTTTCCAGATGTGGACCGACAACGCCGGCACCGCCGCCCGCCAGCTCTTTCCCGGGTTCACCGAAACCACGTGGTTCGACATCGAACAGCTCAACCTCGCCGCTTTCGGCAACCTCAGTTGGGACCTGACAGAGGCCCTCACCCTGGACGCCGGCCTGCGGGTCGACTACCACGAGTCGGAGATCGACCGCATCCAGCGCGATCCCATTCCCGGCGACGACGTCGTCCGCGGCAGCCGTGACGAGTGGTTCGTGTCACCCGTCGTCGGGCTCACCTACGAGATCACCCCCGCGGTGGAGGCCTTCGTCCGCAGCAGCCTCGGCAACAAGCCCGGCGGCTGGTCGGCCTACAGCGACAATCCCCTGATCGCCGAGTTCGACCGCGAAACGAACTGGTCGAACGAAATCGGGCTGCAGTACGACTGCCCCGCCTACAACCTGCGGGTCGGCCTGCGCGGCTTCTGGGACCAGATCGACGACTATCAGTTCAATCAGGGCGTGCCCGGCTCGTCCGACTTCGTCGTCCTCAACGCCGACGAGGTCACCTCCAAGGGCGTCGAACTCGACCTCGCCTGGGCCCCGGTCGAACGGCTGACAATCCGCTCGAGCTTCGGCTACACCAACGCCGAGTTCGACTCGTTCCGCGACCCCTTCACCGGCACCGTCTACAACGGCCGCGACGTGCCCTTCGTTCCGGAATACACCGGCAGCGCCGGCATCCGCTACCGCTTCGACTGCGGTTTCTACGCCCAGACCTCGGTCCGCGTCGCCGGCCCGACCCGCTACGACGCCGCCAACACGACCCCCTTCAGCCAGGACGCCTACGTGCTGTGGGACGCCGAACTCGGCTGGGAAACCGAGCATTTCAGCGTGGCCCTCTACGGCCGCAACCTGCTCGACGAGCAATACTACACCTTCATCAATCCCCAGGTCTTCGCCGGCGCCCCCGGCGACCCGCAGCTCTTCGGGGTCCGTGTCCGCACGGTCTTCTGATCGTCGACGACCCGGGCGCCGCCCCGGCGCCCGGTGCTCCGGAAAAAGCCGCTGGAAATAAGAACAATCCTGTCCAGTTTAGTCAGCAATAGGCGTCGACCCGAAACCGGGGGGCGCCCGCCGCGCTTCCAACCGTCCCCATGATGAGATCCTTCACCCTCTTCCTCGCCAGCCTCGCCCTGCCCCTCGCCGCCGATGTCAGCGGTTGGCTCAACTGGCGTGGCCCCCTTCAGACCGGCGCCTCGCTGGAAAGCGGCCTGCCGTCGAAAACCGAGCCCGGCAAGGAACTCTGGACCTACGAACTCAAGGGCGCCGGCACTCCGGTCATCGCCGACGGCCTGCTCTACGCCTTCGGCTTCACCGGCGGCACCGGCGAGGACGTTCGGGAGAAGCTCGTCTGCCTCGACGCCGTCACCGGGGAGAAAAAGTGGGAGCGCCTCTTTTCCGACTACATCAGCGACGTGGTCTACGAGCGCTACGGCATCGGATCGCCGGTGATCGACCCCGAGACCGGCAACGTCTACCTCCAGCTCTCCAACGGCCGCTGCGTCGCGTTCACCCGCGACGGCGACCCTCTGTGGGAGCACTCGCTGATGGAGGAACTCGGGCGCCTCACCTTTCCCAACGGCCGCACCGGTTCGCCCGCCGTTTTCGACCACCTCGTCATCTTCCACTGCGTCACCGCCAACTGGGGCACGAACGGCCCCGCCCAGGACCGCTTCTACGCCTTCGACAAGCAGAGCGGCGAACTCGTCTGGTACTCAAGCCCCGGCACCCGCCCCGTCGACAGCTCCTTCTGCATGCCCGTCTTCGGAAAAATCGGTGGTCACGATGTCTTCTACGCCGGCACCGGCTGCGGCAACATCGTCTGCGTCGATGCCAACACCGGCGACCCGGTCTGGCGCTTCGAACTCTCGAACGGCGGCGTCAATTCCCAGGTCCTCCTTCACGGCGACGACAAGCTGATCGCCGTCCACGGCAAGGAAAACCTCGACGCCTCGACCAAGGGCCGCATGGTCTGCCTGAAGATCCCCACCGAGTACCCCGACGAACAGCTCGTCCTCGACGCCGGCGCCGAAGTCTGGCGCAACGACGAACCGGTCGCCTTCACCTCCTCGCCGGTGCTCGCCGAAGGCAAGGTCTTCATCACCACCGCCACCGGCGAGCTGCTCGGCATCGATGCCGAAAGCGGCGACACGCTGTGGTCCGAAAAGCTCGCCCCCGACCAGATCCACGCGTCCCCGGCCTTCGGCGACAGCAAACTCTACGTGCCGATGTTCGACGGCGCCTTCTACGTCCTCGACCCCGGCCAGGAAACCGACAAGCACCTCTACGAGCACAAGTTCGAGGAAGCCTGTCTCGGCGCGCCCGCCATCTGGGCCGGCAAGGTCTACCTCATCACCAAGGAGAAGCTCCACTGCTGGGGTCCCGCCGAGGGTTCCTTCGAGGGAGCGCCGGCCTCCGCCGGCCCCGCGGAGACCGCGCAGGAGATTTCCCGGCTTCAGGTCGTCCCCGCGGAATTCGCCCTGAAACCCGGCGACTCGCAGGACTTCACCATCTTCGGCCTCAACGCCACCGGCCAGCGCGTGAAGGAGCTGACGCCGGAAAAATGGGAGACCTTCATTCCCCCCACCGCCAAGGTGAAGGCCACGGTCGACGCCTCCTTCGAGGGCGCCACCCTCTCGGCCGCGGACGACGCCAAGCTCTCGGCCGGCGCGTTCAAGGTCACCGCGAACGGCCTCTCTGCCACCACCCGCGGCCGCGTCGTCGCCGGCTACGGCTACGAAGAGGACTTCGAGGAGGTCGAGCTGACCATGACCAACCCGCTCGACGAAGCCGAGGCGGTGAACTTCCCGCCCCTCCCGTGGTTGGGCGCGCGGATCAAGTGGCACGTCCTCGAGCGCGACGGCTCCAAGGTCATCGCCAACCGCCTCGACAACATCCTCTTCCAGCGGACGATGAACTTCTTCGGATCGGCCGACATGAGCAACTACGTGCTCGAGGGCGAGGTCATGACCGACGGCAACCGCCGCATCATGTCGACCGTCGGCTTCGTCAACCAGCGCTACCTCGTCACGCTCGTCGGCAATTCCCAGATCCTCGAGGTCTCGTCCAATCACGAGCGGGTGAAGCAGTCGGTGAAGTTCCGCATCCGGCCCAACACCTGGTATCACCTCAAGAGTTGGGTCGAGCGCCAGGACGACGGCACCGGCACCGTTCACGCCAAGGCCTGGCCGCGCGATGAGGAGGAACCCGCCGATTGGACCCTCTCCGTGCCCGTCAAGCACTGCCACCCCCACGGCGCCCCCGCCGTCTTCGCCTTCTCGCCCCAGTCCCAGAAGCGCGTCTACATCGACAACATCAAGCTCACCAAAAAGTAGTTTGGAGTGCGGAGGCTTGCCTCCGCTTTTGAACCACCGGACACCACCGTATCTCACAGCATTCCGTCACGCCCACCCGACGCTCTCCGATCAAGGCCGATTCCCCAGCAGCTCCCAAAGCGGTGGCAAGCCACCGCACTCCAAAGTCATGAAACCAACCCTTCTTCTCCTCGCCCTCACCCCCGCCCTGCTCGCCAACGACTGGCCGATGTGGGGCGGACAGCCGTCCCGCAACATGGTCGCCGAGGCCGAGAACCTCCCCACGGAGATCGAGATCGGCGAGATCGACATCGAGACCGAAAAGGTGGACCTCTCCTCCGCCAAGAACGTCCTCTGGGCCGCCAAGCTCGGCTCCCAGACCTACGGCAACCCCGTCATCGCCAACGGCAAGGTGCTCGTCGGCACCAACAACGAGGTCCCGCGCGACCCGAAGCAGACCGGCGACCGCGGCGTGCTGATGTGCTTCGACGAGAAGACCGGCGAGTTCGCCTGGCAGCTCATCATTCCCAAGCTCGGCGCCGGCAAGGTGAGCGACTGGGAATACGTCGGGCTCTGCTCGTCCCCGGTCATCGAGGGCGACCGCGCCTGGCTGGTCAGCAACCGGGGCGAGGTCATCTGCCTCGACATGAAGGGCATGGCCGACGGCAACGACGGCCCCTTCGAGGACGAGGTGAAATACATGACCGCCGACCCCGAGAATCCGGTCGAGCCCGGCCCGGGCTACGCCGACATCCTGTGGATCTTCGACATGCGCGAGGAACTCGGTGCCTTCCCGCACAACGTTTCCTCCTGCTCGCCGCTCATCGTCGGCGACCGCGTCTACACCGCCACCTCCAACGGCGTCGACTGGTCCCACACCAACATCCCCGCCCCGCTCGCCCCCTCACTTTGCGTCCTCGACAAGAACACCGGCAAGCTCCTCGGCGAGGAGATCTCCGGCGTCTCCGAGCGGGTGCTCCACGCGAGCTGGAGTTCGGCCGCCTACGGCAAGGCCGGTGACAAGGACCTCATCGTCTGGGGCGGCGGCGACGGTTTCGCCTACGGCTACGACCCCAAGCCGGTCTACGACGAGGACGAGGAACTCGACATCCTCAAGGAGCTCTGGCGCTACGACTGCAACCCGCCCGAATACCGCGTGAAGGACGGCGAACCGATCAAGTATGCCACCTACAAGGGGCCGAGCGAGGTCATCGCCACCACCGTCATCCACGACAGCCGCGTCTACGCCGTGATCGGCCAGGACCCCGAGCACGGCGACGGACTCGGCCGCCTCGCCTGCATCGACCCGACCAAAGAAGGCGACATCTCCAAGACCGGAGCGCTCTGGACCTTCGATGACATCGGCCGGTCGATCTCGACCCCGAGCATCGCCGACGGACTCGTCTTCCAGGCCGAATACGACGGCGACCTCCACTGCCTCGACGCCAAAACCGGCGAACACTACTGGAAGCACGAAACCCTCAGCCGAATCTGGGGCTCGACGCTCGTCGCCGACGGCAAGGTGTTCCTGCCGACCGAGGACGGGGAGCTCTACATCTTCGCCGCCGACAAGGAGAAGAAGGAGCTCGGCACCGCCTCTTTCGAAGCCTCGATCTACAGCTCGCCGGTCGTCGCCAACGACGTCCTCTACATCGCCACGATGACCCACCTCTTCGCGATCAAGGCGGAGTGATTGAAACCATGAAGCCCGCCGTCCTCGTCGCCACGATCGTCTTCATCCTCCTGGCCATCCTCCATCAGGACGCCTGGAACTGGGACAACGCGAACCTCGTCCTCGGCTTCCTCCCGGTCGGCCTCGCCTACCACGCCGGCTACTCGATCGTCGCCGCGACCTTCTGGGCGCTGGTCATGAAGTTCGCCTGGCCCACCCGCCTCGAGGAATGGGCGGACGGCTCGGATGAGTCCACGAATCCGCCCGCCGAAGCCTCGGCGAAGGAGGGTCGCTGATCACCGCTCACCCGGCACCCTTCATGACCCCCATCTACATCATCCTCGCCTACCTCGGGCTGCTGCTGACCTTCGCACTCGGCTCGAAGCGGTTCTTCCGCGGCACCAGCGCCGACTACTTCGTCGCCAGCCGCTCGATCGGACCCTTCATGCTGCTGATGTCGGTCTTCGGCACCACCATGACCGCCTTCGCCCTGGTCGGCTCGACCGGAAAGGCCTTCGAGCTCGGTGTCGGCACCTACGGCCTGATGGCCTCGTCCTCGGGCCTCATCCACGCCGCCTGCTTCTTCGTCATCGGCATCCGCCTGTGGGCCATCGGCAAGCGCCACGGCTTCGTCACCCAGATCCAGTTCTTCCGCAGCCGCTTCCAGTCCACCGGCCTCGGCTACCTGCTCTTCCCCATCCTGGTGATGCTGGTGATTCCCTACCTGCTGATCGGCGTGATCGGCGCCGGGAAGACCATGATGGGCCTCACCGGCCCCAAGGGACCGAACCCCGGCACCTTCCCCGAGCTCTTCGCCTCCACCAACGGCGCCATCCCCCCGTGGCTTACCGGCGCCGTGATCTGCCTGGTCGTCGTCGGCTACGTCTTCGCCGGCGGCTCGCGCGCCGCTGCCTGGGCCAACACCTTCCAGACACTCGTCTTCATGGCCATGGGCATCCTCGCCTTCACCATGATCTCGCAGAAACTCGGGGGCCTCGGCCCGGCCATCGAACAGGCCAAGGCCACCCACCTCGTCCGCACCGAAAGCGGCCACGCCGGCGTCGCGCCCGTCACCTTCCTCACCTACATGTTCATCCCGCTCTCGGTGGGAATGTTCCCCCACCTGTTCCAGCACTGGCTCACCGCCCGCAGCGCGAAATCGTTCCGCCTCACCGTCGTCGCCCACCCGCTCTGCATCATGATCGTCTGGGTCCCCTGCGTCCTGATCGGCATCTGGGCCACCGGCGTGCTGCCGCCCGACGCCACCCCGGGCGCCGTGCTGGCGAAGATGATCGGCATCCTGGTCAAGGACCCCGTCATCGTCGGGCTCGTCACCGCCGGCATCCTGGCGGCCATCATGTCCTCGCTCGACTCCCAGTTCCTCTGCCTCGGCACGATGTTCACGAACGACATCGTCCTCCACAACTCGAAGCGCGAGTTCACCGACCAGCAGGTCGTCCTCATCGCCCGCGGCTTCATCGTCGGCATCGTCGCGCTCACCTACATCCTGTCGCTGGTCCTTTTCGAAAAGAACGTCTTCGACCTCGCGGTCTGGTGCTTCTCCGGCTTCGCCGCCCTCACCCCGCTGGTCCTCGCCGCGCTCTACTGGCGCCGGGCCACCAAGGAGGGCGCCTACGCCAGCATCATCGCCACCGCCGGCACCTGGTTCCTTTTCTTCGCGATGTCCGGGTTCGGCGGCGAGTTCACCGTTTTCGGCGGCATCATGCCCGTCGCCATCTGCTGGCTCGCCGGCGCCGCCGCCATGATCGGCGTCTCGCTCGCCACCAAGCCCCCGGCCCCCGAAGCCGTCGCCAGGTTCTTCCCGTGATCTGGAGTGCGGTGGCTTGCCACCGCTTTGCGAGCCACCCCGGACCCCGCGAAACCACTTTACACCCGACCACAGCTTCCCACCTTGACCCGAAAGCGGCGGCAAGCCACCGCACTCCAGAACCATGTCCTGCTCCCTCACCCCAGAAGCCGCCGCCGAAGCCCTCGACGCCCACGTCCGCGAGATCGTGCGCTGGCATTTCTCCCCGGAAACCGGCTGCCCCTACTGGCTCGAGCAGGCCCAGTCCCTCGACTTCGACCCACTCGCCATCGAGACCTTCGACGGTCTCCTCCAGTTCTCCCATTTCGATGACGAGATCCTGCGCAAGGAGGACCCCGCCCGCTTCATTCCGAAAGCCTTCGCCGGCCGCCCCTACAACGTTTTCGAGACGGGCGGCACCACCGGCATGCCGAAGCAGCGCATCGGCTGGGATGACTACAAGACCGACTACACCGAGTTCTCCGAACACTACGGTCCCAACTTCTTCCCGCAGGGCGCCAACTGGCTGATGGTCGGTCCGACCGGTCCGCGCCGGCTGCGCCTGGCGATCGAGCACCTCGCCAACATCCGCGGCGGCGCCTGCTATTTCATCGATCTCGACCCGCGCTGGGTGAAGCGCCTCATCGGGATGGGCGAGATGCGCATGGCCAAGGCCTACCAGGAACACGTCATCGACCAGGCCGCCACCATCATCCGCCACCGCGACATCGGCTGCCTCTTCACCACGCCCAAGCTGCTGGAGAGCCTCGCCGAGCGCATGTCGCTGGCCGACGCCGGCATCCGCGGTGTCTTCGCCGGGGGCACGACGATGACCCCGCAGTACGTCCGTTTCATCGAGGAAGAAGTGCTCGAGGGGAAAATCAACTACGCCCCGACCTACGGCAACACGCTCATGGGTCTGGCGATCTCGAAGAAACGCGCGCCCGGCGAATACAGCCTCACCTACCACGCCCCTCAGCCGCGCGCCGTGCTGCGCATCGTCGATCCGGACAACACCGACCGCGTGATGGACTACGACGAATACGGCCGCGTCGAGCTCACCACGCTCACCAAGGAGTTCTTCATGCCCCGCTTCCTCGAGCGAGACGAAGCCATCCGCCGCCAGCCCTGCGACGAATTCCCCTGGGACGGCGTCGGCGACGTCCGTCCGTTCCAGTCCGGCACCAAGACCGTCATCGAAGGCGTTTACTAACCCAGCAAGGAGCGCCGGTCTTCAGACCGGCATCGAAAGCCATGAACCTTCCCATCCTCCGCCTCGGCCAGACCTACGAGTCCTGCGACCGCGTCGAGCTCGACCTCGGCGGCGGACGCGTGGCCACCACCCACACCGCCAACCCCGGACTGATCCGCCGCGACCTGCTGCGCATCTCGGAAGCCAAGGCGGCCCTCGACGCCATTCCCGCCGACACCCTCGCCGGCTACTGCGAGGAGGCGGCGGAGCTTTTCCTCCACGGCAATCTGGAGAGCGGGTTTGAAACCCGCAGCGGTGCCGGCGGCTCCCAAAGCCGCTTCCCCCATCTCCAGTCGCCCACCGACTACGTCGAGTCCCTCTCCGCGCTCACCCGCCTGCCGCACTCGCTGGTGCGGATGAACATGACCAAGATCCACGCCGCGATGTCCCAGGTGCGGACCGTCATCGGCGGCCTCACCCGGGGCATGCCGCTCGAGATCTTCGACGCCGGCCTGACCACCATCGGAGCGCCGGCTTCAGCCGGCTTGTCCGGTCCGGCCTCCGACCTCACGCTCAACTACTACCCCACCACGAGCTCCCTCGGCGTCTCGCTTCCGTCCAACGCCCCGGCCGTGAATTCCCTCTGGATTCCCGCTCCGGTGATGAAGATCCCCGTCCTTCTCAAGCCCGGACGCGAGGACCCCTTCACGCCGCTGCGCATCGTCCAGGCAATGATCGCCGCCGGCTTCCCGAAAGAGGCCTTCGGCTACTACCCGACCACCCACGAGGGTGGCGACACCCTCCTCACCAGTTGCGGCCGCGGCATTTCCTTCGGCTCGGATGCCACGGTGAAGAAATACGAAGCGTTCCCGAGCATCTCGATCCACGGCACCGGTCGTTCGAAGATCCTCATCGGTGAGGACATGGCCGACCGCTGGGAGGAGTTCCTCCCGGTCCTCGTCGAGTCGGTCTCGGCCAACGGCGGGCGTTCCTGCATCAACACCTCGGCGATCCTGACCCCGCGCCACCGCGATGCCATCGCCGACGCGCTGGCGGCCGAGCTTGCGAAGATCCAACCGCTCCCGCGCGACCATGACGACGCCCTGCTCTGCGGCTTCGCCAATCCGGCCTTCGCCGAGGGCATCGACGGCATGATCTCCGGTCACCTCAAGCAACCCGGCGCCGAGGACTGCACCGCCCGCCATCGCGAGGGACCGCGCATGGTCGAGGCCTACGATCAGATCTATCTCCAGCCGACCCTCGTCGCCTGCACCGACCCCGAGCACCCGCTGGCCAACACCGAGTTCATGTTTCCCTACGCCAGCATCGTCGAGATGCCGCAGGCGGCGATGCTCGGCAACATCGGCCAGACCCTCGTCGTGAGCGCCTTCACGGAGGATCCCGAATTCATCGGCCAGCTCCTCCTCAGCTCCGACATCGAGCGCCTCAACCTCGGTCCTTTCCCGACCAACCGCGTCCAGTGGGAGCAACCCCACGAAGGCAACCTCTTCGAGTTCCTCTACCACCGCCGCGCCATCCAGGGAAACGTGGCAGCGGATTCCATCCGCCCCGCCGAACTCCAACAGACTTGAACCGCCAAGACGCAAAGAGCGCCAAGGAATCAAAATGAATTTCGAGATCATGAATCTTCGCTCTCCCTTTGCGGCCTTGGCGTCTTGGCGGTTCCCCATTCCAACATGACCTTCGACACCCGACCCAGCCCCCGCCTGCTTTTCGGTCCCGGCCGCCTGGCCGAACTGGCCGACTGCGTGCGCTCCCTCGGGTGCTCGAAGCCGCTCATTGTCACCGACCCCGGCATCATCGCCGCCGGTCACGTCGATCGCGCCTGCTGCCTCCTCGACCGGGAAGGCCTGCGGGCGGACGTCTTCGAGAACACCCACGTCAATCCGACGGAGACCGACATCGAGGAGTGTGCCGACTTCGCCGTCCAGCTCGATCCCGACTGCCTGATCGGCCTCGGCGGCGGCAGCAGTCTCGACACCGCCAAGGGCTGCAATTTTCTGCTCCACCACCCCGACCAGCGCATGCGCGACTTCCGCGGCTACGGCCACGCGACCGCCGCGATGCTCCCGTTCATCGCCGTCCCGACCACGGCCGGCACCGGCAGCGAGTGCCAGTCCTATGCCGTCGTCTCGCGCGACGAGACCCACGAAAAGATGGCCTGCGGCGACCCCAAGGCCCTCGCCCGGATCGCCGTGCTCGACCCCGAGCTCACGCTCTCCCAGCCGGAGAACGTCGCCACCCTGACCGCCCTCGACGCGCTTTCGCACGCCCTCGAGTCCGCCGTCTGCACGAAGCGCAACCCCGTCTCGAGCGCCTACGCGCGCCAGGCGTTCCAGCTCCTCTCCGGTGCCGTCGAACCGCTTCTCACCGGGAACGCGTCCGATGCCGATCGAGCCCACCTCCTGCTCGGTGCCGCCATGGCCGGCTCGGCGATCGAAAACAGCATGCTCGGCGCCGCCCACGCGACCGCCAACCCGCTCACCGCCCGTCACGACCTTTCCCACGGCCTGGCCGTGTGGACCATGCTGCCGCACGTCGTCCGCTTCAATGCCGCCGACCCCGAAACCGCCGCCATCTACGACGACCTTAGTAAAAATCTGGATCACCCCCTCGCGGCCTGGCTCGACCACATCCTCGGCCTCGCCAACCTGCCCGCCGTCGAGATCCCTCCCGAGCAGATCGCCACCCTCGCCGCCGACGCCGCCGGGCAATGGACCGGTCGCTTCAATCCCCGCCCCCTGACCGCCGAGGCGATCACCGACCTCTACGAATCCGCACTCGCCGCTCCCGTCCCATGATCGCGAGGCCCCTCCAAAGTGGCTGCCCCGGCCCGGGGCAGCCTGCCCGCCGTAGCCTTGGCGGAGGAGGGGCCGTGACGGCGGCGGCCCGCCGCCTCGGCCCCTGCATTGCGCTCCTCCTCACCGCCTGCGACTCAAACGACAAAGAAGCATCCGCCCCGGCCCCCACAACTCCCGAGCCCGCCACCTCGTCCACCCCCTGGCCGGTCACCCGCGGCGGCGCCTCCCTCTCCGGCCGCGTGCCGTCCCCCGTCCCCCGCGAGCCCGGAATCGCCTGGACCTTTTCTCTCGGGTCTCCCGGCACCGCCGAAGCCGCCGCCGCCGAGGGCACGCTGGTGGTCGGCGACGTGATGGGCTTCCTCTACGCCATCGACCTCGAAACCCGGAAGCTCCGCTGGAAATACGAAACCGCCGACAGCATCGAGGCCGCTCCGGCCATCCACAATGGCCGTGTCTTCGCCGGCTCCGGCGACGGCTCCTTCCACGCCCTCGACCTCGCGACCGGGGCGGAAATCTGGAGCATCAGCGGCGACGACAAGTTCTCCTCCGCCCCCAACCTCATGCCCGGTCCCGACGGCGCACTCCGCCTTGTCGTCAACGGCTACGACGGCACCACCCGCTGCCTCGACCCCGCCGAAGGCACCGTCCTCTGGACCTACGAAACGAACGACTACATCAACGGCACCCCGGCGCTGGTCGATGGCAAACTCGCCTTCGGCGGCTGCGACACCGTGCTCCATGTGATCGACGCTGCCAGCGGCGAGGCCCTCAACACCATCCCCACCGAGTCCCAGATCACCGACTCGATCGCCACCGACGGCACCACCCTCTTCGCCGCCAACTACGCCAATCAGGTCGTCGCGGCCGAAGTCGACGGCGAGGACGCCACCTGGATCTACCAGGGCGACGACTTCCCCTTCTTCACCGCGCCGGCCGTCGACGGGCGGAACGTCTACATCGGCTGCCGCGACAAGGCCCTGCACGCCATCCGGCGGGAAGACGGGACCAAGGCGTGGACCTTTCCCACCGGCGGCCGCATCGAGTCCTCCCCCATCGCCTTCGATGACGCCGTCGTCTTCGGCTCCTCCGACGGCCGCCTCTACGCCGCCGACCCGGCGACCGGCGAGGAAATCTGGCGCCTCGACCTCGGCGAGAAGCTCACCGCCTCACCCATCTTCGCCTTCGGCCAGATCCTCATCACCGGTGGCGACGGCACCGTTTTCGCGATAGAGTAGCTCTGGAGTGCGGAGGCTTGCCTCCGCTTTTCATGCTACCCTCGGTTATCGCAGCCCCCGAAAGGCTCCCTACGATCCGAAAGCCCGCCACTTCATCACCCGTAGCTCCAAAGCGGAGGCAAGCCTCCGCACTCCAAAGCTCATGCCCGATACCGCCACCAAGAAAGCCACCCGCCCCGGCAACTATTTCATCTCGAACTATCCTCCGTTCTCGTTCTGGAAGAAGGACCAGGAACAGCTCGTCGAGGAGGCCTACGCCGAACCCCACGAGGGCACGCCCCCCCCGCTCGGTCTCTACCACCACATTCCCTTCTGCCGGAAGCGCTGCCACTTCTGCTACTTCCGCGTCTACACCGACAAGAACGCCAGCGATATCAAGCACTACCTCGACTGCACCGTGCGCGAGCTGGAAATGATGGCGAAGAAGCCGCTCATCGCCGGTCGCCAGCCGCACTTCGTTTACTTCGGCGGTGGCACTCCTTCTTATCTGTCAGCCAGGCAGCTCGTGGCGCTGACCGACCAGATGAAGTCCCACCTCTCGTGGGACGCCGCCGAGGAGGTCGCCTTTGAATGCGAACCCGGCACCCTCAACCCCGGCAAGCTCACCGCGATCAAGGACATCGGCGTCACCCGCCTGTCCCTCGGCATCGAGAACTTCGACGACCGCATCCTCGAAATCAACGGCCGCGCCCACCGCACCAAGGAGATCTGGCGCGCCTACGAGCGGGCCCGGGCCGAGGAGTTCGACCAGATCAACATCGACCTCATCGCCGGCATGGTCGAGGAGACCGAGGAGAACTGGCAACGCAACATCGAGAAGACCCTCGAATTGCGCCCCGACTCGGTCACCATCTATCAGATGGAGGTTCCCTACAACACGGGGATCTACAAGGAGATGAAGGCCAGCGGCAGCCTGATCGCCCCGATCGCCGACTGGGACACCAAGCGCCGCTGGGTGAAGGAAGCCTTCGCCGCGCTCGAGGAGGCCGGCTACACCGTCGGCTCAGGCTACACCGCCGTGCTCGACCCCTCGCGCACCAAGTTCATCTACCGCGACTCGCTGTGGGGTGGCGCCGACCTGCTCGGCCTCGGCGTGGCCTCCATTTCCCACGCCAAGGGCGTCCACTACCAGAACCTCACCGAGATCGACGACTACGACGCCGCCCTCGACGCCGGCCGCCTGCCCATCCAGCGCGCCCTGCAGACGACCGAGGAGGAGATGCTCATCCGTCAGTTCATCCTGCAGATGAAGCTCGGCCGCGTCGCCGCCGCTCCCTTCCGGGAAAAGTTCGGCGTCGATATCCTCGAGAAGTTCGCCCCCCAGCTCGCCAACCTGCGCGAGGAGGGCTGGCTCTCCATCGAGGACGACGACATCGTGCTCAATCGCGACGGCCTGCTCTGCGTCGACAACCTGCTGCACGACTTCTTCCTCCCGCAGCACGTCACCGACAAGCTCGTCTAAGCCGGGGTGGCTGCGGCTTCCAGCCGCAGGCCGTCCCTGCGGCTTCCAGCCGCAATTCACCACCATGCCCCACCCCACCCTCGCCGCCGAACTCACCCCCTTCCTCAAGGGGTCCCTTCTCGACGGCGTCGATCTCTCGTGGACTCCCGGCGAAAAAATCCCCTCACCGCAGAAGGATCTCCTCGTCCACGATCGCGACATGACCACGTCGCTGGGAGAGTTCCACCAGGACACCATCGCCCTCACGGTCCTCCGCTCCGCCCGGGAGGGCGACCTCTACCGCCGCGAGGTCACCCTCGACACCGCCTCCGATGCCCGGCCCGTCGAGTACGGTCTCATCGTCATGCACCTCGAGACCTTTCCCGAGGCCCACGCCCAGCGCGTGATCGACGAGGCCACCCCCCTCGGCACCATCCTCAACGAATCCGGCCTCCCCTACCTCAGCCACCCGCAGGGCTTCTACACCGTCCCGGCTGCCCCCCTGACCTCCGTCTTTCCCTCATCCTCCGGTGGCGCGAATCTCTACGGACGCTATAATACGCTGTCCTGGGCCGACGGCCGAGTCCTCGCCCGCATCCTCGAAATCCTTCCCTAGGCATGCCCGACTACGACGTTCTCATCCTCGGCGGCGGTCCCGCCGGCAGCACCTCCGCCGCCCTCCTCGCGGAGCAGGGCCACCGCGTGCTCGTCCTGGAAAAGACCACCTTCCCGCGCTACCACGTCGGCGAGTCGCTCATGCCCTTCTGCTGGTTCACGCTCGACCGCCTCGGGCTCACCGGCCGCATGGACGAGATCGGCTTCCAGCACAAGAAGTCGGTCCAGTTCGCCACCACCGATGGCCGCATCTCCGCCCCCTTCTACTTCTTCCAGCACCTCGACCACCCCGCCGCCACCACCTGGCAGGTCGAGCGCGAGACCTTCGACACCATGCTCCTCGACAACGCCCGCACCAAGGGCGCCGAGGTCCGCGAAAACACCACCGCCCTCGATTTCCTCAAGGATGAAAGCGGCCGCGTGCTCGGCGTGAAGGCCCGCACCGGCGACGAGGACGCCTTCGAGGTCACCGCGAAAGTCACCCTCGACTGCACCGGTCGCGACGCCCTCTACCAGCGCAAGCACCGCACCCGCCGGCGCGACCCCGAACTGAACAAGATCTCCATCTGGACCTTCTTCAAGGGTGCCAAGCGCGACCCCGGCCTCGACGAAGGCGCCACCACCATCGCCTACCTCCCCGAGGGCGGCTGGTTCTGGAACATCCCGCTGCGCGACGACATCGTCAGCTCCGGCATCGTCGCCGAGCGCGACTACCTCTACCGCGACACCCGCGATCCCGCGGAAATCTACGCCCGCGAGATCGAGAACAACGCCTGGATCAAGGAGCACCTCTCGGAGGGCGAGCAATTCGGCCAGTACTGGGTCACCGGCGAGTACTCCTACCGCGCCGAGCACTGCGCCAGCGACGGCCTCGTGCTCGTCGGCGACGCCTTCGCCTTCCTCGATCCCGTCTTCTCCAGCGGCGTCTTCCTCGCCTTCAAGTCCGCCGAGATGGCCGCCGATGCCACCCACGCAGCCCTGGAAAACGACGACACCCGCGCCAGCGCCTTCGCCGCCTACGGCGAAAGCCTCTGCGGTCACATCGAGACCATGCGCAAGATCGTCTACGCCTTCTACGACCGGCAGTTCAGCTTCGCCAAGCTCATCCGTCAGCATCCCGACCTCCGGCCCAAGCTCACCGACCTCCTCATCGGCAACGTCGATGGTCAGGACTACAGCGACCTCTCGAAAGCCATCGCCGACCTCGCCGACCTCCCCGAGCCCCTCGACTACGGCCGGGTGCCGGTGGAGGCATGACTTTGGAGTGCGGAGGCTCGCCTCCGCTTTCGGACTACCGGAGAAGCCCGCTCGCCATGAAGCTCCGCGCGACCCCAGCCGCCCTGCTGCTCGCCGCAGCAGCCGTGGCATCGTGCGAGCGTCAGAATCCGGCGGTCACCGCGGAAACCTCGGCTCAAGCACCCGGCTCAAGCGTCCTCGCCAAACTCGACTCGATCGTGATCCCTCTCATCGATTTCGAGGACACCTCCCTGGAGGAAGCCATCGACTACCTCCGCGTGCGAAGCCTCGAGCTCGATTCAGACAAGCCCATCGAGACTCGCGGCATGTCGATCCTCATCCGGCATTCCCACCAGGATTCCCCAGACTCACCAAGCGACAACGGAATCAGCCCGATCGGGGCTTCGCAATTTCAACGCATCCCTCGGCTCCGGGCCGAAAACATCACTCTCACCCAAGCCCTCGTCCAAACCTGCGAAGCCGCCGACGCCGACGCCCATGTCACCTCCATCGGCATCGTCGTTTGTCCCCAAGGCACCCCGCCCTTTCCCAATTTCAAAAGCGAATCTGGCGAGGTCTGGAAAAAGCTCACCCCGTAATGGAGCCTCCCGGCAGCTCGAAAGCGGTGGCAAGCCACCGCACTCCACAGATGAACATCGCCTTCCTCACCGCCGGCACGGGCTCCTACTACTGCGGGGCCTGCATGCGCGACAACGCCCTCGCGAAGTCGCTGCTCGCCGTCGGCCACCAGGTCTCGCTGCTGCCGATGTACCTGCCGCTGCAGCTCGACGAGGCGCGTCTCAACCAGCCCGATACTCCGATCTTCTTCGGCGGCATCAACGTCTACCTCCAACAGAAGCTCAAGTGGTTCCGCCGCTCGCCCGCCTGGCTCGACGAGCTGCTCAACTCCACCGGCCTGTTGCGCGCGGCGGCGAAGCGCAGCCACATGACCTCCCCCCGCGAGCACGGCGCGATGTGTCTCGCCATGCTCGACCTCGAGCAAAGCGCCTTTTCCAAGGAAACCAACAAGCTCCTCGACTGGCTCGAACAGGATCCGCCCGAGCTCGTGGTCCTCTCCAATGCCCTCCTCGTCGGCTTCACCCGCATCCTCAAGGAGAGACTCGGCTGCAAGGTCGTCACCACCTTCCAGGGTGAGGACAGCTTCCTCGACGGCCTCCCCGAGCCCTACAAGAGCGATTGCTGGTCCGAAATGAGGGCCCGCCTCACCCACTCCGACCTCCTCATCGCCCCGAGCCGCTACTACGCCGACTTCATCCGCACCCGTCTCGGTGATCCCGACCTCGACATCGCCGTCATGCCCAACGGGGTCACCGTGGGGAAAGCGGGTTTGCAACCCGCTGCATCCGGTCCGACGAATCGCCCTCCCACCATCGGCTACCTGGCGAGAATGATCCGCGAGAAGGGCCTCGAGCTTCTGGTCGATGCCTTCATCCACCTCCGGCTCCAGCTCCGCCATCCGGACGCCCGGCTCCACATCGCCGGCTCCGAGACCGAGGGGGACAAGACCCTGGTCCACGAACTCAAGCAGCGCGTGGAACAGGCGGGCCTCACCGAGCATGTCGTCTGGTCGCCCAATCTCGACCATGATCGCAAGGCGGGGTTCCTTTCCGGCCTCACCCTGTTCAGCGTCCCGGCGACCTACCACGAGGCCTTCGGTCTCTACACCATCGAGGCCCTGGCCGCGGGCGTCCCACTCGTCATGCCCCGCTCCGCGGCGTTTCCCGAGATCCTCGAAACCAGCGGCGCCGGACGCCTCTGCGAACCGAACGACCCGGTCGCCCTCGCCACCGCCTGGAACGAGCTCCTCGCCGACGAGGCACAACTCATCACCTACCGCGAAAGTGCGCTGCGGGCGGCCCGCGAAAGCTACAGCGTCGAGGCCATGCGCGACCGCTTCCTCACCCTCACCCGGCCACTCGCACCCGCAACGGCATGAAGATCGCCGAGTACGGCCAGCCATCGCCCCGGTCGATCTGGATCCACCGGATCGCCTCACTGTTCGTCTTCGTCGTCATGCTCTGGCTCACGCTCGAGGGACATCTCTGGGGCACGGTCAAGCACCTCGCCGGACAGCTCGTCGCGCTTGGATTCATCTGGCTCTCGAACGACTACTACTACGACCGCCTCATCAGGCGCACGGTTTCGTATCGCTTCCTCGCGTGGATCGCCCTCGTCACGCTGCCGATCGCCGTGCCCCTTCTCGTCCGCATCTTCAGATTCACCCTTCCCTGAGCAAAAGCCTCCTTTCCGACCCCTGCGTGTTTGCGGTTCAATGCCCCCAGCCATGAAGCCCGCCTTCGAAATCCAGCGCCGCGTCGAGTTCTACGAGACCGACATGGCCGGCATCGTCCACTTCTCGAATTTCTTCCGCTTCATGGAGGCCTGCGAGCACGCCTTCCTGCGAAGCCTCGATCACGAACTCCACGGCATGCTCGACGGTCTCGAAACCGGCTGGCCACGCGTCCATGCCACCTGCGACTACCGCGCCCCGGCGCGATTCGGCGACCTCCTCGACGTCCGGCTGTTCATCGATGAGGTCCGCCCCCGCTCGGTGCGCTACCGTTTCGAGATCGCCGGCGGCGACACCCTCGTCGCCGAGGGCCGCATCGCCGCCGCCCACGTCGCCATCACCGACGACGGCATCCAGGCCGTCGCTCTTCCCGATCCTCTCCGCGAGAAGCTCCTCAGCTTCACCCACGACTCCTGACCACTGAACCATGACCAAAAACATGAACTGGCTCTACTTCGCACTCATCTCGGTCTCCTGCTGGGGGCTCTACGGCATCTTCCTCCACGCCGGCCAGGCCGGCATGGCCGACAAGGAACTCGGACGCTACAAGGCTTTTCTCTTCGTCGGCATCGCCTACTTCCTCGTCGCGGTGCTCGCCCCGCTGCTGGTGCTCCTGATGTCGAAGAACATGAGCTGGAGCATGCCTCCGAAGGGCATGTGGATGTCCCTCCTGGCCGGCACCCTGGGAGCTTTCGGGGCCTTCGGGGTCCTGCTCGCGATGGGCTCCGGAGCCAAGGCAGGCATGCCACCGGCGGTGGTCGCGGTGTCGGTGATGTCCATCATCTTCGCCGGCGCACCCATCGTGAACGCGATCGTTTCCATCGCCATGCACCCACCAAAGGGCGGCCTCGCCGCGATCCCCTGGCAGTTCGTCGCCGGCATTCTCATCGCCGCCACCGGCACCTACATGGTCACCAAGTTCAAGCCGACTCCCGGCGCCCCGCCCGCCAAGCCGGTCGAGATCTCCGCTTCCGAGGAATAGGTCCCATGGGCCCCATAGGTCCTATGTCTTTCCAACTCCAGAAGCTCAACCAGCTCCTCGCCGCTATCCTCCCGGCGAACGGCTTCTACCGCGCCAAGCTGGGAGAGAACTGCGGCCCCTTCGACTCACTCGAAGCCTTCACGGCGGCCGTTCCCTTCACCACCAAGGACGAACTCGCGGAGGACCACGAGACACACCCGCCCTACGGCACCACCCACAGCTTCCCGCTCGAGACCTACCCCCGCTTCCACCAGACCAGCGGCACCCGCGGCAAGCCGCTCATCTGGCTCGACGACCCCGCCGGTTGGTCGTGGGTCCTCGACAACTGGGAGTGGGTCTGGCGCAACGCCGGCGTCACACCCGGCGACATTGCCTTCTTCCCCTTCTCCTTCGGCCCGTTCCTCGGCTTCTGGGCCGGCTTCGAGGCCGCCACCCGCATGGGCGTCCGCGCCGTCCCCGGCGGCGGGCTTTCCTCCGAGAACCGGCTCCACGTGCTCCAGCGCTCGCAGTGCCGGGTGCTGTGCTGCACGCCCACCTACGCGCTGCGTCTCGCCGAGGTCGGCGAAAACACCGGCCAACCCGTCGATGCGCTCGGTGTCGAAACGATCGTCGTCTGCGGCGAACCCGGCGGCTCCATCCCGGAGGTCCGAAGCCGCATCGAGAAGGCCTGGCAGGCCCGAGTCTTCGACCACCACGGCATGACCGAGATCGGTCCGGTGTCGGTGAGCGACCGGGGCGACCCCAACCTGCTTCTGCTACGGCATGAGGCGTACTACTGTGAAGTCATCGACCCGGAAACCGCATCCGCCGTCGAGCCCGGTGACACCGGGGAGCTCGTCCTCACCACCCTCGGGCGCCACGGCTCGCCGCTCATCCGCTACCGCACCGGCGATCTGGTCCGTCCGGTTCCCCACGGAGAGCATTTCGCCCTCGAGGGCGGCATCCTCGGGCGGGCCGACGACATGGTCGTCATTCGCGGCATCAACATCCACCCCAGCGCCATCGATGCCATCGTCCGCTCGATCGACGGCATCGGCGAGTATCAGGTCGAGGTCGATCGCCGCGCCGCGATGACCGAACTCCGGCTCCGGGTGGAGGGCACCACCGACTCCTCCACCACTCTCGCCAGCGAGCTCCAAGCCACCTTCGGCCTCCGACTTCCCGTCACCCCCGTCGAGCCCGGCACCCTTCCCGCTTTCGAAGTCAAAGCCAGGCGCTGGAACGTCATCCACCCCAAGAGTGCCCCGGATCAGTGATCACTGATCACTGCAGCGCAGCCGCCACCATGATCACCGCCCACCACCTCACCAAGTCCTACGAGACCCCCGGCGAGACCGTCCACGTTCTCCAGGGTCTCACCCTCGACCTCGCCGACGGCTCCACCGCCGCCATCGTCGGCCCGTCGGGCTGCGGCAAGACCACCCTGCTCAACCTCCTCGGCGCCCTCGACAAGCCGACCTCCGGCTCGATCGAGATCGACGGACTCGACATCGCCCAACTTTCCGAGCCCGACGCCGCCGCCTTCCGCAACCACCGGCTCGGCTTCGTCTTTCAACAGCACCACCTCCTGCCCCAGCTCAACGTGCTGGAGAATGTCCTCGTCCCCCGCCTTGCCGGCGACTGGGAGGAACCGCCGACCACAACCCAGGAGCGCGCCACCGAACTGCTGGTCAAGGTCGGCCTCCAGGATCGGCTCCACCACCTTCCGTGGCAGCTTTCCGGAGGTGAGAAACTCCGCACCGCCGTCGCCCGGGCGCTGATCAACCAGCCCAAGCTCATCCTCGCCGACGAACCGACCGGCTCGCTCGACCCCGCCTCCACCGACCAGGTCGCCGACCTCCTCCTCGAGCTCAACCGCGACCAGGGCGTCACCCTCCTCGTCGTCACCCACAACCACGCCCTCGCCCAGCGCATGTCCCGGACCTTCGAGCTCAAAGCCGGCCAGCTCCACACCGCCTCCTCGTAGGAAAGACCGCGTGGCTCCCGCCGCGCCGCCAGTTCAGGCCAGCGCTCCCCACGCCACTCCCCGCACCTCGCCCGCCCTTCATGACTCCGATCGCCTTCATCCGCCGCGGCCTTGTCCACTACCGCGGCTCCTACCTCGGCGTTCTCGCCGGGGCGGCGCTGGGCGCGATGGTCCTGCTCGGCGCCCTCTTCGCGGGCGACTCGGTGAAGGAAACCCTCCGCACGGTGGCCGAGCAACGCATCGGCTGGGTCGAGTCCGTTCTCGTGGGTGGCGAGAATTTCGTCACCCGGGATCTCGCCGACCGCCTCGATGCCGCCCCCGTCCTGCAGCTTCAAGCCCAGGTCAACGCCGGCCGCGCCTCCGCGGGCCAGGTCGACCTGCTCGGTGTCGACGACCGCTTCTGGTCGCTCGGCACGGGCCCGTCGATCCCCCCCGGCCTCGACGGCGACAGCTTCAGGATCAACCACACCCTTGCCCGGCAGCTCGATGTTGGGACCGGCGATTCGCTGGTGGTGCGCCTCCGCAAGCCCAGCCTCCTTTCGAGCGACGCCCCGCTTTCCGGTGACACTGAGGAGCTCATCACGCTCCGCGGCACCGTCTCGGCCATCCTTGCCGACGACCAGATGGGCCGCTTCAGCCTCAGATCCTCTCAGCTTCCCACCCCGCTCCTCTGCCTCCCCATTGAGCGTTTCGCCGAGGCCATCGAGCAGCCCGGAAAGGCCAACCTCCTCCTTTCCCCGAAGCCCATCGATCCGGAGAAACTCCGCGCCTCGATGACCCTCGCCGACTACGGCCTGCACTTCGAGCCCATCCCCCTGGCCGACGCCGTCGCGCTCCGCAGCAACAACATCTTCCTTCCGCCCGCCATCGAGGCGAAGGCGCGCGAGACCTTCCCGGGCGCGCGTCCGGTTCTCACCTATCTGGCCAACACGGTCGCGGCCAATGACCGCGAGACCCCCTACTCGATGATCGCCGGCATCGATGCCTCGCCCGTCCTCCCCGACGACTTCAAAGATGATGAGATCGTTCTCAACTCGTGGGAGGCCGAGGATCTCGCCGCCGACCCCGGCGACGAGGTCGAACTCACCTACTACGTTCTCGGTGGCAACAACCAGCTCGATGAAGAGAGCGCCACCTTCACCGTGCGCTCCATCATCCCGCTCGAGGGACTTGCCGCGGACAGGAAATGGATGCCCGACTTCCCCGGCATCGCCGAGGCCGAAAGCAATGCCGACTGGTCGCCCGGCCTGCCCCTCGACCTGACCCGCATCCGCGAGAAGGACGAAACGTACTGGGACGATCACAGAGGCACCCCAAAGGCCTTCATCACCCACCGCGCCGCCGCGAAACTCTGGCAGAACCGCTGGGGATCTCTGACGGGGCTGCGCATGGAGAGCGGGCTTGCAGGCCGCTCATCGGAGCTCGTCGCAGCGCTCACCCCGACCGACGCCGGCCTCACCATCCGCAACATCCGCGCCGAAGCCTCATCGTCCGCAAACTCCCCCACGGACTTCGCAGGCCTGTTCCTGAGCATGTCCTTCTTCCTCATCCTCGCCGCGGTCGGCCTCACCGCCATGCTCTTCCGTTTCAATGTCGAGCAGCGCAACCGCGAGTCCGGCCTGCTCGCCGCGCTCGGCGTCCCGGCGAAACGCATCCTCCGCTGGCGGCTCACTGAGGGGTTCGTGGTCGTCGCGCTCGGCAGCGCCATCGGTCTCCTGCTGGCGATCGCCTACACCCGAGGGCTGCTTGCCTTTCTCGAGACGATCTGGAGTTTGGACGGGGACCGCCTGTTCCACTTCCACATGAGCCCGGCCTCGGTGGCCGGAGGGCTCGCGGGATTCGTGATCCTCGTGATGTCGACGATCGGGTTCGTCACCCGCCGCCAGGCAGGTCGCAGCGCCGGCATCCGCTTGGAGTCGGGCACCGAAGAGGTCATCCGGTCACGCAGCACCCGGGCTCCATGGGTCGCACTGGTGGCCCTGCTCGTCGGGATCGGCGCCCTTGCCGGCTCGAAGGCGATGGGCCCGCAAGGTGGCTTCTTCCTCGCCGGCTTCGCTTTTCTCGTCGCCGGACTCGCCGCCTTCGTCTGGCGCCTTCGTCGACGCCAGTTCCTCCCCGAGGAAGCCGTCGACCCCGCCGGGATGGCCGCCATCAACACCACCCGCCGGCCGACGCGCAGCCTGGTCGTCACCGCTTCGCTCGCCGCCGGTGTCTTTCTCGTCATCTCGGTCGCCGCCTTTCAGAAGCACGGCGGCGACGAATGGAAAGACAAGGCCAGCGGCGCCGGCGGCTTCGCCTTCTGGATCGAAACCACCTCACCGGTCCATCGGGGTTCGGGGAAGAAAGGCCTCGAACTCCAGGCGGACCCGCCCGCCGACCTCCTTCCCTTCCGCGTCGGCACCGGCGACGACGCCTCCTGCTTCAACCTCAACGCCGTCGCCCGCCCACGGCTCCTGGCCACCGACGTCTCGCGGCTCGAGGGACGCTTCACGGTCAAGAACACCGTCGACGACCTGCCGGTGTCGTGGCTGGCCGTCCACCGGACCCACGATCCCGACGGCGCTTATCTGCCCGCCTTCATCGACGAGACGACCCTGCTGTGGGTCCTGAAGAAGAAGCTCGGAGACACCCTCATCTACACCGACGACGCCGGGCGCGAGGTCCCGGTGCGTATCGCCGGCACGCTCGCCGGCTCCGTCTTCCAAGGCAGCCTCGTTGTCGATGAGCGGGCATTTCTCCAGCGCTTCCCCAAGGCGAGCGGCTACCGGTTGTTTCTCGGCGAGACGACCGGCATGCTCGAGACCGACCGCACGCAGTATCAGCAGGCCTTCACCGACCTGGGCGCGAGCATCACCACCACCGCCGAGCGGCTCGCCGCCTTTCACTCGGTGGAGAACACCTACATCGCCATCTTCCACGTCCTCGGCGGTCTTGGCGTGGTCCTCGGCGCGGCCGGACTCGGCCTCCTTACCGCCCGCAACCTCGCCGAGCGACGCGAGGAGTTCGCCATGCTCCGCACCCTCGGCATCCCGGACGAGGTTCGACGCTCCATCATTCTCCGCGAATCGGCCCGATACATTCTCTGGGGTCTCGGGATCGGCCTGTTGGCGGCCATCATCTCCATTCTGCCGAATCTCCCCGGGAGCGGCCGGCTCCTCACCCTCGCCTGGATCGCCGCCCTGGTCGTGGTCATTGCCGCCAACGCCCTGTTCTGGGCCTGGCTCGGCTATCGCCGGACCCGCCTGGCGTGATGCCCGATGAGGCGGGATGAGCGCACCGATTCAGAGGATACGCGCAGCGCCCCAGCGGGCAGGTCGCGCATGGTGATAGTCGATGAGGCAGCGCGCGTTCCCCCGTGACCGCTCTCGGCGGGACCCGGAATCGGCGCGGCTCGCCGTTCAACCCGAACCGATCCCCGCCATGAACCTCCCGATCACGACTCTCAGCCTTGTCATTCTGCTGGCACACGGGCTTCAGGCGGCATCGGTGTCCGGCGCCTCGGGTCGGGCGCTCTTCGAGAACTACCGGGACAACTACAGCGGCAACTTCATCGACTTCACGATGGGTGTCCCCCCGATGCCGACCGACCGGCGCCTGGACAACGAGTTCGCCACCACCCTCGGCGTCACTTTCTCCACCTTCCAGAACTCCTTGCTGAATCCCATCGGCCCTCACAACGTCTACGTTTCCAGCTTCACCGGACGAGAGAACACCATCGTCGGGACGCCCTGCACCAGTTGCTCCGACGACGGGCGTTACCCGTATCAGATCCAGTTCACCGACCCACAACGCTACGCGGGTGTGCAACGGCTGTGGAATGCCGACACCCGCACCCGTTTCTACTCGTCCGACGGCACCTTGCTTTTCGAGGGACTTGGCAGCGACTTCTACGGCTATCAGGCCGATACCCCCGACACCACCACCTGGGTGCAGCGAATTGAAATCTCGGGAGTCAACCAACAGGTCGGCTACACCGACGACCTGTTCTTCGGAACCTCCGTCCCGGAACCCGGCGTGGCCGCCCTCGCAGCCGCCTCGATGGTCCTGATCATGCGGCGACGGCGCGGGGCATGACCGCGCCCGGCCCTAACGCGGCTTCCGTTTCCGCTTGGGTTTCAGGCTGACCTTCCCGGCATCGAAGGCCTCCGGGTCGTAGCCCGGATGGTCCCAGGCGATCTCACCGCTGAGTGCCTGCATGTACTGAAAGGCGCCTCCGAAGTCCTCGGGGGGACAGGCACGCTCGCCGCCCAGCATCCGCGGCTCCTCCACTCCCTCGCCCTTCTTCTCGAGCACGACCTCGTGGATCCATTCCTCGGCGAAATCGTACCGGTAGAGCAGCCGGATCGGAAGCCGGCGACGACCGATGAAATCCTGGATCTTCAGTTTCGTCTCGTCCTGGAACTCACCGGGAGTCTGGTCCTCGAGACCCACCGGCCCGATCACATCCAGCAGGCGCTTGCCCTTCCCATGGCGGAACTCATGGGGATGCTTGTCCTCCCAACCCATGGCGCACTGGATCGTCTGACTCAACCTCTCGAAGGTGAACTCGGCCGGGACTTCGAACCGCCGCCAGATCTCGGGCGTGATCTGATAGAGAAACACCTTCACCACGATCGATGCGCCGCTCATGGCGAAAGCCTAGCCCGCATCCGCCCCCGGAGGCAATCGCTTCCTGACCGCGGAACGGAGCTCGGTGACCTTGAGCTTCATCCTCGCATCCTCACGGTCCGCCTCGCTCAGGATCACAAGCGTTCGCTCGCCGGAACCCTGCTCGAGACTGCGGCTGAGCACCCGGTCCAGCCCCCCGTTGCCATCCGGCCAACCAAGTTGGAACGCCGCGACCTTCCCCGGCCCGAGGCGGGTATCCCAGATCTTCCCGGAACGCAGGGCGATCCGCTTCTCGTCGAGTACAATTGCCAGCGGACGGGCGGTCGCATTGACGAAGCGAAGCGACCCCGCCGTCGGTTCGTGGCGAACCACCTGAACTTCGACCTCATCCCACTTCCCCCCTTTCCCTGCCCGCCGCAGCAGCACGAGAAACTCGCCCCCGCCGGGGATCCGGGCCTCCGCCCACGGCTCACTCGCTTCCTTCTCCCGCAGCTGCAGGACCCCGGGCTTCGCCGACTTCAATTCGACGGTTTGCGACAGCCGGCCCAGCTTGAGCGTCACCTGGCCCACCTCCTCGTTCTCCTCATCCTCGGCGCCTCGCCGCTCCACCACCAGCCGCCGCGGCGGAATGCTACCCGGGGGGGCCTCCACCTCGTGAAGCACCCCGTCGATCCACTCCCCTTCAAACGGAGGCGTGTTGCCCACGGCGAGGAAGCGCAGCATCGTGCGGGGCCCCTCTTCCTGGGCCGTCAGCGAGCCGGCGAAGAACCCCAACATTCCGAGAAGAAGCCCCCGGGTCAATGACGCGACGCTAGTCATGCGATTGTTCGACTCTCATCTCCAACCTGCGGCTGAGCAACCGCGAAAGAAGCCAAAGCACCACCGGCAGTCCGAGGCTGAGGACCAATGCCACCAGCGGCGCCTCCTTTCCCGTCGCACCGACCCATGCGAAAACAAAGCCCATCGGCAAACTGCCGCATGCCAGCGCCACCACGAAGCGCCGGAACGGCATCCTCACCAGGCCCGCCGTGCAGGCGACGGCTTCCGGCAACAAGGGCAATGCCCGGGACAGGCAAACAAACCAGCCGCCGCCGCGATCGAACAGCCGATGCCCGCGGATGAAATCCCGCTCTCCGAGCAAACGCCTCGCGCCCCTTTCACCGAACAACCTGCCCAATCCATACGCGCCGACCCCCGCCAGAAACGAACCCGTCGCCGCGAGGATCCCCCCGATCAACGCACCGTAGATCCAACCGAGGGCGGACATCACCACCGTCCCGGGAACCGGAAGCAGGATGTCGGACAGCAGAAGCCCCCATCCCACCAGCCAGGCCGAAGCGCCCCAGCCCTCCAACGCCCGGACCGATCCCTCCAAGGTGAAGCGTTCCTCGAAAGAGCCGCCGAGAATGACCCAGACACCGAGGACGGCGGCCATCAGAAACAGAAACCAGAGGAGCAATCGCATTCCGCCCGCAACTTCACTCCATCGGACGTCGGCGCCAACCCCGGATTCCTTCCGTGGCACCGGGCGCCGAGTCCTGCCCCGGGCCCGATTCAAGGGCCCGGCCCCAGAAACAGAAGCGCCCGGCCCCGTCTTTCGACGGAGCCGGGCGAATACCTGGCGGCGACCTACTCTCACAGGGCCTATCGCCCCACTACCATCGGCGCTGCAGCGTTTCACTTCCGGGTTCGGAATGG
>JAUIJD010000025.1 GCA_030431475.1 Verrucomicrobiia bacterium | reverse complement strand
CATGCCGCAAAGGTGGGATACTTCAACCCGCATTGTTTCGCGAAGGTGGGGCCGCTCATGCCGCTGCCCTCAAAGGCAGCCACCACCTCGGCCTTGTATTCGGCGCTGTAACGGCTGCGACCGGCGCTGTCGCTCTTGATGATGGACATGGATTCAGACGTAGATGCCATAGCTCCGCAGACTATGGCCGAAATGCGAGATCCGAACAGAGGGGTTCTGTTGGGCGCTTACCGCCAAGTGGCCCACTGGTCGGTGAGGTGGACCGCAAACCTTGACCCCGGTAATTGCCGGTGCCCGAATCCCAGCTCTGCCAATGCCCGGTTTCCAGGCTTGTCCTAGAAATACCACGGTGACTTCACTTCAGGTTGCATGAAATTCATCGGGCATTAGGCTTGTACGCTACATGTAGTGGCGTCACGATTTCTCGATGCCTAACAAGACCCGACGCGACGAGTATTCCGGTGGTTTTCCGGACGGTTTCGAACCCTTCGAGGAACTCGATGACCCGCGCTGGGGCCGGCATCCGCGACATTATTTCGGCGAGATCATCTTCATCGCCCTGGCCGCGATGATCTGTGGCAGCGAGGGCTTCGAGGACTTCGAGCGCTTCGCCAAAGCCCGGGAGTCGTGGTTGCGCAAACGCCTCAAGCTGCCAGGCGGACTGCCCAGCGACGACACCTTCCGGCGCGTCTTCACTGCCATTGATCCCGACAAGTTCTGCGAGTGCTTCGCCTCTTTTGTCCTCGCGCTCGGTGGCAAGCTCCGGCGTCAGCTCATCGCCATCGACGGCAAGTGCTGGATGTCACCTTCGACGAAGACCAATGCCGGGCTCGCAAGGGCCACGCGGCCCAGAATCTCGCCATGTTGCGCAAAGTCTGCCTGTCCCTGCTCAAGCAGGACACCAGCATCAAGGACAGCCTGCGTGGCAAACGCTACCGGGCCGCACTCGACGAAACCGTCCTCAAGAGCATCCTGTTCCCGAAGAGCTCAAAGTGAGGTCACCCTGCTAGAAATACAAAACCCACTTCAACGGTGCTTGCAAATACCGGAAGGCTTCTGCTTGGATAGGAGGTCTACCAGAGTAGGCTAAAGCGGTAGTTCTTCTCTGGCCTCCCCGGACCAACCCCTCACTCATGTCATGGATCGTCGCGCCTTCCTCGGAATCGCCTCTGGCACCACTGCATCCCTGACCCTGCATGGCGCCGAGTTTCGGCCTCCCGCCCGCATCGTGGGCATTGCGGCAAAGAGGCCGGTGTCTTTGGTAGACTATGTCTCCCTGGCCGCCGCCGGGGTTCGCAAGGTCGTATTGCCGCCGGGTCACCAACTCCCCACCATGGGCCCCGAAGAAGTACCCCTGACGTTGGAACGCTGCCAGTCCCTCTCAGCCTTCCAGGAAGGTCTCCGCTCCCTGGATGCGGTTCTCGCCGACGGACGAGACGGTTTCAACGCACTGCCGCTCCACTGTCTCGTTGACTCCTCCCGACACCTTGTTCTTTTGGGTCCAGCGTGGGATAGTCCGGGGGATTTCCAGATCCTCGCAGAGACTGCCAATTCCCGACGGACTGCGATCTCGCTGGCTAACCTCATCGGTCTTGAACTCGACGAGGACCGCATTCCGGGCAACCTAAACAACGCTGAAATTCTTGTGACACGGGTGCGGTGCCCGGACACGGCAGGATCCGATGCAAAGTCGTGGCATCGCGATCTGTTTTACGTCCTACACTCGTTGGCTGCGGTTCACCCTCTTGGGCTGTTTCGGGCCGCTATCGGGTTCAGGAGCGCCAGGCGGGATTCCCGGCCCGGCGCTCTCGAAGTCTGCATGTTCCAGTTCGAAAACGCAGCGTTCGCTCTTCGCATCGCGGAATCCGAACCTATGCAAAGCCTCTCCCGCCACCCTTCTGGAAGTGCACCCTTGCGCCTCGTCGAGTGCTCAACAACGAGTCTCGCAACAAGGCTGCAATCAGCGCTACCTCTCCATGACAACCAGAGCTTTGGAGGCTGCGGCTTCGAAGTGGCGAGAGCTTTTAACGCAGTGCTGGCATCGGTGGCTGGCCGCGGCATCGAAATCTACGCCCCCTGAGCAAGAGACCCGTCGCCAACCCGGAGGTTGGTGAATTGTTCTAGCTCTCTGCTGACTCCACATCGATCGGTTTGAAGGCTCGGACAACCATCATGGTTGCGGGCTGATACTCCTCCTCAGAGTCATGCCGTCCTTGTTCCGGAAATAGCGCGTTGCTGAAGGCCATCAAGCGGTCACTATAGTCGCCGTTTACGGCCGCCACCTTGAGTATCTCGCCGACTGTCTGGTCCTCCCCCCGCTGGCGACGGGTCATCAGGAGCAGAAACTGACCACGATCCGGCCGACCGCCTTCAGCACGGAGCCACACTGGCTCCCACTCCTTATTCACCCCTGGTAGGTAGATGCCCACCGGAAGCTTGCTCAGGTTGCCCGAAAGTACGTCCGGCACCGTCTTCCATGTCAGAAAGGCAAATGTCATGGTGAGATTCCCGATTCCGGTGGAGCCTTGGTATTTGGGTGCGATTACACGGACTTCTTTATTGGCGTGTTTAATGAACAATCTCTTCCTTGCCGGCAGGAACCGCAACGACTCGACCGCCACGTCTCCCCCGGGATCGATCTCGATCTGTGCGGACGGTGCCAGCATTCTAATTTGCCAAGGGGAGGTGAGCGGTCCCACTAGCTCCTCGGCCGGGTGATCCATGGTGCGGGCCTTGTCCTCGCCCGACCAAATACGCCAGCGGAAGGCCAGCTTCAGGAAGATGTCGCTTTTGTAGGCCTCGGTCATCCTGCCGTTGGGAAGCACGCCGTCCGGCAATTTCGGGAAGTCGAACGAGAAGGCGGCGTAGGGAAAAGCGGCGTCGGCGCCCTCTCGCTCCACCGTCAGGCCGAATGCTCGTCCCTGAAGCGGCTCGGCGTCGACCTTCTCCTTGGCGGCCTTGTCCAGGCCCTTCTTCTGGTTGATTTCATCGTCCCCATCCACAAAAGAATTCGCGGACGAAATCGGATCCGGGCCGAACTCCGGAAAGTACCGGGTCTCCAGCGTGTTGGTGTCGGCGTTGAAAATCTCGTATTCCGCGAACTCGATCGCGCCTTCGAGGATATGGAAAGGGGAGGCCAGGCCCTCGGTGGTAAGAGCGAGGAAACCAGGTCGCCCCTCGATGCCCTCGCCGCCCATCGATGTTCTCGGAGCATCTTCGATTAGCGGGATCAGCATCTTCACCCGCGGCGCGCCGAGCGGAGTGCGCAGACGACCCGGCAGGACCATTCGCTTGAACGAACTGGCCACAACCCGCTTCCCGCCCTTGCTGACTTCGCTCCACTTCGAGGTGATGGTATCGCTGAAGCCCGGCAAACCGAGGTAACGGGACCAGAGCTTCAGGCGTACCCTCATGTATCGCCCCAGCACCTCTTGGTCGCCCGGATCCTCAAACAAGGGAAACTCCTTTTGTTCCTGGATCGCTTTCATGAGGTTGACCCTGTCATCAATCCCGTCACCGTCCCGGTCCGATCCTGGACCCCCGTGTGTGAAGGCGTCGTTCGGGGCCACTCCTTCAAAGTCCGCCAGCTCATTCGCGAGAACCGGCTCGAGCTGGTCAACTTCGTTCTTCTTATTCAGCAGTTCGACGTTTTCGCAAAGTCGCGGTCGTCGCGATGGCAGCAGCTTCCCGTTGACATCGGTCTTCTGCTTCTCCCAGGCCTGAATTCGCCCCAACCAGCGCCAAGGCTGCACCCCGGTCTCGATCGCACCCACGTAGCGCCAGTAGGCGCCATCCCCTTCGGCCTTCAAGACCGGAAGGTTGACGCTGAGCCGGCCCGCTGAGGTCGTTCCTAACGTGATCGCGTTCCAGGTCTCCTTCGGTGTGGGTAAGGCCGGTTTCGGAACTTTGTTGATAATCCGGGCCGACGGTACGGTCTCGAAGTAGAACTCTCGTGCCGCCGGGATCACCTCAAATGCCTTGTCGCCATCCACTGCCTTCAACTCCTTGTTCGGGCCATCTTCCGAGTAGATTACGTCGAAGTGATTTTTGGCCTTCAGAGACAGGCACGGTGTCACCGTCATCTTGACGATCCGTCCTGGCGGGATGGTCAGGTGCCACCTGTTGGGATCCTTCTTGTTTTCATTCCCTTCTGCTTGTGGAAAGCCGACCTTGAACTTGCTTCCGGCGTCCCCCCGCTCCACGACAAGCCAGCCACGGAATCCAGCAGGAGCTCCATCGGTAGCCCTGAAGATTCGTTGGATTCTGTCGAGAAACTCCCTTCCAGTCGGGGCCTTCTCTTCCACAGCTCCCTGGGAGAAGAGGACTGCCATTTTCTTGAGCTCCACTTTCTGGCCAGGCATCTCCACTTCTTCGAACTCCACCTTCACCATCGAGACAGCGTAGTCGTCAATGAGGTCGTCCGCCTTCGAGCCTCGGGCCGTCTCGTCCTCGTCAACCAACTCGAAGTAGGCATCTTCGACATCCATCAAGAGTTCTTGGTCCGTCGGGTCCAAAGACCCACCTTCCTGGTAGCGCTCCGCCACGAAGCCACGAGCCCAGTTCTCCACTTCCACTGCGGGTGGCCGCAAAAGAAACTCGACCGTGCTGTTTCCGATCCGGTTCTGGGCCCCATTCACCCCGGGCCACAACACGTAGGTGGTCAGATCCTTCCTCCTGTCTCCGGCTGTCCCCGCTTCAGTCTGATCGGGCTCGATCAAGTCATGCACCAGCGGCGCCACTGATGATGGAGCCATGCGGGGCTGAAACTTGGCCCAATTCCCTTCCTTGTCGCGCGAGCCACTGAAGCGCACTGCCCCAACCGGGACCCGGCGGCGATAGGGTCCGTAGGAGGCAATCTGCTTGCCCGCAGGCTTGTCGATGGTGCCGAATGCCCCGATTTGCCCCGGCGTGTCCGGACTGTCCGCCAGATCCGGCGGCAGAGCCCCCGAGTTGTGCACTGGCGCAAATGCCACCTCGAAGTTCGGCTTGTCCTCCTTCGAGTAGATCATGGGAGGGACCACCCCCCACCCGGCTGGATCGACCTTGTCCAGTTGCCGGTAGCTGAGCTCCAAGCCAGCCACCATCTTCATCGGATCGATCTCCTCACCCTCGACTTCTGAATCCCGCTTCATCCGTTCGATGGCCTCCAGCAACTCGACCGCAATCGGTCGCTCCTGGTATTCGATCACACCCTGGAGGACCCCATTCACCGAGTTCACCTGGAACGGTGAAACTACCTGCTCAGCTGGCTTGCCGAGCACCAACTCATTTCCATCCACCGTCCCAAGAAGCTTTGCCATGTTGAGGCAGCGCCATTTACCCTCCTTCTTTCCCCCCTTCTCGCCCTTTCGGCGTAGAAAAACCAATACCCCGGCCATCTCGGCGAGCTGTTTTGCGGGGGTGGTCAACATCGGAGTGTCCACTCGGAGCGGATGCGGCATCGTGCGCCGCAACTCGCTTGGGGTCGCGAGGCGAACCACCATCTCTTCAATCGCTTCCTTTGCCTCTGCCCCGGGTGCCGGAAAGTCCTTTTCCTCGGACTTTGTCGTCCTCAGTACCGGCACTCGAAAGGGAGGCGTCGTCGGGATATTCCACAGTCGTTTCATCCCTTGCACGATTGCTTCCTGGACCGCTTTCGCTTCCGACTTGGCGTTCTGAGGAGTGCCGTCCGGCACGTGGAGGCCCTTCGACACCATCTTGCCATTCTCCTTCTCTCTCCAGAACCACAGCTCGGCTGTTAGGCCATCTCCCAGCCACTCCCGCAGGGTGCGACCTGAATCACGCAACAACTCCTGCAACTCCCCACGCCGGTCCATCAGCCGGTCCGCTCCCAACAACTTCCTCCAGTGTTTCTCACTTCCCGCCCCACCATGCTTCGCAACGAACTGCTCCCATTGGACAATGAACAGATCGAGCACGATATCCTCGTCGTCTGCTACCCGTTCGAGCTCTTCGAGGGCTTTGGCCCCGTCAATCCCGGTTTCCTTGAATTCGTCTTCGGATCCGGGCTTGGAAAGGAATCTCAACGCCTCGTGCAGGTGACTGGTGCTCCTCCCCTTCACGGCAAGGGAATCCTCTCCCCACTGCTCGACTGCCATGGTGACCAAACCGACCCAGTTTTGCTCCTTACCATCCCGCAGGTGTTGCAGGAACTTCTCGTTCTTTCCCTTCAAGCCCGGACCGACTCCAAGCTCGTCCAGCACCTTCCGGCCGGAACCCGGATCGATCTTCGCGAGCCTGAGAAAGATGTGCTCGGAAATGCGCTTTGCACCATCCTGCAAAGGAGGGCCACTTTGGCCCGCTTCGTCCAAATCGAACTCCTCGACCCCGAAGCGAAGCCCCAGGTCGGCCCGGTCGTGCAGCAACAACAACCCCGCTTCGAGAAGGGGGCGTAAGGTCGCCCAATCATTCTTGGCAGGAACATTCTTTTCCCGCCACCACGCCAGGAGATTGAGGTGCGCCTGGACATTGTGGGCGTAGTCCTTCCTCCAATTCCTTTTCCGCAGCTCCGAGTCCTCGTCGGAATCGAACTGATCGCTGAGCGGCAGATACGAACGCGTCCCCCCGAATGCTCGGACCCACACGTTCTGGTTGAGGGACGAATTGGCCCCTTGCACCTGGATCTCGGCATTGAAACCAGCTAGGTCCTTGTGCGTCAGCTTCAGGATCGCTTGCTCAGGCCCCGCCGCATCGCTCGCACTGAGGGTCCAGAGCTCCTCTTCACCGGGTTGGTCCGGGAGAGGGACAGGAACAAGGGCAATCCGAGCGCCTGCGCTCAGGCGGTCTCCGATGTCCTTCTTCTTGTTCTTCAGGGCCTCCGCTTTCTCATCATCGTCCAATCCGTCCGCTTCTTCCGGACTCAGTTCCATTTTCTCGATGAACCAGTCGAGAGGATGAAACGACGACAGTCCAAGCTCCTCGTTCACCGGTGAAGCGTAATTCGACAAGCTCGCCATCAGGGCCGGCCACGATTCGGGATTCATGGCATACTCGCCTCCCGCCGCTGCCACGCCAAAGAACCTCTCCGGGGCAATTCCGCCCTGCACACTCAAGGCGCTGCCGAGGCGCTCCCTTGCTGATCCCCAGCCAGCCCCGTTCGTTGGCTTCGCCGGGCGAACCACGGCCGGGCCACCAGCGCCACCCAGCTTGGACGGAATGCTTCCGTCCGTCACATCCCACAATTCAAGGCGTATACTCCGCCACGGCAGGAAGAGGCCGAACTGGGCCGCTTCGACCGCCGGCGGCACCCCGCCTCCTCTCCAGAAAGTGGAATTCCAGTTGAAGGCCAGCCGAGCACGCTTGTCGCCGGTATAGGCCCCCAGATTCGATGTATTCGTGACGATCGTCCACATGGTCGTGTCTTCTCTCGTTGAGTGTTCCTACCCAAGCATGCTGAACCGGTTCGGCCGTTTCCGCGCCGCCGGTTTTCGCTCGACCAATTCGGCCTCCCTGATCTCCTTACCCTGCAACCTCGCGAGAAGCGCATCGTGCTGCGACGGGACCCGCATGCGGGGATCCGCAAGCCGCGCGGGCGCCCCATTCACTCGTGCGGTTCCGCCCTTCGCCTTCTTGAATCGATAGGTGAAGGAGCGCTCCACCTTGATCTTCACGCACCAGCAGATGCGGATCGAGATGCTGACCCGGCCGGTCCCGGTCATTCCTCCACCCGAACTGTAGCGGATGGCCAGCACAATGGTGAGTGAGACGCTGATCAGCCCAATCACCGAGCAGCGGCCCGAGAAGGTCAGCACGATACTCCATCGCACCGTTCGCGAGTTCTGACCGTTGCTCTGCTTGATCAGGCTCGCCTTGACCTCCACCGCCAGGGACACCATCACCGACCCCCGCAGGAAGCCGAGGTTGATTCCCAGGAACGCCGCCGCCCCGATCGCGATCGATACATCGATCGTGAGGCTGGTCTGGTCGTTGCTTAGGCCGATCGAGTACTTCGCCGACACCTCGAACCAACCACAGCCGCCCAAGATGAAGACGATGATCGAGAACGGCGCCTTCTCGTTCGCAAGGTTCAAGCCGGACGCGATCGACAGTTCGGTCGTCTTGAGATCGGGCAGACTCGCATTGTCCGGATCGTCTTTCGCACCCAGTCGAATCCTGAGGAAAGCTCCGAAGCTCAGATTCGTGACTGCAAAAGTTCCCGCCTCGACAGGAGGAAGCTTGATGTTCAGCTCGCAGAACGCCTCGATCTTCTTGGGGAGATCCTGGATCAGCCCGTAGCGGAACCCATCGTCCTCGGTTTCGTAGGTTTGCGCCATGTCGGCGAGGGCCTGCATGACGCTCGACAGCTCCAGTTTCGAGGGATCTAGGTCAACCTTGACCTTCCCATCCTTGCAGACCACTTCAGTCTGCCGGAACATGAGGAGCTTCTGACCCTGCAGGGACATCTCCCAGTCCGCGATGATCTTACCGGTCGAGGTCCGGTTGATCGAACCATCGCGGGTCCGCTCCATGCGGGCATGGGCTTCCAGGACAGGCTTGCGAAGACGAAGGGCAATCGGACCGAATGAGAAGATCGTCGAGTCCGAACCCAGCCTCAGGTTGCAAATCTTGGCGTCCACGAATCCGGTCATGGTCTTGGGATCGGTCTTCGTCTCGATCGTGGTGGCCTCCTCGATCCGCTTCGCTAGGTCGTCATCGACGAGTCCACGCAGGAACTTCTTCATGCCGGCCATGCCCTTGAAGAGGGTGTCCTTGGCCTCCTTCTTGATGCTCTCGAGATCCGCCTCCAGCTGCTTGCCCAGCCTGTTAACCGGCACAGCCAACTCCGCAGCCTTCATCTTGATCTCGTCGTAGCGATCACCGAGGTAGCTCTCCGCGTTGTCGACCATCGCTGTGATGGGCGTCATGCCGAGCGCCTCCGCAGTGTCCCCGAAAACGTAACCCACCGACTTCATCTGCCGGTCGAGGGCCTTAAGACTCTTGTTTAGCCCGGTCTCAAGGTGAGAAAAGTCGGTCATCCCCTTGAAGGCGAGGAGGGCCGCCTCCGGATCGCTCCCCACGCCACGCAACGCCTTCAGGGCCTTGCCCGGTCGCTGGAGGACATCCTCCGTCGCATCCAGTGCGCGTTCCGCTGCGTCGGGGATCCCATTAAGCGCGGACTTCAGGACGCGCCGCCGCGAGTCCACCCACTCATGGATTTCCTTGGCGGTTTCATAGTGCTGACCAAGCAGGTCGAGATCATCCTTGAAAGAGTCGAGAACCGCTTGGACCTGCCCGACCACCGGCCCCAACGTGGAATCGTAGATACTCCCCACCAGGTCCATACAGAGCTTCTCTGCCTCTTTCGCCGCCGTCTTTCCCTCCTTGTCCAAGAGGGTCCGGACCTCGGCCTCGAAGGCGTCGAGGGAGGCATTTGCCTCGCCGAGGATGTTTTTCACGCCCGCCTTCAGCTGCTCGTTCTTCAGCTTGCCAATCTCCGCAATCTTGCCATCCGCCCAAGACTCGAGCTGGTTGAGCTTCTTTGAAAGAGTGGCATCCGCCTTGGTCTTCTTCAGCGCCGCCACCGCTGCTCCCAGTGAGGACTCCACCTGCACGATAGGCCCGTCGGCGGCCAAAAGCTTCTCAAGGGCCTGCTTTACCGAAGCTCGCACCTCCGCGACCTTGTCCTTCGCCTTCTCCAGCCCGGGTTCCACCTTCGCGAGGCCCAGATCCACCAGGGTCTGGATGGGCGTCACATCGAGCTTGTGCGGCATCTGCCGGAGTGCCGAGATGCGCTCATTCAGTTCGCGAACCAACCTGCTATCTACCAGCAACGCAATTGCTCTGAGTTTCTTCTGGATGTCGGGTGCATTGAGCGATCCAAGATCCTTCTGCAGTGATGCCACCTTGGCCTTGATGTCGGCTAGGTCCTTCATCGCGCCGCCCTGTTGACCATCGACGGGCCCGCGCAAGACGATCAACAGTTTGTCGATCTGTCCGTGCAGGGTTCCTTGGAGCCGGTCTATTCGGCTGCGCTCTCTCAGGCTCCGCAGGTAGCTCTGTCCTAGTCGACGCGCCTCCTCGATCCTCTCGTCGGCAAGCCCATCGATCTCCCGGACCACGTCATTGGAGTACTCCAGGAAAGATCGGGGAATCGCCGCGATGTGACGCTCAGCCTGCCTCAGCTGCCAGAGCATTGATCCCTTCACCTTCCCGCAGAGCTTCTTCTTGAGCTCGTCCTTCGCAAGCGGGTTGCCTCCGCCGCCAAGCTTGCCTTTCAGCTCCTCCAACGCCCCTTGGGCCTGATCGAATGGGTTCAGGGCCTTGGCCGGCCCGGCAAGGCCCTTCTCAAGATACTCTTTGACCCCCGTGATCGCTTTCGCCACTTCGGTTCGATCCGGGTCTCCCAGCTTCTGTAGTCGCGTGAGCGGAAGCTGCTCTAACAGCGAGGCAATTCCCTCCACCTCCTCGCGGAGTCGCCCGATGGGACGGGCTTTGTTCGCTGCTTCCAACACCATTTTCTGATCCGCAAGGCTCGCGCCTTTCAGTTCCTCTCTTGGCGGGGGCGCCTCCCCTCGCGTCATTGTGAAGTGCCTAAGCCGAGCACTGACATCGATCCGGTCCTCAGGGGGGCGCTCTCGTTGCTGATGGGCGGCGAGGTTGATTCCCCGCTCTAATTCTCCCAGTCGGAAGGTGAACCGGCCCGCCGCGGGAGGGATCGGTGCTGTTCCCCAGAGCGGTCGCCCCCCATCCATTGGACGCGCTTCTTTCGGTGCACGTGCAAAAGGCCCAAAGTCGATGTATGGCTGCGGATCCCAGGAGTCGGTATTGTCGGTAGTCTCCGGATTCAGGTCGGTCCAGAACCACAGGTCCTCCAGGTTCTCGATGCGAGCGGTGGTCTCCGGATCAGGGGAGCCTGGGTGGGAAGGGAAGTGCAGATAGACGTTGGCTGGTCTGTAAACTTCGCGATCCGCGGTCGGAATTCGAAAGGGCACTTTCCACCCGAGCGGGCGCGCCTCTTCGTCATCCGCGAAGACCTCGACTCCCCACCGGCTGTTCATGAGAATCTTCTCCTCGCAGGACGAGCCTACCAGGCAACCCGCGAGCCGACCGTCTTCCTTTTCGGTATCGAGGTCCGGGTGGCGGCGGTGTTTCTCGATGAACTCGATATACTCCTCGACCTTCCGGAGGATCGGCCGTCCGAGGTGGGGATCCTGCTCCATCTCGAACTGCTTGGTCGGCGCCACGGTGCGACGGAAGACCGTGACCATCTTGGCCTTGTTCCAGAAAACCCCAACCCGCCCGATGCGTTCGACCCGCATTTCAGACACCCGGCCCATCTCAACCGTGACCTGAACCCGAGCTTTTCCGTTATCGAAGGCAGCCTCCTGCGTTCCCCAGCCACCCAGGGCCGAGAAATAGAGCCGGGCGAGGCTCACCTCCACAGCCTCCACCCGCATGTGGGTCGACGGATCGGGATCGTTGTAGAGTGCCTCAAAGAGCAATCGCGATTCGAAGGCCCATGCGAAACTACCTGCCAAGCCCTCCTCGTAAACCGGGATGGGTAGACGGGTCTGGCTGCTGTCGAACGACACCGAATATTCCGGGCTACCAGTGGTCGCGTCATCCCGGGTTCTATTGGCCACAATGTAGGCTTGTGGCCCGTCCTCGTTGCGCCGTCCGCTGATCTCGAGTCCGACCCGCTCTCCGGTCTCGTTGAACTCCTGCTGGTCTTCCTCGAAAAGCTCGTAGATCGCGAGTCGGTTCTCCAACGCCGCGAGATAGCGGTCCCATAGCTTCTGATACTTCGTGTATTCTGACTTCAGGGGAAGGAACTCAGGGTCGCGGGGCGTGTCGGGCAGGCGTGAAGCCGGAAAACCCAAACGCGTAAATATCTCCGCAAGTCTTAGACGAGTGTTATTGTCGAGGCGGGTCCGAATTCCGTAAAGGAGTTCGAATTCCGCCCTTTCCAGAGGAAGCCCAACCAGCCGTGACTCCCGCAACCCGTTCAGGTAGAACTCAAGGTCCCACGGGACGATTCCATAGTTCCGAATCAACTCTCCGCTCCGCAGGGTGAGCTTGGCCGGGGTAGTAAATCGGAAATCCACCAGCTCCCCAGGTCCGATGTCGGAACTCCCGATCCGCTTCTCCATCTCCTCGGCAAGGACCTGTGGCGGCAGGGTGAGATCGAAGTTGTCAACCGTCGCCTTCAGTTGCCATCCCCGGAATGGTCCCTCCGTCGACCAATAAGCTATTTCGTTTCCGGTGCCAGGACGAAAGTTACGCAGCGCACTCACCGAGAGTAGTGCTACCAGGAACGGATTCCGATCTAGGTAGAAGATCTTTTCATTGCCCGAAATCCGTGACGTTGCGCTCAGCTTCTTGATCGAGAGGATCAAGCGTTGGCGGTGGTCCCGCGAATTCTCATCGACGACCTCCATCACGAATTCCCCGGGCTGTCCGGGGCGCTCGATCGGGACGAGAAACGGCTGCTCGCCATGGGAGATCAGGCCGCTGACATCATCGCCCCGTCCGGCTCCGCCCGGAGCAACATCGTTGAGTGGGATAGGAAACGGAAGCACGTCCGGCGCTTCCCCTTCGGCCGCGGATGGCCGCAGTCCAATCGAGTAGGATATGAGTTCGAGATCCGTGAACTGATGCTTCACGCCGACAGTCTTTCCGTAGCCGAAGACGAAATGCGCATGAGTCTGCGCCCTATAGGGCTTTGCTAGCTTGGAAACCGTGCAATCGAGGGCTCCGAATCGAACCTTCCTCGAACGCGGGATGGTCCTGAATTCCAGGGGGTAGCTCACCGCCAACTCTAGATCCTTGAGATGGTGAACTCGTATTCTCTTGTACTTATTTTTCCATTCGGCATCGGCAACCTTTCCTGGTTTGACCGTGCAGGCCACCGCGTCCTCACTCTCGCTGATGCTCTGCAGGGCCGGGAAAACAATCTCGTAAGTTCCATCCGCAGCCGAACTCAGAAGGGGAACATGTGGTCGGAAGTGAAACCTTTCATCGCCATCGATGAGTCCGACAAGAAACCTGATGGGCTCAAAAGAGCCCGTATTCGGGTAGAGATCGAAAAGAAAAGCGCGCTCCTGGTGGGGCCTGGAATGAAAGGTCCTCGTGATGGAGTTCCAAAAGCGGCTGTAGATTCGTCCGGACGCATCGACCCCGTTCGCGACCCCGTTTGGGCCCTCGCTCGACACATCCAGAACCCATGAAGGTCCCTCAGGTGCGCGGTCGGCTAAGTTGGCATCTTCACCTTCGGTCGCAAGAGTGTCATGATGCCAGCTCTTGACTACCACATCCCGAACCTCGGAGGTTTCGGCTTGGCGAAAGACTGAATTGCTTGCGTGGGGCTGACAAAGGAAGCGCCTGATGAACTTGGGACTGTAGAACGCAGACTTGTCTGCGCCGTGAAGCTTCCATCGCAGCAGCAGACCACCGCGGTCCGGGAACTTCTTGCTTTCGTCGGGCTGCGAGGGATGCTGCCGCACACCAAAAACAGTTTCGACCACTGTTCTTGCCTTGGTACTCTTCAGTTCTCCTAATCGATCCAAACCGATTAGATTCTGACGCAACCAGTCATAACCCTCTTGATCAAGGACATGCCATATCGCAAGTCCTGGCTGAAGAACTCCCCGGGGATTGTCCCCAAATATTCGTTGAGACTTAGATCCGAACTCGGCTTTTGCATCTATTTGAGGCTCATAAGGTCCTCCTTTAGGATGCTTTTTGAATCGATAGTTAACTCTAAATCCCAAACCCGATCCTCGAATACCATCAATCCCAGAATCAAAAACGGGGCATGGGATGGCCGCCCATATCGAGAACTGACTTGGAAGCCCATTCGGGAATAGCTTCGGGGCGCTCGTCAACTTCCACCAGTCCGAGTTCCCTATCTCAACTTTTCGGGGATTGGTACCCAAATCGGTTCCAATCTCAAGCCTGAGGCACTGCAACTCGATTAGACGACCTTCTTCTTCGTTCCTTAGGTCACTTTGGGTCGGAGGAGAATCGGATAAGCCCGGAGCATAAAACTGCACGCCGAAAGGTGGCTTTTCGCTATCGGCACCGACCACATTGAGTTTATAGCCTATTCCATCTATCAGCCTTCCATAGACCCGCTGCACGCCCCCACCGGGATAGAAGAGCTTGAGTAGAAGATGCTCTTTTCTGGCGTCAGGCATCGTTTAGGTAATCCGGAACAAAGAGATTATAGCAATCTCCCAATAAATTCTGACAATTAAAAGGTATCGCTTGATCCTTCGCAATCTCAGTCACGGACGATAAGAGAGTGCTCGTCGTTATACACTTTTCTAAGAGCATCGAAAAGATCCCTAGTATCCTCGTTGAGGAGACCTATACAGCCCTCGGTCCCGCTGGGTCCGCCATCTGGATGGATCCCCAAGTTTCCCGAGCCAACCCAACAAAACCATCCGAACCCTTTGCTGTCTTGATAAGATTTCGCCTTATATTTGTCGTCTTGCGGGACCCCGGAGACTTTCTCGGTGCCGACCATCAGCGACTTCTTGGGAATCTTATAGGTCCCATTCTTGATTTCCGGATGATTCTTCGATCCAGAGTGAGCCTTCCAGACCTTTCCGAAGGCACTTAACGTTTTTTCGGACTTGTCAAAAATAATGTCTTCTCCATGCGCGCAGAAGCAAACCGAGACAAAAACAGAGGGGCAAATAAGGTATTTCATAGCCTGAGCTTTCTTAGCAAGCGAAGATGGCGCTTCGAGTCAAGTTCGATTCTTCTTAATCGAGCGCGCGCTTCAGACGATTCCGAGGCGAAGTCAATTCGGTAGGCCGTCGATGGGCCGATTCGCCAACTACAAACAATCAAATCGGTAGTTTACAGCATGTTGGGTCCTCGATCTTCCATGAAGAGCAGGCTATTTGCAGCCTTGGCACTACCTGCGACCGGGAACTCAATCGTTAGATAGTATTCAGCGGAGCATCGCGATTCTCCGTCTCTAGGTCGCCGATAAACAGGCCCCCCTCATCCCCCTGCACCTCGGTCATCAGCGTTCCGAGGCCCTTGCGGCCGATGCCGGCCCAGGTGGCGGCGGTTTGGAGGGTCTTGAGCTCGCGGCGGTCGATGCGGCCGTCGGCGAGGGAGTAGCGGATCAGGGCTTCGAGCTTCTCCTTGTCGCTGGTCCCTCCCAGCTCCTGCTCGGCGCGGCGGGTGAGGTCGGCGACCTTTTCCGCGCTCCAGCCGTGGCGGCGAACCCATTGGTCGAGGCAGCGTTGCTCGTCGGGGTTGATGGCGCCGTTACCAGCGGCGAGCTGCCACAGCTGGATGAACTCGAGCTCGCTCAGCTCGAGCGATGACGGCGCGTGGCCGAGGCGGCCGGCGACGTCCTCCTGGATCCGACCGCGTTTGCGGCGGGCATTCCGGACGAAGAACACCAGCCCGGCGATGACGACAAGCGCGATGCCGGCGAGGATGATCGGCTTGCTGGTAAGGAAGGCGAGGATGAGCGTGACGAGGCCGAGGAGGAAGCCGACGAGCATGCCGATCCATCCGGTGACCCGGTTGAGGAAAGGGCCGACGAAGGGGAGAAAGACGAGCACGCGGGTGAGGCTGGAGAACAGAATGCCGCCGCCGATGGTGCAGACGACCAGGCCGACGATGCGGAAGATCATCTTCAGCCGGGCGAGGTGGGCCTTGATGGTCGCGAGGGCGGTCTCGCGGGGCCCGGCGACGAGGTGGTGCAGGATGCCCTTGTCCTGGATGATGCCGGCGATGAGCCCTTCCTTCACCTCGGCCTGGTGCGCGACGCCGACTCCGTCGCCCCACTTGCCGAAGTAGGTCGCCACTTCCGGAACGGGGATGCCGCGGTAGGAAATCCGTTCGTCGCCCAGTTGGTCGGGATCGCCCTTGGAGAGGTAGAAGTGATCCTCGCGCGGCACGAGTCCCCCGCCGGTGCCCTGATCGGTGAGCTGGAGCCCGGCGGGCGGGATAGCCTCAGCCGGATCGACGAACTGGATCCTGGCGGAGTCGACCGAAAGGTCGGCGACCCGGTAGCTCGGCGGGACGAGGGTTCCGGAGTCGAACTGCTTCGTCAGTCCTTCGTTCCGCTCGTTGCTTTCCAGATGGCTCATCCATTCCTTGGACCAGCTCACGCCGTCGTCATCCTCGTCGCGGTCCCAGGCGTAGATCTCCGCGATGCGATCGACCTCGAGGTAGCCGACGATGGACTCGACGTAGCGGCCCTTGAGCGTGAGGTCGCGGTCCATGCGGCCGGTGTGGGAGAACAGCGCGCCGGCGGCGAGGCCGTCGACCGCCTCGGCCGGCACGGTGTCGCGAGCCGCCTTGTAGTAGTCGAACCGGTGCTCGTTTTTCCAGATGGCAACGATGGAGGCCCCCAGCAGAACGAGGCCGAAGATGATGCCGTTGCCTTTCTTGCGCTTCTTCTCCGCCATGACTCGCGATCACTCTAACGGCCGATGCGGCGGAAGGGGGAGTGCGAAATCCGAGGAGGATTGGAAGGAGGAGCCGCCCGGAGAGGGATCACGGGGCGCCCGGAAGAAATCCCTTCAACAACTCGACCTCGGCGGCGGTCAGCGACTCGGTGTTCGCCTTGATGAAATCCTCCGCCCGCTGGAAGTGGGGCGCGGCCTCCTCTCCGGACTGGCCGAGCGCGTCGGCGCGGTAGAGCAGGGCGAGCGAGGCGTGGTAGGGGCGGTTGGCCTGCCGGTAGAGGGCGTGGGCCTTTTCCCAGAGTTCCGCGGCCGGGCGCCCGCGGCCGGCGGCGAGCTCGCACTCGGCCTTTTCGGAAAGCGCGTTGCCCTCGGCCAGGGCGACCTGCCAGAGGTCCTGCGAGGCGGTTCCGAAGGCCTCCGCGAGACGCACCGCTTCGGCGGAGGCCTCGGCGGCGGCGGCGAGATCGACGGGACGGGCGAGCATCGAGCGCCGGGTGAGGGCCTCGACCAGCAGCACACGGTTCTCGAGCAGGTCTTCGTTCTGCTTGAAGAGCGCGCGGGTGAAATCGACCTGCCGACGTGAGGCCTCGACGGCCTCGTCGTTGCGCCCGGCGATCATGAGCAGGTTGGTGATCTGACCGGCGGTGGTGGCGCGGTTGCTGAGGGCCGCCTGATTGGAGGGATCGATCGCCACCACCGGCTCCAGGATTTCCAGCGACTCGCGGAGGTCGGCGAGCGACGGCTCGTTCCCGTCCTCGCCCATGCGGGCGATGGCCCGCTTGCCGAGCGCGCTGGCGAGATTCAGGCGGGCGCTCTGGCTCAGGGGGTCGTCGGCCATCCGCTGCCGGAGGATCGCGACGGCGCGGTCGGCCCGCTGCCGGGCTTCGTCGGCCTTCCCGGTCAGGCGGGAGATGTCGGAAAGGGTGGCCAGCGTGGCCGCCATGTCGCCATCCCACTCGCCGCTCCGGGCCTCGGCCGGGATGCTCTCGAGCGCATCGAGCGAGGCGACGAAGCGGGGTTCGGCTTCATCGATCCGCTCGCGATACAGCAGCGAGGCGCCGACCTTGGCCTCGGCGACCGAGAGCAGGCGGAGCGTCACGGGATTCCCCGCCTCCTCCGCCATTCGCCTCGCCAGCTCGAGCGCCCGCCGCAGGGCCGCGAGGGATTCCTCCGGCTGGCCTTCGTGCTCGAGCAGGTCGCCGTGGATCTGGTGCAGCGCGATCCACTGCGGGATCGAGCCGCCGCCGACGGCCTCCGGCAGGAAGCGGTCGAGATCGGCGATCGCCTCGGCCGTCTCGCCGAGGTCGCGCCGGACGCGGGCCTTGAGCAGGTGGTTGGAAAGGCGTTCGTGCTCGAGCTGATCGAGCGGCGGGTTCTCCGGTTCGGGCGAGGTGCCGAGGTAAAGCCGTTCAAGCTCGTCGAGCAGCGCCGAGGCCTCGTCCAGCGTGGCCCCGGCTTCTTGCAGGCGTCCGGCGGCGTGGAGGATCTCGCCGCGGTTGTTGAGCATGGCGACGCGTTGCAGGTCGCTCTCCGGCGTTCGCTGGTCGTCGGGGAGGTTGTCGAAATAGCGCTTCGCCGAGTCGGAAACATCGGTCATCAGGTCGAGCCGGCCGAGCGGGCGCAGCTTGTCGCCGAGGTCGTAGAGCATCGAACCAGCGAGCGCCTCGGCGTCGGAGCGGGCGGCCTCGGCCTGCCGGCGGGCCTCGACGCTGTTTCGCCACTGGGTGACCGCCACCGCGCCGGCAATGATCGCCACCCCGGCCAGTCCGGCGAAGCCGAAGGCGACCTTTCGGGCCCGCCGCAGTCGCCGCGCCTGGGTCCGCCGCGAAAGCTCCTCCCGCACTTCCCGCATGTCGGCGAAGCGTTCCGTCGGATCGAGCCGCAGGCAGCGCTCGATGACCTCCCGCCAGTCCTTCGAAAGCGCCGCGTCGCCCCAGTCGACCGCGTCGCCCGCCGCCTCGATCTTCGCCGCGATCTCGTCGGCGCGCGACCCGTCGCCCTCATCCAGCAGGGTGCGATCCGCCGACGCCTCCGCACCTTCCTCCGCCATCCCTCCGAGACGCGGGTAGCGTCCGGTCGCCAGGCGGAAGGCGAGCACGCCGAAGCCATAGACATCCCAGCGGTAGCCCTTGCCGCCGGCCGAGTCGGAGGGCTGGCGCAGCTGTTCGGGCGCGGCGTAGCAGGGCGAGCCGGCCACCTCGTCGAGCCCGCTGCCCGAGGCGCGGCTCTGGCCGAAATCGCAGAGCACCGGACGCGGCGGCGACTCGTCGGTGAGCAGGACGTTCGCCGGCTTCACGTCGCAGTGCAGGACCTGGATCGAGTGCAGGTAGCCGAGCGCGTCGGCGACCAGCGTGAGCAGGCGCTCGGTTTCGGCGCCGTCGGTTTTTCCACAAAGCCCGTCGAGCGTGCGTCCGTGCCAGCGGCCGTCGTCGCCCCGGTCGGCGTGGAGTCCCATCGCGCAGTAGGGCGGCTGATGGGTGAGGTCGAAGCCGTAGAGCGTGACCACGTTCGGGTGCTCGGCGGCGAGGCTGATCTTCTCCAGCTCGCGCTGCATCTGCATCAGGTTGAGCACCCGGCGGCGGAAGACCTTCACCGCCCGCTCCTGGGTGCCTCGGTAGGTCGCGCGATAGACGGTCCCGTAGGTCCCCTCGCCGATCGCCGGCAGGTGGATCTCGTGGTCGGGAATGATCGGCGCGGAGTCCATGGTTCGGGATCGTGTTAGCACGCCACCCCCGGAGGTCGAAGCGGCAAGTTCGGCGGGTCGTGCCGGGATCGAGTGCCGCGTGGAGGTCGCGCCCCCACCGGGGAAAGGGGATGCGCGGCGGGAGCCACGCGGTCCGGCGGCAACGGCCCGCCGACCGATACTTTCTACTTTCTACCCGGCGCTCGCGAAGCCCAACATCGCCACGATGCATCTTCTCCTCGCCCTCATCGACCACGGCGGCGTGCTGCTCGCCGAGTCGCGCGAGGTGGATGACCAACCGATCCGGATCGGCGCCGATCCCGCCGGTGACGGCGCGCGGTGGAAGGTGCCTTGGGGGCGTCCGGCGTCGGGACCGCGCGACCGCTACCTGAGCCGGGATCACCTCACCGTCCGGGCCGACGGCGGGCACCTGGTGCTCGAGCGGGTCGAGCCCGCCGGGGGACGCTCGAAGCCCAACGCGCTCCACCGCGTGACGGCCGCCGGACGCGACGCCGAGCCCTCCACCGAGCCGCTGCGACTGGCTCCCGGCGAGGCGGCGGCGGTCGGGGGGAAAGGGGGCACCCATTTCATCTGTCTGCGCTCCGAGGCCGATCGCGAGGCGGTGCTGGCGACCCTTTTCCCCGCGTCCGCCCTCGCGTCGGCGGAACCCGGAGACTACGCCGCCCGCTACCAGCTCCGGCTGCTGCGCGAAGAGCTGCCGTCGAGGGTGCTCGCCGCCTGGAGCGAGCCGGAGGAGCTGTTCACGCGGATGGGTGAGTTCCTTCAGTTCGCGCTCGGGAGCCGGGGGGTGGCGGCCGCCTTCTGCGCGGTGGGCGACGATGGATCGGTCGAGATCCTGAACGAGGATCCCTCGCTGCACGCCGACTTCACGCCCAGCCGGTCGAATCTCGAGGCGGCGGTGGCGCAGGGCGGCGAACGCTGCGGGGAAAGCCCCCTCGTCTTCATCGCGCCGGTCGCCTCGCCGGGATCGCGCTCGACCTTTCGCGACCGCCGGGGACGTCCGGTGTGGCTCTACCTGGAAGCCGGCGACGACACCGATCCGGAGGTCGCGCTGCCCTTCGCGCGACTGCTGTTGGGCCTGACGGGCAGCCTGCTCGACGGCTGGCAGAAGCAGCGGACCGAGGAGCAGCTCTCCCGCTATTTCTCCCCCGGCCTGCGCAAGCTGGTCCTCGACCGCGACCCGGCGGAACTCGAACCGAGGATCGAGGAATGCACCGTGCTCTTCTGCGACCGGCGCGGCTCATCGAAGGCGGCCGAGAGCGGTCGGGACGATGCCGGCATCCTCGATCGCCTGCGGGAGAACGGCGAGATGCTCGAGAGGGTTTCCGACGTCGTCTTCGAACACGAGGGCGTGATCGCCGACTTCGCCGGCGACGGCGTGCTCGCCTTCTGGGGATGGCCCGCCGGCCACCGGGACCACGCCACCCGCGCCGCCCGCGCCGCGGCGGAGATTGCGAAACGACTGGCACCGTGGGTCGAGGAGAACCCCGGGGACGGACGCCGCTTCGCCGCGATCCGGGTCGGCATCAGCACCGGCCGCGTGGCGGTCGGCATGACCGGCGTGCGCCAGCAGCGCAAGATCGGCGTCTTCGGCAGCGCGGTGAATTTCGGCGCGCGCCTCGAGGGTCTCGGCAAGCAGTTCCTGGTGCCGGTTCTCATTTCCGAGGAAACCGCTCGCCACCTCGGCGACGCGATGCCGGTGCGGCGCATCTGCCGGATCCGGCCGGCCGGCTTCGACCAGGCCTATCCGGTCCACGAACTCGTCCTTCCCCGCGAGCACGGGGGCAGTGGCGCGGATGCCGAGCGGATCGCCGCCTACGAACAGGCGCTCGAGGAGTTCACCCGCCGCGACTGGAACGGCTGCCGGACCCGGCTGCGCGCGCTGCCGGTCGATGACGAACCGACCTACTGGCTGGAGCGCCAGGTCGCCTGGTTCCAGGCCCACGGCACCCCGGAAGGCTGGCAGGGCGAGGTGTCGTTCAATGTGAAGTAGTGCCTTTCCCCTTGCCGCGTCCGGAGCGACTGCGTATCTGATCGGGGATGAAACTCCTCCCCTATCTCCCGATCGCCGCCGCTTTTCTCTTCGTCGCCTGCGACTCCGAAGTGCCCGAGCCGGATCCGCCGGCCACCGATCTTCCGGTGCCGGAATCCGCCGCCGACGCTCCGGCCGAACCGGCCGAGGAAGAGGCCCCCGAGGCGCCGCCGGAAGTGACGCCCGACACGACGACCACCACGCCCGACGAAGCGACCCCGATGGAGGGACCCGGCGCCGGTGGCGGCTACGACGACTGAGCGTCGTCCTCCGCACCATCCGTCGGGGCTCGACCACGACGCATCCGGGGCACTGACTCGCGTGCGCATCCCAAAACGCCGCCGGCCCTCCCACGCCGCCTTGCGGGCACAAAAACTTGCCCCTCGGCGAAACATCCTGTCGGCTGGACGCGTTTTCCCGCCCCGATCATGAGCAAGACCATCCGCGTTCTCTGCGTCGGAGCCGGCCACATGGGCCGCTCCCACGCCCTCGCCTACCATCAGATTCCCGAGTTCGAGATCGTCGGCATCTGCACCCGCTCCACGGGGTCGCGGGAGAAGCTCAATGACGAGCTGGGCGGCGGCTACGCCCTCTTCGATGATTTCCACAAGGCGCTCGAGGAAACCCAACCCGACGCGGTGGCGATCTCGACCTACCCCGACACCCACGCGCCCTTCGCCAAGGCGGCCTTCGCCGCCGGCTGCGACGTCTTCATCGAGAAACCGCTGGCCGACACCGTGGCCGAGGCCGAGGAGATCGTCGCCATGGCCCGGGAAAGCGGCCGCAAGCTGGTCATCGGCTACATCCTCCGCCACCACCCGTCGTGGCAGAAGTTCATCGAGATGTCCCACGAGCTCGGCAAGCCGCTGGTGATGCGCATGAACCTCAACCAGCAGTCGTCCGGAGAAAACTGGGAGACGCACAAGAACCTGATGTCCTCGATCTCGCCCATCGTCGACTGCGGCGTGCACTACGTCGACGTGATGTGCCAGATGACCCGCTCGAAGCCGGTCCGCGTCTCCGGCCTCGGCGCCCGGCTCACCGACGAGCTGCCCGAAGGGAAGATCAACTACGGCCACCTCCAGGTCACCTTCGAGGACGGCTCGGTCGGCTGGTACGAGGCCGGCTGGGGGCCGATGATGTCGGAGACCGCCTTCTTCGTGAAGGACGTCGTCGGCCCGAAGGGCTGCGTGACCATCGAGGCCCGCGAGGCGGCGGGCGAGGGCGCCTCCGCCGAAGTCGATGCCCACACCAAGACCAACACGCTGCGCCGTCACTTCTCCGAACTCGACGGCGACAACCGCTTCGTGAAGGAGGACCAGTGGGTCGAGACCGGCGACGAGCCCGACCACGACGAGCTGTGCAAGCGCGAGCAGCAGTATTTCCTCAAGGCCATCACCGAGGACCTTGACCTCTCCGACCACATGGACGATGCGATTCACTCGATGCGCATCGTCGACGCCGCCGACCGCAGTTTCCGCACCGGCCAAACCATCGAACTCTGAACCATCCATGAAGTTTCTCGCACCTCTCCTGCTCCTCGCCGTGGCCGCCCCCGCGGCCGAGCCCGAATACACCTTCCGCCCGCTCTTCGACGGCAAGACCCTCGATGGCTGGACGGGCGACGGCTACGTCGTCGAGGACGGCGCCATCGTCTGCACGCCCCAGGGCCGCAACCTCGTCACCAAGCAGACCTTTTCGAACTACGTTCTCGATTTCGAGTTCAAGCTGCCGCCGGCCGGCAACAACGGTCTCGGCATCCACTATCCCGGAGACGGCAATCCGGCCTACACGGGCATGGAGCTGCAGGTCCTCGACAACACCGCCAAGAAGTACGAGAACCTCAAGCCCTACCAATTCCACGGCTCGATCTACACCATGGTCGCGGCGAAGAAGGGCCACCTGAAACCGGTCGGCGAGTGGAACCGGCAACGGGTCACGGTGTTCGGCGACACGGTCAAGGTCGAGCTGAACGGCACCACCATCACCGAGGCGAACCTCTCCGAACTCGAGAAGAAGCATCCGAAGCACCGGGGCGTGCGGAGGCGCGCGGGACACCTCGCGCTCTGCGGCCACGGCGACCGCGTCGCCTACCGCAACTTCCAGATCTGCGAGCTGCCGCCGGCGGCCAACTCCGAGGGCGTCAAGAAGGCCGGCTTCACCCCGATCTTCGACGGCAAGAGCCTCGCCGGCTGGAAGACCGGCACCGACGGCAACTGGACCGCCGCCAACGGCGTGCTGAAGTACGACGGCCGCGGCCAGGACCTCTGGTCGGAGAAATCCTACAAGGACTTCACCCTGGTCTTCGACTGGCGCTGGGCGGCCCCCGGGCCGAAGCGTGAGCGGCCCATCATCGGGCGCGACGGCAACGACACCGGCAAGAAGGTCGTGGTCCAGGAGCTCGACAGCGGCGTCTACCTGCGCGGGAACTCGACCTCGCAGGTGAACCTCTGGAACTGGCCGGTCGGCTCGGGCGAGGTCTACGGCTACCGCACCAACAAGTCGCACCCGGCCGAGATCCGGGCCGGCGTGACGCCGAAGACCAAGGCCGACAAGCCCCTCGGCGAATGGAACCGGATGATGATCACGATGAAGGGCGAGGAACTCACGGTCGTTCTCAACGGCATGACCGTGATCGAGAACGCCCGGCTGCCCGGCGTGAAGCCGGAAGGTCCCATCGGACTCCAGCACCACGGCGCGGCCATCGATTTCGCCAACCTCTGGATCAAGGAGCTCTGACGAGCCGAGCGTTTCCGAGACGCCCCCCCTTTCCCGACGCCCTCCGCGATCACGTGATCGTCCGGAGGGCGTTTCGTGTTACGGTCAGGCGTCCTTCCCCACCCAGGAAAGGACGATCCCCCAACCCCAATCCCCCCTACATGAAATCCGCATCCCCCCTGCGGACGAGGAAGCCGGCTGGTTTGACCCTGCTCGAACTGACCGTGGTCATCGCCGTGCTGCTTGCCCTCGTCACCGTCACCATGGTCGGCGCCCGCGCCTGGAAGCGTGGATCCGACCGCGCCGCATGTCTCATCAACATGCGCAACATCCAGAGCAGCGTCCGCGCCTACCAGAACCTCTACGGCTACAACCCGGGGACCATCCCCTACGCCGAGAACGGGACGCAGTCGATCGCCGACCATCTCTACGACAAGGGCTACATCCCCGAGAATCTCCACGAGATGCTCGAAGGATCGCGCCCCTGCCCCGGCGGCGGCACCTACGAGGTCGAGAAGGCCGAGGTCTTCCCGCTCACCGGCGAGCTCTACATGAGCTGCTCGCTGGCGACCGGACAGCGGCACAGCCTGCCGACGACGACCAGCTGGTAGCGCTCTTCGCGGCCAGAGTGTTCAAGCCCGCGAGAGATCGGTTGCTTGATGGAGAGGATTCAAAGGATGACCATGATGAGATTTGAATTTTGTCGGTCCGACGGTGCGCGGAACGTCCTGCGAGATGCCGGAAACCGGAAAGAGGATCCCATTCATCCTGTCCATCAAGTCCATCAGGCTCCCCGACCCCCGGCGTTCCGTATGATCCTTTCCCTGGCTTGATCGCCCTGCCTTCGCGGCGGAAAATCGCGGCTTGCCACGGCACGCGCGGCCCCCAAGGCTGCGCATCCGCCGTCGCAGGCCCCACCGCGCGCCGCGGCCGCGGGCCTTTCCGCCTCGATTCATGGACACGCCTCCTTTCTCCGAGCTCGGCCTCCCCGAGCCGCTTCTCGCCGCCATCGAAGACCTCGGCTTCGAGCGACCCTCGCCCATCCAGGCCCTCGCCATCCCGCCCGCCCTGCAGGGGGGCGACCTGATCGGCCTGTCCCAGACCGGCTCGGGCAAGACCGCCGCCTTCTCGCTGCCGCTGCTCGCGGGCATCGGGCTCGATGACCGCTTCCCGCAGGCCATCGTCCTCTGTCCCACCCGCGAACTGGCCAACCAGGTCTGCGAGGACATCCACCGCTACGCCTCGCACATGAAGGGCCTGCGGGCGGTGCCGGTCTACGGCGGCGCGCCGATCGACCGCCAGCTGCGCGCCCTGCGCCAGGGCGCCCACGTCGTGGTCGGCACGCCCGGCCGCGTGCTCGACCACCTCAAGCGCCGCTCGCTCGACCCCTCGGGCATCGGCATGGTCGTGCTCGACGAGGCCGACCGCATGCTCGACATGGGCTTCCGCGAGGAAATGGAAGATCTCCTCGGCCAGCTCCCCGACGACCGGCAGACGCTGTTCTTCTCCGCCACCATGGGCAAGGGCGTCTCCTCGCTCATCGAGCGCTTCGGCCGCAACCCGCAGACGGTCCAGATCGAGCAGAAGGCGAAGACCGTCAGCTCGATCGACCAGTGCTGCTACGAGGTGCGGCAGCGCTCGAAGGTCGAGGTCCTCTCCCGCCTCCTCGACATGGACGAGTCCCGGCTTTCCATCGTCTTCTGCAACACCAAGCGCTCGGTCGATGAGGCCACCGAGGCCCTGCTCGCCCGCGGCTACGCGGTCGACCGGCTGCACGGCGACATCACCCAGCAGATGCGCGAAAGGGTGCTCAAGCGCTTCCGCGAGAGCACCGTGGAGGTTCTCGTCGCCACCGACGTCGCGGCCCGCGGGCTCGACGTCGATGAGATCGACCTGGTCATCAACTACGACCTGCCGCAGGACCCCGAGGACTACGTCCACCGCATCGGACGCACCGGACGCGCCGGGCGCAGCGGTCGCGCGGTGAGCTTCGTCTTCGGGCGCGAGCTGCACCGGCTCGAGATGATCGAGCGCTACACCAAGCAGAGCATCCGCCGCGAGCGGGTGCCGTCCCAAGAGATCGTCGAGGGTCGGATGGCCGACCGCCTGTTCGAGCAGCTCAAGGAGCGGCTCGACGAGAAGCGTTTCGACTCGTATGCCGAACAACTCGACCGCCTGCTCGAGCAGGGATTCACGCCGACCGATGTCGTGAGCACGCTGCTCACGATGCTGCGCGACGAGAGCGGCCGGGATTTCAACCCGGTCCCCGAGGACCACGAGGAACCCGGCCAGCGACGGCCGAGGAAGGAACGGCCGCCGCGCGAGAAGGGCCCCCGTCGCGAGCGGACCGGCCCGCACGACAACGCGGACATGACCCCGCTGTTCCTTTCGCTCGGCAAGCAGTCCGGCGTGAAGGTCGGCGAGATCATCGGCATGCTCTACAACGAGTCCGGCGTCCCGCAGGGGGCGATCGGGCACGTGAAGATCTTCTTCAAGCACAGCCGGGTGGATGTGAAGAAGGAGTTCGCCGACCAGCTCATCGAGGCGATCAAGGGCGTGAAGTACCGCAACAAACCCTTCGTGCTCGACCACGACCGGGGCCGCGACTGATCCGCGCTACGGCACGTCCTCGATCCGGAAGAAGTACTTCGGGTTGACCGAAAAGCCTCCGGAAATCGAGATGACCTTCTCGCGGGGGTTCACGCCCGCGGTGCCCGTGCCCGCCGGACTCCATGGACCGTTCAGGTCCGGGGAAGAATAGAACTGGTAGCTGGCCGTGGCGATCGAGTGCCATTTGATCCGGACCTGCGAGGTGCCGCTGGTCGTGATCGACTCAACGAGAATCCGGTCGGTAGGCAGAAGCTGCGGGCGGATGAGGTCGGGAACGACGGTGGTGAACACGGAGCCTCCCGAGGTCTCGACCGCGGAAAGGGTGACCGAGGCGCCGACCGTCCAGCCGTTGGCATTCGTCTTGGTGAAGCAACTCGTCGCCGAGGTGCCGCTGGCGAGGCCCGCCCCGGTGAAGTCGAAGCTCACCTCGTCGCCACTCCCGCCACTGCGTGAGGCGCTTCCGGGAGTGATCGTGCCGAGCGAGTCGGTGCGGTACTCGGCGACCAGCTCCAGGTTTCGGAATCCGGTGGCGGTGAACCCTACGATGCGCGCCGTCCCGCTGGTCGCGACCACATCCCGGATCCGCCGGGTGAAGATCAGCTGATCCCCGACGTTCGAGATCGTCAACGAGTCCTGCAGGTTTCCCGAAATGAAGACCTCGTCGGCGGCATTGCGAATCTCGAAGGGCATGGTGCCATCCCACGACCCGGATCCACCGAGCCCGGGATCCTCGGCAAAGCTGCTGCCGGAAAGAACGATCGTCGCCCCCGGCGCCAGGACGCCGGCCGAGGCGATGGAGGAGGAGATCAGGACCCCCGCCGCGGACAGGATGGAGAAACGCAACATAGCGGGCACCTTATCCCAAAACGCATCCCGCTGCAAGACGCGAACCCTCGAACCTGCCGACCACCTCCCGGCACCCGGAGGTCAGGGCGGCTCCGGGGCGTCCAGCCCCGGTGGCGTGCCGAAGCCCGCGAAGCGGGCCTTCGAGCCCTTTCGAGGCAGCTTGAAATCGAACACGCCGAAACCGCAGCGGGCCTTCCCCCGGTAGCTGCGCCCGTCGCTCGAACCGACCATCACGTGGCCGCCGTCCTTCTCCACGCCGAGGTACATCTGCACGTGGGTGATCTTGTTCCTGCGCCCGTCCGTCGGGGTGTAGGTGCCCGACCAGAACAGGAGATCCCCGGGCTTCAGCGATTGGAAGCACGGGGCAGCCAACGATGAGACCCCGGCCGGGATCTCGTGCAGGTGGCCGGCCTTCTTCACCCACTCATACTGGGCCGCCGAGCTGCGCGCCGGATCGATCCCGATCTTCTTCAGCAGGTAGAACACCGAACCCGAACAGTCGAAACCGCCCCGCTTCGGGTCGGCACTGCCGAAGACGTACTCCGACAACTTGAGCCGCCGGGTCTCGTCGAGGGCCAGCTTCACCAGGCGCTGTCGGGCGGGTTCAAGCTTCTCGAAATCCTCGAGGTCGGACGTCGTGATCGACCCGGGCGCGGGACGCGACTCGGAGGCCGCCGCCCCCGCGACGCCGAGGCACAGCAGCAATAGGATCGCACGCAGAAGACTCACAAGCCTTCCTCTAACCGCCCCGACCGCCGCCGCCAAGCCACGAAGTCCGGGACGCGCGACGCCGTCGCGCCCGCCCCGCCGGCAAGCGCACTCCTGCCCAAAAACCTCCGCCACGCCATCTATCGGCGACCACCGTCCGCCAGAGCTGGCCAGCGCGACCGCGTCGCGCCTCCCTTCCTCCGCCACCGGTCAGCCTTCAGAAGCACTCCCAAAGCGCCAATCTTCCGGCTGCTGGCAAAGTCCGGCCTTCACCGGATTCATTCGAATGTAGTGCCTCGCCCGGGCGAGATGCCGCTCATCCCGAATGAGCCGATCGTAGTATTCGTGATCCCAAAGGCGCCCGCTGCGACCCACCCGCTGGTTGATGCGTCTGGCCGTGTAGTTCTTCCACGAACGCACGACCTGATCGAGCCGGTGGTCTTGAAAGCAGAAGATCAAGACGTGCACGTGATTCGGCATCACACACCACCCGTCGAGACGATAGCGTTGCCCATCGAAATGTCGGAGGTTGTCGGCCACGATCCGGGCATTCTCGGGATCGCCGAGCCAGCAATCGCCGTATCCTGCATCCTCGTAGCGGGCGATTCGCTCCCTGAGTTCCCGATGGCGCACCTCTTCGTCCTCATCGGCCAATTCCCTTCTCCATCGGTCGATCACCCGTTTCGGGACCGAGTCGGCCAAGCGATAGGTGATCGCCTGAAGGCGATTGCCGGCGTCGATGTGGGGCAGATAACCCCGGCGACGCCAACCACTGGAACGCGATTCGTCCATGCTTCTATAGAAAATCGCATTCAACGGTCGATTCCAAGGCCGAGGAGCCGAACGAGGCAAGGGACGCGCGACGCCGTCGCGCCCGCCCCGCCGGCATCTCCACTCCTGCCGATAACCTCCACCGCGCCACCTGCCGGCAACCACCGTCCGCCAGAACTGGCCAGCGCGACAGCGTCGCGCGTCCCTGCATGCTCCTCCCGGGACGCGCAACGCCGTCGCGCCCGCCCCGCCGGTAAACGCACTCCTGCCCAAAAACCTCCACCGCGCCATCTACCGGCAACCACCATCCGTCAGAGCTGGCCAGCGCGACAGCGTCGCGCGCCCCTTCATGCGCCCCCCCGGGACGCGCGACGCCGTCGCGCCCGCCCTGCCAACAAGCCCACTCCCAGCCGAAATCCTCCGCCACGACATTCCCCGGCAGCCACCCACCGCCAGAACTCGCCCATGCGCGACAGCGTCGCGCGTCCCTTTGCCCGCCCCCTTTACCCACCGAGCGCCGACCGCAGGTCGCTCGCGGCGGAGCTTGCCTTCTCCTTGGCCTCGTCGGCCTCCGGCGCGTCCGGTTCCTCCTCCGCCATCGGCAGGCGCGCGGCCTTCTCGATCTGCGGCGGCGTTTCCAGCGACTGCCCCTCCGGCGCCGCCTGCAGTTCCTCGAACTTGCGCGCGGTGCTCAGCACCCGCGTCTCGTACGACCCGACCGCCTTGTTGTAGTGACCCACCGCGGAATCGAGCGACCGTCCGAGCTTGGCGAAGTGCCCGGCGAGCGTCGTCAACCGCTCGTGCAGCGTGCGTCCGAGCACCGAGATCTCGCGCGCATTCTCGGCCAGCGCCTCCTGGCGCCAGCCGTAGGCGACCGCCCGCAGCAGCGCGATCAAGGTCGTCGGCGTCGCCAGGATCACGCCGTGATCGACCCCGCGCTCGATCAATCCCGGATCGCTCTGCAGCGCGGCGGAGAAGAACGATTCGCTGGGCAGGAACAGCACCGTGAATTCGGGCGCGTGCTCGAACTGCGAGGTGTAGTTCTTCGAGGAAAGCTGCGTGATGTGGGTGCGCACCTGCCGCGCATGGCGGTTCAGGGCTTCGTCGCGGGCGACGTCGTCCCTTGCCTCCACGGCGTCGAGGTAGGCGTCCATCGGCGTCTTCGAATCGACCACGATGGTCTTGCCGCCGGGCAGCCGCACGATCAGGTCCGGCCGCAGCCGCTTCCCTTCGTCGTCGGTCGTGCTCGTCTGCGTCTGGAAATCGCAGTGCTCCTGCATCCCGGCCATCTCGACCACCCGGCGGAGCTGGATCTCGCCCCACTGCCCGCGACCGGTCGGCTGGCGCAGGGCCTTGACCAACTGCGCGGTCTCGCGCTGCAGACCGGTCTGGGCCTCGGCCATCGCCTTCACCTGCGTCTTGAGCTCGGCGTAGGCGCCCTCGCGCGCCTTCTCGATCTCGCCGATGCGACCTTCGAACTTGCCGAGCGTCTCCTTCACCGGCTTGACCATCTGCTCGATCGCCACGCGGCGCTTCTCCAGCTCACCCCTGGCCTCGTCCTGCTGCGCCTGCAGCGTCTGCTTGGCCATCCGGTAGAACTGCTCGGTCGACGACTTCAGGGCGTCGGCCGAGAGCCCCTTGAAGACATCCGACAAGCGCTTCTCGGTCTGCTCCAACAGCTCCTGCCGCTCCCTCGCCGCCTTGCCTTCGTGTTCGAGGCGGGTCTTCAACTCGGCGACCCGCGTGCGCAGCGTCTCGGCCTCCCGCTCCTCCTCCTCGGCCCCCGCCTGGGCCTGCGCGAGACGCGCCTCGAGATCGGTCGCCTGGCGCGCGGTCGCCCCGAGCCGCTCCTCGAGACGACCCCGCTTCGCCGATCCGATGAGAAAGGTGATCAGCCATCCGATGAGAAGGCCGGCCAGCGCGCCGATCGCCCAGGGCCACGGGCCTTCGGTGAAAACGAGGTTGGAGAGAAGCATGTGGGGATTGTTCCTTGCAGTGCGTGAGGCCCGCGCCATCGTCGGGGCGTCGGCCGCGAGTCGGGATTACCCGCGCGGCCCCTCGAACGCAAACCAAACCAACCCCTACCATGGCTCACTCAGTTCCCGATCTCGGATACGCCTTCGACGCCCTCGAACCCCACATCGACGCGCGCACGATGGAGATCCACCACGACAAGCACCACGCCGCCTACGTCTCGAAGCTCAACGACGCCCTCGAAGGCAGCGGCCTCGAGGACAAGAGCATCTGCGAGCTCGTCGGCGATCTTTCCGCGGTGCCCGACGCCAAGCGCACCGCCGTCCGCAACAACGGTGGCGGCCACGCCAACCACAGCCTTTTCTGGCAGGTCATCGCGCCCGGCGGTGCCAACGCCCCCTCCGGCGACCTCGCCGCGGCCATCGATTCGGCCTTCGGCTCGTTCGATGCTTTCAAGGAAGCGTTCGCCAACGCCGCCGCCACCCGCTTCGGCTCCGGCTGGGCGTGGCTGGTGAAGAAGGACGACGGCTCGGTGGCCGTCTGCTCGACCGCCAACCAGGACAGCCCGTGCATGGGCGAGGCGATCGCCGGCTGCTCGGGCAAGCCGCTCCTCGGCCTCGACGTCTGGGAGCACGCCTACTACCTCAACTACCAGAACCGCCGGCCGGACTACATCGCCGCCTTCTGGAACGTGGTGAACTGGGATGTGGTCGCCGAGCGCTTCGCCGGCTGATCGATTCCCCGGGACCCTCTGCAAGAACGGCCGCCCCGGAAATCCGGGGCGGCCGTTTCATTGGAAAGGGAACGCGCGACGGCAGTCGCGCGTCGACGACTCACTTGAGCTTCACGCGAAGCTCCTCGTTGGCCTCGACCTTCATGCCCTCGATGCCCTTCAGCGCCTCGGCCATCTCCGCCGGGCTGTCGGGCTGCTCCTTCTGCAGCTTGGCGAAAGCCTCGGGATCCTCGAGCAGCTTGCTCATGTCCATCTCCATCATCGTCACGGTGCTGCCGTCGACGTGGGTGGCGTTGGTTTCCTCGATGCCGCCCGGGAACTCGAGGCGGATGCTCATCTTCATGCCGTCGAGCATCTGCTTGGCCTGGGCCAGCTGCGCCGGGTCGGCTTCGGGCGCCGCCTCCGCCTTCTCGGCTCCCTCGGCATCCATGGCCTTGTTCTTCAGCGTCAGCACCCCGTCCGCATAGGCGAACTCCATCGGCTCGGTTTCCTCCTCGGCGGCCGCGTCCGGGCCCCCGGGGGCCATGCCCTCGCCCATGTCCTGCATGCCGTCGCCGAAGCCGTACTTCACCTTGTTGATGTCCTTGAAGGCGAAGACGATGCGGCCTCCCTTGCGGCCGGCCTCGTCGATCTTCTCGACCTTCTCGACGGTCACCCCCTCACCCATGCTCTTCGCCTGCTCGGCGGCCTTCTCCTTGTCCACCATGTCGGCGGTCGGGTCCGGTGCCTCGGCGCCCTCGCCGCCCATCGCGCTCATCTGCTCGATCATCGCCAGCACCTGGGCACCGAGCGTGGTCTCCTCCGTGATCGTGCCGCTGCCGTCCTTGTTCAGCTTGATCGTCACGTGGTGCTCCATGCAGCTCGTCGCCAGCAGGGCGACGAGCGCCGAAATCATCATCATCAGTTTCTTCATAGCCCGCGTACGCTGAGGCATCGGCCGGACCGGCACAAGCCAAGGATCCTGACAATTCCGGCGGTCCGGGAAACGCGTTGCCAGTCCGGGGGGTCCGCCTCTAGCTTCGGCAGCACCCGCGACCCATGGAGCACGCCGTCGAAATCGAGAATCTGGTCAAGGTCTTCCCCGCCCACTTCGGCGGCCGGCCGGTGCGGGCCGTCGACCGCGTCAGCATCCGGATCGAACCCGGCCAGGTCTACGGCCTGATCGGCCCCAACGGATCGGGCAAGTCGACCACGATGAAGGCGCTGCTCGGGCTGGTCGCTCCGACGTCCGGCACCTGCCGCATCTTCGGCGCCGACTCGCTGGCGGTCGACTCGCGCGAACAGGTCGGCTTCCTTCCCGAGAACCCGTATTTCTACAAGCACCTCAGCGGTGCCGAAACGCTGCGCTTCTACGGCAAGCTCTGCGGCCTGCGCGGCAAGGCGCTCGACGCCCGCATCGACGAGCTGCTCGAGCTCGTCGACCTCAACGACGCCCGCGACCGCCGGCTCGGCGGCTACTCGAAGGGCATGCTGCAGCGCATCGGGCTCGCCCAGGCACTGATCCAGGAACCCCGGCTGGTCATCCTCGACGAGCCGACCGCCGGCGTCGACCCGATCGGCTCCCGCCAGATCCGCGACCTCATCCTCGCCCTGCGCGAGCGCGGCATCACCGTCTTTCTCTGCTCGCACCTGCTGGAGCAGGTCCAGGAGGTCTGCGACCAGGTCGGCATCATCTTCCGCGGCAGGATGATCCGCGAAGGCCGGCTCGAGGACATGCTCGCCATCGAAGACCAGACCGAGCTCGTCCTGCGCGACGCCCCGCCGGAGCTGGTCGACGAGATTCGCCGGCTGGTGGCGTCGGCGGACGGCGCCGAGCTCGTCCGCGCCGGCAAGCCCCGCACCACCCTCGAGCGCCTCTTTCTCCGCGAAACCGTCGACCGGGCCGAATGAAGACCCTCCACCGTCCGCTCAACCCACGCCGCATCGGCGTGCTCGCCTTCCACACCTTCACCCAGCTGGTGCGGATGAAGGTGTTCTATTTCCTCGCGCTGTTCGCGGTCATCGTCATCGGCGCCAACTTCCTCGAACTGCCGACGCACGCCGCCCCGGAGTCCTCGGGCGTGGAGCTGCTCTACGCCATCAAGAACACCTCGATCGGCTGCATGAGCCTGTTCTCGATCGTGATCGCCGTCGTCGCCACCGGCCTGCTGCTGCCGAAGGACGTCGAGGACCGCACGCTCTACACCATCCTCGCCAAGCCCGTCCCGCGGCTCGACTACCTGCTCGGCAAGTTCTTCGGCGTCGCCGCCCTGATCTTCGTCTCGCTGGCGGTGATGGACCTGCTCATGTCCGGCGTGCTCGCGCTCCGTCTCGGCGGCGTGCTCGAGCAGCAAAGGGCCGCGGCCGAGGCCTTCGGCTACCCGCCCGACCTGATCGAGTCCCAGCTCGCCGAAACCCGGGCGCTCGGCCCGACCTGGAACCTCCAGGGCGCCGTCTTCGTCGTCTTCCTGCGCGCCATCGTCATCATCTGCGTCGCCCTTCTGCTCTCGACCTTCTCGACCAGCACGCTGTTCACCGCCATCGTCGGCTTCCTGGTCGTCTTCATCGGGTTCTTCCAGGCGGATGCCCGCGAAGCCTACTTCCAGGGGACCGGGGTGCTGGGGAGGATCGGCTCGGCGATCATGACCACCGTCCTGCCCGACCTGCAGATCTACAACCTCATCGACGCCGTGATCGAGGGCAAGGTCCTCAAGGCCCTCGACCTCCTCAAGGTCGCCGGCGTCACGCTCTTCTACTTCATCGTCTACACCTTCGCCTCCTGGCTGGTCTTCGCCCGCAAGGAGTTCTGAGCCGTCTCCCTCCCCGCATCGTTTCGGTTTCCAGCGTTTCAGCATTCACCCCATGCACCGTCGCCTGCAGCTCGCCGCCCTCGCCACGATCGTCGTGGCCGGGATCGTGCGCGCGCCGATCGAGCAGGCGCTCACCGAGGACCTCCGGCAGAAGGACCTGCTCCAGGAACCGCTCGACCTCGAGGTCCGGAAGAAGGTCGGCCAGGGATTCTGGGCCGTCTCGCTCGGCGGTCTGCGGACGCTGGTCGCCACCGTGCTCAACCTCCGCGCCTTCTCCCACTTCGAGAACTACGAGTGGACCCAGGTCGCCGACAGCTACGAAACCATCGTCCAGCTCGCCCCCCACACCGCCTACTACTGGGACACCGGCCACTGGCACATGGCCTACAACGCGGCGGCCTACTACGACCGCAACGACGTCGGCCTGCCCGAGCTGAGGGCCCGCGCCGAGTGGCAGCGCTGGGTCAAGAAGGGCGGGGCCTTCCTCGAGGAAGGCGTGCGCCAGAACCCGGACAGCTCCGTGCTCTGGAGCCGGCTCGGCTGGCTCTACATCGACCCCAACAAGATCCGCGACTACGACCGGGCCTCCGAGGCGTTCGGCAAGGCCGTCGAGACCGGTGACGCCCTGCCCTACGTGCGGCGCTTCCAGGCGATGGCGATGGCGCGCTCGGACCGCTACATCGACGAAGCCCTGCCCCTGATCCGGAAGATCATGGCGGAGGACGGAGGCGCGCCGCCGACCCTGCTCTCGGTGCGCTTTGCGCTCGAGCACCGGGCCGACCCCGACATCGACCCGGACGCCCTCGCGCTCGAATTGTTCGGAACCCACCGCAAGGCTTACCAAATCCTCGGGAACCACTACCTCGACATCCGCGGAGAGTATCCCATGGACGGCGTGGCATCCTATCTACGCAGGCTTGAAAGAATCCTCGGCATCCCCGAAGAACAGAGCATCTTCCGGCGCTGAGCCTCCGGCCGGCACCCAACTTCGACCCGAACCCCATTGATGGAACCTCCCAGCGGCCCGCCCCCCTCCCCCGTCGCCGGTCCGCCCGGACAGCCGGCCGCCGAGCCTGCCGGGGAAGTGTCCTCCGGCTCGAAACGCATCGCCCTTTTCGGCGACATCCACGCCAACCTGGAGGCGCTGGAAGCCGTGCTCGCCGACGCCGAGGAGCAGGGCTGCAACGACTACATCTGCCTCGGCGACGTCGTCGGCTACAACGCCGACCCGGGCGCCTGCCTCGAGAAGGTCCGCGCCATGAACTGCCCCGTGGTCAAGGGCAACCACGACGAGGACGCCTCCGGCAACCACTCGCTGGAGTCGATGAACCCGGTCGCCGCCACCGCCCTGGAGTGGACCCGCGAACACCTCACCGAAGAGCAGCGCACCTGGCTCCGGCGCCTGCGCATGGTCCGCCAGATCGAGGATTTCACCGTGGTCCACAGCACCCTCGACCAGCCGTCGAACTGGAACTACGTGACCAACCGTTTCGACGCGATGTCGAACTTCTCCTACCAGTTCACCCAGGTCTGCTTCCACGGCCACACCCATGTCCCGCGGGTCTACGTCAAGGACGGCAAGGTGCAGGAGGTGCCCGCCGAGTCGGTCGCCATCGAGCCGGGCTCGAAGTACTTCATCAACGTCGGCTCGGTCGGCCAGCCGCGCGACGGCGACTGGCGCGGCTGCTACGCGATCTACGACCTCGAGCACAAGCTCGTCGTCTTCCGCCGCATCGAGTACGACATCGAGACCACCCAGCGGAAGATCCGCGAGGCCGACCTGCCGCCGATGCTCGCCGAACGCCTTGCCGACGGTCGATGATCGACGTCGTCGCCGGCCTCATCCACGACGGCCGCGGCCGCCTGCTCGCCTGCCGGCGCCCGGAGGGCAAACACCTCGCCGGCAAGTGGGAGTTCCCCGGGGGGAAAGTCGAACCCGGGGAGAGCCCGCACCGCGCCCTCGTCCGCGAGCTGCGGGAGGAACTCGAGATCACGGTCGAGCCGGCCGAAACCCTCACCCCCGTCGTCCATGACTACGGCCGCGGCCCGATCCGCCTGATCCCCATCCTCTGCCGCATCACCGACGGCACCCCGCACCCCCACGAGCACGACGAGATCCGCTGGTGCGCCATTCACGAACTCCAGCGACTCGACCTCGCCGACGCCGACCTTCCCATTCTCGCCGAGTGGGCCAGGCGCTCCCGCTGAAGGTCGCCCGCCCCGCCGCAGAAGCACCATGCCCCGCCCCTGGTACCGCTCGCGCCTGTTCTGGCTGCTGATCCCCGGATGCTGCTTCCTGGTCTGGGCCTGGGGGGACTCGGGGCGATATTCGACAGGCGTCCGGATGATGCCCGGGGAGCGCCAGATCCTGCTGCGACAGCGCGGCGGCGAAATGACCGTGTTCTGGCGGTGGAGCGACAATCCCTACTCCTACGCGCATCCCGGACAGGATCGGTTCCGGATCGAGCGCGAGCCGCCGCCTCCCGAGGTGCTCCCCGAGAAATCGTTCGCCGGGCTCTTCCTTCCGGAAGATGCGGTCTTCCATCGCTTGGATGTCAGCCACGGCGCCGGCTACACCCACCGCTCGCGAATCGTCGCCGTCGCCCACTGGCTGGTGGTACTCGGCTACGTGCTGCTCTCGGCGGGCACCATCGTCCTTCGCCAGCACCGCAAGCAGCGCCGGGCCGGGGAACCCCGGGCGACGACCGCCGACCGGGCTCACCAGTGATAGGCCTTCTCGCCGTGGCTCGAGTCGTCGAGTCCGGTTTCCTCGTCCTCGTCGGAGACCCGCATGCCGCCGAGGAAGCCGATCACCTTCACGATCAGGAAGGTCGCCGCCGCCGACCAGACCACGGTCACGGCCACGCACAGGAGCTGGATGCCGAGCTGCGTGCCCATTTCGAAGTCGCCGAAGCCGCCGAAGGACGAGGTTCCGAGAACCGCCAGCAGGACCGTTCCCATGATGCCACCGAGGCCGTGGACCGCGAAGACATCGAGGCTGTCGTCCACCTTGAAGCGCTCCTTGATCAGGCCGCAGGCGAAGTAGCAGACCACCCCGGCGAGCATGCCGAGAAGGATCGCCCCGAGCGGACCGACGACCCCCGAGGCGGGGGTTACGGTCGCCAGCCCGGCGATGGTGCCGGTCGCGGCACCGACGATGCCGGCCTTGCCGGTCTTGAGCTTCTCGACCAGCGCCCAGGTCAGCGTGCCGGTGGCCGCCGCGAGGTGCGTGACGAGCATGGTCATGCCGGCGCTGCCGTTGGCCGCGACCTGGCTGCCGGCATTGAATCCGAACCAACCGACCCACAGCAGGCCGGCGCCGGTGACCACCATCCACGGGCTGTGCGGCGGGAGGATCTGCTTCGGAAATCCGCGACGGCTTCCGAGCATCGCGGCGAAGACCAGGGCGCTGACGCCCGCCGTGGCGTGGACCACGATCCCGCCGGCGAGGTCGATCACCCCTTTCTGCATCATCCAGCCATTGCCCCAGACCCAGTGGGCGGCCGGCGCGTAGACGAGGATGGACCAGAGGATGGTGAACCAGATCACCGCACTCAGCTTCACCCGCTCGACGAAGGCACCGACCACGAGACCCGGCGTGATGATCGCGAAGGTCATCTGGAACATCACCAGCACGGTCTCGGGAATGTTGCCCGCCATGCTTTCGGGAGTGATCCCCCTGAGCCCGAAGGCGCTGAGGTCGCCGATCCAGCCACCGAGGCTCGCAATTCCGCCGCCGTCGCCCTTCAGCGCCAGGCTGTAGAGACCGACCATCCAGAGAATCGACGCGATCCCCGCCATCAGCAGGCAATGCATCAGCACGCTCAGGAGGTTCTTGGCCCGCACCAGCCCCCCGTAGAAGAGCGCCAGAGCCGGAAGCATCATCAGAAGCACGAGCGCGGTCGACGTGAGCATCCACGCCGTGTCACCGCTGTCGGGTGCCGGGCTATCCTGCGCCGCGGCCGGCAGGGCGAGAAGCATGAGCCAGGCGACGATTCGAGGTCCGGAAATATGCGAGAGATTCATGGAAAGTGTGTTCTCCGGACTCCGCCGGAAGCTGTCGAGCCCCGGTTGCGTCCGCAAGTGTCAGCACCCCGCTCCGCAAAAACACGAATCATCCGGCCCATCCCGTGCTTGTCGCGTCCGGGAGCATCCCGTTCCCTCCCCGCGCCATGAGCAAAGGACTCGCGATCATGACCTCCGGAGGCGATGCCGCCGGGATGAATCCGGCGATCAAGGTCGCCGCCGAATACGCCGCCAGCCGCGGCTTCAAGCCGTGGCTCGTCTACGACGGCCTCCGCGGGCTGATCGACGACCGGTTCGTCGAGCCCGACCGGGAGATGCTCTCGGGCATCCTCCACCGCGGCGGCACGCTCCTCCGCTCGTCGCGGGAGAAGCGCTTCTTCGACATCGGGTTCCGCCGCCAGGCTCTCGAGAACCTGAAGAAGCGCGGGATCGAGAAGCTGATCGTCATCGGCGGGGACGGCTCCTTCCGGGCCCTCAACCAGTTCTACGCCGATTTCGGCATCCCCTTCGCCGGGATCCCCGCGACCATCGACAACGACATCGCCGGCACCGACTACTGCCTCGGCGTCGATACCGCGCTCAACATGATCCGCCAGTCGATCGACTCGATCCACGACACCGCGACCTCGTTCTCGCGCGCCTTCGTCGTCGAGGTCATGGGGCGCCACTGCGGCTACCTGGCCATGGTCAGTGCGCTGTCGTGCGGGGCGGAGATCTGCCTGACCCCGGAAGTCCCCTACAATCTCGACAGCATCGGACTGCGCCTCCAGCGCGAGATCGACGCCGGCCGCAACCACATCCTCGCGATCGCCGCCGAAGGGACGAAGATGGCCGACTACCTCACCCGCTGGATCAACGATTCGATCGGCATGGAAGCGCGCCTCACCGTGCTCGGCCACGTCCAGCGGGGGGGATCGCCGACGGTTCGCGACCGCCTGATGGCCTACAAGTTCGCCGTCGCCGCGGTGGATTCGCTTGAAGCCGGGGAAACCAACTCGGTGATGGTCTTCAACGAGGGTCACTACAGCACCCGGCCCATCCACGAGGTCTGCGACTCGCAGTACCAGATCGATCCGCGCATCATCGAGCTCAGCACGCCGCTGGCGCAATAGGTCAGCGGAAGAAAAGCGACAGCAGTTCCTTCACCGCGCTGACCACCGCCTCGCCGCCGGTCATGTAGTCGCCCGGCGGGGCCGGCCGATCGACCTTGCCCCAGTCGATCCCCCCGGCCCGCGAGCGGCCCATGTCCGAGCCCATCGGGGGCAGGTGCATCGATTTCAGGCGCGCCGCCTTCTTCTGCTCGTGGGCCTGGTGGATGTGCTTGCCGCCGGCGCGCCACCACTCGAGCAGGCGCCGCAGTTCGCCGCCCTCGACCCACACGCCGTGGGCGCCGCAGCGGTCGAGGATCACGCCGCTCTCGCCGCCGAAGTTCAGGTGGCTCATCCGCTCGCGGCACATCGGGCACTGGAGATACACGACCTCGTGGTTGTAGCCGAAATTCTCCGCGATCTCGTTCAGCCGGCGGCGGTCGAGCCAGACCAGCGGGTTGGTCTTCTGCGTGAGCAGCACTTCGAGTTCGCCCGGGTTGAAGAACAACCCGAGGCAGCTCTCGCAGCGCTCGATGCGGATCGCCGGATCGGTGTCGAACTCGATCACGCTCAGCGTGCTCTCGCAGCCGGGGCACGGCATCGAGCCGTCGTTGCCGAGGTCGCGGTAGTGAATCTGCTGCAGGTCGACGTCCTGCCGCGTGCCGCAGAACGGGCACACCGTCAGGTTCCCCTCGAGCCGGCCGCCGCAGTGCTGGCATTTCATGCCCGCCACCCCGACATCCCGCCGCCGCCGCGACAAGGCGAAAGCGACCCCTGCAAACTTCCCGCCGGCCTCACGTAGTCATGGGATGGCACGCAGCTTTCTGGCGGCATTCCTGATTTCTTCGGTTTTCGCCGAGGCACCCTCGTACAATCGGGACGTTCGCCCGCTGCTCTCGGACACCTGTTTTCAGTGCCACGGGCCGGACGAGGCCAACAACAAGGCCGACCTGCGTCTCGACCGGGCCGAGGATGCCTACGCGGCGGTGGCCGGATCGGGCCGCAAGGTGCTGGTGCCCGGCGACCCGGAGGCCTCCGAAATGTGGCGCCGCATCCAATCGGACGATCCCGACGAGATGATGCCGCCGCCGGACTCGCATCTGGCACTCGACGAGGCCGACCGGGAGGTGCTGCGGCGCTGGATCGAGTCCGGTGCGGAGTATGAGAAGCACTGGGCCTTCACCCCGCTGCCGGAGGCCGTGCCGGAACCGATCGCCGACCCGTGGGTGCTCGATCCCATCGACGCCTTCGTGCTCGCCCGCCTGAAGCGGGAAGACATCGAGCCCTCGGCCGAGGCCGACCCGCTGCGCTGGTTGCGACGGGCCAGCTTCGACCTCACCGGCCTGCCGCCCTCGCCCGCGGCGATCGAGGCCTTCCGGAAACGCCTCGCCGGGGACCCCGACGCCGCCCGCACCGAGGCGGTCGATGCCCTGCTCGCCTCACCCGCCTACGGCGAACACCAGGCCGTCGCCTGGCTCGACGCCGCCCGCTACGCCGACTCCTACGGCTACCAGAGCGACCAGCTCAACGGTCAGTGGCCGTACCGCGACTGGGTCGTGCGCGCCTTCAACGACAACCTGCCCTACGACGAGTTCGTCACCTGGCAACTCGCCGGCGACCTGCTGCCCGACGCCACCCGCGACCAGCGGCTCGCCACCGCCTTCAACCGCCTCCACCGCCTGACCAACGAAGGCGGCTCGATCCGGGAGGAATGGCTGGCCGAGAACGCCGCCGACCGCGTCCACACCTTCGGCACCACCTTCCTCGCGCTCACGCTCGAGTGCTCCCGCTGCCACGATCACAAGTACGACCCGATCCCGGCCCGCGACTACTACGCGCTCACCGCCTTCTTCAACTCGATCGACGAGAACGGCCTCTACGACCACCCCGCCAAGGTCCCGTCGCCGACGCTGCTGCTGCCGACCCCCGCACAGGAAACGCAGCTCGAAGCGGCCCGCCGGGCGGTCGCGGCCGCCGAGAACGAACACCGCGCAACGCTCGCCGCCGCCGGGGAGCGCTTCGCCACCTGGCTGGCTTCGGCCGGAACCGGGCCCGCGATCCCCGACCTCGAGGCGCGCTACTCCTTCGATACGATCAAGGGGGGCGCCATTCCCAACGAAGCCCCGGGCGGAAAAGGGAGTGGCAAGCTCGGCGGACTCGCCACCGAAGCCCACGGCGACGGCCGGGCGCTGTTGCTCGACGGCGACCGGGGCGCGAGCTTCCCGGAAAACCTCCACATCGAGCGGTGGACCCCCTTCACGGTCGGCCTGCGGTTGCGCGATTCCGAGCGCGCCGACGCACCCGTCGTCGTGCTGCAGCGGACCTTCGGCACCGACGTCGGCTACAACGGCTTCGACCTGATGCTCGACCGCGGCCACCTCGAGGCCCGGCTCTACCGCGTGTGGCCCGGCAACGGCATCGGAATCCGCACCACGGAACCGATCCCGGCCGACACCTGGCAGCACGTCACGGTGACCTACGATGGATCCAGTAGCGCGGACGGCCTCTCGATCTTCATCGACGGCGAGCCGGTCGCCACCGGGGTCCAGCGCGACCGCCTCGTGAAGAGTGCGCTGATCCGCACCTACGGTGCCGGTCACCTCACCCTCGGCCAGCGCTTCCGCGACCGGGGCTTCGCCGGCGGACGGATCGACGACCTGACCATCCACACCCGGGCGCTGACCGCACCGGAGGTCGGAGAGCTCGCCGGACTCGGCACGCTTTCCGCCGCCCTCGCGGCGAAGCGCCCGGGCCTGCTCGACTACTACCGCTCGGCCATCGATTCGGCCTGTCGGGCATCCGCCGGCAGGCTCGCCGACACCCGGAGGCAGGTCGTGGCGGCGGAGGACGGGATCCGCGAGATGCCGGTGATGGAGGACCTTCCCGAACCGCGCGAGACCCACGTGCTCGCCCGCGGTGCCTACGACGCCCCGACCGACGAGTCCACCCGCGTCGGCCGCCACACCCCGACCGCCCTGCCGCCGATGACAGCCCGCGGAGAAACCCCCGATCGCCTCGATCTCGCCCGCTGGCTGACCTCGCCGGACCATCCGCTCACCGCCCGCGTGTTCGTCAACCGCCTGTGGGCGAACTTCTTCGGCCGCGGCCTCGTCGGCACGCCCGAGAATTTCGGCCTGCAGGGCGAGCTGCCGACGCACCTGGACCTGCTCGACCGGCTGGCCCGCGACTTCATCGACAGCGGCTGGGACATCCGGGCGCTCTGCCGCCGCATCGTGCTGTCGCGCACCTACCGGCAGGACTCCGCCACCCGGCCCGAGCTGGCCGACATCGACCCCGGGAACCTGCTGCTCGCCCGCGGCCCGGCCCATCGGCTTTCGGCGGAGCAGATCCGCGACCTCGCCCTCAGCGCCTCCGGCCTGCTCGACCCGACCCGCGGCGGTCCGCCGGTCTCGCCCTACCAGCCCGGCGGCGACCTGTGGCGCGAGTCGAACGGGATGTCGCCCGCCTTCAAGCAATCCACCGGCAAGGCGCTCCACCGCCGCTCGCTCTACTCGGTGTGGAAGCGCACCGCGCCGCTGCCGAACATGCTCGCCTTCGACGCCGGCACGCGCGAAACCTGCATCGTCTCGCGCGGCCGCACCAACACGCCGCTGCAGGCGCTGGTCCTGCTCAACGACGTCCAGTTCGTCGAGGCCGCCCGGGCCCTGGCCGAGACCGTGCACGACGCGTCGGTGCCCGCCGAGATCGAGGCCGCCTACCTGCGCCTCGCCGGCCGTCCGCCGCGGCCGGAGGAAACCGAGATCCTTTCCGGGCTCCATGCGGCGGAGCTGCAGCGCTTCCAACAGGAGCCGGAGGCGGCGAAGCAACTTCTCGCGCACGGCGAGTCGAAACCCGACCCGGCCATCCCGGTCGAGCACCTCGCCGCCTCGACCAGCGTCTGCCTCGCCATCCTCAACCTCGACGCCGCGATCTGGAAACGATGAGCACCCTCGACGACTTTCTGCGCCTCAACCGCCGCCATTTCTTCAGGGCCGGTGCCACCGGCATCGGGGGGCTGGCCCTCTCGAGCCTGCTCGACCGGTCCTTCGGCGCCGCACCCTCCCCGGTGCCGGCCCTCCCGAATTTCGCGCCCAAGGCGAAGCGGGTGATCTACCTGTTCCAGTCGGGCGGACCGGCCCAGCACGACCTGTTCGATCCCAAGCCACTGCTCCGCGAAAAGAACGGCGAACAACTCCCGGCCGGGGTCCGCGGCGACCAGCGCCTGACCGGGATGTCGGCCCACCAGAGCTCGCTGCCGCTCGCCGGCTCGCACTTCGAGTTCTCGCAGGCGGGCGAGTCCGGCGCCTGGTTCAGCGAGCTGCTCCCCCACCATCGCGAGATCGCCGACGAGCTGTGCATCATCCGCTCGATGTACACCGAGGCGATCAACCACGACCCGGCCATCACCTTCTTCCAGACCGGCTCGCAGATCGCCGGGCGACCGTCGATGGGGTCGTGGATCTCCTACGGCCTCGGCTCGCTCAACGACAACCTGCCGTCGTTCATCGTGCTGGTCTCCGCCGGCCAGGGCGGTCAGCCGCTCTACGCCCGGCTGTGGGGGTCCGGGTTCCTCGACTCGAAATACCAGGGCGTGCGCTTCCGCTCCGGCAAGGATCCGGTGCTCTACCTCTCCAATCCCGAGGGCATCTGCCGCTCCAGCCGCCGCTCGACCCTGGATGCGCTGCAGCTGCTGGAAAAACAGCAGTTCGACCGCGAGCTCGACCCCGAGATCGAGTCGCGCATCGCGCAGTACGAGATGGCCTACCGGATGCAGACCAGCGTGCCCGACGCCACCGACCTGTCGTCCGAGCCCGACGAGGTTTTCGAGCTCTACGGGGAAGATAGTAGAAAACCCGGCACCTTCGCCGCCAACTGCCTGCAGGCGCGGCGCCTGGCCGAGCGCGGTGTGCGCTTCATCCAGCTCTACCACCAGGGCTGGGACCAGCACGGCAACCTGCCGAGCGCGATCCGCGGCCAGGCGAAGGAGACCGACCAAGCCTCCGCCGCGCTGATCCAGGACCTCAAGCGCCGCGGCATGCTCGAGGACACGCTGGTCGTGTGGGGCGGCGAGTTCGGCCGCACCGCCTACTCGCAGGGACCGCTGACGAAGAACAACTACGGCCGCGACCACCACCCGCGATGCTTCACGATCTGGATGGCCGGCGGCGGGGTGAAGCCGGGCATCACCTTCGGCGCCACCGACGACTACGGCTACCGCATCGTCGATCGCGACGGCGTCCCGATCTCCCCCACCAAGCACCACTACCATCCCGACGCCGTGCACGTCCATGACCTGCAGGCGACCATTCTCCACCTCATGGGCATCGACCACACCGCGCTGACCCACCGCTACCAGGGCCGGCGCTTCCGCCTCACCGACGTCCACGGGCAGGTGGTGAAGGAGCTGCTGGCGTGAGCCCAAGGAGCGGCTCCTTCCAGGTGCCGGGTCTCCCCGCGACTTCCTCGGTTCGCAAAATCAAACGTCGCTGTAGTCATCCGGCGTCGCGGTCTTCTCCGCCACGGCCGCATCGTAAGCCCGGCGCGCGGCAGCCTTCTCGGCCTCGGTGGTGGCGGGCGACCATTTCACCATCTGGCCGTTGGGCGCGAAGAGAACCTCGCGGCCGTTGGAAAAGCGCACGGTCGCGGCGTTGTCGGCCTCGTTCAGGTCAATCGTCGGCGGCGCTACCGCGGTGGTAGCGGGCGCAGTCGATTCCGAATCGGAGGTCGACATCACGCAGCTCGAGAGCAGGCAGGCAGCAACGGCAAGCGGAAGGATGGATTTCATGGCACTCCCATGCATCTCACCGAAACCCGAGGCGTCAAGCAGGTTGGGCCGGCGGTTCCCGGGGGGCGCGTCACTCCCGAACGGGGGGCACCTGGAAGGAGCCCCTCCCTGCCTCAATAGTCCCGCTCCAACAGATAGGCCGCGATCTGCCGCAGGCGGTGGGCGCGTTTGCCGAAGGGCTCGAGCGCGGTCATCGCCTTCTTGGTCAGGCGGGCGGCTTCCTTGCGCGCCTTGTCGAGGCCGAGGATGGCCGGGTAGGTCGCCTTGGCGACCGCCTCGTCCTTGCCGGCGGTCTTGCCCAGCTTCTCGGTGCTCTGGGTGACGTCGAGGATGTCGTCGATCACCTGGAACGCCAGCCCCAGCGAATAGCCGAAGGTGGTCAGCGCCTCGAGCCGTGCCGGGGTGGCGTTGGCGGTCATCGCGCCGAGCCGGATGGAGCTGGTCAGAAGGGCGGCCGTCTTGGCCTCGTGGATCTTCACCAGCTGGGCCTTGGTGAGGTCCTTGCCCTCGCCCTCGAGGTCGAGCACCTGGCCGCCGATCAGCTTGGTCGAGCCCCCGGTCACGGCCAGCTCGGCGATGAAGGCAGCCAGCGGATAGCGCGCGGTCGGCGCCGTTTCGGAAAGGACGAGGAAGGCCTCGGTCAGAAGCGCGTCGCCGGTGAGCACCGCCATGCCCTCACCGTAGACCTTGTGACAGGTCGGGCGGCCGCGGCGCAGGTCGTCGTCGTCCATGCACGGCAGATCGTCGTGGACCAGCGAGTAGGTGTGCATCAGCTCCACGGCGCAGGCCGGAGGCAGCGCGTCCTCGGTTTCCCCGCCGCAGGCCTCGGCGGCCGCGAGGCACAGCACCGGGCGCAGCCGTTTGCCGCCGGCGAACAGACTGTAGCGCATCGCCTCGTGGACGGTCGCGGGTCGCTGGCGCTTGCCCGGGAGCACGCGGTCGAGTTCGGCGTCGACTTCCGCGGCGCGGACTTCGAGGTAGGATCTGAGGTCGTCCATGGCGATGCAGGGGGATTCACCGACAACCGCCCGCGATTTGCAAGCCATGGGGGCATCCGGATGCCGGCTGTTCCCGGGGTTGTAATCTCCGGCGGCCAAAGCGGGTATGAATGCTACGTGCCGGGACGGAAGCTGGCCGCGCCTCGTCGGAACCGGAAAGCCACACGCCATGAGAACCCTCCTCGTCTCCCTGATCTCGTTCGCCGCCCTGATGGATGGAGGGGTGGCCAAGGAGCAGCCGGACGATCCCGCGGTCGCGCTGACCGCCGAGGGCGAGAAGCTGGAAGCTCACTACGGGGAAATGCTGGCGTCGCTGAAGGCCGAGATCCTTGCCTCGCTGCCACCCGTTCCCGACTCGAAGAAGGAAGCCTACGAGGAGGCCCGGGCCGCGGAGCTCGCCGCGAAGACCGCTCTGGACGGGGCGCGGAAGCGGATGGACGAAATCAAGACCGCGAAGGCGCTGGTCGCTCACGCGAAGGGCAAGTGGATCGGCGGCGCCGACCGGGGGATCGCCGCGGCGAAGAAGAAGTTGGCGGAGGCTGGCACCGAGGCGGCGCGGTCGGAGGCCCGGGAGGAACTCGCGAAATGGCAGCAGAACCGGGAGGATGGCGTGAGGGCGCTGGAGGAGCGCCAGGCGGTGCTGGACGGGGTGGAAGCCCGGCGGCCGGAGACCGAGAAGGCGCTCGCAAAGGCGGAGGCCGCGCTGGCCGAGGCCGCTGCGGCGAGCCTTCAGAGGCTCGAGGCGTTGGGGCTCGAACCCCTTCTCTCCGACCCGCGGCTGGATGCGAAGCTGGCGAGACATGCCGTGCTGCGCGAGGCCACCCCCCGTCGCCTGGCGCTTTTCTCACAGCAGGGCGGAGCGCAGCGCGAGCTGATCGAGACCATGCTTTCCGCCGATGAGCTGCTGGTCGAGATGGCCGTCGCCGACGGGGCGAACGGGGGCGACTACGGTCGCGCGATGGAGATTTACCGCGAGATCTGGAAGGCGAGCGACAAGGTCGCGCAGGGACCGCTGAGGCGGCTCGCCTTGGCGATCAGCCTGGAGCATGCCGTGCCGATCCGTCAGCGGAATGCCGTGGCGGATCGCGAGGCACCGGAGACGGTCGATCCGGTCGCGCGCTACCTCCACTTTGAGAAGGCCCTCATCGCCGGAGAGCTCGATCCCACCTTCAGTGATCGGACCACCTGGGAGTACCGGATGGTCGTCGATGGCGAGGAGCCGGACGAGATCCTCGCCTGGGGTCGCGAGATGCTCCGCAACTACCGCCCGGACCACATCCGCACCACCGATGACCGCTGGCGCTACGTCGCGGTGGTGAGAAGCGACATCCGCTACGGTTCGCAGGACAACCACTACGACAAGGACGAGCTGCAGTTCTTCCAGAACATCCTGATGAACGGCGGCGTCTGCGGGCGCCGGGCCTTCTTCGGCCGCTTCATCCTCCGGGCCTTCGGGGTCCCGACCACCGCGCGCCCGTCGCGCGGGCACGCCGCGCTGGCCCGCTGGACGCCGGAGGGCTGGGTCGTATGCCTCGGCGGCGGTTGGGGGGCGGGGTGGACGAAGACGCGCTACGACCGCGATCTGGATTTCCTCGCCACCACGCAGGCGAGGGCGCTCGGCGAGCCCTTCATGAAGGTCAAGCGGGCCCAGTGGATCGGCGGGGTGATGGGCGAGAAGCCCGTGTTCGGCCTGCACTCGGGCAAGGCCCCGGAATTCTGGTACGGGGTTTCCCTCCTCACCCAGAAGGCGGCAATCCGGCGCGGGCAGGCCAGGACGCTGGCCGCCGTGGGCGAGGACATCGGCGAGGCCAACGAAACGAAGGAGAAGGTGGAGCGGGTCGAAGTCGCCCTCGAGGCGGGCGACCGCGAGGTGTCGATCGATGCCGGGGGCGTCATCACGATCCCCGCCGCCGCCACCCGCAAGCCGACCGCGGGCACGGGCAAGATTCTCTTCATGGACAGCTCCCTCGGGGGGAAGCAGCTCCACTACGCCCGCAACGGCGGCCATCAGGACTTCGAGTATGCGTTCGAGGCCCCGGCCGCAGGGCGCTACGAACTGGTGGCCCGGGTGGTGACCCCCAGCTGGCGGCAAAGCCTGCTTCTCGAGGTCAACGAGGCGGGCGAAGCGATCGAGATTCCGCTGCCGCACACCGTCGGGATGTGGGAGACGACGTCGCCGGTGACGATCGAATTGAAGCAGGGAGCCAACCTGCTCCGGTTCTCACGGGAAGGCGAGGTGAAGGGGGTCACGATCCGGGACTTCACCCTGAGCCCGGCACCGGCCCGATAGCTGCGGGACGGTGGGCGGAGGACCAAGGACTCCCCGGAAAGGTCGCGGCCTTTCTCCAGCCTACGGCGCCGGGAAGATCGCGAGGATGCTGCCGAAGCGGTTGCTCGGACGGTCGAGCTGGTCGGCCGCCCGGAGCTGGCTGATATCACCGTCGAGAAACAGGGCGTCCTCGCAGCCGAGCGACTTGAAGAGCATGGCGAAGGCGTGGAGGTTCGGCATCTTCGGCGAGCGGAACCCGGTGATCGCGAAGACCAGCCGACCCTCGGCATCGACGCCCACGCCGTTGCGGTGCAGCCGGTTCTTCGAATCGGCGTTGAAGGCGGGATGCGGCCTGCCCTTGCGCAGCAGCAGCGGTCCCGACTGCACGGCGTCGCGCACCTCGAAGCCTTCCAGCGGATACTCGTCGGTGCGGATCACCCGCGCCCGATCCCTGCCGATGAGCAGGATGCCGTTCGGCTTGAGGAAGAAGTTGCCGCGGCCGTCCCGGCGGTTCACCGGGCGGACGGTCTTCCCCTCCTGCACCAGCAGCCCGCTGGGAACCCCACCGGGCTCGAAGATGCCGCCGTTCATCAGGAAGGCGGGCTTGAGGTCCTTCTTCTCGAGGAAGGCCGCCGCGGCGGGAAAGGTCCGCAGCGGCTGGTCGTCGTCAGCGCGCCAGAGAATGCGGACCTGTTCCGGCGAAGTACGAAGGATCTGGTAGCTGACGCCATCGACCACCTTCTTCTCCACGTCCGCCGCCATCGCGGCGGAAAGCATCAGCCAGCCGGAGAACAGCGCCCGGGACGCGCGAAGCCATCGACGATCCGGCATCCGCCCAGAAGCTCAAAGCAACTCCGCGATCTGCACCGCATTGAGCGCGGCGCCCTTGCGCACCTGGTCGCCGACGACCCACAGGTCGAGCGCGTTGTCGAGGACGAGGTTCTCGCGGATCCGGCCGACCAGGCAGTCATCCTTGCCGGTGGTGTCGAGCGGCACCGGAAACTCCTTCTTCGATGGATCGTCCTTCAGGGCGACGCCGGGGCTTTCGCCGTAGGCGGCACGGGCGGCGGCGACCTCGACCGGCCGCTCGAACTGCGCGGTGATGGAGATCGAGTGCGAGCGGTAGACCGGCACCCGCACGCAGGTGCAGGAGACCTTGAGCTCGGGAAGATCCATGATCTTGCGGCCCTCGTGGAGCATCTTGAGCTCCTCCTTGGTGTAGCCGTTGTCGAGGAACACATCGACCTGCGGGATCACGTTGAAGGCGATCTGGCAGGGATAGACCTTGGGCTCGAAGGACTCGCCGGCGGCCAGCGCCACGACCTGCTCCTCGAGCTCGATGATGCCCTGCGCGCCCGAGCCGGAGACCGCCTGATAGGTCGAGGCGATCACTGCCTTCAGCCCGAAGGCGCGGTGCAGCGGCGCCAGGCCCATCAGCGCGATGATGGTCGAGCAGTTGGGATTGGCGATGATGTTGCGCGGCGCCTGGCGGGCGGCGTCGGGATTGATCTCGGGCACGACCAGCGGGACGTCGTCGTCCATGCGGAAGGCCGACGAGTTGTCGATGACCACGCAGCCGGCCGCCGCGGCCGAGGGGGCGAACTCCTTGGAGATGCCGCCACCGGCGGAGAAGAGGGCGATGTCGATGCCGGCGAAGGAGTCGTGGGTGAGCTCCTTCACCTCGATCTCCTCGCCACGGAAGATGAAGCGCTTGCCGGCCGAGCGCGCCGAGGCAAGCAGGGTGAGCGACTTCACGGGAAAGTCGCGCTGCTCGAGACAGAGGAGCATTTCCTGGCCCACCGCTCCGGTGGCGCCGACGATGGCAAGGTGCTTGGCTTCGCTCATGAGAAAGGGACGGGAAGTGTAGGGGCGTCCGGGCCGCTGGCAATCGAATCGTGCGTCGGCACGCCGCGTGCTGGTAAAATCCTTGCGCCACCGGGGCCGGAACCTAGACTCCGGGACATCGTCACCCCACTTGTGGCGTCGTTAGAACAACCAACATCGACATCCCTGATCATGAAAATCGTGAAGATCGCCCTGCTTGCTGCCGCCGCCGCCGGTACTTTCCTCGCCACCTCGTGCTGCGAAAGCGCTCCGGCTCCCGCCGCTCCGACCTACGTGGCACCGGCCAAGTAAGCTTTGAGGAACGTGCCGACCACGAGCTGGTCGGCCGTCCATGACTCGAAAGCGGGGCGGACTGCTTGACAGTCCGCCCCGTATTGTCGAGACGAAGAGCCGTCAACGTCACCAAAAACCAATGATCATTCGCATTCTCGCCGCCGCCTGCGCCTCCGCCTTCGCCCTGATCAGCGCTTCCTGCTGCTGCACCGGCGAGCCCGAGGCACCGGAACTCCGTCCGCTTCCGCAATTCCAGGAAATGCCGGCGGCCCCCGAGGTGGAATACACCAAGTAAGGGGCTCCCCTTACCCAACCGCTTTTCGAACACCGGCCTCCCCCGCGGGAGCGCCGGTGTTTTCGTGTCCCGCCGCTGCCGGGATCCCGCTTTGACATTCCCCCGGCGCTGACGCAGCTTTCCGCCCCCGCCGTCGCCCCTCCGGGCCATGGCGGGCGGCCCGCGGTCCGGTTCCGGCCGGTTCCGCCGCCTCCATCCACGCACCGAAAACATGGGCAAGAGCCTCTATCAGAAAGTCTGGGAATCCCACGCCGTCGGCACCCTGGCCGACGGCCGCACGCAACTCTTCATCGGCACCCACCTCATTCACGAGGTCACCTCGCCACAGGCTTTCGGGATGCTCCGCGACCTCGGCCTCGGCGTGAAGTTCCCCGAGCGCACCTTCGCGACGATCGACCACATCGTCCCGACCATCAACCAGGACGCGCCGGCCGACCCGCTCGCCGCGGAGATGATGAAGGCGCTGCGCCAGAACGCCGACGACTTCGGCATCACCTACTTCGACCTCGCCTCCGGCAAGCAGGGCATCGTCCACGTGGTCGGCCCCGAGCAGGGCATCACCCAGCCGGGCACCACCATCGCCTGCGGCGACTCGCACACCGCCACCCACGGCGCCTTCGGGGCGATCGCCTTCGGCATCGGCACCACCCAGGTGCGCGACGTGCTCGCGACCCAGACGATGGCGATGATGCCGCTCAAGGTCCGCCGCATCGAGGTCAACGGCAAGCTGCGCCCCGGCGTTTACGCCAAGGACGTGACGCTGCACATCATCCGCAAACTCGGCGCCAAGGGTGGCATCGGCTACGCCTACGAGTACGCCGGCGAGGTCTTCGACGCGATGACCATGGAAGAGCGGATGACCGTCTGCAACATGGCCATCGAGGGCGGCGCCCGCTGCGGCTACGTCAATCCCGACCACAAGACCGTCGAGTACCTCAAGGGCCGCCCGTATGTCGACATGAGCGACTGGGACGCCACGGCCGAGCGCTGGCTGTCCTTCGCCTCCGACGCCGACGCCGAGTACGACGACGTGGTGACCATCGACGCCGCCGACATCGAGCCGACGGTGACCTGGGGCATTTCGCCCGACCACGGCATCGCCGTTTCCGAATCCATCCCGGATCCCTCCACCGCGGGCTCCGCGGACGAGAAGGCCACCATCGAGGAGGCCCTCGCCTACATGAAACTTCCCGCCGGCACGCCGATCAAGGGCGTGAAGATCGACGTCGCCTTCCTCGGATCCTGCACCAACGGCCGGCTCTCCGATTTCCGCGAGGCCGCGAAGTACCTCAAGGGCCGCAAGGTCGCCGAGGGCGTCCAGGCCATCGCCGTTCCCGGCTCGCAGATCGTCGCGATCCAGTGCGAGCAGGAAGGCATCGACAAGATCTTCGAGGAGGCCGGCTTCGAGTGGCGCGGCGCCGGTTGCTCGATGTGCCTGGCGATGAATCCCGACAAGCTCGTCGGCGATCAGATCTGCGCCTCGTCGTCGAATCGCAACTTCAAGGGCCGCCAGGGCTCGCCGACCGGCCGCACCATCCTGATGTCGCCGGTGATGGTCGCCGCCGCCGCCGTCGAGGGTGCCGTGGCCGACGCCCGCGAGGTCTTCGACATCGCCCACGCCGCCGCCTGATTTCCACCATGATCCGCCGATTCCTCGCCCCGCTCGCCACGCTGCTCGTGGCGCTTTCACCCGTCGTTGCCGAGCCCGAAGCCAAGGCTCTCGATCACCCGGTCCGGCCGCTGCTGTGGAAGGTGGAAGGCAAGGAACTCGAGAAGCCGTCGTGGCTCTTCGGCACCATCCACCTCGGCAAGGGCCCGGTCGGCAAGCTGCACCCCGCGGCGAAGAAGGCCCTCGAAGGCTCCGATGCCGTCTACACCGAGGTGTCGATGGATCCCGCGACCCAGCTCGGTCTGGCCGGGCACTTCGTCCGGGCCGACGGCAAGAAGCTCTCCGAGTCGATCGGCGACGAGCTGCACAAGCAATTGGTGGCCGAACTGAAGAAGGTCAGCCCGGCCCTCACGCCCGCGCTGTTCGAGTCCTTCAAGACCTGGGCCGTGGCGGTGACCGTGCCGTTGCTCGAGGTGCAGCTCTCCGGCGGCACGCCGCTCGACGGCATCGTCTGGCAGATGGCCAAGGACGCCGGCAAGACGACCGGCGCCCTCGAAGAGCCCGCCGACCAGTTCGTCATCTTCAACGACCTGACCGAGGAGGAGCAGATCATCCTGCTTTCGGAAAGCCTCCGCCTCCAGCGCGAGTCGCGGGCCGAGAAGGGCCCGAGCCCGGTGGAGCGGCTGGTCGATGCCTACGTCTCCGGCGACCCCGAACGGGTCGAGGCCGAGGTGGAGAAGCAGTTCCACGAAATGGCCGAAGGTGAACACAAGGCCCTCGGCGACAAGCTGCTCAAGCGGCTGCTCGACGACCGCAACGTCGAGATGGCCAAGGAAATGACCGCCCTGCTCAAGGCCGAGCCCGCCAAGTCCCACTTCTTCGCCGTCGGCGCCGCCCACTACATCGGCAAGGGCAACATCGGCGACCTCCTGCGCAAGCAGGGCTACACCGTCACGCTCGTCACCGAGTGACTCCCACGATCCACCCCATGAAAGTCCTGCTCCTTCTTCTCGTCGCCGCCGGCAGCCTCGGCATCGCCCGCGCCGGCGAGGTCGACACGGCCATGCGCCTCCTCAAGGCGATGAACTACGAGGAGACCTCGCTCTCCGCGGGCCGCGCGATGTTCGAGCCGTTTCTCAACCAGATGCGGGCCGAGGGTCAGGACGAGGAGACGCTCGAGAAGATCCGCAAGGCGGCGGATGACTTCATGCTCAGCATCACCGTCGATGCGAAGCTCCAGCGCCAGGTGGCGGAACTCTACGCGGCCGAATTCAGCGAGCCGGAGCTCGAGGAACTGATCGGCTTCTACGACACCCCGATCGGGAAGAAGCTCCTCGCCGTGCAACCCACCCTGATGGCCGAGGCCGCCAAGCTCGGCGAGGCCGCCGCCCAGAAACGCATGCCGGACTTTCAGGCCAAGCTGATGGAGATCCTCGAAGGCGCCGAAGCCGGTCATGGCGCGGAACACGACGAAGATCACGGCGAGGCCGACGAATGAATCACCTCTGAATCCCATGGCTCTCGAGAAAATTACCTCCGTTTCCGGTCGCGGCGTGCACGTGCCCGGCGCCGACATCGACACCGACCGCATCATCCCCGCGCGCTTCATGAAGTGCGTCACCTTCGACGGTCTCGGCGAGTACGCGTTCTACGACGTCCGCTTCAATCCCGACACCGGCGAAAAGACCGAGCACCCGCTCAACGACCCGCGCTTCGACGACGCCACCATCCTGCTCGCCGGGGTGAACTTCGGCTGCGGTTCGTCGCGCGAGCACGCGCCCCAGTCGCTCAGCAAATACGGCTTCAAGGCCGTCATCGCCGAATCCTTCGCCGAGATTTTCTTCGGCAACTCGACCACCCTCGGCATGCCCTGCGTGACCGTCGGGACCGACGCCATCGCCGCCCTCAAGGCCGCGGTCGAATCGGATCCCGCCACCGAGATCACCATCGATCTCGAGAAAAAGGAGGTCCGTTCCTCCGCCGGCCACCAGTTTCCCTGCGAGCTCCCCGAGTCGGCGCGCGACGCGCTGATCGCCGGCCGCTGGGATCCGATCCAGGAGCTGCTCGACAACGGCGACCGCATCCAGACGACCGCCGAGGCGCTGCCCTACGTCTGAAGTTGGGGGTGGCCCGCCACCCCGGGATGGCGAGGCCCGGAAAGGAGCGCCGGCCCTACGGGTCCACCCCGACCGCGCGCCACTCGTCGAGCCCGCCGCGGTAGACGGCGACGTCGAAACCCCGCGCCGCGAGTGCGTCGGCCGTCGTGCGCGAGTCCGGACAGGTTTCGTTCTGGCAGTAGACGACGATCACCTTGCCGGCCGCGACCGCGGCCTCGAGCTGCGGCTTCACCCCGGGATAGGCGTTCTCAAAGTCCACCAGCGGCAGGTTGATCGAGCCGTCGATGTGGCCGAGCTGATGGAAAAGCTTCCGCCGCACATCGACCATCAGCACCCGACCCTCGAGGCGGAGTGGAAAGATCTGGTCGATCGCGATCGAGCTCACCTTGCCGCGCCTCGGAGCCGGCTGGGGCTCGGGCTTCCGCTCCGGCCGGGTTTCCGGCGGCGGGGCGGCCGGGGTCGATTCGGCCGGGGCGGCGACCACCGGCGGCGCGGACGGTGACGGGGCGCACGACGCCAGCAGGGTGGCGAAACTGAGCAAAACCGCGACTTTCATCGTCCCCAGCCTGCGATTCCGCGACGCTTCCCACAAGCCCGGGTGGAAAAGCTCCAAGATGTTTCGCAGCGGACCGTTTCCCCCGTCGACGGCGTCGGAGCCGCGGAAACCTCCGGCGCCTGGAGTTTCCGCAAATCAGCACGGCCCGGGCATCCCGCCCGCGGCCCGAACCCCAAACCCCGATTTGCCATGAGTCTCCACGCCCGGATGTCCCCGGCGGCCCGCGCCGCCATCACCCGTCAACGCCGCAGCGCCCGCGCCGCCAGCCTGCTCGCGGGCATCCTCGGTACCGTCCTGCTGTCGCTCGGCCTCGCGCTGTTCTTCCTGCCCAGGCCGGAAGCCACGACCCGTCCCGTCCGCTTGCACGATCTGTATCAGGACAAGCCCGACCTCCCCGACATGCCCAGGGTGCCGACAACGGCCAGCACCCCCGCCGCCCCCGGTGCCCCCTCGATGCGCCACCTCCGGGCCCACACCTCCGCGCCGCTGTCGCTGCCGGAGGTCGATCCTTCCGACGTCGTGAACCCCGGGGTGGGTGAAAGCTTCCCCGGGGTCGGGGTCGGCGACGATCTGGGCGACGCCGGCATGCAGGGCGACGATTTCCAGCCCATCCCCACCGGCCTGCGGAAACGCTGCACCGCCGCCGACCGGCTCGATCGGCTCCAGCAGGCCGGCGCCCCGGCAGAAGCGGACGAGCATGTCCTGCGGGCACTGCGTTTCCTGAAGTCGACCCAGGCCGCCGACGGCGGGTGGGGACGCCGGCACCGCTCGGCGATGACGGGCCTCGCATTGCTCGCCTACCTCGGCCACTGCGAGACGGCGATCAGCGAAGAATTCGGCGAGTCGTGCCTGAACGCGATCACCTTCCTCACCGACACCGGGATGAAACACGACGGCCGCCTGGTCGCCGACACCGGCGAGCGCCACTGGCCGTACGAGCAGGCGATCGCGACCTACGCCCTGGCCGAGGCGGAGAGTTTCCACCGGGCGCTGGCCATCCATCTCCCCGGGCTCCGCGACGTCGTCGGCAAGGCCGGCCAGCTCATCATCGACGGTCAGCACGAGTCCGGGGGTTGGGACTACGCCTACGAAACCGAGGGCCCGCGGGGCGGCGACCTGTCGATCACCGGTTGGCAGCTGCAGGCGCTCAAGGCGTGCAAGCTCACCGGCCTCGACTTCCGCCACCTCCGGCGCTGCGTCAGGGACGGCCTCGACTACGTCGGCGAACGCCAGGCGGCCGACGGCGGCTTCGGCTACCAGTCGACCCGCCCCGCCGGCGACGCCGCCGGGGCGAGCCTGACCGGCGTCGGCATGCTGTCCTACCAGATCTGGGCCCAGGCCGCCGCTGCTCCGGTGCGCAAGGGAGAGCGCTACGCCGCCGGAAAACTGCGTTTCGAGTGGGACGGTCCGGAGTGCGACCTCTACGCCCACTACTACCTCTCGCAGGCGATGTTCCGCCGCGGCGGGGACACCTGGGAAAGCTACCGCCCGCAGATTTTCGACGTGCTGATGCCGCGTCAGGCCGACGACGGCTCGTGGCCGGTCCCGGGCGGAGGCGCGAAACCCCGGGCCGTCGGGGCGCTCTTCGCCGACGACACCCCCGACGGCCGCCACTACCGCACCACCCTCGCCGCCCTCATGCTCGAGGTCCCCTACCGCTACCTCCCGATGAGCCGATGATTCGCGGCGGAGTGGCTCGCTCCGGCGAGCCATGCGCGGGGGGAAGCGGCTTTCAGCCGCCGGGTGGCCGGAGCCCACCCTCCCGGCTCATGGCGCTTGGAAAGCGCCACTCCGGAGGCACCAAAGTACTTGCCGTAACTCGTTCAGCTCGTTTTGGTTCGCGCCGCCATGGCCGCCGACCAGATCCTCACCTCCGTCCGGCAGTATCTCGACTACCCGCCGACCACGCCGGTCACGCTCGAGCCGATCAAGCGTGGCGCCTCGGGTCGGACGATCGTCCGGGTGAAAACCGAGGAATACGAGCCCTTCATCGGCATCCACTGGACCGACGAGCGGCCCGACAACGACTTCTTCCCACCCGTCTGCCACTTCCTGGAGAAGGCGGGGATCAACATCGCCGGCATCCTCCACGAGGACATCAAGTGGCGCGTGATGCTGGTCGAGGACCTCGGCGACGCCGACCTGACCTCTCTCAAGGACGAGCCCTGGGAAACCCGAGAACCCTACTACCGCTCCGCCTTCGCCCAGCTCGACAAGCTCTTCTACAGCCGCGCCGGCCGGGGCGCCGAGTTCAACCCGAACTTCGACGCCGCGATGTACCGCTCGGAGCAGGACTACTTCTTCGAGCACCTGGTCGAGGGCCTGCTGCGGATGAATGCCGACGAACTACGACAGATGCCGGAGTTCCGGGAAATGGCCGAGCGCCTCGGCGGGATGTCCAAGCATCTCGTCCACCGTGATTTCCAGTCCCAGAACCTGATGCTCGGCGAGGAGGAGGTCTACTGGATCGACTTCCAGGGGATGCGCCGCGGGCGTCAGGAATACGACCTCGCCTCGCTGATCTTCGACCCCTACCTCGACCACTCCGCCGACGAGCGGGAGAAGCTGCTCGACCTGTGGGAGGACGTTTCCGAGGACCGGCCGGCCGAGACGGTCTTCCGCGACTGCGCGACCCAGCGCCTGATGCAGGCGATGGGGGCCTTCGGCAAGATCATCCGCACCCAGGGCGAGGACTGGTACCGGCCGCACGTCTCCGCCGGTGCCCGCCAGCTCGCCGAGGTGGTGAAAGGCACGCCCTTCGAAGCCCCGCTCGAGGAGGTCATCGACAAGGCGCTCGACTACAGGTGACACGCCGCGCCCGCTGACCGCCATGGATCTCCCCGAAGCGATCGCGCACTGCCTGTCGAAGGCCGGCTCGGAGGAAACCACGCCCTTCGGCCCGGAGGTGCTGGTCTACAAGGTCGGCGGCAAGATGTTCGCGTTGACCGATCCCTCCGACTTCCCGGTGCGTCTGAATCTCAAGTGCGACCCCGAGCGGGCCGTGGAACTGCGGGACGAGTACGAGGCCATCCTTCCCGGCTACCACATGAACAAGAAGCACTGGAACACGGTGCTCCTCGACGGCTCGATCCCGGCGGCGCTGGTCGCCGACCTGATCGACCATTCCCACGAGCTCGTCGTCGCCTCGCTGCCGAAGTCGCGGCGACCGGCGCAGGACTGACCGCTTCCCCCGATTCCGCCACGGCGGCCTGCCGATCGAAGGAATCGATTGACTCGACCCCGGGATCCCTCGTCGGATGGAGACATCGCGCGACGCCATCTCATGTCCGATCCTCCGAATGACGCCCGACCCGGCCCGCAGTGCCGGCTGATCTACAAGAGCGTGACCTCCTGGGACCTGCTCTCCAACGAGGTCCTGCTCGAGATGGCGAACACCAGCGCCGAGAACAACGCCAGCCGGGACATCACGGGTTTGCTCATCCTCTCCGGCGAGCGCTTCCTGCAGGTCCTGGAGGGTCCGGCCGAAGCGGTCAACGAGCTCTACCTCCGAATCGCCCGCGACAAGCGCCATGGATCGCTGAGGCTTCTGAGCTACGAGCCGATCGCCCGCAGGGCCTTCGACGACTGGGCGATGCACGTGGTCGATCTCGACGACCTCCCGCTGCCGCAGCGGGAGATGCTCGCGGCGAAGTTCCCGGTCGAGGACGGGTCGGTGCTCATTCCCGACGACCCGCGGCCGGCACTTGCCCTGCTGCTCGACGCCAAGCGGATCACGCTTTCCGAAACCGAACGCCCGGAATCGTGAGCCGAAACCCGAATCGCTGACGTGGACGGGACCGACACCGTGGACCTGGTGGTCGCCGGGGGCGGGGCGGCGGGCTTCTTCGGCTCGATCACCTTCGCCGAGGCCCGGCCGGGATCGCGGGTGGTCATCCTCGAGAAGAGCCGCGAGGTGCTCGGCAAGGTGCGCATCTCCGGTGGCGGTCGCTGCAACGTGACCCACGCCTGCTTCGAGCCGAGAAGGCTGGTGACCCACTACCCCCGCGGCTCGCGTCAGCTGATCGGCCCCTTCCACCACTGGGGTCCGGCGGACACGATGGAGTGGTTCGAGTCGCGCGGGGTGCCGTTGAAGATCGAGGAGGACGGCCGGGTGTTTCCAGAATCCGACCGCTCGCAAAGCATCATCGACTGCCTCGTCGGGGAGGCGCGGCGCACCGGCGTGGAGGTCCGGTGCCGGACCGCGGTGAAACGGGTCTCGAGAACCGACGGCGGCACCTACGAGGTTGAAACCGCCGACGGCGGAATCCTCGCGACCCGGAAGCTGCTGCTCACCCTCGGGGGCACCCGCAACCGGATCGGCGCCGACCTCGCCGCCGGCTTCGGCCACCGGATCGAAGCGGCGGCTCCCTCGCTCTTCACCTTCCGCATCGGCGATCCGCGGCTCGCCGACCTGCCGGGGCTTTCGGTGCCATCCGCCCGCGTCCGGATCCCCGGAACCAAGCTCGTCTCGACCGGACCGGTGCTGGTCACCCACTGGGGCCTCAGCGGTCCGGGCATCCTGAGGATCTCGGCCTGGGGGGCTCGCGAACTGCAACAGCGCGACTACCGCTTTGAGGTCGAGGTCAACTGGACCGGCGAGCTCGGCGAGGACGCGATCCTCCAGGAGTTCGACCGGAGGCGGACGGACACCCCGCGGAAGAAACTGGTGAACGATCCACGCTTCGGGATCCCGCTGCGCCTGTGGAAACGCCTGGTGGCCGCCGCGGCGGAGGCGGACGACGACTCGCTGCATTGGCCGCACCTCACCAAGCCCGTCGCCCGCCGGCTCGCCGCCCAACTCGGCGCCTGTCGCTTCCAGGTCGACGGCAAGAGCATGAACAAGGATGAGTTCGTCACCTGCGGCGGCGTGCATCCCGGCGACGTCGATTTCAAAACCATGGAGAGCCGCAAGGTCGATGGTCTCCACTTCGCCGGCGAGATCCTCGACATCGACGGCATCACCGGCGGCTTCAACTTCCAGGCCGCATGGACCACCTCCCGGATCGCCGGCGAGGCGCTCGCCGCGTCGCTCTGAGCGCGGCGTCGCGGAAAACGGCTTCCCCTCCCGCCGCCGAACGCGCCAGCATGCCCCGCAGGTTTCCCCTGCCACCCCGAGACCCGTCATGCGCCTTTCCTTCCTCCTGCTCCTCGCCGGCACCGGCCTCCTGCCCGCCGCGGTGTCCCGGCCCAACATCGTCGTCATCATGGCCGACGACCTCGGCTTCGCGGACCTCGGCTGCTACGGGTCCGAGGTCGAGACTCCCCACCTCGATTCGCTGGCGAGGCAGGGCCTCCGCTTCACCCAGTTCGCCAACACCGCCAAGTGCCACTCGTCGCGGGTCAGCCTGCTCACCGGTCTCTACTGCGGCCAGGCCGGTGACGAGAAGCTCTCCCGCGGCGCGACCATCGCCGAGGCGCTCGCGCCCGCCGGTTACCACACCATGATGGCCGGCAAGTGGCATCTCTCGCGTCAACCGACCGACTTCGGCTTCGACCGCTACTGGGGCCACCTCTCCGGCGCCACCAACTTCTTCACCGGCGACGACAGCTTCCGCCTCGACGGCGAAAAGTGGTCTGTCCCGAAGGAACTCAACGGCAGGCCCTTCTACACCACCGACGCCATCGGCGACTTTGCGATCGAGTTCCTCGACGACCACCGCCGGTCCGCGGAGAGGGAGCGCCCCTTCTTCCTCTACCTCGCCTTCAACGCCCCGCACTACCCGCTGCAGGCGCCGAAGGACGAGGTCGAGAAGCACCTCGGCCGCTACGACGACGGCTGGGACGTCATCCGCGGGCGCCGCCATCGCCGGCAGCTCGACTCGGGGCTTTTGCCGGCGAAATGGAAACTCTCGCCCCGGCCCGAGCATGTCCCCGCCTGGGACACGCTTTCCGAGAAGCAGAAGACCTGGGAATCCCGGCGAATGGCCGTCTTCGCCGCGATGGTCGAGATCATGGACCGCAACGTCGGACGCCTCATCGAGCACCTGAAGCGCGAGGGGCTCTACGACAACACGCTCATCCTCTTCTGCAGCGACAACGGCGCCTGCCCCTTCGACCGCACCCGAGGGCGCGACAAGAACCCCTGGGACCCCGAATCCTACTGGTGTTATAGTACCGGTTGGGCCCACGTCGGCAACACCCCCTTCCGCCTCTACAAGCAGAATCAGCACGAGGGCGGCACCTCTTCGCCGCTCATCATCAAGAACGCCCGCAGCCTCGGGTCCGGCTTCGGGACCGACTCGACCCGGGACCCCACCCGGCGCCCGACGCCCGGCGGCGAGGTCACCGACCAACCGGCCCATCTGATCGACTTCATGGCGACGTGCCTCGAGGTGGCTGGCGCGGACTACCCGCGGCAGGTCGGCGACCGCCGCATCGACCCGCTGCAGGGCAAATCCCTCGTCCCCGTCATCCGTGGACTGCGGCGGGATCCCCACGACGCCCTCTACTTCCATTTCGGTACCGACCGAGCCCTGCGCCAGGGCGACTGGAAGCTGGTCTCCGCCAAGCGCGGCCGCTGGGAGCTCTACGACCTCGCACAAGACCCCACCGAACTGAGCGACCTGGCCGCGAAGCACCCCGAACGCGTCCGCCGCATGAGCCGCGAGTGGTTCCACCTCGCGCGGGACGTCGACCGCCTTCCCGAACGGAAGCTCCAACCGGTGAAGGACGAACTCGTCCCGCTCTTCGGGGATCAGTATCCAACCGCGGATCGCTAGCCCCGGGCATCCGCGGACCACCGCATGCGGAGGTGGCTGCCGTTCAGGCCGTCGCGCACGAAGCCGAGCGCCGCGTAGAAGCGTTCGACGGGGTTGCCGTTCACCACCGACAGCCGCACCGGGTGCCGGCGCCGGGCGGCCTCGGCCTGGATCGTCTCCATCAACCGGCGGCCGATGCCATGGCCCTGGTAGTCCGGCAGGATCGAGAGCTCGATGACCCGCAGGTGGTCGGCGGCATGGTCCAGATAGAACCGACCGACGGGCTGGCCGTCGGCGAGAATGAGGAGGAAGTGGGCCGCCGGGAACACCTTCCGGTAGTGGCTCCACTGGAGCTGATGCTGCTCCTTGAGCAGGCGGACCCGCTCATCGGGCAGCAGGTGGCGGAAACCGGGCTCGTCCTCCCGCACCGCGATCACCAACTCCTCGACGAAGGGAAGGTCCGCCTCCGTCTGGGGCCGCAAGGACACTCCCGCCTGTCGCCACATGCGCGTCGCGATCGATGCTGTCTCAGCTGCGCGACGGGAAGACCCCGACCAAGGCAATCGAGAAGTGGATCCCGAGATAGGGCGGCAGATGGTTCACCGCCTGGTTGGAACCGACGCTGCCCGTCTGCTGGGCGATCTGGCCCATCCCGCCGGACGGGGCGTAGTTGCTTTCACCGTCGTTCGCCGTCGCCGGCACGTTGCCCACCGGGGAACTCTCGGTCCCGACTTCCGCCGTGACCGGCACCTCGTGGGTGTGGCCCGGCAGCTGGCCGGGAGTCAGCGTATGCGTGTGAGTGCCGCCGACCTCGCCCCAGGTCACATCGTCGATCCCCGAGGCCGAACCGACATGCCGGGGAAAGCGGCACTGCAGATCGGGCAGCGCGAAGGTTGTGCGGCCGTCGCCGCCGAAGGTCGTCCCCAAAAGCGAGAAAAGGGCGGAGTACTGGGCGATCGGAAGCAATTGCCCGTCGCAAAAGGCCCAACCGCGCGGCGCGAAGTTGAAGCCGAACATCTGAATCTGGCCAATAAAGGGTTCCATGGGAGCTGCTGGGGTGAAGGACGACGACGCTCCGATTCTTCTGGTCACCGGACGACCGCCTCTTAGGGTCTTGATGGTTTAGAAGTGAAATGAACCGATCCGCAAGCAGAATACCGATGGCGGTCGCGGCCGGCCTGCTGCTCCCCCTCCACGGCGCCGAGTTTTTTCCGATCGCCGGCATCACCTCGTCGACCGCCGCCACGGATCTCTATCCGGCGTCCCGCCTGATCCAGGGCCCCGGCAGCGGCTACGACGCGGCCGAGCCGCACGCGGCCCTCGGGGATGCCGCCGGCTTTCTCTGGGTGACCGACCAGTTCGGCTACCCGAGCGACTACTTCGACCACTTCCCGCCGCCCGTCCTCACCGTCGATCTCGGAGCCGATTGCGACCTCACCGAAATCAGCCTCTGGAACTACAGCAACAGCAACCGGAACGGCGCGCGCGACCTGACACTGCGCTTCGCGACCGAGGCCGACGGCGTGGGAGGCCTCGGCACCTCGGTCGCCTACCAGCCGGAGTTCTCGATCGTGGCCGACTTCGCCCCGCGTCAGAGCTTCCGTTTCACCCAGGCGGTCCGCGCCCGCTTCGTTGAGGTCACCATCACCGACAACCGCTACTCGGACGGCATCTTCGGCGGCGACCGCGTCGGGCTCGGGGAGATTGCATTCGAAGACACCGGAAATGTCTCGATCGACCGCATCGTGGCAACCGCCCCGAACACCTTCGAGGCCGTCGCCGCCCGGGCCGGCACGCCCGGTCTGGCGAACCTGCTCGCCGGCGAGAACTACTGGAGCGCGGTGGTGAGCCCCGGCAATCGCATGCTCTACCTGTCATCGCCGACCGCCGGCACCATCGAGCAGGTTCCGCTCGATGCCGACCCGGCGGTATCGACGGTGCTGGCGACCCGGGCCAACGCGGTCTTCCACGGACTCGCGGTGGACGAGGCGAACCAGCTCATCTACGCGCTCAACTCCGACAGCGACGCGCTGGAAATCTACCAGCAGGGCACCGGCTCCTACTTCGGTGCGCTCGCCTCCGGCTTCCAGAGGCCGAACGAACTCTTCCACGATGCCCCGGGAAACCGCCTCATCATCAGCGACTCGGGCCTCGACAAGCTCTTCATCTACAATCGGGCGGGCACCCTGCTCGACGAACTTTCGGACCCTTCCACCGTCGGCGCCTGGGGCGTGGCCGTGGACCCGGCCACCTCCGACATCCTCTACAGCAGCCACGACCGCGGAGAAATCTGGCGCTGGGCTCCAGGATCGACTCCCACGCTCGAGGCCTCCGGCCTGTCCGGCCCGCGGGGCCTCGTCTTCGACCGCTGGGGCCGGCTCCACTGCGTGGAGGCCGGAGCGGACCGCGTCACGGTCATCGGCTCCAACCCGGCGCTCGAATACGCGAGCGCGCCGGGCGGGCGCGACGTCGCAACCTTCAACGGGATCGACCTCAATGGGAATCTCCTGCCCGACGCGTGGGAGGAGGCGGCCGGCCTCGACACGACACCGGGCATCGCCTTCGGCAGCGACTTCGACGGCGACGGCCTGAGCGATGGCCTCGAGGCCGCGGTCGGCTCCGGCGCCACCGGGGGAGCCGGACCTCCGCAGAGCCTGACGCCCGAGGGCAGTGGTCAGGTCGTGGTCCGGCACCGCGCGCTGCTCACCAGCGATTACCACTATCGCCTCTACCTGTCCGACGACCTCGGGGGGTGGCAGGAGATTCCACGCCTGCCCGAGACGACCCCGGTCGACGGGCTCTACGAAGAATGGACCTATCGCTTCGACCCCGCCGACTACGGCTTCGTGGGGACCGGGCGACTGTTCTCGCGGGTCGATGTCCAGCTTCGCGACTAGTTCATGGAGCGGCCGAGAATCGAAGATTTCCAGGGCCGGGTCGGCGAGGGTTTCACCAGCCGCCACCTGACCGATGACGTCGGGGAGGAATGGCTGCTGCACGAAGTTTCACCCCTTCCGGCACCGGAACGCGAAGAGCTCCGCGGGCTGGTGTGCTTTTCCCTCGTGTTCCTCCGCCCGGTCAACGGACCCGCTCCCCAGGGGACCTACCAAATCCGGAGCCTCGATGGAGGATACGAGGGCACGCTCTTCGCCTGCCCGGGCATGGGCCGGGAGATGCTGGTGACCGTCAACTGACGACCAGCTCGAAGGCCTCGCCGTGGCTGACGCCCTTCAAGCGGTTGCCTTCGGCATGGAGCCGTTCGCAGATCGAAGCCAGATCCTGCAGGGTCGCGCCGAGCCGTTCCCGAGCGATGGCCGCCCTCAGTTGCAGACCCTTCGGGCCTCCACCGGCCGCGGTCACGCCATGATCACGGATCCAGCGCCCCAGCGGCGTCGCCGGGGTGGCCATCGGCAGACCGCTGGAAGCCGCGAGCGTGGAAAGGGCCAGCACGCCGAGGAACCGCTTGCGCTTCATGATGGCATCATGCCCCGGCTCCACCATCGGATGACAAGGGAAAACGTCCGACGCCCGGGACGCGCGTGTTGCCTCATTGAAGCGGACACCGAGAGCAGGGTTCAGGGCTGAGCGGTTGGTCCCCATTGCCTCATAAATGAGGACACCATGGCGCGAGCCATGGCGATGAGCGAAGAGAGCACCCTGGAA
>JAUIJD010000024.1 GCA_030431475.1 Verrucomicrobiia bacterium | reverse complement strand
TCCTCGTGTTGGATGAGGATCGCGCCGTCCTCCTCGCTGAAGGTGATCGCGCCCTCGCCCTCCGCCGGAGCGGGAGGAGTGCGCTGGCCCCAGGGGAGGGGGAGTTCGTCCCAGGCCAACGGGAATCCGGCCGGATGCCAGTCGGTCTTCTCCTTCAGGTCGAAGCGCAGCCGGATCAGCCACTCGGCCTTGGGATCCGGGGTCACGTTGGTCGGGATCGTCACCGCATGGGTGACCTGCGGTCCGATGGCCGGCAGGGCGAGGGTGCCGGAGGCGGCCGGAAGTCCGTCCTTGAGCAGCTTCCACGAGGCCTTCACGTCATCGAGGGGCCGGAAGAAGCGCTCGTTGAAGATCTCCAGCTTCAGCTCCGGGGACGAGAGGTCCACGGCGTTCACGTGGATGTCCTGGTGCACCTTGGTCACCTCCGCGAATTGCGGACTCGGAGCCAGCGAGGGAAGCACGATGCCGTTGAGACAGAAGGAGCGCTGGCTGGGACGATCGTTGTAGTCGCCGCCGTAGGCGAACAGCGGACGCGTCGGGTTCTTGCTGGCATCCTGAGCCATGTCGGCGAGGAAGGCCGCGGGGGCCTTCGGGCTGCCGGTCCAGCCGTAGGGGTAGACGGCGACCTTCCGGATCGAGCCGTCGAACTTGCGGGCGGGCTTCTCGGTGTTGGTGCCGATCCCGAGGTCGAAGTCGTTGGTGCTGATCGCGCCGGTCACGGGCTTCGACGCGGCCTCCTTGCCATCGACGAAGATCTTCATCACGCGGCCGTCATAGCTGCCGATGAGCGTGTGGAATTCCGAACGCCAGTTCGCCGGGAGGTCGGCCTTCAGCGTTTGCCAGGTGTCGGTGTAGACGAAGAACTCGAGACGGGTGCCGGAGGCGTCGACCTTGATGGAGTAGGCGGTGTCCCCCTTGGTGACGAGCGGGTAGCCGTCCGAGGCGTTGCGGTTGTTGTCACCGCCTCCCTGGGCCCGGGCGCCGCCGAAATTCCCCCGTGCTTCGACGACCAGCGTCACCGCCTCGGTGAGATCGAGCGTGTCGGAGTCGTCCACGGTCACCGCCCCGCCGAAGAGGCCCTCCTCCTCCGAGAGGGAGCCCAGCAGGCGGGTGGCGTGATCGTGGTCGGAACGGTCCTCGACCGCGTCGAGCGCATGCTTCCGCGTGAGCAGCCCCTGATCCTTCCAGTCCCAGATGAAGCCGCCCTGCAGCAGGCGCTCCGAGCGGAAGACCTCCCAGTAGTCGGCGAGATTGCCGGAGGAGTTGCCCATCGCGTGGTTGTACTCGCACTGGATCATCGGCCGCTGCTCGGCGAGCGGCTTCTTCTCCTGCTCGCGGGCGTACTGCACGCAGCGATCGACCGGCGCATACATCGGGACGAAAAGATCGACGTGAGGGCGCTGCTGGGCCTGCTCGTAGTGGACCGGGCGGAACGGGTCCCGCTGGCGGATCCACTCCGCCATCTCGCGGAAATTGACGCCGTCGCCGGACTCGTTGCCCATCGACCACATGATGATGGACGGGTGGTTCTTGTCGCGCTCGAGGCAGTTCTTCATGCGGTCGAGGTGGGCGGGGCCCCACGAGGCGTCCTTGGCGATCGAGTTGGCGTCGGGCCCCCAGCCCATGCCGTGGGACTCGATGTTGGCCTCGTCGACCACGTACATGCCCAGTTCGTCGCAGAGTTCGTAGAAGCGGGGTTCGTTCGGGTAGTGGGAGCAGCGGACGGCGTTGATGTTGCCCCGCTTCATCTGCAGCAGGTCGTCCCGCATGTCCTTTTCGGTCACGTAGTGGCCGGTCACCGGATGGTGGTCGTGACGGTTGACCCCCTTGATGAGGACGGGCTTGCCGTTGTGAAGGAAGTTGCCGTCCTTGACTTCGTTGCGCCGGAAGCCGGTCCGGCCGGAGTGGACGGCGAGGATGCCGCCGTCGCCGTCCTTGAGCGTCAGCGCATAGTCGTAAAGGCGGGGGATCTCGGCGGACCACGGCTCGATGGCCGGCAGGTTCTCGACCGGCAGGGTCAGGGTGCCGGCGGCGACCGGGGCGCTGGCCGAGGCCAGGGTCCTGCCGTCGTCGATGAGTTCGAACTCCAGCGTGCCGGCGGGGGCCTTCCCCGCGAGGTGCCGGATGTCGGCCTCGATCTCGAGGGTGCCGGTCTCGTAGTCATCGGCGAGTCCGGCCTTCACCCAGAAGTCGCGGACCTGCAGCGGGGCCGAGGACCACAGATAGACGTCGCGGAAGATGCCCGAGAGGCGCCACATGTCCTGGTCCTCGAGGTAGGAGCCGTCGCTGTACTGGAAGACCTGCACGGCGAGCGTGTTGGCGCCGTCCTGGAGATACTTCGTGATCTCGAACTCGGCGGGGGTGCGGGAGTCCTGCGAGTAGCCGACGTGCTTGCCGTTGATCCAGAGATGGAAGGCCGAGTCGACCCCGTTGAAGACGAGGAAGGTGTGGCGGCCGTCCCAGCCGTCCGGCAGGGTGAAGTCGCGCCGGTAGCAGCCGACCGGGTTGCGGTTCTCCTCGGGGAAATTGGTGAAGTGGGCCGGCGGGGTGCCCATCACGCGCGGCGGGTCGACGGCGAAGGGATACTCGGAGTTGGTGTAGAGGGGGATGCCGTAGCCGTGCATCTGCCAGTTGGCGGGCACCGGAATCGATTTCCAGCCGGAAACGTCGAAGTCCGGCTGGGGGAAGCGCGGCGGGACGGCCGACGGGTTGCCGACGTAGTGGAATTTCCAGGCGCCTTCGAAGGTTTCCCCGGGCGGCACGGGCCCTTCTGGGCGGTCGTTCAGGCTGTGGTGCCACGGCGACTCGGCGATCGGTTTTCCGAGGCCGGCGTCGCGGCTGGGAAAGGGGATGGAGGTCGCCCGGGGGGCTTCCTTGTTCACGCGGAAGACGGCCTGGTCCTCCCAGACCGGAGCGTCGGCGAAGGAAGTGGCGGCAAGCAGGGGAAGGACGAAGGGTCGGAGCATCATGGGTCTCATTTCCTGACGCCCGGGATCGTGCCGCCGAGGGCGAACCTCGCCAAGGGGAAAGCAGGTCACCCGGGGGCGGGCGACAAGGGGGACACGAAAAAGCCCCGCCCGGGCATGCCGGGCGGGGCGGGAAGGAAGCGGTGTGTTTTACCAGAAGACCGCGTAGAGGACGACCGTGAGGACGATCACGCCGATGCCGACCACCTTGGCGATGGGCGAGGTTTCGAGCGCGATCTGGTCGTTCACCGGGAGGTCCACCGGCTTCGGCAGCGGCTTGGCCAGCGTGATGATGATGCCGAGCAGCACGACGATGAAGAAGCAGAGCGCCATGCGGTCGAGGAAGGCGATCGAATCCGAGTACCACCAGCCGTTTTCCACGATCCAGGGTCCGAGCAGCCACTTGAAGGCGGCGTAGGCGACCACGTTGGTGAGGATGCCGACCACGCCGAACCAGCGGGGCGTCCGGTGCGAGAAGAAGCCGAAGATGAACACCGCGAGGATGCCCGGGGAGATGAAGCCCTGGAACTCCTGGATGTAGGCGAAGATGCTGGTGAAGTTGTTCAGTTTCGGCGCGACCAGCGCGGCGAGCAGGACGAAGATCACCACGAAAATGCGGCCGACCGAGACCAGCCGGGTGGAATCCGTGACCCCCGTGAACTTCGAGTAGAGGTCCATGGTGGCGATGGTCGAGGCCGAGTTCAGCATCGAGGCCAGGGAACTGATCACCGCGCCGCAGAGGGCGGCCAGCACGAACCAGGAGATCCACCAGTAGTCCTTGATCAGGTTGCGGACCAGCACCGGGAAGGCGGCGTCGTAGTCGTGACCCTTGAGTTCGCCGCCACCGGGGGAGCCGGCGGTCACCGCCTCGTCGGCGAACTGGTTGATGGCGCTGGCGACGACCCCGGGGTCGCCGGGTTGCGCTTCGAGTTCCTCGGCAAGACTGGCCAGGGTGGCGTCGATCTCGTCGCCACTGCCGGCGAGGGTGGCATTGCGGGCCAGGATCTTGTCGGCGAGTTCCCCGTTGTACTGGACGAACTCGGCGTTGGCCGTGAGGGCGGTCTTGTCGTCGGCGCCGTCGGCGGCGAGGTTGACGCCCTTCATGATGTCCTCGCGCAGCGTTTCGTTCGAAACGGTGCCCGCCAGGGCGGTGGCATCCTCCACCAACCCGGCGCCGGCGAGGGCGGTGGCGTTCGGTTTGACCGCCGACTGGCGCAGGTCACCCGAGAACAGGTTGAAGGCGAGGATGCCGGGAATGACCACCACGAAGGGGATGATCAGCTTGAGGAAGGCGGCGAACACGATGCCCTTCTGGCCCTCGGCGAGGGATTTCGAGCCGAGCGTCCGCTGGACGATGTACTGGTTGAGGCCCCAGTAGAAGAAGTTGGGGATCCAGAGGCCGACGAGCAGGGCGGTCCATGGAATGTCGGAATCCTCCTTGGGACGGACCATGTGCATCTTTCCGCCGGCGAGGTTGTCCCCGTTGCGGGCGACGGCCTCGCCGTTCTTGCCGTCGTTCAACAGCATCAACCGTTCCCAGGCGCCCGCCCCCTCGAGGTCGGCCGCGGTGGCATCGGAATTCTCGACCTTGGTCAGGATGAGTTCCTCGGCCGGCTTCTCGGCGAGGGTCTGGAAGGCGAAATACATGACCACTGCGCCGCCGAGCACCAGCGCCGCCCCCCAGATGAGGTCGGTCCAGGCGCAGGCCTTGAGGCCGCCGACGAAGACGTAGATGGCCGCGACCGCGGCGATCAGCCAGCACATCGCGGTCAGGTTGTTGAGGATGGGCACGTTGTTGTAGTACTCGGAGACGAACTTGGCGCCGGAGAAGATGACCGAGGAAGTGGTGACGAAGACCAGGGTCACGATGGCCGGGATGGCCATGGCGAGGCGGGCCACGCCGTCGAAGCGGTACTCGAGGAACTCGGGGATGGTGTAGAGGCCGGCCTTGAGGAAGCGGGGCAGGAACCAGAAGGCGACGAACACGAGGGTCACGGCGGCCATCCACTCGTAGGAGGCGATCGCCATGCCGAGCCAGTTGGCGGCGGAGCCCGACATCCCGACGAACTGCTCGGTCGAGATGTTGGCGGCGATGAGGGAGAAGCCGACCAGCCACCAGGTCAGGCCGCGGCCGGCGAGGAAGTAGCCGGAGGCGCCGGCTTCCTCGGCGTGGACTTCGTCGCGGCTTTTCCAGATGCCGAGACCGACGACGCCGACAACGGCGACAATGAAGAGGATGACTTCGATGCTGTTCATGGGTTTGCCTTGGTTTGGACCGTTCGGCGGTGCCGTGGATCTAATGAGGCTGGCCGGGGCCCGACAAGGTCCGAGTGTGAGCGTAGGCGGGTCCGGTTCCGCCGCGTCAGGGGCCTGCTACGGGATTTCGCGGGAACGCCGGGCGTTGGCGGCTTTTTCCGGGGAGGCGGGATTTCGGCTTGGCCGGGAGGCGACGGTGGCGGGAGACTCCCGCTCATGAGCAAGGGTTCGGAGAGCGGATGGACTCCGTGGCTGGCGGAGGTCCTGGAGGCGTTTCATTGCCAGACCGGGACCATCCACCGGTCGGTCGACGGGGAATGGCTGGACCTTGAGGCGGTCCTCGGGGTTCCGGAGGCGCTGATGCCGGTGATCGCCCGGATTCCTTTTGGAAAAGGGATCGCCGGGGCGGCGGCGGCGACCCGCGAGCCGGTGGAACTCTGCAATCTGCAGCAGGATCTGGGCGGCGTTGCCAAGGAGGGGGCGAGGCAGACGAAAGTCTCCGGGTCGCTGGCCGTGCCGGTGTTTTCGGCTGATGGCGGGCGAGTGATCGGGACGCTCGGGATCGGCAAGATCGAGCCCTACGAATTCAGTGATGAGGAGAAGGCGGCGCTGGCGGCACGGGCGGAGGAACTTGCCTCGCGGTGGGAGTCCGACGATTGACCGGCGCGGACGGACTGTTAGCTTCAGGACATGAAAGCGGAGGAAGCGGCGAAGAAGATCCTCGATACCATGCTGGGTCATCTGGATTTCCCGGTGAACATCGAGATCCAGGAGGGAGAGGACGGTCCCTGCCTGCAGATCCTGACGAGCGAGAGCCAGCACCTGATCGGCCGGGATGGCGAACGCCTCGACGACCTCCAGTATCTCGTGAACCGCGTGCTGAAGAAGCACTTCCCGAACGCGAAGCGGGTGAAGATCGACTGCGAGCACTACCGGGCGATCCAGGAGGACCACCTGATCGAGGAGGTGCGTGGCCTGGCGGAGCGGGTGAAGGCCTCGGGCAAGCCGTTCCGGATCCGTCCTCTCAACGCCTACTACCGGCGCATCGTCCACAACGCGCTGGTCGATGTCGAGGAAGTCGAAAGCGTGTCCCCGGGCGGCAGTGATCGCCTGAAGCGGATCACCCTCAAGCCGAAGCAATCATGAAGCGCTTCCTTTTCGACTGCGGGACGCGCGACGCCATCGCCTCGACGGGGCTTCTCGTGCTGCGGGCCGGCTTCGGGCTGATGATGCTGATCGGCCACGGCTGGCCGAAACTCCAGGCCTTCGAGGAGAAGAAGGACGGCTGGACGGTGCCGACCATCTGGCCGCTCTCCTACATGTCGGAGCCCGTGAGCCTGGTGGCGACGCTGGTGGCGGAGGTCGGGGCGGCCGGCCTGCTGGTGCTCGGCCTGGCGACGCGTCCGGCGGCGTTCCTGCTGGCCTTCGCGATGCTGGTCGCCGCCTTCCAGGTGCACGGCGACGGTCCGGTGTTCCTGCCGGCCGCGGGAGCGAAGGAGCCCGCACTCCTCTATCTTTTCGCCTGCCTCGCCCTGATCATCGCGGGGGCGGGTCGGTGGTCGCTGGACGCCGGGATTTACAAGGAGAAGAAACGCCGGTTCTTCTGATGGAAACGCAACGACTGGTGCTTCCCGAGGACCTCAACCACCTCGGTTTCCTCTTCGGCGGACGACTGCTGGCGTGGGTCGATGAGGCCTGCTGGATCGCGGCGTCACTGGACTACCCCCACTGCCAGTTCGTGACCGTGGGCATGGACAAGGTCGAGTTCCACCATTCGGTGCGGGAGGGCACCATTCTCTCGATCCGCAGCGAGCGGGAGCGCGAGGGAAACACCTCGGTGAGCTATCGGGTGGAGGTGTTCGACCGGAGAAACCCCGACGCCCCGCCCATTTTCGGCACGCTGGTCAGCTACGTCAGCGTGGACGATGCCGGACGCAAACGGGGGATCCGGTGAGGTCGTCGCCCGGCCGCGGGCGGCCTCTCATTCGGCGAAATCCCGAATGATGCGGATGATCTCTTCGCCGTCGCGGATGAAGAGGTCGTTGTGACCGGCGCCGGGGATGCCGTGGAAGCGCTTGTCGGTGGCGGCGCTCGCCGCGACGAGCGCCCGCCCGTGGGATGCCGGGATGATGCGGTCGGCCTCGCCGTGGATCACCCGCAGCGGGGTGTCGGAGTTCCGGAGGCGCCGTTCGTTCGGGAACCGGTTGCCGGGAAGGATGAGATGGGCGGGGGAGCGGACCGCGAAGGCGGAGGTGAACGGGGAGATCAGGACCAGCGCCCGGGCCTCGACCCGGGTGTCGAGCCAGACCGAAGGACCGCCGCCGACGGATCGCCCGACGATGACCACATCCGACGCGGGCACGCCGAGCGGTCCGGTGAGGTGTTGCCAGGCGGCCTCGATGGCCCGCTCGCAGGAGGTTTCGGTCGGGCTCCCCTCCGAGTGTCCGTAGCCGGGGTAGTCGTAGGCGAAGACGCCGAGGCCGGCCTCGTGGAAGTCCCGGTAGAGCGGCAGCGAATATCCGATATCCTCGGCGTTTCCGTGCGAGTAGAGCAGGGTCGGTCGTCCCGGTGGAGCGGGCAGGTGGATGGCGGCGATGGACTCGCCCCCGGCGGTGTCGAAGCGGGTCAGCGCCGCGGCATCGGCCGCGTAGCCCGCGGCGGGCGGGACGAAGATGATCCGGTCCGCCATGGTGCAGGCGAAGAGGGCGAGCGCGACGTAGAGGATCACGGGCACGCGCACCCATCGCCAGAGGCGGCTCCAGCCGCTCATTGATCCTTCTCCTTGGCGCGTTCGGCCTCCATGGCCTTCTGCGCCGCCATCATGACCTCTCGCATCGTCATCGGCGTCCCGTCCTCGATGCTCTTGGCGAAGACTTCGAAAGGGGCCTTCGGGTAGTGCTCGCCCGGTTGCTCGGCGGCCTCGCGGGCGGCGGCCAGCGCGTCCTCGCCGCGTCCGATCCGGTGGTAGCTCAGGGCGCGGACCACGTCGAAGATCGGTTGGTCGTCCGGGGCGTCGGCCAGGACCTCGGCGACGGTCGCGTAGGTCTTCTCCGGCGCCTCATCCCCGAGCTGGTCGAGCTTCTGGTAGACCATCAGGGCCGAGTAGGAACGGTCGAGGGGATCGTCGTTCTCCTTGAGCATGGCCGCCACCTTGTCCCAGTCCTGCCGGCCGATGGCGACGTCGGTGCGAAGCCGGCCGATGACCCGGTTCTCGGCATCGATCGCCTCGATGGCGGCCAGCTCCTTCTCCATCGTTTCGACGTCCTCGGCGCGGGATGCCTGCATGAAAGCGCGGACGTGATCGTTGATCTTCTGGCGGTTCTTCTCGCCGTTGACCACGCGGTTGACCGCCTTGTCCTGGGCCTCTCCGCCCTTGAGCAGCGCCTCGATGGTGCTTTCCTTCAAGGTCGCCGGGTGGATCCCGAAGAGCAGCTTGCCGTCCTTCACCACCAGGGCCCGGGGGATGCCCGTCACGCCGGCCGGCTTCAGCCATTCGGTTTCGAAAGCCCCGCCCTTGCCGACATAGGCCACCGGGTAGGACATGCCTTCGCCCTTCTTCTCGACGAAGGCGGCCACCTTGTCCCGCCCGTCCTCCCAGACGTTCATGCCGATGATGTTGAGGCCCTTCTCATGATACTTGTCGTAGAGCTCGTCGACATGGGGGATCGCCGCGATGCAGGGGCCGCACCAGGTCGCCCAGCACTCGAGGATGTAGACCTCCCCCTCCTTCCAGGAGTCGGGGGCCTCGCCGGTCACGAAGTCGGCCTTGGAGATCGCGTCGAGGGAGACCTCGTCGCCGGGGTTCAGCGTGGCGGCGTGGAGCGCGACCGGGATGGCGAGCAGAGCGGCGGTGATGGCTTTCATGTGGCAAACCAAGCGCCGATGGCCGCCCGATGCATCTAAAAACCGGCGTTCGCGGGCTGCTGCTGGTCGAGGAACGATTTTCGGCACAATTCCGCGTACTTTCCGCCGCGGGCCAGCAGTTCGTCGTGGGTGCCCTGCTCGATCACCCGACCCAGCTCGAGAACGTAGATGCGGTCGGCATTCTGGATGGTGGAAAGCCGGTGGGCGATGACGAAGGCGGTGCGGTTGGCCATCAGGGCGTCCAGGGCGTCCTGGATCTGCCGCTCGGTCTCCGAGTCGACCGACGCGGTGGCCTCGTCGAGCAGCAGGATGGGGGCGTTCTTGAGCAGCGCGCGGGCGATCGAGAGGCGCTGCTTCTCGCCGCCGGAGAGCTTCACGCCGCGCTCGCCGACATTGGTGTCGAGTTGCTGGGGAAGGGCGCGGACGAAGTTGGCCGCATGGGCCGCTTCCAGCGCCCGCCACATTTCCTCCTCGGTTGCGCCTCGGATCGCCAGCCGGAGGTTCTCCCGGACCGTGCCGTTGAAGAGGAAGGGCTCCTGGGTGACGTAGCCGAGCTTCTCGCGGAGGGCCGGCTTCGCCAGCGAGGCGATGTCGATGCCGTCGATGGTGATGCGGCCGGCATCGACCTCGTAGAACCGGTTCAGCAGCGAAAGAACCGTCGACTTGCCGGCACCGGTCGAGCCGACCAAGGCGATCGTCTTCCCCGGAGCGGCATCGATTTCGACGTCGTTCAGCGTCGGCTGGTCGCCGTAGGCGAAGCCGACGCCTTCGAAGCGGACGTGGGCCTCGATCTGATCCGGGAGCCGCTCGCCGGTGGAGGCGTTGGGTTCGTCCTCCGAGTCCATGATCTCGAAGACCCGGTCGCCGGCCGCCCGGGAGGAGAAGATCATCTGGTTGAGCTGCCGGAGCTTGGTGACCGGCTCGTAGAAGAGGCCGAGGAGCAGGAAGAAGGTCACCAGCTCGCCGCGTTCCATGTCTCCGGCGATCACCGCCGCCCCGCCGGCTCCGAGCACCAGCGCGTAGCCCAGCATGCTGGCGAAGGACATGCTCGGGTTGTAGAACGCCCACCATTTCATCAGGTAGAGGGTGGCGGCGCGGACCTTGTCGGAGAGTCGGTTGAAGTTCGCGTGCTCCTCGCCCTCGGCGGCGTAGGATTTGATCTGCCGGATGCCGGCGATGTTGTCGTGGAGGAGGGAGTTCAGCGCCGAGGTCGCGTTGCGTTCCGCCTTGTGGCGGTGGCGGGCGTCCTTCGAGTAGATCCAGGCCCCGGTGATGAGGATGGGAATGGGGAGCGTCGCCCACAGTGCGACCTGCCAGTCGGTGAGATACATGACGAGGCCGACGGCGATCAACTGGATGCCGGCGACCAGCCCGAGCTCGATGCCGTCGATGAGCACCCGCTCCATCGCCGTCACGTCCTCGACGACCCGTGTCATGATGTCGCCGGTGCGCCGCGAGTCGAACCACGGCAGCGGCAGACGCTGGATCTTGCGGTAGAGGTCGGAGCGGATGTCGTAGATGACGTTCTGCTCGAAGTGGTTGTTGATCAGGATGCGGGCGCAGTTGAGGCCGTCCTTGAGGAAGAAGCTTCCGACGCCGACCACGACCCAGAACGCGAGCTCTCCCTGGCGGGCGGGGTCGGGCAGGATGTGGTCGATGACGAAGCCGGTGATCGAGGGGAACACGATCACCGACACAGCCATCAGGGTGGCGCAGAAGAACTGGGCGGTGGCGAGCCCCGGATAGCGCCGCAGGTAGGAGAAAACACGCAGGACGGAATTCATCGGTCGCCGCACCGTTGAGACGGTGTCCATCCTTTGTAAAGTCAAGGTTTGTGATGAACCATTTAAGGGTTGCCGGGGGAGGCGGTGGATCCGTAGGTTTCGCCAACCGAAAGACCCCAGTCTAAGCAAAAAACCTCATGGCCAACATTTTCGCTGCCATCACCGCCGTCATTCTCGCGGCGTCCGCCTACGTCGCCTACAAGAACCAGGAAGCCTTCAAGCAGGAGGTTTCCAACAGCGAGACGGAGAAAAGCCGTCTCGACACCAGCCGCAAGCGGCTGGCCGAACTCCGTTCGGAGCGCGACGCGACCATCGACGAACGCACGGGTGTCCAGGAGGACACCGTCGCCAAGCAGAAGATCGAGGAGGAGCGCAAGGCCGGCAACGAGCAGCTTTCGTCCGACATCGCCTCCAAGCGGTCCGAGGTCGAGAGCAATGCCGAGAAGATTGCCGAGATCGAGGACCAGACCAAGGAGCAGGGTGAACTTCGAGAGCTCGCCGCCAAGGTGCGCCGCCTGAATTCGGAGATCGCCGGCCTCGAGGATGAGAAGGCTGCCGGAGAAGCGAAGCGGGCCAACCTGCTCAGCGTGCTCGACGGCACCGACAGCAGCATCGAGAACTACCGCTCGCAGAACGAATCCTTCTCGAAGCAGCGCTCGTTCTTCGACAGCGCCCGCATCAGCTCGATCTATGGCCCGTGGGGCTTCGTCACGCTCAACGCCGGCAACAACGCCGGAGTGGTCACCGGCTCGACGCTGGACGTGGTTCGCGGCGGTGAGACCGTCGCCCAGCTCCGCGTCCGCTCGGTTGAATCGAGCCGCGCCTCGGCCGACATCGTGCCCGACTCCGTTTCCGAGGACATCACCCTGATGGTCGGCGACCGCGTGGTTCCGTCGTCGGTGGTGGAGGCGGCTCCCGCCGAAGAGGAGGCGGCTCCGGCCGAGGCTCCCGCGGAAGAAGCACCCGAAGCGGCCGAGGAAGCGGCTCCCGCCGAGGAAGCCGACGATGACTTCGACTTCTGAAGCGCCTGACCGCAGCAACCCTTTCAAGAAAAGCCCATGAAGCTCCTGTTCTACATCCTGTCGCTCCTCGCCATCGTCGGCGCCGCCTATTTCTCCAACGCCAACAAGGCGAAGTTCGAGAAGCAGCAGCAATATCGGATCGATACGATCCGCCAGAATGAAAACGTCTCGGCCCAGGTCGACAAGACCGACGCCCAGCTCAAGGACGAGAAGAACAACCTCGTCAACGCCGAGAAGGCCCGCGCCGAGGTCGAGCAGAGCATCGCCTCGCTCGAATCCAAGGAGCGCGAGCTGAAGCGCGAGCTCGGCGAGATCGAGGCCGAGCTGGAAGGTCAGGTCGAGAAGCTCCAGCAGGCCCAGGATGCCCTCGAGGAGGTGCAGAAGGTGTTCGCCGAGATGGGCTTCGAGGGAGATGTCGACATGAACTCGATCAACGAGAACATGACGACCCTTGAGGACAAGCGGAAGGTGCTCACCGCCGAGATCGAGGAGATCGAGGAGACCATCGAGACCACCGAGAAGAAGATCGCCGACAATCGCGAGGAGATCGCCCGCCTCGGCGACCGCAAGGCCGAGCGTGACCAGCGCATCGCCCGCAACGCCCGCGAGTCCATCATCACCGCGGTCGATTCCGACTGGGGCTTCGTGGTGATTGGTGCCGGTCGCAACACCGGTTTCACGCCGCAAAGCCGCATGATCGTCAAGCGCGACGGTCGCGTGATCGCCGAGGTCCAGCCCTCGAGCATCGAGCCGAGCCAGACCATCGCCGAGATCGACTACGACACGGTTTCGCCGGGTGTGGTCCTGCAGCCGGGTGACCGCGTGATGCTGCTCAAGCCGGCGGCCAACTGAGGCCTCCGTCCCCCCGACCCATTTCCAACCTCCGCGTGCTTGATCGCCGCGGAGGTTTTTTTATGCTCCCGCCATGCGCTACCTGCTTCTCGTTGCCGTCGCCTCCCTGGGCCTGCCTCTGGTTTCCTGTGCCGAGAAGGATCCGGATCTGGATCCGCAGCCGACGCGCCCGCAGTCCGCTTCCGACCCGAAGCCGTGGAATCGCCCGGTTTCCGGCCAGGGTGGGGGAGCACTCGGCACCCTGCCGAACCAGCGCCTGCGTCGCTGAGCGGGCGCCGTGGCGTCAGCGATGGTAGGGCTCGCCGCGCTTGAGCGTGGCGACGCGGTAGAGCTGCTCGAGCAGCACCACCAGCGCCAGCTCGTGCTGGAGGGTAAGCCGCGAAAGCTGCCAGACGGCGTCGGCCTCCTTCCTCAGGGCGCCGGTATGGCCGTCGGCGGCCCCGATCAGGAACGATACCCGCTTGATCTCGCCGCGCATCTCCAGGGCGCCCAGATGGCGTTCCCAGCCCTCGGTGGTCAGGGCCTCGCCGCGTTCGTCGAGGGCGATGCGGTAGTCGCCCCGTGAGCGCTCGAGCAGGGTGGCGGAGACCGCCTCGGAGTCGCCGGCCTTGAGCTCGACCAGGTCGTAGCTGCCGTAGCGGGACAGGCGCTTGAGGTACTCGGCGACCCCGGACTTGGCGTAGGCAAGGGCGGGCTTTCCCGCGACGAGGATCCGGTGGCGCATGCGCGGCATCCAAGCCGACACCGGACTTCCGACCAAGGGGATTTCCGGACTTGTCCGCCGCGGCCCGCGAACCGATACTTCGTGAAGATGAAGTATCTGCTGCTGCTGCTCCCCCTGGCCGTCTCCTGTGCCCGCACCGACCCGCAATCGGAGGTGGCGCACAACCGGAAGGTGATGGCGCTCCAGGAGAAGTTCGACCGTTTCGACTACAACGCGGATGGCCGGCTGACCCGCGCCGAGATCGAGCAGGGGCTCAAGGAGTCCGGCGTGGGAGGCGTGACCGACGAGGAACTCGACGAAGCGATGCGGGCCTACGACGTCAACGACGACGGTGCGATCTCACGCTGGGAGTCCCAGCGCGCGATCAACATGCCGCTGCCGGAGAACCAGTGATTCCGGCACGGTAGACCGCCACGGCTTCCATGGCGGGAGCGCGACGGCGACTTCAGCGGATCCGCTCGAGGAGCCACGCGAGGAGGCCATCGATGGGCAGGCGTTCCTGCTCCATGGAGTCGCGGTGGCGGACGGTGACGGTGCCCTCGAGCTCCGGACCATTCTCGCCGATCGTGTCGAAGTCCACGGTGATGCAGAAGGGCGTGCCGACTTCATCCTGACGGCGGTAGCGCCGGCCGACGGCGCCGCCATCGTCGTAGAAGACGGTCATCCAGGGCTGCAGCGTGTTCTGGATCTCGCGGCAGAGGCGGACCTGTTCCTCGTTCTTCTTGAGGAGCGGGAAGATGCCGACCTTGATGGGCGCCATGCGCGGGGCGAAGTGCATCACCGTGCGGGTCTCGGTCTTGCCCTTCTCGTTGGTGATCTCCTCCTCGTCGAAGGCCTCGCAGATCATCGCCAGCACGGTGCGGTCGCAGCCGGCGGACGGCTCGACGACGTGGGGGATGAACTTCTCCTTGGTCTCCTCGTCGAAGTACTCGAGCGGGCGGCCGGAGTGCTTCTCGTGCTTGGAAAGATCGTAGTTGGTGCGGTAGGCCACGCCTTCGAGCTCCTGCACGCCGAAGGGGAACTCGTACTCGATGTCGTAGGTCTTCTCCGAGTAGTGCGCGCGTTCGCCGTCCGGCACGTCGAGGATGTGGAGCTTCTCCCGGGGGATGCCGACTTCCTCGTAGAAGGTGAGGCGCGACTCCAGCCACTCGTCGGTGAGGCGCAGGCCGTCCTCCGGGCGGCAGAAGAACTCGATCTCCATCTGCTCGAACTCGCGGCTGCGGAAGGTGTAGTTGCGCGGGTTGATCTCGTTGCGGAACGACTTGCCGACCTGGGCGATGCCGAAGGGGAGCTTGATGCGGTTCGAGTCGAGGACGTTCTTGTACTGGACGAAGATCGACTGCGCGGTCTCCGGCCGCAGGTAGGCGGTGGCGTTGGGATCGTTCTCGTCGGCCGAGGCGCCGATCGCGGTCTTGAACATCAGGTTGAACTCGCGCGGCTCGGTGAGCAGCGAGCCGTTCTCCGGATTGAAACGGGTGGTGCCGGTCAGTTCCTCGCGCTTGTCCTCGAGCAGTTCGAGCTCCTTGGGCGAGACCTTCTTGTCGGGCATGAACTCGCCGTAGAACCGGCGGGCGGTCTTCCTGGCTGAATCGGCGTCCTTTCCGGCCGGGACCAGCACGGCGAAGGGGCGGTCGGTCGACCAGCCGGAGGCCTCGTGCCTCGCGCCGGAGTACCAGACCGCCGTGCCGTCCTGCGGTTCGATCTGGTCGGCCCGCAGGCGGGCCTTCGAGAGCAGGCAGTCGCACATCGGATCGCTGAAGCCGTCGAGGTGGCCCGAGGCCTTGAGCACCTGCTGCATGGTGAGGATGGAGCCGTCCATGCCGAGCACGTCGTCGCGTTCCTGGACCGTCTTGCGCCACCAGTAGTCCTTGAGGTTGCGCTTGAGTTCGGCGCCGAGCGGACCGTAGTCCCAGCAGCCGTTCAGACCGCCGTAGAGTTCGCCGGACTGGAAGATGAAGCCGCGGCGTTTGCACAGGGAGACGATCTTCTCCATGCGGACGGGGTCGGTGTGGTCCTTGTTAGCCATGTTCTCTCGGGGAAAGTCGGGCCGGGAGAAAACCAGCCGCCAAGGCCGTCGGCAAGGCGAGATTGCGCCCGCGTGCGGGCGGGATCGGGGGGGACGGAATCAGGGCTCCGCGAACTCCTGGATGAAGAACATCCTCGGGTGGGTCTCCGAATCGATGAGGAGATCCAGCGTGACCACGATGCGATCGCCGTCCGGGAGGCTCGAGATCACGGTGTAGTCGATGCCCGGTTGCATCGCGACCCAGCCGCCGAGGGTGGACGACTTCTTGTAGACCGGGTCGACGTCGCTGGCGCCGCCGCGGTGGCTGAAGGTGATCGAGCCGCCGGTCAACAAAGGCATGGCGGAGGGATCGTGGGGGGCGGAGGGATCGGCCCCGAGGGCGTAGTCGGTGAAATTCGTCAGGCCGTTGCCGTTCTCATCCCCGCCCGGTTCGAGCGCGGGGAACAGGGAGGCAAAGGTGGTGGCGACCGATCCTTCGAAGTACTCGTAGGCGCCGATGTCGATCGTGTTGCCCTCGAAGCGCGGGTTGCCGGCGAGGTCCGTGCCGACCGAGGCGATGGTGTCGGTGCCGGGCCCGCTTCCGTCGAGGTCGGCGGTGTCCAGCCCGGCGTCGATCGCGGGGCTCCCGGCTCCGGGACCGAAGGCCCCGGTCGTGGTCGGGGCGGTCAGTGGATCGACGGCGGTGTTGAAGAGCGGATCGGCGTCGAGGTTGCTGCCGCCGTCGTTGCCCGCCGCGGCGTTCCACGAAGCGCTGCCACCGGAGTGATGGACGATGGAATGGGAGAATGTGGGCGTGCTGGTCCCGACGACAATGGTCGATTCGATCGTGCCGGCCGATCCGGCGGACGAGTTGTTCCAGACCAGGCAGTTGGTGAGGCTGGGTGCCGATGGCTGGAAGCCGCAATAGAAACCGCCGCCGACGGTGGTCGCGCGGTTGCCGCTCACGGTGACATTGGTGAGCGCGGGGTCGGCGTCGAGCAGGTAGATGCCTCCCCCATACTCCGCCATGTTGCCGATGATCTCGCAGTTGTGCAGGAGCGGCGGGCTTTCGGCGCGGATGTAGAGCGCGCCGCCGGAGCCGTTGCTCCCGTTGGACGCGACGTTGGCCCGGAAGGAACAGAACGAGTAGGTGGCGGCGGAGGCGAAGTTCATCACGGCACCTCCCTGGAGGCCCGACCGGTTTTCCTCGAAGGTGCAGCGGAGGAAGGGGACGGGCGCCGCGTAGCAATCGAGCGCGCCCCCGTAGAAGCCCGCCTTGTTGCCGATGAAGTGGCAGTCGGTGAAGCTCGGGGTGGTGCCGAAGGAAATGGTGGCGCCGCCCCCGGCGTTGGCGGCCTGGTTGTCGGTGAAAAGGCAGCCGACAAAGGTGGGCGACCCGCCTCCGAAGCCGCCGCCGTTGTAGCCTGCGTTTCCGCCGCGGATGGTGACACCGTCGAGTATCGCGGTATTGTCGCTCCCGGTGCCGTCGACCACCCGGGAGCTGTTGTCGGAGCGGTTGGTGAAGTCAGGACCGTCGTCACCGGCCAGATCGCCGCTGAGAATGGTGTCGTTGGTGAGCGGATTCGGGTTGCGATCCCCGAGCTGCGTCTCGCTGCCATCGAAGCCACCATAGATCGCCACCCCGCTCGCGAGCTGGAAACGCAGATTCTGGTCGCTCCCGCCGGGATCCGGCGTGTAGGTGCCGGCGGCGATCCAGATTTCATCGTCACCCACGGTTCCAGTGGCCGCGGCAAGAGCATCCTGGAGGCTGCTGAAGGCGGTCGCCCACGAGGTGCCGTCTCCGCCCGCGCTGGCGGAGGCGCTGACGTGAATCCGGGTCGGGGCCGGGGATTCGGCGGCGAGCGGAGCAAGAAGAAGGCCCGAAAGGGCGATGGGCAGCAGTTTCATGAGAGTCGTGAAGATCCGTCTGCCGGGGGGCACAGAGCCGAGGTGTTTGGGGGATGTTTAAGATCAGTGAGTCAATATTTTTATAAAAAGTCAAGGTTCTACCCGTGAGGAGCCCCGGAGTACGCGGAAACGCGCGACCGCCACGGGGACGGTCGCGCGCTGTGAAGCCGGTTTGGTGGAGGCTCAGCCGATGAACGGGGCGATCACGAGGGCCACCACCGACATGAGCTTGAGCAGGATGTTGAGCGAGGGGCCGGAGGTGTCCTTGAAGGGATCGCCGACCGTGTCGCCGACCACCGCCGCCTTGTGCGGCTCGGAACCCTTTCCGTAGTCCTTGCCGTCGATGGTCACGCCTTCCTCGATCATCTTCTTCGCATTGTCCCAGGCGCCGCCGGCATTGGATTGGAAGAGCGCCATCAGCACGCCGCAGACGGTCACGCCGGCGAGCAGGCCGCCGAGCATGGCGGCACCGCCGATGAAGCCGACGGCGACGGGTGCCAGGACGGCCAGCAGGCCGGGACGGACCATCTGCCGGATCGCCGAGGTGGTGGAGATCTCGACGCACTTCGCGTATTCGGCCTTGCCGTCGGCGGCCTCGAAGATCTTCTGGTCGTCCGCGCTCCACTCCTTCACTTCCTTGCCGTCGTTGCGCTTCATCGCCTCGAGGGCGGCTCCGAGTTCCGGAATCGAGTGGAACTGACGCCGCACTTCCTGGATCATGGCCATGGCGGCGCGGCCCACGGCACCCATGGAGAGTGCCGAGAAGAGGAAGGGCAGCATGCCGCCGACCAGCAGGGCGGCCATCACCTTCGGGTCGGTGATCTCGATCAGGAGCTTGGCGTTCTCACCGGTTTCCGGGTTCTTGTTGGCGACCTCCCAGGTCGTCTTGAAGGCGGCGAACAGCGCCAGCGCGGTGAGGGCGGCGGAGCCGATCGCGAAGCCCTTGCCGATCGCGGCGGTGGTGTTGCCGACGGCGTCGAGCTTGTCGGTGCGGCCGCGGACCTCCCTGGGCAGTTCGCTCATTTCGGCGATCCCGCCGGCATTGTCGGAGATCGGCCCGTAGGCATCGACCGCGAGCTGGATGCCGGTGTTGGAAAGCATTCCGACGGCGGCGATGGCGATGCCGTAGAGTCCGGCGAAGTGGTAGGCACCGAGGATGCCGGCGGCCAGCACCAGGATGGGCAGGGCGGTGGAGACCATGCCGACGCCGAGGCCGGAGATGATGTTGGTCGCCGAGCCGGTGACCGACTGGTCGACGATGGAGCGGACCGGCTTGGTCCCGGTGCCGGTGTAGTGCTCGGTGATCTTGCCGATGGCGAGCCCCGCGACGAGGCCGAAGAGGATGGCGAAGAAGATGCCGTTGGCGGTGTAGGTCATGTCACCGACCGTCCACGAACCGGGCAGCATCGCCTGGATGACGAACCAGGTGATGACGACCATGGCGATGGACGAGCCGAACTCGCCGACGTTGAGGGCGGTCTGCGGGCTGCCACCTTCCTTCACCTTCACGAAAAAGGTGCCGACGATGGAGGTGACGATGCCGAGACCGGCGAGGACGAGCGGCAGCAGGACGGGGCCGAGGCCGCCGAAGCTCTCCGCCATTTCGGGGACTCCGATGAAGACCGCGCCGAGCACCATGGTGCCGATGATGGAGCCGACGTAGGATTCGAAGAGGTCGGCGCCCATGCCGGCGACGTCGCCGACGTTGTCGCCCACGTTGTCGGCGATGGTGGCGGGATTGAGCGGGTGGTCTTCCGGGATGCCGGCCTCGACCTTGCCGACGAGGTCGGCACCGACGTCGGCCGCCTTGGTGTAGATGCCGCCACCGACGCGGGCGAAGAGGGCAATGGACGAGGCGCCGAAGGAGAAGCCGGTGACGATGGTCATGACCTGCGTCACGTTCTCCGTGGTATCGGTGCCGAAGATCGAGGAGAAGATCGCGAACAGACCGCCGAGGCCGAGAACGCCGAGTCCGACGACGCCGAGGCCCATGACCGCGCCGCCGGAGAAGGCGATCTCAAGCGCCGGGCCGAGTCCCTGGCGCGCGGCATTGGTGGTCCGCACGTTGGCCTTGGTGGCCACCTTCATGCCGATGAAGCCGGCCAGTGCCGAGCAGAAGGCCCCGACGATGAAGGAGAGGGCGACCAGCGGGTGGGACTGCTCGCTGCGGAAACCGCCGATCATGAGCAGCACCGCCACGCAGACCACGAAGATCGCGAGCACCTTGTACTCGGCCCGGAGGAAGGCCATCGCCCCCTCCTGCACCGCTTGGGCGATCTTCTTCATCCGGTCGGTCCCCGGGTCCTGTTTCCCGACCCACGAGGATTTCCAGAAGGTGAAAGCGAGGGCGAGAACGCCGAACACGGGGACTGCGTAGATCAATGCTTCTTTGGTCATGGGTCAGGGTTTGAAATCCTCGTTAGAGGACTCGGGATCCCGTGAATTTGCAATCCGTGAAATCGGTTTCGGTGCGCATTTCTGACCACCGCGGACATGATCGATTCTCTTCGTCTGCGGTCGGACCGGGCGATCAAGCTAGGGAAAGTAGGGAAAGAATCATGCGGAACGCCGGGAATGGGGGAGCATGATGGACAGGATGAATGGGATCCCTTCTCCGGTTTCCGGCATCTCGCAGGACGTTCCGCGCACCGTCGGACCGACAAGATTGAAATCTCATCATGGTCATCCTTGTCATCCTTGGGATCTTCTCCATCAAGCAACCGATCTCTCCCTGGCTTGATCACCCTGGCGGTCGGACCGGGCTTTTTTCATCGTCAACTGCTTAGCTTTTGTTAAAAACATCCCGCGATGGCCTCCCGTCCCCATCCCGCCTCCTCGAAGATCACCCGTCTGCGTGCGCAGACGCGGGCGATCCACTGGGTGAACGGGGTGGTGCTCTGTCTGTTCGGGCTTTCGCTGGGAGCCCTGGCGGTGGCCTCGGCGCTCCCCCAGAAACGCCAACTCGAGGAGAAGCGGCTGGAGCTGGCCCGGATCGAGGAGAAGGAGCGCGAGGTGATCGCGGTGAAAGAGGACAGCCGGGCGAGCTACGAGGCCCTGCGGGAGGATCCGGAGTATCTCGAGATGCACGCCCGGGACCGACTGAACCTCCACCTCCCGGATGAGAAGATCTACCGACCCGAACGGGCGCGCTGATGGAGTCGGACGTCGAACGGGTGTTGATCGCGGAGGATGTCATCGAGAAGCGTCTCGATGCGATGGCGAAGGAGATCCGCCATGACTTTCCCGGCGAGGTAATCGTCGTGATCGTGTTGCTGAAGGGGGCGCTGGTCTTCGCCTCCGACCTGCTGCGCCGGCTGCCGCGGATGCTGGAGATCGAGTGCCTGAACGTGGCAAGCTACCACGGCGGCACGGAGAGCAGCGGACGGGTGGACTTTCTCGATCACAAGCTGCCGGACGTCGAGGGACGCCGCGTGCTGGTGCTCGACGACATTCTCGACACCGGCCGCACGCTGGCGGCCGTCTGCGAGCGGATCGCCGCGGAGGGCGCCGCCGAGGTGAAGAGTGGTGTCCTGCTTGCCAAGGATCGGGAACGGGCGGTCGAGGTCGAGGCGGACTACGTCGGCTTCGAGATCGGCGACGAGTTCGTGATCGGCTACGGGCTCGACTACAAGGGTCGCTACCGGAATCTGCCCTACGTCGGAACCTTGAAGCAGGAGGCGATGTAGGCGTCAGCGCCCGGCCTCCTCACGGAGTCGCCGGGCGAGGGTCTCGGTTTCGGCGAGGAGAGCTTCGATCGCATCGACCGGCCGAGGTTCGAAGCTCCAGTCGCTCCACGCGACGATCCGGACCGTTTCGCCTCGATGGTGAAAGGCGGGAGAGAGAAGGAGGGCGAAGCGCTCCTCGAGGTCCACCGGCAGACCCGCACCGGGGTAGAGGAAGCCGCGTTCTTCGGCATGGGCAAGGGGGTCTTCGGGGTCGATGAATTCATCGAGACGGACCACGGCGCCGAGCGAGGCGGGGTAGTGGTCTTGCTCCCGGAGGGCGGCGTGGGCGGTGAGGGCCTGGCACAGGTTCCGGGTCTCCATCGTCATGAACGCCCGTTCGCTTCCGCTGCGGCCTTCGGTCCATGGGCCCTGCATCGGGGTGCGCAGGATGAGGATGACCCCCGGGACGAGGAAGGCGGCGGCGAAGCCGGTGAAGAGGAAGCCGAGGACGGCGAAGGACGCACGCCAGTGCCAGCGGCCCGGTGCCAGCTTTCGGGCGAGGAGGTGGGTCAGCAGCAGGGCGGCCACGGTCGCGACGGCGCCGCTGGCGAGGATGGCCGGGTCGCGCAGCACCGCGGCCCCGTTGCGATGGAGAAAGAGGGCCCAGCCGGCGATGAAGTGGAGGAGGGCCTCGAAGAAGGCATGGGGCAGGACGGCGAGAAGGATCAGGAACAGAAAGGCGGCGGCGAAGAGGCAGACGGCGATCAGCACCGCGCGCACGAACGGGTGGCTGCGTCGGGGTGGGGCGTCGTCGTTCATGGCGAAGCGGCCAGGCGTTGTTCGAGTTCCTGAGGTGTCAGCCGTTCGGCGCTGCCGTCGACCAGGACGACAACGATACGATCTTCGCTACGTCCGAGCGCCCCGATGAGCGGGGCATCCGGTGGGAGTTTCGAGAGGGAAATCCCCGGATGGAAGAGGACGAAAGGTGCTTTGTAGCCGTTACGCCGATAGGTGGCGGGATAGCTGACGATGTCATCAATTCCAGGATATTGATCGAGGACCTCCTCGACGCTGTGTGGGTGAATTCCTTCCTGGTCGAGCTCCAGCAACACCAGGAACAGTTGTTTGCCGTTGGAGATTGTTTCGGTGCGGGCGGAGCCGCTCCGATCATAGGTGAGGGGCGATCGCGCCAGCCATGCCAGCTCATGGACGATCCCGGTCATGGCGATGGCGGCGGCGGTGGCGGCCAGGAAAATGCCGGCGGCGCGTACGGTGACGGTGGCTCGGAGCGGTTTGGCGAGGAGACCGCGGACGAAGCGGTGGAGCAGGAACAGGGCGATGGCGGCGGCGGCGAGGGACAGCGTGATGGTCGTCGGGTTCCAGCGGAGATGGGGGAGGTTGATGAAAAGGTGACGGAGCCAGCCGGTGGCGAGGTGCCAGATGACGAGGGGGAACCAAACAAAAGTTCCGAACCATCCAATGAGGGACATCACCGAGATGACGACGGAAACTCCTGCGATGCCCCAGACGAGTGGTGCGAGCCCCCCTGCTGCGGGCCGTTGAGATTCTATTTCTCCCACCGTTTCTTCAGTTCGGCGTTCAGTTTGCCCTCGGCCCAGTCCTCGATCGAGCCGTCGTTGAGGAGTACGTAGCGGCGCGGGCCGGCGCTGGCGGGTTCGTAGGCGATGACGTCGCGATCGTTGCCGAGCCGCTCGGGTCTGGCGTAGCCGAGGTAGTGGCCACCTTTCATCCGCCAGCGTTCGCGGGGGATCTCCCCGGAAAAAGGACTGAGGGGCGCTTGGCCGTCGTGACTTTCGGCGTGCCGCCACAGCTCGTCGCGCAGGCCTTCCAGGCGCTCGCGTCGGGCGTCCTTGGATTCGCCCGCCGGTCCGTCGGCACGGACCCGGTAGCCGATCCCCTGTTTCTCCCAGGCCCCGGGCGTGAGCAGCTCGCGGGCGCCGGAGATCATCGTGAGGATGACGTAGAGGAAGAGCCCGGACAGCAGCAGCAGGGCGAGCGCCCGACGGTAGCTGAGTCGGGGCATGCGCTCGAAGGTTTTCGAGAGCGAGTTCCACAGGCCCTTCACCGCCCAGCCGAGCAGGAGGTAGGAGACGATGAAGAAGGACAGGACGTCGAGGCGGACCTTGGCGGCGTCGGTGAGGGTGATCACCGTCATGCCGGCATGGGCCGGGAGGGAGAGGAGGAGAAGCAGGGGCGCGATACGGCGCATGGCGCAGTTTAGGAGGACGTCGCGTCTATTGGGAAGGGGGAACCGGCTTCGCTGCGGAGCCGCTCCGCAAGGGGAAGACGGCGACATCGACGGGCTCGGCGACGAGGGCGGAATCGGGTGGGGTGCCGGGAAGGTCGAGGCCGTCCCAGGTGGCGGGGGCGGCGGACCACGCCGGGCAATCGGCGGCGGCGAGACGGTAGGGCTCGTGATGGACGCGGCCGTGGTGGATGCCGCCGCCCGGGTCGGTCGAGAACAGGAGGTAGCGCTCGGCGAGGAAGAACTCGAGCGATCCGGGCTCGGCCGTCGTGCCCTCGCCGGCCGGGCGGTAGCGGTAGATGGCGGGAGTGTCCCGGTCGTTTCTACGGCATTCGTAGTGGATGAAGTCGCCGACCTTCGCCCTCATCGTCGCGTGCTCGTAGGGCAGGTGGAAGAAGCGGCGGGCGAACCCGACGGCGAGCGGTTGGTTGCAGTCGAGCGAGAAGAACCAGACACCGGGGATGCCGTGGTCGTCGTGGACGTAGGTGCGGACGTTGAGTTCGAGGAACCACGACAGGCCCGGGACCGGCGGCAGGAAGGCCGGCCGGATGCGCTGCATGAAGAAGGGGACGATGCCGAGCCAGGCCTCTCCGTCGTGGAGGTCGAGGTGGAGGCCGTCGGGGAGGCGGCGGCGGATCGCGTCCGGATCGACCCGCCAATGGAGGAAGAGGAGGTTCGACCAGCGCTGGCGCATGACGACCGGGCCGGCGGGTCGGTCGCGGACGGAAAGGCGTTGGTCGAGAGTGGGTGGCACGGTGGCAGGATGCCACCGAAACGGCCTGCGGCAAGATGCCGCAGCCACGGTTAGAGCGATTGGATCAGCGCCTCGAAGCGTTGGCCATACTCGACGTAGGAGTCGTAGCACTGCTGCCAGTCGACGGCGTCGGGATCGGGGGCGTGGAAGACGGTGGCGACGTGCGGCTCGATGGCGATCCAGCCGTCGTAGCCGCGGGATTTCGCATCGGCGAGGATCTCCCGGAGCTTTGCCTGGCCGTCGCCGGGCATGGTGTACTCCGGTTCGACGTCGTCGGAGAGTGGGTTGCGGCAATCCTTGATATGGAGGTGGACGACGTGCTCGCGGACCTTTTTCCAGAACTCCAAGGGATCCTGCCAGGGGAAGGGCTCGGGTTTCGAGCGGTCGCGCTGGAAGACGGGGTTGCCGGTGTCGAAGACCAGCTTGAGGCCGGGAACCTCCTCGACCAGGCGCAGGGTGTGCTCGGCCGAGAAGCCGCCCCAGTTCATGCAGTTCTCGTGAACGGCGGTCAGGCCGGCGCCGGCGAAGCGGGCGACGATCTCGCGCAGCCGGCGGAAGCGCTCTTCCTCGTGCTGATCCTCGCCCCAGGGCTGCTGGGCGTAGGACATGATGCGGACCATTTCGGTGCCGAGCCGCTGCATGCGGGGGATGGCGCGATCGACCTCGGCGAGGGTGATGGCGAAGTCGGAGTCGATGGTCTTGGCCCAGTTGCCGATCAGCGAGCCGAGCTCGGGGACGTGGATGCCGGCCTCGTCGAGGCGGTCGGCGACCTTCTCGAAATCGGCTTCCGGGAGTTCGTGCAGGTTGTGGTCGCCGATCATGCGGGCCGAGATCGCGGACCAGCCGAGTTCCCGGGTGGCGGCGATCTGTTTCTCGAGGTCGCGGGAGGCTTCGTCGGCGAAGCCGGTGAGTTTGGGGGAAGACATGATGGGATGGGAAGAGGCGGCTGGAAGCCGCTGGAACGGTCCCGCGGGTGCGGGACAGGAAGCCGCAGCCACGCTAGAGTTCGACCCGGGCGCCGTTGCTGCGGGCGCTCCGGTAGATGGCGTTGATGAGTTCGACGGCCTTGCGGGCCTCGGCGGCGGAGGTGGCGGGCTCGCGGTTCTCGGCGACGGCCTGAACGACCTCCTCGAAGTTTCTACGGTGCTGGTCGTAGTTGATGGCTTTCGGATCGTTGGCTCCGAGACCGGCCGTCGCGCCTTTCATGAGGGTGGAGCGGACTTCGGCGTCGCCGGGCATTTCCTCGCGGAAGTCCCACAGCTCGAAGGCCTCGTCGGCGAGGAACACGGAGCCATCGGTGCCGCAGAGCTGGATGCGGGCGGGGTGGCCGTCGCTGGACCAGGTGCATGTCGAGCCCTCGATCACGCCGCGGGCGCCGTTCTCGAACTCGAGCAGCGCGATGGCGATGTCCTCGACCTCGATGTTCTCGTGGGCGAGGCAGGCGGTGCTGGCCTGCACCGACTTCACCGGGCCGGCGAGGTGGAGCAGGGCGTCGATGGTGTGGATCGACTGGTTCATCAGCGCGCCGCCGCCGTCGAGCGCCCAGGTGCCGCGCCAGGCGGCCGAGTCGTAGTAGGCCTGGTCGCGGAACCACTTGACGTAGCACGAGGCGGAGGTCAGGCGGCCGAAGCGCTGCTGGTCGGCGGCCGCCTTGAAGGCGTCCATCGCCGGGTGGTAGCGGCGGTTGAGGATGGCGGCGAGGGTGACGCCATGCTTCGCCGCCTCGGCGATCATCGTGTCGATGCGCTCGGTGGTGATCTCGAGCGGCTTTTCGCAGACGACGTGTTTGCCGGCCCGGATCGCGGCGAGGGAGGGTTCGAAATGGGCGCCGGACGGGGTGGCGATGGTGACGATGTCGATTTCCGCGAGGAAGGCGTCGAGATCGGTGTGGGCGGCGATCCCGAAGTCGTCGGCGAAGGCCCGGGTCGTCTCGGGGTTGCGGCCGTAGATCGAGATGAGTTCGCCGCCGTCCATGGCCTGGACGGCCTGGGCGTGGAAGCGGCCGATGGTGCCGGGTCCGATGATGCCGAATTTCATGGGATTCGTGGGGTGGGTCGGGTCGCGACCGGGGTCGCGGGGTCCGCCTCAGAGGCCGCCGCGCTCGCGCTTGAGGAAGCTCATGAGGCCGAGGGCGAAGAGCAGGGGCAGGGCGATGAGGCCGACGAGACCGAAGTAGTGCTCGTAGGGGTTGGAGCTGCTGAGCTTTCCGGAGAGGCTCCAGATGGAGGCGAAGGTCGCGATGGCGGTGGCGACGAGCATGGCGGCGTTGATGGGACCGCGGTGCTTCGGCAGGTCCTCGCCGAGGGTCCGTCGCGAGTTCATGAGCAGCAGGAAGATGACGTAGGCGATGGGCAGCAGCGCGGTGGCGATGACCGAGGCGGGCACCATCAGCGCGGTCTTGGCGCCGCCGTCCCAGACGATGGGCGAGAGGAAGCCGGTGACCGCCGGCATGGCGGCGCCGATCATGAACAGCTTGAGCTTGCCCGGCTGGCCGAAGGCCTCGCTGATCGCGTAGCCGTTCATCATCATGTGCACGATCATGGTGCTGAGCGCCATGGCCAGCACGCCGATGCCGAAGACCAGCCCGGCGGCCTTGCCGAGGAAGGGTTCGAGGGAGGTGGCGAGATTGGCGGCGTCGCGCTTCGCGAGCATCACGCCGAGGTCCTTGTCGGCCTGCGGCAGCGCCTCGCGGGCGGCCGCCTTCTTCTCATCGGAAAGTTCGGCGAAGCCGGGGTCCTGGGAGAGGAGAAGGGAATCGACGACCTTGTGGTAGGCGCCTTCGGTGAACTTCGCATCGGCCTTGGCGTGAAACTGCGAGGCGGTGGCGATGACCAGGCAGGAGGTGGCGAGGACGAAGGGGACGAACAGCCCGAGGACGAGGTCGAAGCGGGACAGCTCGCGATGGCGGCGGTCCCAGCCCTTGCGCTTGAGCGAGTAGGGCAGGAGGAAGGTCATGTTGATCCCGACCGCCGCGCCGAAGGCACCGATGATCACGTTGCGCTGGTTGCCGGAGATGTAGTCGGTCCAGAAGCCGGCGTTGTCGCCGGAGGCGGCGATCGCGTCGGTGTAGGTCGAGGTGGGAACGAAGAGCGCGCGGAAGTCGGGGATCAGTCCCTTGAACAGCTGGCCCCACGGGATGGCCCCGTTTTTCGCCAGCACCACCACCAGCCCCATGAAGGCGAGCACGACGATCGCGACGAGGCCCTTGAGGACGTGGTCGATGACGGCGGTGGCTTTCCCCTCCTGCATCGAGAACCACAGGGTGGTGATGATGACCACCGCGAAGATCCCGGTGATCAGGTAAGGGTTGATGTCGGAGGCGCCGAGGTTGTTCTGGAGGGTGTCCGTGCCGAGCGCGAACTGCGCGGCGCAGAAGACGACGTCGGCCACCACCGTGGCGGCGAGCCAGCCCCACGCGAGCGAGGGGGAGACGTGTTTCTTGACCGCGACGAAGGGGCGGTCCTTGGCCGACAGGGTGACGTGCGAGATCGCCATCAGCATGGTCAGTCCGCACAGCATCGCCAGCGGCTGCAGCCACATGAACTGGAAGCCGCCGACGACCCCGAGGTAGAGGCCGGTGACCAGCGACCCGCCGCCGAGGGTGACCGCGGCCTGGATCCAGCCGGGGCCGGAGAGGCGGGTGTAGACGGCGAACTTGCCGAGCGGGCCGAGCTTCGACGCGTCCTCGATGGCGTCGATTTCCGATTGTCGCGTGCGCATCGGCTCGTCCGGATTAGAGCGGCTTCACGCGCAGGTTGCGCCAGCGAACCTTGCAGGATTTTCCGGAGTGGACCTGGAGGCCGAAGAAACCCTCGGCCGTGAATTCCTCGGCCTCGTCGGTGAAGTCGACTCGTTCCTCGCCGTTGATCCAGATGCGGATGTGCTTGCCCTCGCAGACGATGCGGATCTCGTTCCAGTCGTCCCACTTGGTGATTTCCTTGCCCTGCTTGGTGAAGGCGGCGCATTGCTCCTTGTTCGCCTTGTTCGGGAACAGCCAGCCGCGGCGCGCCTCGTCGTAGAGGCCGGCGGTCCAGGCGCGGTCCTTGCCGTTGTCGTGCTCGCACTGGTAGCCGAAGACGCGGCCGTCCTCGCCGGGCTTCTGATTGGCGCGGAACATCATGCCCGAGTTGCCCGAGAGGTCGTCGAACTTCATTTCGAAGCGGAAATCGAAGTCGCCGTAGGTCTTCTCGGTGATCAGGAAGGTGTTTTTGCGGACGTTTTCTCCGAAGCCGACGATGCAGTCGCCCTCGACCTTGTATTCGCCCTGGCCGTTGACCCGTTTCCAGCCGGTCAGGTCCTTGCCGTTGAAGAGTGGGGTGAAGCCCTCTTCCAGCGCGACGGCTGGAAGAAGTAGAGCGAGGGAAAGCAGCAGGTGTTTCATGAATTTGTCTGACAGATTTCTGACGGCAGCGCTTACGGGGTGCAAGCGTCAAGCTTTCAGGGAAAAGATGCGAGTTGTCCGGCGAGGGCGTCGATCGCTTCGGCGGAATGGCGGGCGGAGACCGAGATGCGCAGTCGGGCGGTGCCGCGGGGCACGGTGGGATAGCGGATGGCGGGGACCAGAAAGCCGGCGGCTTCGAGATCGTCGGCCGCGCCGAGGGCGGCCTCGTTGGTTCCGAGGATCCTCGGGATGATCGGACTCGGGTGGCCGGGAGCCAGTCGCTCGATATTCCCGCGGAGCTGCTGGCGCAGGGTGTCGCCGCCCTCCGACCGGATCAGGTCGAGGGCGGCGGAGGCCGCGTGGGCCAGCGCCGGCGGGGGAGCGGTGGAGTAGATGAAGGAGCGGGCGCGGTTGACGAGGAGATCGCGCCACTCGGCGGAACCTGCGAGGTAGGCCCCGGAGAGCCCGGTGGCCTTGCTCAGGGTGCCCATGTGGAAGTCGACGCGGTCCTGAACGCCGAGTTGCTCGGCGAGGCCCATGCCGGTCGGGCCGAGCACGCCGAAGCCGTGGGCCTCGTCGAGCAGGAGGTGGGCCCCGTGCGCCTCCTTGAGCTCGAGGAGCCCGGCGAGCGGGCAGAGATCTCCATCCATGGAGAAGACCGACTCGGTGAGGATGAGGATGCGGGCGGTGGCATGCTTCTCGCGAATGCCGGCGAGCAGGCGTCCGAGCTTGTCGAGGTTGTTGTGGGGAAAGACGCGCAGGGTGGCGCCGGAAAGCCGGGCGCCGTCGATGAGGCAGGCGTGGCTCAGCTTGTCGAGGAGCACGAAGTCGTCCTTCCCCACCAGTGCCGGGATCACCCCCACGGCGGTCGCGAAGCCGGAGGAGAACAGGAGGGCGGCACCGGTGCCTTTGGCTTCCGCGAGGCCTTCCTCGAAGCGGTGGTGCGGCGGCTGGCTGCCGGTGATGAGGCGCGACGCGCCGGCGCCGTGGCCGAAGCGGTCGAGGCCTTCATGAAAGGCCGCGCGGATGGCCGGATGCGAGGCGAGGCCGAGGTAGTCGTTGCTGGCGAAGTTCCAGAGCTCCCGTCCGTCGCGGACCACGCGCGGATCGTCGAGGCCCGTGGTTTCCCGGAGACGGCGGAGCAGCCCGTCGGCCGCCAGCTTCTCGAGCGCCTGCGCCGGGGTTTCCATGGTCGGGGGATCGGGGTTCATGACCGGGACGGTCATGTCGCGAGGGTCGGTGTCGGGCGCCGCCCCTCACCGGCGGGGGGACTCGAGCGCCCAGCGCAGGAGCTTTTCCGAGTCGTCCCAGATGTGGCGGGAGTTGCTCTTGAGGACGACGGCAATCGCCGAGCGACCGTTCAAGGTGCCGCTGGAGACGAGGCAGCGTCCGGCCCGGTTGGTGGTGCCGGTCTTCATGCCGTCGCAGTAGGGCAGGCGCTTGAGCACCTTGTTGGTGTTCTCCAGCACCTTGGTGCGGCCGCTGGCGAACTGGAAGGTGTACTTCTGGGTGTTGGTCCACGACCGGATCGTGCTGCTGCGGTAGGCGTTGCGGGCGGCGATGGCGATGTCGCGGGCGGTGGAGTACTGGCCCTGGGCGGGCAGGCCGTTGGGGTTGACGAAGTGCGAGTTGCGCATGCCGAGGGACGCCGCCTTGCGGTTCATCAGGGCGGCGAAGCCTTCCTGGGAGCCGCCGACGTCACGGGCGAGGGCCCGGGCCACGTCGTTGCCGCTCTTGACGACCAGCGCCTTGGTCAGCGCGCCGCGGGTGTAGACCTCGCCGGGTCGCAGGTAGAGCTTGGTCGGCTCGCAGGCGGTGTCGCTCTGCTGGATGGTCACCTTGTCGGAGAGGCTGCCGTGATCGAGGACCACCAGCGCGGTGAGGAGCTTCTGGGTCGAGGCGACCGGGCGGATCGTGTCGGCGTTCTTGGCGTAGAGCACCTTGCCGCTGCGGGCGTCGATGACGATCGCGCTTTCGCCGAAGACCTGCGGCGGGGCGACCGAGGGAATGCCGTCGGAATGCGGAGGGGCCGCCCTCGTCGGGTAGTTCTCGACGTAGGGGCCGTTTCGGGTTTCCCCGCCGCACGAGGTGAGGGCGGCGGTGGCGAGAATGAGGAGCGGGCAGAGACGCCGGAACATGGGCGGGGATGAAAGCCGGAAGTGGAGCCCTTCTCAAGAGGGAATCCCCGGCGGAAAGGGTGGGGGAGTTCTGGAAAAAATGCCGGATTTGGCTTGCATTGGTGGGGGGATGGGGTATCTCCCGCGCCCCGAATTATGGCTAAGAAGAGCTGGATTGCCCGCAACGAACGCAAAAAGCGCACCGTCGCCAAGTACGCCGACCTCCGTCACAAGCTGAAGGCGGAGAAGGATTACATCGGTCTCACGATGCTGCCGCGCGACGCCAGCCCGACCCGGGTGGTGAATCGCTGCGAGTACACCGGTCGTCGTCGTGCCTTCATTCGGCGCTTCCGTCTCTCCCGGATCAGCTTCCGCGAGCTGGCTTCGCACGGGATGATCCCCGGCGTGACGAAGTCGAGCTGGTAAGGCCGCGGCTTTTTGCCTTACCTTCGACGGGAGGCGGAAACCGCTCGTCCTCCCGTCCCGCCATGCCGATCTACGAATACGTTTCCGAGCATCCCGAAGATCCCGAGCGATCTTGCCGGATCTGCCGCGAAGGTTTCGAACTTCGCCGGCCCGTGGACCGGGCCCCCCTTGAGAAGTGCCTCGCCTGCCGGAATCCCATCCGGAAGGTGATTTCCAAGGTGAATACCCCCAAGGTCGCCAAACCTTTGTCGGTGACCGACGCCAAGAAGGCCGGCTTCACCATTCTGGAGAAGCGGGACCAGGGCGTTTACGAAAAGCTGTGAAGCCGTGATCGAGGGGTTTCCAGACATCCTTCCGCTGTTGGCGGCGGGCGGTGGCGAGATTTCCAAGGAGTTTCCCACCCTGCCGATGACCCTGCTGTATCTCGCGGGGATCGCCTTCTTCCTGCTGCTCAACGCCTTCTTCGTGGCGTCGGAGTTCGCGATCGTGAAGGTCCGGCCGAGTCAGCTCGAAACCGTCGAGAAGGAGAAGCCGGGCAGCACCGCGACCGCGATGCGGGTGGTGGAGTCCCTCGACGGCTACCTTTCCGCCAACCAGCTCGGAATCACGATCGCCTCGCTGGCCCTCGGTTTCCTGGGCGAACCCTTCGTCGAGGCCTTCGTCTCGCCGGCCTTGTGGAAGTTCGGCATGCCCGAGAATCTGACGGTGGCGGGGGTCTCCATCCCCATCATCCACTGGCTTTCCTTCGGGCTGGCCATCGTCTCCTTCACCTTCCTCCACGTGGTGATCGGTGAGCTGCTGCCGAAGTCGATCGCGATCCGCAAGGCGCTGGCGACGACCCTGCGGCTGGCGAAACCGCTGCACATCTTCTACAAGTCGTTCCACTGGGCGATCCGGGTGCTCAACGGCACGGCCAACCTGCTGCTGAAGAAGATTTTCCGCATCGACCCGATCTCCGAGGGCGAGCACATCCACTCGGCCGAGGAACTGGCGCTGCTGGTGACGCAGAGCGGCGAGGCGATGGAGGTGACCGACACCGAGCGCGAGATCGCGGTGAACGCGCTCGAGTTGAACGAACTCTGGGTGCGCGACGTGATGACGCCGCGCCAGGACGTGGTGGTCCTGGATGCCGACCAGGCCTTCGACAAGGCGCTGGAGACGGCGCGGCGGACCAAGCACACCCGCTTTCCGCTGGTGAAGGGCGGGCACCTCGACAACCACATCGGGCTCATCCACATCAAGGACGTGCTCAAGCTGGTGGGGACCCCCGACCCGGACCTGATGCGCATCCGGCGCGACCTCAAGGTAGTGCCGGACACGATGCCGCTGGACACCCTGCTGAAGTTCTTCCTCAAGGAGCGGGCACACCTGGCGCTGGTGGTCGACGAGTTCGGAACGCCGGTGGGGATCGTCTTCCTCGACAACGTCATCGAGGAGATCGTCGGCGATATCCAGGACGAGTTCGACAACGAGCGTCCCGAGTTCGCGCGGGTGAACGAGGAGGAGTTCGTCGTCGACGGCACTCTCACGCTGAACGACCTCTCGGACATCGAGGAGGCGCTGGAACTGGAGAGTGGCGAGGTCACCACGGTGGGCGGCTACATCACCCAGCAGCTCGGCCGTTTCCCCGAAGTCGGCGAAACGATGGAGATCCTCGGCTGGGAGGCGAAGGTCACCAGCACCGACGGCCGCCGGGTCGGCCAGGTGCATTTCCGCAAGCTCGAGCCGGTGGCCGAAGAGGTCGAGGTCGGCGCCGATGAGCAGGAATGAGGTGATCGGTGGTCGGTGGTCGGTGGTCGGTGGTCGGTGGTCGGTGGTCGGTGGTCGGTGATCGGCCTTTGGGTGTTAGGACCCCGACGACCGGCGGGCGACGAGGGTGATGATCTGGGCGTCCTCAGTGACCGGGAGGGACTCGTCGAAGTCGGCGACGGCGCGTTCGATGCGGAAGCCGGTGCGCTTAAGGATGCCGGCAAGTTGTCTGGGTTCGAACCAGCGGATCGTCTGCTCTGACCGGTGCTCGCGGACCGTGCCGTCCTTCTCCAGCCGGTAGTGGTGCTCGCGGTGTAGGATCTGCTGCCGGCGGTCGATCCGGTGACGGGTTTCGAGGGTGGCGCGGGAGCCGTCGGGCAGCTCGATCCCGTGGTCCGGGTACCACTCGTTTTCCGGGAGGTCGCCCTCGAGCTCGGCGAAGGGGCGGAACACGGTGAGGTAGAGGACCCCGTCGTCCGTGAGCAGCTCCCGCATGCGTTGCAGGTCCGTTTCGGCGTCAGGGGAGAGCTGGAGAGTGAAGGCCGGGATGAGGATCGAGCGGTATCGGACGGTCGTTTCGAAGTCCGCCATGCGGCCGGCGTGGAGCACCGGATCCAGGTCGCCGGCCTGTCGGCGGCAGAGCTCGAGCATGTCCGGCGAGGGTTCGAGGCCTTCGATCGGATGGCCTTTTCGCCGCAGGGGAAGGAGCAGGCGACCGGAACCGCAGCCGACTTCCAGCGAACGGCCGGGAAACTCGGTGAGCAGGGCGTCGAGCCACTCGAGTTCGGGCGACTCCTCGCTCGCCCAGAACGGGTCGTGGAGTTCGGCTTCGAGGGAGGTGTAGGCGGGCACGGGGATGAGCCTGTGCGCCGGATTGCCTCTTGGAAAGGCCGGTCGTTTCAGCTCAGCTTCGGCAATGGAAGATCCAGGAAGGTGGAAGCTGGTGGATGCCGCGGGGAGCGTGGCGGTGGGAGTCGTGTTGCTTGTCCTCGGGGGATGGTGCGCTTTGGAGGTTTCCATGGTTCCACGATACATGGCGCTTTTCTCGGACTTGGGCGCGGTTGTCGTTCCGACGTTCACCCAGCTGGTGTGGGGGGCATCCAAGTTGCACCTGCCGATGATCGCGGCGGTCGTGCTGCTGCTGGCCGGGTTCGGGGCCTTGTTCGCGATCCGTGACCGGTTTCGGGCGAATGTCTATGCACTGGTCGTCGCGCTGCTGCTGGCGGCGTTGGCGGTGGTGGTCCGGTGTGCTTCCTGGATCCCGCTTCTCAAGGTGATCCAGGAGGTCGGTCTGTAGGCGGAACGGACCGCGTGGCTCCCGCCGCGCACGCCGGGCCGAATTTCGTGGACCACGGGTGACGATCGTGTCGCGTTTCCGAACAGGCCTGCGCGGCGGGAACCCCGCGGTCCGTCTGGCGCCACTCAGCCCGGCGCCACGCCGCTCTTGAAAAAGGTCTCCATCCGGCGGTGGAGGTCCTCGTAGAAGCTCGACTTCATCTTCTCGAGCATGGCCAGCTTTTCGGGGCCGGAGTGGGCGTGCGCCTCCTGCTCGACGCGCATCTGCTCGGAGAATGAGCGCTCCATGGCGATGAGCGAGTCGAGGAACTCGCGGGCGGCCCGGGAGTGCTCGACGCCGTCGACCAGCGCGTGCTCAAGGCGCTTGTTGCGGGTGACGGCGATCAGGTTGCCGTCGGCGAGCTTCTCCATGTAGCGGCCGTGGCTTTCCTTGAAGGCCTGGTGCTCGGCGTCGAAGGAAATCTCGTCGCGGTCGAGCAGGGTGTCGTAGGGGCCCGGCTTGGTGAAGAACTTGACGACCAGCGGGATCGTGTCGACCAGCATGAACAGCGCGGTCAGGATCAGGTAGGTATAGAAGGCGAACCTGCCGCCCTCCGCTCCCTGCTGGAAAAGGTGGTGCAGGGCGAGGGTCTGGGTGAGGACATCGCGGCGGGGTTCGGCGTTGATGGCGTCGATGCGGTCACGTTCTTCCCTGGAGATGGCGGCGAGCTCGGCCTGGGCGGTCCGCAGTTCCTCGTTGCGGGTTTCGATCTGGACGTCGAGGGCCTCACGGACGGCGTTCTGCTGGGTGACGAAGGCATCGGCCTGCGACTGTTCGACTTGGTGCTTGAGCGCGGCGACGCGCTCCTCCTCGGCCCTGTTGGCGGCGTTGATTTCCGCGAGGCGGGTTTCGAAGGCGGCGATGGCCCCTTTTTCCGCCTCGCGGGCCTGCGTCTGGAGCGTCGCCTTTTCGGCGGTGAGGTGTTCGAGGAGGGCGGCGAGACGCTTCGATTCCTCGCGCCGGGGTTCAAGCTGGTCGGCCTTGATCGAGCGGGCGCGCGGTCCTTCGCCGACGAGTCCCGAGCGCTGGCCGTTGAGCTCGCGCTCGTACTCGGACTGCCAGAAGGTCAGCTCGGTCTGGACCTTGGCGAACTGCGGGGTGAGCTCGTCGAGCTGCGGGTTGATCACGTCGAGCCGGGCGCGGAAGGGCGCGGTGGCCTCCTTGGTGGCGGCGTCGAGCTCGGCCTGCTGGTCGGTGGTGAGACCGGGGATGGCGTCGGTCGCCTCGGCCCTTTCCTGGATGATGAACCGGGCGTTGTAGGTATCGAGGCGGTCCTTCTGCAGGGCGGCGATCTTCTGCTCGAGGCCGTCCATGAGCCCGCGGACCTGGTCCTTGGCGTCGCTGAATCTGGAGCGCTCGACGACGATCTCGGCGGCGCGGTCCTCCTCGATGACCGAGGTGATGGTGTCGCGGAACAACAACAGCACCAGCGGGTGGGCGATGGTGAGGCCCATCAGGATCGCGACGCCGAGGCGCAGGGCGAACTGCGAGAGCTTGCGCGTCCAGGAAAGGAAGGGCCGGTAGCCGGCCAGCAGGGCGCGGTCGATGGTGAGGATGATGAAGGCCCAGACCGCGGCGACGGGGTAGATGACGGTGGCCTTGTCGGTGAGGGTCGAGAGCGCGTAGGCGCAGGCGATGAAGGCGAAGGCGCAGGGGACGAGCACGGTCGCGCCGAAGGCCACGTATTTCCGCTGCTCCCAGTTCGGGCACTGTTCGAGGGTCTCGGTGCCGGCGCCGGAGAGCCAGAAGAAGGCGTGCTTGAAGGATCGCATCATGGCTGAAGCGAACTACTCGCCGCCATTCGCTCCTTTATCACCGTTTGTCTCGGGTTTGGGGAGAAGCACGTAGAGGGTGGTGCCCGGCGCCACCCGCTCGAGCTCGACCGGGGCCGGCCGCAGCCCCTTCGATTCATCGGAGAGGAAAAGGACGTGGTAGGGCTTCCCGTCGTAGGTGAGCCGGAAGTCCTCGAGGGTGAAGACCTCGGTGATCTGGGACTTCTTGACGACCCCCTCGCTTGCGGTGAAGCGCTGCAGCGTGGCGTGGTCGGGCGCGCCGGTGAAGCAGACCTGCGAGCGCACGTCGGACGCCGCGGAGGTCTTGTGCCCCCGGTCGCGGTCCTGGGGGGCGATCTGCCAGACCCCGGCCCGGCCGAACTGGTGGATGAAGCGCTGGGAGGCCATCGAGTTGACCTCGTCGTTGGGCGTGCCGGCGATCAGCGACCCGAGGCCGTTGAAGTCGAGCTCCTCCTCGGCGAACTCCGACAGGATGTTGGCGCGATGGGCCTCGAGTCCGAGCATCTTGGCGGCGGAAATGTTGGCGTAGTTGGTGTCGAGGAGCATCACCTGGTGGCCGTCGTCGGCCAGCGCCTTGGCGGCGCGCCGGGCCCACGAGTCGGCCCCGGCGAAGAGGATGCCGGTCGGGTTCTTCGAAGCGAGCCCGAGCCCCCGGGCGAGCGGGGCGGCGGCCAGGCCGTAGACGGCGACGGTGCCGATGATCACGAGGAAGATCAGCGCCGAGATCTCGTTCGACTGGCTGGCGATGAGCGCGGCCTTGTCGCCGAACTTGCCGCCGGAGGTGGCGGCGATCTCGAACTCGAGGGCGAAGATCGAGGCAACCGCCGCGGCGACGATGCCGCGGGGCGCGAGGAAGGCGAGGAAGATGCGTTCCTTGCTTGTCGTCTGGTTCGATCCGAGCAGCGAGCCGAACACCGAGAGCGGGCGGCCGATGAGGATCAGGAAGACCAGCAGCGCGATGCCCTTCCACAGGGTCTCGGCGAGGTCGTCGACCGTGACCCGCCCGGAGAGCACGATGAAGAGCGAGGAAATGATGAGCGTCCGGAGGTTCTCCTTGAACTCGAGAATGTGCTTCACCGAGACGGAGCGCTGGTTGGCGAGCGCGATGCCGAGCACGGTGACGGTCAGCAGGCCGGCCTCCTTTTCGACCAGGTTCGAGGCGGTGAAGGCGACGGCGACGACCGCCAGCAGGAAGACGGGTTGGAGGAAGTCGGGGATGAGGTGCTTGCGCAGGAGGATCTCGACGATCTTGCCGAGGAGGTAACCACCGGCCACGCCGACCAGCAGCAGTTTGCCGGTCGAAACCAGGATCTGGAGCCAGGCGGTGTCGGCGTCGGACGCCAGCGCCGCCTTGAACACGAGCACGCCGAGGATGGCGCCGATCGGATCGACGACGATGCCCTCCCATTTGAAAATGGAGGCCATCTTCCGCGTCGGATTCACGTGGCGCAGCAGCGGGGCGATCACGGTCGGACCGGTGACCGTGAGGATCGCGCCGGAAAGCAGGGCGAGGCGGATGTCGTAGCCCAGCGCCTGGGACATGAAGACCGCGGTGAGGGCCATCGAGATGCCCACGGCGATGGTGCACAGCCGCAGCACCGGGAGGCCGGACTCGCGCAGTTCGCTGAACTTGAGGGTCAGGCCGCCCTCGAAGAGAATGATCGCCACGAACAGACCCACCGCCGAGAGCAGCGGATTGAACTGGGCATCGCCCTGGGCGAGATAGTCGTCGATCTTGACGCCGGTCCACTGGCCCAGGGCGAAGCCGAAGGCGAGAAGCAGGAGGATGGAGGGCAGCTTGAAGCGCCACGCGAGCCATTGCGCGAGCACCCCGATGGCCAGGATCAGCGTGAGGAAGACCAGGGGCGACATGCCGGAGCCGTGGGCAAGGGCGAGAAAGTGGGGCATCTGGGGGAGATGTCAGCGGATCGCGGACCAGCCGACGACCTAAAAAGCGGGCTTCGTCGCGGGGCGGCCCGAGGGTGGGGATGGGATCGCAACCCGGGGAATGGCGATTTTGCGAAGAGCTCCCGGAAACGGCGGAGAACCCCGGCCGGAAACGAGAAATCGTGGTGTCAGGCCGGAAACAGGGGCGGAAACCCCGCATATTTTGCGCTTACGCGATTACGGAGTTCAGCTTTCCACATATTCAGGATATCTAAATTGTCATGCCTTCCCAAAACCAGTTCGTGACTCAGTCGGATCGTATCAAGGCCTTGTGCGATGAAGCCATGCGGAAACCCGAAATCTCGGTGACCGAGAAGACGCTCGAGACCCGCTCCGAGCGGCCGGCGACCGAAACCTCCCGTTTGAAGGTTTCGGCGATGCAGGCCGCGGTGGAGGCGGCGGAGGCGCCGGTCGAGGAGAAAGCCGAGCGTGCGGCGCCGGCCGAGCCGAAGCCGGAAGCCAAGGTCGAGCAGCATCACACCGAGCAGGACCAGGAGCTCGCGGCCATGCTCGAGGAGCGTGATTCCCGCCTGACCAAGAAGAAGGGCCGGGTGAAGCTCGTCGCCAACGTGGCCCTGCTGGCGCTCTTCGTCACGCCGGTGACGGTGGTGGCGGTGAATCCGGAGCTCCGCGGCAAGTTCGAGACCTTTGTCCACCACCTCGGTGAGGGGGTGAACGACGTCAAGACCATGGCCAACACCAAGGAGAGCTTCGACGAGGCCCTCAAGGAGGTGGCGGTGCGTGGCGACCACATCAACTCCGCGACCGAAATGCTCGGCGTCGATCCGAACAGCGTGTCCGAGGACGACGATCTCAACATGACCGCGGAACTGCGCGAGCTGATGGGCGACGAGGCCGACGGCTTCGCGGTCCGCAAGGGCAAGCTCGCCGCCATGGGCACCGTGGCCAAGGGCCTGAGTGGCATGGAAGAGACCACGCTCGAGGACATCAAGGCCGCCCAGGCGGCCGCCGGGACCCAGTGATTTCCCTCCGGACTGTTTTCCTTTGCCCGCCGGGACACCGGCGGGCTAAGGACGGTCCATGCGGAATCGCTTTTACGGAGCCTTCGACCTCGAGCGGCGCTCGGGCCGGACTGAGGAAGGCGACTTTCGGACGCCGTTCCAGATCGACCGGGACCGCGTGCTCCACACGCCCGCCTTCCGGCGGTTGCAGAACAAGACACAGGTCTTCTGGAGCGGCGAGTACGACTTCTACCGTACGCGCCTGACCCACTCGCTGGAGGTCGCGCAGATCGGCCGCTCGATCTGCCACTGGCTGCGGGCGCAGGGCGATCCGCTGGCGGACGACTTCTTCATCGACCCCGACCTGGTCGAGGCCGCCTGCCTCTCGCACGATCTCGGGCACCCGCCCTTCGGTCACGCGGGCGAGCGGACGCTGAACCACCTGATGGCCGCGTGGGGCGGCTTCGAGGGCAACGCCCAGACGCTGCGGCTGTTGTGCGAGCGGATCTTTTCCGCGAAGCGCACCGGGATGGATCCGAGCCGTGCCTTCACCGACGCGGTGCTGAAGTACAAGTCGCTGTGGAGCGAGAGGAAGTATCTCGAGAAGGACGTCCCGGAGAACCACTTCCTCTACGATTTCCAGCAGGACGCCCTCGACTGGGCCCTGGGAGGCCACGATTTTCCGGCCGAGCTGGTCCCGGGCGACGTGCGCGACGGGTTCAAGTCGATCGAGTGCCAGGTGATGGACTGGGCCGACGACACCGCCTACTCGCTGAACGACCTCTCCGACAGCGTGCGCGCGGGTTTCCTGAACCTCGAACGGATCGAGCGCTGGGCGGAAAAGTCGGGGGAGTCGACCGGCGAGGGCACCCCGCTGGGGGAGCTGATGAATGCGATCCGGCGCGAGAGCGTCGACCCCTTTGTCGGCAAGCGGATCGGGCGCTACATCCGGGCGACCTCGCTGGAGAGCGACACGAACTTCATGAGCGGATCGACGAATCGCTACCGGTTCCGGCTGGTGGTGGATCCGGAGGTGCGGGCCGAGTCGAAGGTGTTCAAACGGCTGGCCTTCGAGGTGGTGTTCCTTTCGCCGCAGCTCAAGCAGCTCGAGCACAAGGGCAGCCACATGCTGCGGATGCTGTGGGAGCTGCTGGAGAAACGCTACGTCAAGGGCGAGGCGATCGACGGGCAGATGTTCCAGCTCCTGCCGGAGGACGCGGCGGACGAAATCGCGTCGGCCGGAAGCGAGTGGGAACGGGCGCGGCTGGTGTGCGATTTCCTGGCCGGCATGAGTGACGGCTACGCGGCGCGGATGTATCAGCGGCTGTTCACGCCGGACTTCGGCTCGATCGGGGACCTGGTGGGGTGAGGGTCGCGGGCTTGACCGGAGGCTCGTGGATTGGTTCATTTGAACAGTTTGATGTCAGCGGCGCCCGACAAGATCCTCACCCAGCAGCCGCTCGAGGCGCTCAAGCGGCACTTCGGGCACGACGGGTTTCTCGATGGTCAGGAGCAGGTCGTTTCCGAGATCGTCTCCGGCAAGGACGGGCTGGTGGTGATGCCGACCGGCGGCGGGAAGTCGCTGTGCTACCAGCTTCCGGCGCTGTGTTTCGAAGGAGTGACGCTGGTGGTCTCGCCGCTGATCGCGCTGATGAAGGATCAGGTGGATGCCCTGGTCGCGAAGGGCATCCCGGCGACGCTGATCAACTCGACCGTTCCGTGGGAGGAGCAGCGGCAACGGCTCGACGGGATGCGGACCGGCGAGTTCAAGCTGGTCTATGTCGCGCCCGAGCGCTTCCGCGCGGAGTCCTTCGTGCGGGCGCTCGACGGGGTGGAGGTGTCGCTCTTCGCGGTCGACGAAGCGCACTGTCTGAGCCAGTGGGGTCACGATTTCCGGCCCGACTACATGCGGCTGGGGCGGGCGCTGGAGAAGATCGGGCGTCCGCAGTGCGTGGCGCTCACGGCGACGGCGACGCCGGTGGTGCGGGAGGACATTCTCAAGGTGCTGGGTCTGCGCGAACCCTTCGAGGTGGTGAGCGGGTTCTCGCGGCCGAACCTCTCGCTTTCGATCACCCAGGTCGATAAGAAGGCGCAGAAGCTGGCGCGGCTGCGCGAGGTGGTGACGTCGAACAGGACGGGCATCGTCTACTGCGCGACGCGCAAGCGGGTCGAGGAGGTCAGCGAGACGATCGCGTCGTGGGGGCTGAAGGCGATCGCCTACCACGGCGGGATGAGCGACGCCGAGCGGGAGCGGGCGCAGGAGGTGTTCCTGAAACGGGAGGCCGACGTGGCGGTGGCGACCAACGCCTTCGGCATGGGGATCGACCGCGCGGACGTGCGCTTCGTGCTGCACTACGAAGTCCCCGGAAGCATCGAGGCCTACTACCAGGAGGCGGGGCGTGCCGGGCGGGACGGCGAGGCGGCGGTGTGCGAACTGCTCTTCAACTACGCCGACACCCGTACTCAGGAATTCTTCATCGAGGGCGCGAATCCGGGGGCGCAGGCGATCCGGGACATCTACGGCTATCTGCTGGACGAGGCCGACAGCGATCACGAGGTTCACCGCAGCATCGAGGACATCACCGACGGCGCCGGGCTGAAGAACGGCATGGCCGTGAGCAGCGCCTTGGCGACGCTGGCGCGGGCGCGCTACATCGAGCGCTTCGATGTGCCGGGGAAGCGCCTGCGGGGGACGAGGTTGAAGCGTCCGGACGTGCTGCCGCAGGCGCTGGAGCTCGACGAGGAGGCGCTGGAGGAGAAGGAACGCCGCGACCGGGAGAAGCTGAAGGCGATGGTCGAGATGTGCTACGCCCGCTCGTGCCGTCAGCAGTGGATCCTCGAGTATTTCGGCGAGGCCGAAGCGGACACCTGCGGGACCTGTGACGTGTGTCGCGACGACGGCGGCGACGAGCGCGAGCCGACCGAGGAGGAACACGTGATCGTGCGCAAGGCGCTGAGCGGGGTGGCGCGGATGTCGCGCCGGACGGGCACGGGCTGGGAAGGGCGCTACGGTCGCGGCAAAATCGTGCTGATGCTGACCGGCAGCCGCTCGCAGGAGGTGGTGGCGGCCGGTTTGGACCGGCTTTCGACCTACGGACTGCTGAAGGATCTGGGCAGCGGCTACGTGAATTCGTTGTTCCGGGCGATGACGGATGCCGGACTGCTGCGGGTGGAGACCGGCGAGTATCCGCTGCTGACGCTCAACGACCGCGGCGAGCGGGTGATGAAGGGGAGCAAGTCGTATCGCCTGGCCTGGCCGGCACGCGGGCGGGGGGGGGAGAGCGAGGTGGAGCTGGACGACAAGGGTTTCGATCCGGGGCTCTACGCCGCGTTGCGCGACCTGCGGATGAAGCTCTCCAAGGCGCAGAACGTGCCGCCCTACGTGATCTTCGGCAACCGCACGCTGGAAGCCCTCGCTCGCTACCAGCCGAAGAGCCTCGACGAGGGCCTCGCCGTCCCGGGTGTCGGGGAGGTGAAGGCACAGCGGTACCTCAAAGGCTTTCTCGAGGTCATTCGGGATTGGAATGCCGTGAAGGGGGACTGACGGCGGCTGGAGCTTGTCGCTTGCCGTGGGTTCGGATCCATCGTAGCTGAGACGGATGGAATGGGTTGTCAAAGTGAGCTTCATGCTGGCGCTCGGGCTCGGATCGGTCCGTGGCCAGCAAGCCGGTCTCGACGGCCCTGAGGCGGTGGGAGGCTATCTGAACGGATTGCTGCCCGCCTCCGCTCCGGGCACGGCGACCGGCTGGGAGGCGGTGAACGCCTTTCCGAACCTGAGCTTCGTCGATCCGCTCTCGATGACCGAAATTCCCGGCACCGACGAGTTTCTGCTGGTGGGAAAGAACGGTCATCTCTGGCGTTTCGAGAACGATCCGGGGGTGACGCAGGCCGAAGTCGTGGAGGTGCTGGACTGGCGGGACTTCACCGAGACCTCCGGCGACCAGGGATTCTACAGCGCGGTCTGCCATCCGGACTTCGGTCAGGTGGGGGCCCCGGGCGAGTTCCATGTGTTCGTCTGCTACAACCATCGTCCGGTGCTCGGCGTGGACGACAACAACCGGACCTACTGGAGGGTGTCCCGCTTCAACTGGCAGTCGGCCACGGGCACGCTCGACCCCGCCAGCGAGAACATCCTGATCAACCAGTACGACCCCCAGAGCTGGCACAACGGCGGGGCGATGTTCTTCGGCGACGACGGCTTCCTCTACATCTCCTGCGGCGACGGCGGCGGGTCCGGCGACGCCTACGACAACACGCAGAAGATCGATCAGGGCTTCTTCAGCGGGGTGTTCCGGATCGATGTCGACAACGATCCGGCGAAATCGCATCCGATTCGCCGTCAGCCGACCGAGGACCCGGGCTGGAACAAGCCGACGGGTGCCGCCTGGCCGGCGAGTTCGTCGCAGGGCTACGGCATCCCGAACGACAACCCGTGGCAGGATCCGGTGGGGGGGATCCTCGAGGAGTTTTTCGCGGTCGGGCTGCGCAGTCCGCACTCGATGCATCTCGACCGGCTGACCGGAGACATCTGGGTCGGCGACGTCGGCCAGGGGACGCGGGAGGAAATGACCCGGATCCGCTCCGCGTCGAACGCCCAATGGGCCTATCAGGAAGGCTTCACCGGCGGTCCGAAGGCGAAGCCCGGCAGCCTGATCGGCGTGGATGAGTTTCCGGTGCACGACTACGGTCGGGGCACGGGCACGTGCATCATCGGCGGCATGCGCTACCGCGGGGCGAAGTGGGCGGACCAGCTCGGCGGCAAGGTGCTGTTCGGCGACCACGTCCGAGGGCGGATCTGGACGCTTGAGCCGGACGCCGGCGGCGGTGCCCCGGTGGTCGAGATGATCCTCGAGGGCTTCGACACCGGTGCAAAGGCCGGACTCGGGAACTTCTGCACCGACGACTCGGGCGAGATCTATCTGATGAACCTGGCGGGCACCGATCAACCGGGAGGAACGATCATGAAACTCCAGGCCCAGGGGATTTCCACCGAGCCGCCGCCGTGGCTGTCGCAGACCGGGGTCTTCGACGATCTCGGGACCCTGGAGCCGGCCGCCGGAGTGATCCCCTACGATGTCGCCAATCCGCTGTGGTCGGATGCGGCGGCGAAGCGCCGCTGGGTGGTCCTCCCCAACGACGGCATCCACGACACGTCCGCCGAACAGATCGACTTCAGCGCGGAGGGCAACTGGGTGTTTCCGGCCGGCACCGTGTTCGTGAAGCATTTCGAGGTCGAAACCGCGCCCGGGGTGGTGAAGCGCCTGGAGACGCGGTTTCTGGTCTGCACCGACGCGGGCGGGAAGTATGGGATGACCTACAAGTGGAACGAGGCGGGCACCGATGCCGAGCTGCTGACCGGCGGACTGATCGAGTCGTACGAGGTGGCGCTCGAAGGCGGGGGCGTCGAGACCCGTGACTGGGACTATCCTTCGCGGGCGGACTGCCTGATCTGTCACAACGAGGCGGCCGGGCAGGCGCTGGGATTCCGCACCCACCAGCTCAACCGGGATCATTTCTACCCCGCGACCGGGCGCACGGCGAACCAGCTCGAGACCCTCAACGCTCTCGGGATGTTCGACCGCTTCCTCGGCGAGCAGGAGCTCCGGGATTTCATCGAGGCCCGTCCGCTGGACGACGAGTCGGCGCCGCTCGAGCACCGCGTGCGTTCCTACCTCGACTCGAATTGTGCCCACTGCCACCAGCCGGGCGGGCAGGTCGAGGGGTTTGATGCCCGCCTTGCGACGCCGCTCGACGAGCAGAATCTGGTGGACGCGCTGATCCAGGGCTTCTTCGACCTCGGTCCCGACGGTCGCTACCTCAAGCCGGGCGACCCGTCGCTGTCGGCACTGCACGTCCGTCTCGCCGCCGTGGGGAACGGCGACGCGATGCCGCCGCTGGCCAAGAACGTGGTCGACGACGAGGCGGTGTCCGCCATGGCGGACTAAATCAGCGCGCTGGATCCCGCCGACTTTCAAACCACCCCGGCGCCGCAGGCCCGCTACCTCCGGCTGACTGCGCTTTCCGAGGTGAACGGCAACCCGTGGACCACGGTTGCGGAGTTGCGCGTGCTCGATGCCTCGGGCGCGGTGATTCCGGTCTCGGAGATTTCGGTCGCCGATTTCGATTCGGAGGAAACCGTCGATGCCTTCAACCCGGCCGCGCATGCCATCGATGGCGACTCCGGGACATTCTGGCACACGGAGTGGGGTGCCTACGAAGCTCCCTTGCCCCACCACCTCACGCTCGATCTCGGATCGGTGCGGGCGGTCGGCGGCTACGAGTACGTTCCGCGTCAGGACAGCGCCAACGGCCGTATCGCGAACTACGAGGTTCACCACAGTTCGGACGGCACGAACTGGATTCCGATGGACTCGGGAACCTGGTCGAACGGCACCGGCACGCGCCGGTTCGATGAGGACGCCGGCCGGCGGCCGGCACGTTGCCAGCTCGCGGGGCCTTCGGGCACGGTCGGCGGCGCGTTCGACGTCACGGTGGTCTTCGACATGGCGGTCGACGATTTTGACGGGGCGGACCTGCAGGTGACCGGCGGTTCGGTCGCTGCCGTGCGCGGTGTCGGCTACTACTACGTGGCGACGATCCTCCCGACCGCCGCGACGGTTTCGGTGTCGGTGCCGGCGGACGCCGTCGATCCCGAGGGCGAGGGTAGTCTCGCGTCGGCCGTGTTGAGCGTCGATTTCATCGACACCCTCCCGCCGGTCCCCGTTTTCTCCGGGGTGGCACCCCAGGTGACGGGCACCTTCGACGCGATGCTCGGGTTCGGTGAGGAGGTGAACGGACTGGACGCCTCCGACCTGATCGTCACCAACGGCACGCTGGATGCGATCGTGGCGGAGGGCTTCGACTATCGCCTGACCATCACGCCGGCCAGCGAGGGGACCGTGAGGATCGATCTGGTCGATGGCGCCGTGGTCGACACGGTCGGCAATGTCATGGGAGGGGGCGTCACGCTTTCCACCCTGTTCCTGAACCAGCGGTTGTGGTTCGAGGCGGAAGCGGCCGACATCGTCGCAGGGTTCGAGGTCGTGGCGGATGCCTCGGCGAGCGGTGGGGCCTACCTGTGGACGCCCCAGGAATCGCGCTCGACCTGGGATTTCGATGCCAGCTTGAAGGTGTCCTTCGCTCCCGTGATTCCGCGGACCGGGGACTACCGGGTGAGGGGCACGACCCGGTCCGACGACTTCAGCAGCGATTCGTTCTATCTCGGGTTTGACGGCGATGCCGGGCCCGACCCGTGGCACACCAACCAGGATGGCAACGTGGGCACAGGCCAGTTCCATCTCGATATCGCCAACAGCACCCGGAATCCGCTGACGAGCCCCAGCGTGTTCACGCTATCGGCCGGTGCCCACACGATGGAACTCTACGCCCGCGACGACGGGACGCGGATCGACACGATCTGGCTCGAGAGCGTGAGGCCGCTGACCACGCTCGTCGGGCCGGCCGGAGCGGTGGCGGGGCCCTTCACGGTTTCGGTGAGTTTCTCGGAGGCGGTGACCGGCTTCGAGGCCTCCGACGTGCTGGTGACCGGCGGGAGTGTGACAGATTTCAGCGGCGTCGGCGCCACCTATCAGGTCGAACTTTCTCCGGCAGCCGGATCGGTGGCGGTCCAGATTCCGGAGGGGGTGGCGGTGGATGATGAAGGCGCGCTCAACCACGCCTCCAACCCCTTCTCGTCGACGGTCCTGAGCGCCTACGAGGTCTGGGCGCTCGCGGCCGGAGTCGACGGCACGGTGGCCACCTCGCTCGCCGACGAGGATCGCGACGGGATCGCCAAGCTGCTCGAGTTTGCCTTCGGCCTCGACCCGGCGGTTTCGGACCGCCGGATCGACGACGGGGGGATTCCGGCGTCCGGCTTGCCGAGGGTGCGCTTGTCCGAGCCCGGCCCGTCGGGAAGGCTCGAGCTGACCTACCTGCGGCGGCGGGGGGCGACCGGGCTGACCTACGAGCCCGAGTTCGGGGACGGTCCGGCGTCGTTCTCCGCGGCGACGGCCGTGCCGAGCGTGGAGGGTGTCGATGAGGAATGGGAGCGGGTCACGGTGCTCGACACCGAAAACGTCGGCACCGCTCCGCGTCGGTTCGGTCGGGTACGGGTCACGCTTTCGCCGTGAGGTGCACGGGTTCTTGAGGTGGATGTTCCCATCGGCTACCGATGCCCGGTGCGAAGGGTGCTGATGGCATGGGCTCTCGGGGTCTCGGCGGTGGCCGGCGGTGGCCTGGACGCCCTCGCTCCGGTCGGTGCCTACTTCAACGGCACCTTTCCGCCGCAGGCCCCGGGCGAGCCGACGGGCTGGCAGGCGGTGAACGCCTTTCCCCACCTGACCTTCGTCGATCCGTTGCGCCTTCTCGAGGTCCCGGGAAGCGGCCAGCTCCTGGTCGTCGGCAAGGATGGGCGGCTCTGGCGTTTCGACAACGATCCGGCGGTGACCCAGGCCGAGGTGGTGAAGGTGCTGGACTGGCGGGTCGAGACGCAGACGTCGGGTGACCAGGGTTTCTACAGCCTGGTGTTTCATCCCGCGTTCGGCACGGCCGGGGAGAACCGGGTGTATGCCTGCTACAGCCACCGGCCCAGCTATCTCGACCTGGAGGACCGGAGTTACTGGCGGCTCTCATGTTTCGAGTGGAACCTGACGACGGGGCGGATCGACGCGGGCAGCGAGGAGGTACTGATCAACCAGTACGACCCGCAGAGTTTCCACAACGGCGGGGCCATGTGGTTCGGCGAGGACGGCTTCCTCTATCTGAGCACCGGCGATGGCGGGGCGAAGGACGATCTGCTGAACACGGCCCAGCGGATGGATCAGGGCTTGTTCGGGGGCGTGCTGCGCTTGGATGTGGAAAACGATCCCTCGCGCTCGCACCCGGTCCGCCGCCAACCGGTCGACAACCCGGTCTGGGGCAAGTTCTCGGGTCCATCGTGGCCGGCGAGCTCGACGCAGGGCTACGGGATCCCGGACGACAATCCCTGGCAGGATCCCGCCGGGGGCGTGCTGGAGGAGTTTTTCGCGATCGGACTGCGCAGCCCGCACGCGGTGCATCCGGACTTCGTGACCGGTGAAATCTGGGTCGGCGATGTCGGTCAGGCGGAGCGCGAGGAGCTGACCCGTATCGGGTGGAAGTCGAACGCCCAGTGGGCGTATCGCGAAGGGACGCTCGACGGGCCGAAGGCGCGGCCGGGTGTGGTCGAAGGCTTCGAGTGCGAGCCGGACCACGAGTACTCGCATCAGGAGGGCACCGTGGTCATCGGCGGCATGCGCTACCGGGGCGCGAAATGGTCAACGTCCCTCGGAGGGAAGGTGCTTTTCGGGGATCACTTCCGAGGCTGGGTTCGAACGCTCGAGCCCGGAGATTCGGGTGGGGCGTCGCAGGTCGAGGAGATCGTCACCGGCTTGCCGACCGGGTTGAAGGCCGGGCTGGCGAACTTCTGCACCGATGCCGCCGGGGAGGTCTACCTGATGATCCTGAACGGAACCAATCAGGCGGGGGGCACGATTCTCAAGCTGGCGCCGCAGGGAGTGCTTCCGGAACCGCCGCCGATGCTGTCGCAAACCGGGGTCTTCCAGGATCTGGTGAGCCTGACGCCTGCGGCCGGCGTGATTCCCTACGACGTGGCGAGCCCCCTGTGGTCGGACGGTGCCACCAAGCGCCGGTGGATCATCCTGCCGCACGACGGGGCGCTTGATTCGCCGGAGGAGAAGATCGGCTTCGAGGAGCACGGCCCGTGGCGCTTTCCCGAGGGGACGGTGTTTGTGAAGCACTTCGAGATCGAGGTCTCGCCGGGCTTGGTGAAGCGCCTGGAGACCCGTTTCCTCGTCTGCACGGAGGGCGGCGGAAAGTATGGAGTCACCTATCGCTGGAATGCAGCAGGCACGGATGCCGTCCTGCTGACCGGTGGCGCGACCGAGAGCTACACGGTCGAACTCGACGGCGGCGGGACCGAGCTTCGCGAGTGGCAGTATCCCGGACGGGCGGACTGTCTGCTTTGCCACAATCCGGCGGCCGGGCAGGCGCTCGGGTTCCGGACCGCCTCGCTCAACCGGGACTTTCATTACCCGTCGACCGGCCGCATCGACCATCAGATCGAAACCTTGAACGACCTCGGGGCCTTCGACCGCACCCTGACGGCGGCGGAGATCGCCGACCTGATCGCCGCGCGGTCGCTCTCGGACGAGGAAGCGCCGCTCGAGCACCGGGTCCGCTCGTATCTCGACAGCAACTGCGCGCACTGTCACCGCCCGGGTGCGGCCGGGAGCGGTTTCGATGCGCGCCTCGGGACGCCGCTGGCGAAGCAGGGGATGGTGGGGGCGGAGATCTCGGGGGCATACTCGCTCGGTCCCGACGGGCGCTACCTGCGGCCGGGCGAGCCGCTGCTGTCCGCCATCCACGTGCGAACGGCCGCGGCGGGAAACGGGGACGCCATGCCCCCGCTGGCGAAGAACGTGGTGGATCACGGGGCGGTCGAGTACCTCCAACGCTACATCCTCGGGCTCGAGGCGGCGGCCTTCGCCACGGAGCCCCTGCCCGAGGCGCGCTACGTCCGGCTACACGCGCTCACATCGACGGCGGATTTCGCGGCCCTCGCGGAGTTCTCCGTCCTCGGCCCGTCCGGAGCCGCCCTTCCGATCACGGGCTTGTCGGTCGCCGGGGTCGACAGCGAGGAAACGGTCACGGGATTTCATCCGGCTGCCCAGGTGATCGATGGCGATTCGGGCAGCTACTGGCGGAGCGCCGAAGGGGTGGCGCTGCCGCAGCGGCTGACGCTGGATCTCGGCTCCATCCGGGAGATCGGCGGACACCTTTGCCTGCCCCGGCAGGACGACCCCAACGGCAGGATCCTCGACTACCGGATCGAGCACAGCATCGACGGCGTGACCTGGAGTCCGATGGATGAGGGAACGTGGAGCGGAGGAGCGGACGGTGAGCGTTTCGATGACCCGATCGGCTGGCGGCCGGCTCGCTGTGAGATTGCAGGCCCGACCGGGATGGAAATGGCGCCTTTCGAGGTGACGGTGGTGTTCGACATGTCGGTGGACGACCTGACGATCGGGGACTTCGAGGTGTCGGGCGGTGCGGTGACCGGCCTGCGGGGTTCGGGAGATTATTTCGTCGCGACCGTGACCCCCGCTGCCCGGGTGGTCGACGTGACCGTGGCGGCCGATGCCGTGGATCCCGTCGGGCGGGGCTCGCGGGTCTCCAATACGTGGACGGTTGTCAGCCCGATCTCCTTTGAGGATTGGGCGGCGGACCACGGCGTGAGCGACGCGCCGCTCGGCGACGAGGATGGGGATGGCTGGGCGACGCTTCTCGAGTTCGCCTTCGGCCTGGATCCGGAAGCATCCGGCGTCGCAAGCGTCGGGGCCGGCGGTGTCCACGGTCTGCCGGTGGCGGCGGTCGAGGATCGGGCCGGGGAGCGATTGCGGCTGACCTACCTGCGGCGGCGGGATGTCCCTTCGCTGAGCTACCAGTGCGAGTTCGGGGGGGATCCTGGATTGCTCGGGCCGGTCGAGGCTGCGGAAGAGGTCGAACGCCTGGACTCCGTGTGGGAGCGGGTCACGGTGGATGATCCGGTCGCGGTGAGCGAGGCAACCCATCGGTTCGGGCGCGTCCGGGTGACGCTGGATGTGCCGTAGGGGCGAAAGAGCTCCTGCGTTGCCAGGGGCTGGCAACGCTGCCGTAGTGGCGACCTTTCCGAGATGGTGCGCCCCACGGCGGAGCCGGTGGGGAGCTCTCGCAAAGCAGGAGCTTTGCGCCACTTGACCACGGGCGGACGCGTTTCCATGGTGGCGTCGATGTCGGAGAAGAAAAAGGTCCTATTCGTGTGCACGGGAAACACCTGCCGCAGTCCGATGGCCGAGGGCCTGTTCCGGGCGGCGGTCGCGGATCGCGATGATTTCGAGGTGTCCTCGGCCGGCGTGGCGGCCTACCCGGGCGGACCGGTGAGTGCCGACACCGAGAACCTGCTGCGCGAGCGCGGCATCACGCTCGAGGGTTTCGGCAGCCGCCCGGTGAGCGAGGAGCTCATCGAAGAGGCGACCCACGTTTTCGCCATGACCGGTCAGCACCTTGCCGCGCTGCACGGGATGTTCCCCGAGCACGAGGACAAGTTCTACCTCGCCTGCGAGTTCGTGGACCTGCCGGGGCGGGGCGTCGGCTGCGACGTGCCGGATCCGATCGGCAGCGGCGCAGCGGCCTACCGGGCGGTGGCCGAGACGCTCGATCAGGCGATTCCCACCCTGATCGCCTTCATCGAGCAGACCTCCGGGTGAGTCGGGGGTTGCATTTCCGGGGGGTGCGGGTCATTTCCCCTGCGGCATCCAAGCCCGACCCCATTTCATGAGCGAGAAGACCCTGCGAATTGCGATCGGCGCCGATCACGGCGGAGTGGAACTGAAAGACGCCCTGGTGGCGCATCTCAAGGCCGCCGGCCACGAGGTGAGTGACTTCGGCACCCAGGGGCCTGATTCGGTCGACTACTCGGACTACGCGAACCTGGTCGGGCGAAACGTCGGCGACGGCACCCACGACTTCGGCATCCTCTGCTGCACCTCGGGCGTCGGCGTCTGCATGGCGGTGAACCGGCACGAGCACGTCCGCGGCGCCAACGTGCGGACCGTCGAGGAGGTCGTCATCACCCGCCAGCACAACGACGCCAACGTGCTCTGCCTCGGCGGCAAGGTCGTCGATGCCGGGACCGGCGCGGCGATGGTCGATGCCTTCCTTTCCACGGAGTTCGAGGGCGGACGCCATGAGCGCCGCGTGTGCAAGGCCTCCGGCTCGCGCATCGAGGTCACCGACCCGGACATCTACCGGGCGATCGTCGACGAGGAGCAGCGCCAGCGTTTCAACATCGAACTGATCGCCTCCGAGAACTTCGCCTCGCCGGCGGTGATGGAGGCCCAGGGCTCCGTGCTGACCAACAAGTATGCCGAGGGCTACCCCGGCCGTCGTTGGTACGGGGGCTGTGAGAATGTCGATGTGGTCGAAACGCTCGCGATCGAGCGCGCCAAGGAGCTTTTCGGTGCGGAGCACGCCAACGTGCAGCCGCACTCGGGCTCGCAAGCGAACACGGCGGTGTATTTCTCGGTGCTCAAGCCGGGCGACAAGATCCTGACCATGGACCTCGCCCACGGCGGTCACCTGACCCACGGCCACAAGGCGAATTTCTCCGGCAAGTTCTACGAGGTCACCCACTACGGGGTGAGCGAGGAGGACGAGCGCATCGACTACGATCACCTCGCCGAGCTGGCCCGCGAGACCAAGCCGGCGCTGATCACCTGCGGCGCGAGCGCCTACTCGCGCGTGATCGACTTCGAGCGGATGGGGCAGATCGCCCGCGAAGTCGGGGCCTATCTTTTCGTCGACATGGCGCACATCGCCGGCCTGGTCGCCGCGGGCGTGCACCCGAGCCCGGTGCCGCACGCGGACTTCGTGACCTCGACGACGCACAAGTCGCTGCGCGGACCGCGCGGCGGGATCATCCTCTGCAAGGAGGAGTTCGCGAAGAAGATCAACTCGCAGGTCTTCCCCGGCATCCAGGGCGGGCCGCTGATGCACGTGATCGCCGCCAAGGCGGTGTGCTTCGGCGAGGCGCTGAAGCCGGACTTCAAGAGCTACCAGGAGCAGGTCGTGGCGAACTCGCGGGCGATGGCCGCGCGGCTCACCGAGCACGGCTACCGCATCGTTTCCGGCGGTTCGGACAACCACGTGATGATGGTGGATCTGCGGGGCAAGGACCTCAACGGGTCCGACGCCTCCAACGCGCTCGACGAGGCCGGGATCACGGTCAACAAGAACGCGATTCCCTTCGACACCGGCACCCCGATGAAACCGAGCGGCATCCGCATCGGCACCCCGGCGGTGACGACCCGCGGGATGGTGGAGAAGGACATCGAGCAGGTGGCCGACTTCATCGCCGAGGGCCTGGCCAACGTCGGCAACGAAGAAGCGCTCCACGCGCTCCGGGACCGCGTGCATGACTTCATGCGGGCGTTTCCGATGCCTTGGTGAGGGAGCGCGGGCTTCAGCCTGTCGGGTCGACGGAGGCGGACGTTGGTTCACGCTCCGTGGCGGCTTGGCGTCTGGAGAGGACGGAGTTGGCGATGAGGAGCAGGACCGAGAGGACGGTGCAGGCCGGACCGATGAGCCAGCCGAGGCGGGTGTAGAAGGTGAGGTCGCTCCGCTTTCCGACCTGGGCGACGAGCACGCCGGGGTCGAAGAGCGGCAGCTCGGCGATGCGACGTCCGCGGGGGTCGATGACCTGGGTGAGCCCGGAGCTGGAGGAGACGACGAACCAGCGGCCGTTCTCGGCGGCGCGGTGACGGGCGAGTTCGGCGTGTTGGAGGTGCTGGCGGGCGGTCCATGAGGCGGCGTCCATGCTGGGGACGAGGAAAAGCTCGGCGCCATTGAGCACCGCCTGGCGAACGACGGCGGCGTAGTCGTTGTCGAAGCAGATGGTGGTGCCGAGGCGGGCGAGGGGCGTGTCGATGGTCGGGACCGAGGTGGCCGGCTCGCCGTCGTCCATGAAGTGCACGGGTCGGTTCTTGTCGTAGCTGCCGAGGATGGTGTCGGGGCCGATGGTCACGGCGGTGTTGGACCAGCGGCCGGCGTCGAGCTTGGTCACGGTGCCAACCGTCAGGAAAGCGGCCTTGTTTTCCGCGAGGAGCTGGCGGACGGCGGCGAGCTGCTTGGGCTTGGTCCGGATGTCGGGGACGACGGAAATCTCGGGCCAGACGATGGCGTCGAGCGGAGCTTCGGCCTGCTTGGAGAGCGCGACGAGCCGCTCAAAGGGGACGCCCTCGCCCTGCACGGCGGCGACGGTGAGATGCCCTTCGGGCGTCGACGGCTGGGGAAGGTAGGCCGTCAGCGCAACGGCGGCGAGCAGGGTGAGGCCGACCTTCGTTTGCCGGAAGGCGATGGCGGCGGCCGCGGTGGCGACCAGCAGGCTGACGCCATAGACGCCGATCCACGGCGTGAGATATCCGGGGGGGAGACCGGTGCCGGGAGTGATCCAGGGGAAGCGCAGGGTAAACCACTCGCAGCGGAAATACTCGGTGCCGGTCCACAGGACGCCGATGGCGAAGGGCAGCCATTTCCGTCCGGCGAGCGGACCGGCAAGGCTTGCGGTGATGGCGGCGAAGAGGGTGGAAAAGAGCGCGAGGATGAAGAAGAGGAGGATGGCGAAGGAGCCGAAGAGGGCGGCGAGCCAGTTGAGGGTGCCGGCGAAGAGCCCGACTCCGTAAAGCAGGCCGAGTCCGAGGGCCGGTGCCGGCCTGGTATCGCGGAGTGCGAAGAGAAAGGGGATGGGCGAGACCAGCGCCAGCGGGTGCCAGTGGACGGGCGGGAAAGCGAGGATGCCGAGGCCGATGGAGAGGAGGGTGAGAAGGAGGCGGTGCATCGGTCGGCTGGCGAGGATGAGGCGGTCAGTCGAAGGCGGAGGGATCGTCCTGCAGCATTCGGAGCGCGGAGGCGTCGAGCTGGTCCTTCTCGCGGACAGATTTCGATTTCCAGCCGATGAGCGATGCCTTGGAGGCGTAGGGGACCGCGTGTCCTCCGACCATGAACTTTGCGGCATCTTGGATCACGTCGGCGTAGGTCCGGCCTGACATGACCGTGAAGAGATCGATCTGGCACTGCTCGGTTTCCTCCACGATCCGGATGGCACCCTCTTCCGGTGAGAAGTCCTCAAGGGCCAGTTGGCGGGCAAAGCCTTCGCCATAGGTCGCGAGGGAGTCGAGAAGAGCCCGGATGTTGTCGGGCGACGGATCGATCAGCAGGTCGATGTCCTCGGTCAGGCGGACGTAGCCCTGGAGCGTGACGGCGATTCCGCCGACGATGACGAACCGGATGTCGGCCTCAGCGAGCCGGACCAACAGTTTTTCGAACGAGGGTTCCATCGTCGGTTGGGGGCTGCCATTTTCCGCCACGAAGCATGAGCGCGTTGCGCTGGAGCATGGCGAGCCGCTTGAGCGGGCTCACCTTGGTTAGAGAGCCGCCCACTTTCTTCTTCAGCGGCTCACGGAAGGAATCGGTCACGGTTTGGAGACTAACCCAGGGTGATCGGTTTTGGTAGCGTGTTTCTGATGATGAGGCGGTGGAGGGCTGGAGCGCCGGGTTTACCCCAATGCCGTTAAGCATTCGATCCCAGCGGAGCGCTTATTGATCCCGGCAGGGATCGGGGAAATTAGCCGGTGGCGCGAGCCACCGGAATCCCGGGAAAGAATGATCCCGCCCGAGAAGGGCGGCGGAAGGGGGCGTCATCACAAATCGCGTTCGTCGAAATCGACGCCGCAACGATGCAAGAGTTCCAGCTATTCCTCTTGGAACGTCGGTTTCCGGTGATGCTCCTCTTGCGAGGCGATGGAGTTGCGGACGTTTTCGGGGTGGGACGGGCTGACGGTGAATGCGCCATCGCCTTGCTGCCATGCAAAGGCGCGGTCTCCCGACTCTTCATGCACCCACTTGGAGGAAGCCGCCTTCATGTCGCGAACCCCATCGGCGAGGCGTGCGGTCGCGGTGAGCCCGAGGAGAGGTGGACGTGATCGGCCACGCCACCGAGATCGGCGTGGAGGCGGTCGCGCCATTCCGTAGCGCGGTGTTTCGTTGAGAAAACGATGCGGAAATGGAGAGAAAGGTGCGTCGAGGCCTGGCGGGCGGTTTCGAGTGCCCCTGCCGGGGCACGGATTCATTGCATGCGGGATTCCGGTGGCTCGCGCCACCGGCTAATCTCACATGCCCCTGCCGGGGCGAAGAAGCGAGATCCTCTCAATCCTTAATGGCATTGGGGTTTACCCGGCTGTAGCCTCGGGGCAGTTCGATGGGGCGGTTGTGGCCTTTGCATGGGTGGTCTTCGCCGCCTTGGTGTGAGCGAAGAGGAGTGATGCAAGGGTGAGGACTCTCCGGCAGAGGTGGCGCTTGGGCTCCAGCCGGGTGCCGCCGACTTTGTCGGGGTGCCTTACGGCAAACCCGGCGCTCCTTTGCGGGGCCCCGTTGCGGCGCGGCTTTGGGTCAGGTGCCGGGGGCTTGGCTGAAGCCACCCCGGTGGAGGCGCTGGTAGAGTCCGTCTTGGGCGATGAGTTCGGCGTGGGTGCCGGATTGGACGAGGTGGCCGTCCTTGAGAACGAGGATGCGGTCGGCGGCCTCGATGGTGCTGAGGCGGTGGGCGATGACGAAGCTGGTGCGATCGGCGCGGAGGCGCTCGAGCGCCTGCTGGACGAGCTTCTCGGTGCGGTTGTCGAGCGCGGAGGTGGCTTCATCCAGCAGGAGGATGGGCGGGTTGCGGAGCAGGGCGCGGGCGATGGAGAGGCGCTGTCGTTCGCCGCCGGAAAAGCGGGTGCCTCGTTCTCCGGCGAGGGTGTCGAGCCCTTCGGGGAGTTCCTCGACGAAACCGAGGGCGTTGGCGGCATCGAGGGCGGCACGGATTTCGGTGTCGGAGGCGTCGGGCCGGGCGAGGAGGAGGTTGTCGCGCAGGGTGGCGTTGAAGAGAAAGCTCTCCTGGGTGACGTAGCCGAGGTGGTCGCGCAGCCATTCCTTGGAGAGGTCGGACAGGGGATGTCCGTCGAGGAGGATGCGGCCGCTGTCGGGTTCGTAGAAGCGGGCGATGAGGTGGAGCAGCGTGGATTTTCCGGCGCCGGTGGGGCCGACGAGGGCGATGGTCTCGCCGGGCTGCGCCTGGAGGGAGATGTCGGCGACGGCGGGCGACTCGGGATCGTAGGAGAAGCCGACCCTTTCGAAGCGGATCTCGCCGCGGAGGGCGGTGGGGCGTTTGCCTTCGGTGAGGTGGCTCTCCGGTGGGCGGTCGAGGATTTCGGAGACGCGCTTGGCGGAGGCGGTGCCGCGGTTGAGGGTCTGGCTGAGGGGGTTGATCTTGGAGATCGGTTCGAAGAGGAAGCCCCAGGCGAAGAGGAAGTAGAAGAGGATGCCGGCATCCATCTCGCCCTGGAGGACGCGCCACGAGCCGAAGGCGACCATGGCGATGATGCCGGCTTCGGCGAGGATGGAGACGCCGGGCCAGATGAGCGACTGACCGCGCATGACGCGCATGTATTTCGTGCGGGTCTCCCTGGAGGCGTCGGCGAATCGGTCGAGGCTTTCGGGCTCGCCGGTGTAGGCCTTGATCTGGCGGATGCCGGAGAGCGAGTCGTGGAGCAGGGCGTGGAGCTCGGCGGTGGCTTCGCCGGATTCGCGCCACTGGGGCTCGGCGACCTTGGAGTGACGCCAGGTGACGAGTCCGATGACGGGCAACGGCGCGATGGTGACGAGCGCCAGCCGCCAGTCCTGCCAGAACATCGCGGCGAGGACGACGAGGAACTGGAGTGCGGCGGGCAGGGCGACGTCGAGGGCTTCGGTGAGGAGCTTCTGGACGTTGGGGACGTCGGTGGAGACGCGGCTCATGATCTCGCCCGAGCGGTTGCGGTCGAACCAGCGGATGGGCTGGCGCTGGAGGCGGTCGAACATCTCGACCCGGAGTTCGTGGACGAGGCGCGACTCGAGCGCCTGAGCCGTCAACGAGCGGAGGGCGAGAAGGGTCTGCCGCGCGGCGATGGCGGCGAGGCCGACCAGCGCCGTCGGAAGGACGAGGTCGGGGCGCTTTTCCCCGATCACCACGTCGGTGAAATGCCGGGCCACGGCGGGGAGGACGAGCACCAGGGCGGTGCCGACGACGCCGAGCAGGACGACCAGTGCCGCACGACCTCGGTGATGGCGAAGGCGGGCGAGCATGGCTCCTGCGGCGGACGTCGGCTACGCCGGGCAGAGCGGGCGCTCTTCGTCCGCGGCGGGAGCCTCGAGGTCGCGGTTGGGGGCGAGGGTGTCGAGGTCGAGCCTCTTGAGAAGCGCCCGGTCGTGTTCGACGATGGGATTTCCGGCGGTGAGGAGCTTTTCGCCGTAGAAGATCGAGTTGGCACCCGCGAAGAAGCAGAGGGCCTGGGTCTCGTCGGACATCCGGTCGCGACCGGCCGAGAGGCGGACCTTGGCCTTCGGCACCGCGATGCGGGCAACGGCGATCATGCGGATCACGTCGAAGACGTCGACCGGATCGGAGCCCTCCAGCGGGGTGCCGGGCATGGGCATGAGCGAGTTGATCGGGACGCTCTCGGGCTGCGGGTTGAACTCGGAAATGACCTCCAGCATTTTCAGGCGGTCGTCGTTCGTCTCGCCGAGACCGAGAATGCCGCCGCAGCAGACCGACATGCCGGCGTCCTGCGCGTGACGGATCGTCCGCAGCCGGTCCTCGTAGGTGTGGGTGGTGACGATGTTCGGGTAGTGCTCGGGGGAGGTGTCGACGTTGTGGTTGTAGGCCGTGACGCCGGCTTCCTTGAGCCGCTTGGCCTCATCGGGGCCGAGTTCGCCGAGGGTGACGCAGACCTCCATGCCGAGCGAGGAGACGTCCTCGATGATCTCGACGACCTGCTCGAAGCGCTGGGTGCCACCGCGCACGCCGCGCCAGGCGGCGCCCATGCAGAACCGGGTCGAACCGTTTTCACGCGCGGTGCGGGCGGCCTGCATGACGGCTTCCTTCTCCATCAGCCGCTCGACCTCGACGCCGGAGTTGTAGCGAGCCGACTGCGAGCAGTAGGAGCAGTCCTCGGAGCAGCCGCCGGTCTTGATCGAGAGCAGGGTGCAGAGCTGGACCTCGGCCTGCGGCCAGTGGGCTTCGTGCACCTCGCGGGCGCGCTTGAGGAGCTCGAAGAATGGGAGCTCGAACAGGCTTTTGAGTTCGTCGAATTTCATGGTGGAAAATGGATTCAGGTGCCCCAGCGGCCCTTGACGATGGGCAGCTTCCCGCGGCCGACCCAGGAATAGTCGGTCGGACCGTGGGCGCCTTCGAGCGGCACGCCGAGCTTGCGCTTCCAGACCTTGCTCATGCTCTCGGCGGTGTGGCAGCCCCAGCTCTTGCAGTAGGCGTTCCTGGCAAAGATGGAGCTCTTGATCCGCCCGAGTTCATCCTGATGGAGCCAGAGGGTGGACGCCGCCATGATGTCGTTGCCGTAGTCGAACATGAACGCGTATTTGTTGCTGTGGCCGAAGAAGTCGAAGGTCTCGACCGAGCCGCGGGGAAGGCCGTTGAGCGAGGAGATGAGCCCGCCCTTGGAGTCGAACCACTTGAGGGTGACGTTGCGTTTGCGGGCGAGGTCGGCGATCCAGGTGGTGTAGGGTTTGCCGTCCTCGGCGGAGCGGGTGCGGTAGCCGTCGCGGTGGACGATCCAGACGATGCGGGCGTTCTGGCCGTAGGCCTTGCGGAGTTCGACCATGCGCAGCGTCGAGGCCCGGATGAAGTTCGCCCACCAGCGGTCGTGGCGGTCCTCGGAGACGCGCAGGTTCTCCCACTTCCGGAGCGCGGGGCCACCGGTGAGGATCACGTGATCGGCCTGGGCCAGTGGCGCGAGTGCGAAAAGCAGGAGCGTCAGGAGGAGGCGTCGCATGGCGCGCATTCTGGACGCGGGCGCGCCGTGGGAAAAGCGCCAAGTTGCCTTCGCCGGCGAAGGCGGCTATGCGCCCTTGGAGGCAGCCCGGGCGATCTTCTCGAGCCCTTCGAGCAGGCGGGGGCGGGGGCAGGCGAGATTGAAACGGTAGTAGCCGGGCCAGCCGAAGAAATTGCCGTCCGAGAGGAACAACCCGGCTTCCTTTTCGAGGAAGTCCGCCGGGTTCTTCTCGTCGAGCGAACGGGCTTCGACCCAGGCGAGATAGGTGGCTTCGGCCGGGACGGGAGCCATTTCCGGCAGCCGCTCGCGGAAGAAGGTGTCGAAGGCTTCCCGGTTGGCCCGCAGATACGCGAGCAGTTCCCGTCGCCACGGCTCGCCGTGGCGGTAGGCGGCTTCGGCGGCGTAGTAGGAGAGCGCGTTGATCTCGGTGAGCGTGTGACCGCGGGTGGCGGCGAAGCGGCGCCGGATGGAGTCGTCCTCGGCGATCGCGAAGGCGTAGCCAAGGCCGGCGATGTTCCAGGTCTTGCTGGGGGAAAGCAGGGTGATGCAGTGTTTCCGGAGGTCTTCGGGGAGGCGCAACGCGGAGAAGTGCGGGGTGGCGGCTTCGTCGAGGATGAGGTCGCAGTGGATTTCGTCGGAGACGAGCACGATGTCGCGCTCGGCGCAGAACCGGGCGAGCTGCTCGACCTCCCCGGCGTTGAACACGCGGCCGAGGGGATTCTGCGGGTTGCAGAGGAGGAAGACGCGGGTGTCCTCGGTGACGGCGTCGGCCATCGCCTGCCAGTCGAAGGTGTAGCGACCGTCGACAAGGGTGTGGTCGACGGTGATCAGGCGCGCGCCGGCATCGCGATGGACGCCGAGGAAGGGTGGATAGACCGGCGTGCAGGTCATCACCGCCTCGCCGGGCTGGCAGAAGGCGCGCGCGGCGAGCGAAAGTGCCGGGACGAGTCCGCCGAGATGGAGGCGGTGGTCGCGGTCGGTCCGGACGCCGTGGCGCGAGGAAAGGTAGGAGTCGATCGCTTCCTCGAGCCCTTCATGGGCCTGGGCGTAGCCGAAGACGCCGTGATCGACCCGGCGGTGAAGCGCTTCGAGGATTTCCGGACAGGAGGCGAAGTCCATGTCGGCGACCCAGAACGGATCGAGTTCGGGACGGCGGTCGAACTTGATGCAGCCGGTTCCGCGGCGGTCGATCGGAGTGTGGAAATCGTAGCGCACGCGCGGGAGTTAGCGTGCGCCGGCGAGCTTGGAAACCGCAAAGCGGCCGCAGTCTCGAATCGTTGCGGCGGGTCAGGGATCCACGGCGTAGCCGGCTTCCTCGAGCGCGAGCGCGGCGGCCCCCACCATGCCGGCCTCGTTGCCGAACCGGGCGGGGAGGACCATGAGGTTCTCGCGGAACGGGTCGGAGAGCTGCTCGTAGAGGTGCTGCGTGAGCGGGGAGAACAGCACGTCGCCGGCACGGGCGACGCCGCCACCGATGATGATCGCGTGGGGATTGAGCAGCCAGCAGCAGCTCATCAACGCGCTCGAGAGCTGGCGTGCGATTTCGTCCCAAAGCTTCAGCGCGGTTTCGTCGCCGGCGTGGGCGAGCTTGGAAAGCTGCTGCGGCGTGACGTCGCTGAGCGCCTTCTCGACGCCGGCTTCGGCGTAGAGCTCGCGGGCACGAACGGCGATCTCCTGGTTGCCGATGTATTCCTCCAGCGCGCCGGCATTCCCGTAGTGGCCCCGCTTTCCCTCCCAGTCGATGGACATCTGCCCGACCTCGCCGGCGCCGAATCGGCTGCCGCGGACCATGCGGCCGTTGGCGACGACGCCGCCGCCGACACCGGTCCCGAGGGTGATCGCGATCAGGTTGTCGAGACCGCGTCCGGCACCCCGTCGCCATTCGGCGTAAGTCATGCAGTTGGCGTCGTTCTCCACCGTGACCGAGACGTCGAGCCGCTCCTCCAGGCGGTCGCGCAGGGGGAAGGACTCCCAGCCGGGAACGTTGGTGAGGGCATGGACGAGCCCCTTGTCGAAATCGATGAAGCCGGGCATGCCGATGCCGATCGCGGCGATGGCCTGATGGCGGTCACGAAGCGTCGCGATCGTCTGGAGCAGCGCCTCGATCAGGGGTTCGGGTCCGTCGAAATCCTGGGTGGCGATGGGCGGCGCGCTGTCGATCACCTGGCCGCGGAAAACGACACCCGACTTCACCGATGTGCCGCCGAAGTCGATGCCGAGGGCGATTTCTGTATTGCTCATGGGTGGGGGTGAATGCGGGATTTCAACCGAACACACGGCGTGCGACAAGGTCGATGCCTGCCAGCGTGAGATCCGGGTCGACGGCGTCGATCTCCGCCACGCCGGCGGCGATCAGCGCGGCGTCGCCGCCCGTGGCGACCGCGGTGGCGGGTTTCGGGAGCTCGGCGCGGATGGCGGAGATGATCTCTCGGACGAGGCCCCGGTAGCCGATCACGGCACCGGCGCGCATGGCGTCGGCGGTGGATTTTCCGATCGCGCTGTCGGGTTCGGCGAGCTCGACCTGCGGCAGCAGCGCCGTCCGGCGCCCGAGATATTCGCCCATCGCCCCGAGTCCGGGCGCGATGACGCCCCCGGCGTAGGCCGGCTCGGGTGAGATCACGTCAAAGGTCACCGCCGTGCCGAAGTCGATCACGATGGCGGGATGGCCGTGGCGGGCGACGACCCCGACCGCATTGGCCAGCCGGTCGGCGCCGATGCTTTCGGGCCGAGGGTAGTCGATTTCGATGCCGAGCGGACTGTGGCAGGAAAGGTGATGGACGGGTCCACGGGGGGCGAGGCAGGCGTCCAGCACCTCCTGTTTCGCCGGCACGACCGAGCAGATCGCACTCGCGTCGAAATCGAATCCCGCCAGCGCCTCCTCGAGCCGCCCGGTCGAAAGGTCGGCCGTCGGCAGCCAGAACTCCGAGCTGATGTCGCCGGCCCTCCGGCTGAGGGCGAACTTCGTGCGGGTGTTCGAGTTATCGATGAGCAGCAGGTTCATCACCAGCGGCAGGTGCGGTGGATTTCGGTTTCGCCATCCTCGAGGGAAGGTGCTTCGGATCCCCTGCGGACGTGGAGCGAAGCGCCGTTGATCCGGAGCTGGAGAGGACCGTCGAAATCGCCCGGCTCCATCCAGAATCGGAGGGCCAGCGCCTCGGTGGCGGCCAGGGCGGGGGCACCCGGGTCGAGATCGGCTGACCCCGCGCCTTCCAAGGTGAGGCCGGCGGGCTTGATCTCCCGGGCGGAGGCGGTGAGCAGGGCGAGGTTCTCGTCGATGCGGAAGCGCCCCGGCTCGGTGACCTCGAGCCGGAGATCGAGCCAGTGGTAATCCCGGTCGCGCCGCAGCTGGGCGAATTCGATGCGGCAGGCGGCGTCCGGGTCGGGTCGCCAGGCATACGGACGGAAAAACCACTGCCAGACCGCCAGCAGGAGGGTGGGGATGAGGAGGCCGAGGAGAATCTTGCGGCGACGCGTCACGGACATCCGCTTAGGCGAGGCGGGCCCGCGGTGCCATCGCAAAAAAGAAGCAGGCGGCCCGTGCGGGCCGCCTGCTGTGAGAGTGGGATTCGAGGAATCTTACTGGTGGTCGGTGTAGGCCGGGACACCGTGCTCGGCCACGTCGAGACCTTCGTGCTCCTCTTCTTCGCTCACGCGGACTCCCATGATGAGCTTCAGGATGAAGAACACCACGAAGGAGAAGATGAAGGCGGCGGCGCCGACGGCGACCACGCCGAGCAGCTGGCCCCCGATCGAGAACTGCTTCTCGGCACCTTCCGGAACGACCTCGAAGAGCGCCGCAGCCAGGATGCCCCAGATGCCGCAGATGCCGTGGACGGAGATCGCGCCGACCGGGTCGTCGATCTTGATCTTGTCGAAGAACAGGACCGAAAGCACCACGATGATGCCGGCGATCAGGCCGATGACGAGGGCGCCGGTGGCGGACACGATGTCGGCGTTGGCGGTGATCCCGACGAGACCGGCGAGGAAGCCGTTGAGGGTCATCGACAGGTCAGGCTTCTTGAGGGTGACCCAGGAAGTGGCCATGGCGCCGAGGGCACCGGTGCAGGCCGCCAGCGTGGTGGTCGTGAAGACCAGGCCGAGCGGACCCGGAGCGGCCGAGAGGACGGAACCGCCGTTGAAGCCGAACCAGCCGAAGAACAGGAGGAACACACCGATCGCCGCGAGCGGGAGGTTGTGCGGGAGGATGGGCTTGACGCCTTCCGCGGTGTACTTGCCGCGGCGGGGACCCAGAACGAGCACGCAGGCGAGGGCGGCGAAGCCACCGAAGGCGTGAACCACGGCCGAGCCGGCGAAGTCCTTGAAGCCGTTGCCGCCGTTGAGACCGCCGAGCCAGCCACCGCCCCAGTGCCAGGAGCCGACGACCGGATACCAGAATCCGACGAGGATGGTGGCGAAGATCATGAAGGTCGGGAGCTTGACGCGCTCGGCGACCGCACCCGAAACAATCGTGGCGGCGGTGGCCGCGAACATCGCCTGGAAGATGAAATCACCGTAGCCGGTCATGGCGAGACCGAGGCCGCCGTAACCGAAGGTGTCACCGCCGTCGGCGTTGAGGTCACCAATCATCCCGCCGAGGCTGAACCAGCCGTTGAAGTCGCCGGGGTAGTGGGTGTTGAAGCCGACCAGCGCGTAGGTGACGACACCGATCGCGATGATGAAGCAGTTCTTGAACAGGATGTTGACCGTGTTCTTTTTCTGGGTGAGGCCGGCTTCGAGAGTGGCGAAGCCAAGGTGCATGATGAAGACCAAGGCCGCCGCGATCACCGTCCACAGCATGGAGGTGGTGAAGAAGTCGAAGGCGTAGGCGTAATCACCCTGGCTTTCGATCAGGGCGTCGTAGTCGGGTCGGTACTCATCCTCTTGCGCCATGGCGGGTGCCACGAGCGCGAGGGGGGTGAGGAACATCAGTTTCTTTAGCATTCGCATGGTTAGTTCGCGGTTGTTGGAGTTGAACTCGGCGGCGGAGAAGCAAGCGGCGTGCCAACCGTGAATTTCGTCACGTACACATGGAGTCCCCGGGGCCGGATCAAGCGCCCCGTCATCCCACCGGTTTCTCCACCCTCCTTGGATCGAGGGGCGCGGCGAAGGCCGGGAGAGAAGTCTGAAATCGGGACAGTGAAATGCCTTGCACGTGGGCCGGCCGGCGACTATCAGGCTGCCGCGCGAGCGATAGCATTCCTGCTTTTTTACTGGACACGAATATCAAGGTTTCTTAATGAATCCGCGGTTAGGCAGTGTCCGGCCACTAAAATGGCACGGTCGATGCTAACGAAACCAAGTCTCTTCCGGAGTCGGCCAAGCCGTCCTCGGAGGGTCAATCGCAGCAACCGAACAACGAAATACGATGCGCAACTACAGCAAAACCGTTGGCGCCCTGGCCGCTGCCTCCACCCTCGTGGCTGGCTACGCTTCGGCGGAAATTGAAGGTGAAGTCCACGTCGGCTATCACAACATGTACGAATTCCGATTCGTCGACTTCGGCAACGACCTCATTGAGAGTGGTGTTGACGTGGCCGCCGACTTCGGAGCCTTCGGCCTCAGCGCCGGTGCTTGGTACGCCAGCTTCGACAGCGTCAATGCTGCCGGTGGCACCATGTTCGGCGCGAACGCTGACGAGCTCGACCTCTACGCCGCCGCTAGCTACAGCGTTGGTGACCTGACCCTCGAGCTTGGTTACATCTACTACTACTTCCCGGACATCTCGACGGCCGCCGGCTTCTCGAACACCCAGGAAATCTACCTTGGTGCCAGCTACGAGCTTCCGTTCGGCCTGTCCTTCGGTTCGACCTGGTACTATGACTTCGACGAGCTCAACGGTTGGTACTGGGACAACTCGATCGGCTACAGCATCGAGTTCAACGAGTGCCTCTCGCTTGACCTTGGTGCGGGCTTCGCCTTCGCCGACGGTCACGGTGGCCAAGGTTCGTCCAAGCTGGGTGTGACTCCCGGTTCGACCGCCGACGGCTTCCAGGGTTGGTACCTCTCGGCCGCTCTTCCGTGGGAATTCCGCGAAGGCGTGACCCTGACCCCCTACGTCAAGTACACCGATGGTGACGGCGGTCTCGTGACCGACCTTTACGGCACCGGTGGTCAGGAATACCTCGTCGGTGGCGTGACCCTCGCGGTCGGCTTCTGATCGGGTTTCTCCGACACTTCAATCAACGAGCGGCCGTCCTTCGGGACGGCCGCTTCTTTTTTTGGCTCTTCCGGGGTTTTAGTGGGTGGGATCGGGTCGCAGCGTGATGCGGCCGCAGAAGAATAGGATGCGAATACGGTAATGCTCGAAGTTCCTGAATCCCCTCGCTGCGGCCTTGATCGCCTGGATGCGGCTGTTGAAACCTTCGGTCGCCGCGTTGGTGATCCAGTGCTTG
>JAUIJD010000078.1 GCA_030431475.1 Verrucomicrobiia bacterium | reverse complement strand
TGAGCCTGAGCATGGGCCCGGCTCCCCCATGGTTGCTCTTCGATCCCGCCCGAAACGCCCCGTCGGCGGTCACATGACCCTACTTGCGCCCCTCATCCTCACTCCAACTGCGGATTCTAGGTTGATGCGGGGGCGTCCGAACCAAAAGCGCCGCTCCGGAAATTCCGGAACGGCGCTTCGTTGAGGGGTCGGGAATCAGACTCCGGCCTCGTCGGGCTCGGCTTTGGTCTCCACCGGTTCGAAGCGGAGCTCCTCCTCGCCTTCGGGGCAGATCACGCGGACCGAGTCGCCGGCCTTGACGTCCCCCCGAAGCAGGGCTTCGGCGAGCGGATCCTCGAGATACTTCTCGACCGCGCGGCGCATCGGACGTGCCCCGTAGCTCGGGTCATAGCCCTTCTCGACCAGCAGGTCGCGGGCGGTGGCGTCGAGCACCATGGTGATCTCCTTCTCGAGCAGGCGCTTGGAAAGCTTGTCGACCTCGAGATCGACGATCCGGTCGAGGTCCTTCTTCTCGAGCATGTGGAAGACCACGAGGTCGTCGAGGCGGTTCAGGAACTCGGGACGGTAGTGCTTCTTCGCCTCCTCCATGATCTTCTCCTTCATGCCCTCGAAGTCGGCTTCGTCCTCGGACATGGCGCCGAAGCCGAGCGCGGTCTGACGCTTCACCGAAGAGGCGCCCACGTTCGAGGTCATGATGATGATCGTGTTGCGGAAGTCGATCTTGCGACCCAGCGAGTCGGTGACCATGCCCTCCTCCAGGATCTGCAGCAGCAGGTTCATCACGTCCGGGTGTGCCTTCTCGATCTCGTCGAAAAGAACCACCGAATACGGGCGCCGCCGCACCGCTTCGGAGAGCTGACCGCCCTCCTCGTAGCCGACGTAGCCGGGAGGCGAACCGATCAGGCGGCTCGACGTGAACTTCTCCATATACTCCGACATGTCGATCTGGATCAGCGCCTCGGGGTCGCCGAACATGAACTCCGCCAGATTGCGGGCGAGGTAGGTCTTGCCGACCCCGGTCGGACCGAGGAACAGGAACGAACCGATCGGCCGGCGTGGATCCTTGAGGTCCGCCCGCGAGCGACGGAGCGCCTTGGAAATCGCCGTCACCGCCTCGTCCTGGCCGATCACGCGCCCCTGCAGCTCGTTCTCCATCTTCAGGAGCTTCTCGGCCTCCTTCTCCTCCATGCGCTGGAGCGGAACCCCGGTCCACTTCGAGACGACCGCCATGATCTCGTCCTCACCGACGTCGACGACCGTCTCCTCGGAGTTCGAACGCCACTCGTTGATGATCTCCTCGAGTTCCTTCTTGGCGCTCTTCTCCTGGTCGCGGAGCGCCGCGGCCTTCTCGAAGTCCTGCTCGCCGATGGCGGCGATCTTGTCGCGGTTGATCTCCTCGATCTTCTGCTCGAACTCCTTGATCGAGGGCGGGCGGGTCATCTGACCGATGCGTGCCCGCGCTCCGGCCTCGTCCAGAACGTCGATGGCCTTGTCCGGCAGATAGCGGCCGGTCAGGTAGCGAGAGGTGAGGCGGACCGAAGCCTCGACCGCCTCCGGGGAAAACTTCGCCTTGTGGTGGGTCTCGTACTTCTCCTGGAGACCCTTCATGATCTCGATCGCGTCGTCGATCGACGGCTCCTCGACCTTGACCTGCTGGAAGCGGCGCTCGAGCGCGGCATCCTTCTCAATGTACTTGCGATACTCGTTGAGCGTCGTCGCCCCGACCACCTGGAGTTCGGCCCGGGAAAGCGCGGGCTTGATGATGTTGGAGGCGTCCATCGCCCCCTCGGCCGATCCCGCTCCGACAATCGTGTGAAGCTCGTCGATGAAGAGAATCACGTTCTTCACCTTCTTGATCTCGTCCATCACCGCCTTGATCCGTTCCTCGAACTGGCCGCGGTACTTCGTGCCGGCGACCATCAACGCGAGGTCGAGCGTGATCACACGCTTCTCACGGAGGATCTCCGGAACGTTGCCGTTGGTGATCTCCTGCGCGAGACCCTCCACGATGGCGGTCTTGCCGACCCCCGCCTCGCCGATGAGGACCGGGTTGTTCTTGGTGCGGCGGCAGAGAATCTGGATGACCCGCTCGATCTCCCCTTCGCGACCGATCACAGGATCGAGTTCGTTCTCGGAAGCCAGCTTCGTCAGGTCGCGGCCGAAGGCCTTCAAGGCCGGCGTCTTGGTCTTTCCTTCCGGTCCGCCCGAGCCGGCGTCCCCCTCCATTCCATCGTCGTCGAAGATGTCGAGATCATCGTCGTCCTCGTCATCCCCCTCCGGATTAAAGTTGGGGTCGATCTCGGCGAGAATCTCATTCCGGGTGCGCTGGATGTCGACCTCCATGCGACGCAGCACGCGGGCCGCGACGCCTTCGCCTTCACGAAGAAGTCCGAGGAGGATGTGCTCCGTGCCCACGTAGCTGTGGTTCAGCGCCTTGGCTTCCTTGTTCGCCAGAGCCAGCACCTTCTTCACCCGCGGGGTGTAGGGAATGCTGCCCGACACTTTCTGGCCATTGCCGGTGCCGACTTCCTTCTCCACCTCCATCCTCACGGTTTCGAGGTCGAGGCCCATGCGTTCCAGCACGTTCACCGCCACTCCCTGCCCCAGCTTGATCAGACCGAGCAGCAAGTGCTCGGTGCCGACGTAGCTGTGGTTGAATCGATCGGCTTCCTTGCGGGCCAGGGCGAGAACCTGCTGAGCTCGTGGAGTGAAATTGTTCATGCGATTCCGAGGTCGGGGGAGGCGTCATCGTCGCCTCCGGGTTTCTTGATTTTACCAATATCAGGGGGTTCGAGGCTTTGCAACCGGGAGCGGATGATTTCCGCCCGAATCGCGTCACGCTCCTCCGGCGCCAGCTTCCGCCCGCTGTGGATCTGGAGGTGCGCCGGCTGGATCTCCATCAGCAGCTCGTCGCACATCGCCACCGTTTCCGGCGGCAGGAAGCCGAGATCCCCTCCGAGCCGAAGCAGCGACAGGTGGTTCAGGGCTTCCTTCGAGTCGATGATCCAAGCGTGCTTGAGCACCCCGTAGCCGCGACCAATCTTGTCGCTGACCATTTCCGGGTCGTCCTCCAGCAGCTTCTCCCGCGCGTTGCGCTCGTGCTTCGCCACCTGGGCGATCACCCGCTCGAGGCGCCGCAGAATGGTCGCCTCGCTCTCGCCGAGGGTCGACTGGTTGGAGATCTGGAAGAGATTGCCAAGGGACTCGGTGCCCTCGCCGAAGATCCCCCGCACCGCCAGACCGATCTTGCCGACGGCCTGCAGCACCTGACCGATCTGATCGCTGATCACCAGCGCGGGCAGGTGGAGCATCGACGAGGCCCGCATGCCCGTCCCGAGGTTGGTCGGGCAGGTCGTCAGGTAGCCGAGCTCCGGATCGAAGGCATACTCGACGGCCTCCGCGACCTCGTCGTCGAAACGGTTCAAGGTCTCATAGGCCTCGCTCAGATCCAGCCCCGGGCGGATCGCCTGCATCCGCAGGTGGTCTTCCTCGTTGAGCATCACCGCCACCGATTGCCGGCGCTCGATCACCGCCGCGCTTCCCTCGCCCCGGGCCGCGTGCTCCCGGCTGATCAGGTGGCGCTCCACCATGACCTGCTTCTGCACCGAACTCAGCGAGTCGAGCGACTTGGAAAATCCGTCCTTCATGCAGGACAGCCCCTCGATCGTCGGACGCAGCTTTTCCAGCACCTCCTCGCGCTGCGCCTTCTTCGCCCAGCCGGGGAAAGGAACGCCGGCCAGATTCCGGGCCAGACGGATGCGCGAGGTCAGCACCACCGCGTTGTCCGCCCCCTTGCCGGTCATCCAGTCGGCGGGGTGTTTCAAAAGTGTCGAAAAGCGCATCATGACGGCGTCTCCGATTTCGACATGTCCTCTTCGAGCTGTCGGATCTCGTCACGCAGGCCCGCCGCTTCTTCGTAATTTTCCGCAGCGATCGCCTGGTCGAGACGGGCCCGCAGCTCCTCGAGCCGCAGCTTCCTCTGGCGCATCTCCATCAAGCCATCCGGGACCTTGCCGCAATGCGACGTTCCCTTGTGCATCCCGCGGATCATGTCCTGCACCTCCTCGCGAAATGCCTCGTAGCAGTTTCCGCAGCCGAAGCGACGGATGCGTTTCAGGTCATCCAGCGTGAATCCGCAATCCGGACAGGCACGGCTCTTGCGGGGCGGCCGCGGGACGACGGAGGCGACTTTCTGCTCTCCCTCCCCTCCCAGCAGCATGTCGGCCAGGGCGAACCCCGTGGGATCCGTCACCCCGCTGTCGGCCGCGCACTCGTTGCAGAGCGCGACTTTCTTGATTTTTCCACCGACCAACTGGGTCAAGTGGACCTTTGCCGGCTTGCCGCATTTGTCGCAATCCATGGACGACCGAGGGTAGTTCGGGGCGACCCGATTGCGAAAGGAAAAGCACGCCCCGGGCCGAATTTTCAGTCGATCGGCGTTCCCGTCGCCCGAGTCTCCTCGTGGAAGATCTCGGTCACCCGGGCCGTCACCGGACCGGGGCAGGTCTCGCCGATCTTCCTGCCGTCGAGGGTCGCCACCGGAATCACCTCCGCCGCGGACCCCGTGAGGAAGCATTCGTCGGCGGTGTAGATGTCATAGCGCGTCACCGACGCCTCCCGCACGGGGAGGCTCTCCCGCTCCGCAAGCTCGAGAATCACCTGCCGGGTGATCCCGTCGAGTGCGCCGTCGGAGACCGGAGGGGTGCGCAGCTCACCGTTCTTCACGAGGAAGAGGTTGTCGCCGGTGCACTCGGCCACGTAGCCCTGCTCATTGAGCATCACGCCTTCCATCGCGCCGGCCTGCAGCGCCTCGACCTTCGCCATGACGTTGTTCAGGTAGTTCAACGACTTCACCTGCGGCATCAGGGCCGCGGGTGCCGGGCGCCGGGTCGCGCAGGTCGCAACCGGCATCCCGTTGCGGTAGCATTCCTCCGGGTAGAGGGTGATCGTCGAGGCGATGATGAACATGCTCGGCTTCTCGCAGAGGTGGGGATTCAGGCCGAGGCTGCCGGTCCCCCGGGTCACCACCAGCCGCACGTAGCCGTCGTCGAGCCCGTTGGCTCGGATGGTGTCGAGCACGTAGCCGACGACCTCCTCGTGCGTCCACGGCATCTTGAGCAGGATCGCCCTGGCGGAATCGAAGAGCCGCTTCACGTGCTCGTCCAAACGAAAGACGCGGCGGCCGTAGAATCGAAGTCCCTCGAAGACCCCGTCGCCGTAGAGCAATCCGTGATCGAACACCGAGAGGCGCGCCTCGGACTCATCCACCAGCTTTCCGTCCAACCAGACTTTCATCGTGCGCGCAGACTAGAAGCCGCGCCCATGCTGGCAAGCGTCCGGTTTGCCCTCACGGCAGATCGCCTCCTCCGGCGGGTTCGGAGAGCGAGGTGTCCCGGGCGTCCTTGACGTCGGTGAGCATCTTCCAGTCGAGCCGGCCGTGGTCGAGCCGCTGAAGTTCGCTGGCGTAGACGGCATCCTCGTTCCGGGGGTCGAGTTCCGCCGCGAGTTCGGTGAAATAGCGGGAAAGCAGCACGTTCTCCGGTCCCTTCTGCTGCCGCAGCACCTGCGAACGGGTGAACAGGAGCCGCGCCAGCACTTCCGAACTGTAGTCGCTTTCCACCGGCTCCGGCACGACGCCACGCGACAGCTGGTAGTTCGCCACCAGCGCCCGCTTGTTGCGGGGAGCGAGGTGGAGCGACAAGGCAAGGTAGCGCCTCGCCTTCTCAAGGGAGGCTGCCGATGCCTTGGTCCGGGCCACCTCGTTGACGGCGTGAATCGCAAGGTTGTCCGCGTACTCCTCCCGCTCGCGATCGAGCATCCCCAGGCCGTCGGAGAACACCCCCGCACCAATCCGGGGCTCCTTCCAGGTGAAGGGTGCCTTCTCGGCCGCCGCAACCGCCGAGGCGATCAACAGGGCTGCGAGGGGAATCGCCACTTGTCCGATCCGAAACACGAGCGCTATCTGTCCCTCCGGATCGATTCCAATGCAAGCGGCAACTCCATCCCCCGACGGCGGCAAATCAACATGGCGGCGTTGGTTCCGCGAACGCCTCCGCGGGATCGACCATCCCGACCGACAGGCGGCCGCGGTCCGCCGTCATCTCGAAGCCCATCTCGCCCAGTCCCAACCATCGAGGATCGGGGCCTTCGCGGCGATGCCGGGGGAAATCGATCTTCGCCCGCTGGTCGCCGGCTCCCGCCATCAGTGGCATTTCCCCCGGATCGAGGGCGATGACCTCGCCTTCCGTCATGTCGGGGCGATGGGCGACCTCGAGCCCGACGCCTACGGGATCGATGCCCCGGTCCCGAACCGACCGATCGTCGACATTTCGTCGCTGGATCTCATCCTCGTCCCCGGGCTCGGTTTCGGGCGCGACGGCTCCCGGCTCGGACGCGGCCGTGGCTACTACGACCGCACCCTCGGTGGGGTCCGCCCCGGGACGCCCCTCATCGCCGTCGCCTGCCGCGAGCAGGTCGTCGACCGGGTGCCCACCGAGGCTCACGACCTTCCGGTCACCCACCTCCTCACCCCGGACGGCCTCGTCGCCGTGCCTTGAAGGATCCGGCGTCCGTCAGGCCCACCCCGGAACCTGCAGCCGGAACTCGGGAATGCGGGTGAACACCCACTCCCCCTCGGCGGTGCGGCCAAAGAAGGCCCCCTCGACGACCGCGTCGCGCGCCGCAACATGATAGCTGTTGTAGGAGAAGTGTTCGCCGGGGCCCAGCGTCGGCGTCTGACCGACGACGCCGTCGCCCTCGACCACCGCAACCTCCTCCCCTTCCTGGACCACCCACTTCCGTCCCTCGATCTTCACCTCTTCCTCCGAGCCGTTGTGGATGGAAATGAAGTAGACGAAGGGATGGGGTTTCTCGGACGGCGCCTCAAGCGTCGGCATGTAGATCACATCGTCGACCGTCACCCGCAGTTCCTTCAGCTCCCGCATCGGGGCGAGTTTCACGACGCCGCGCTTCCTTTGCCAAACCCAAACCGCCGATTCATCGCCCCGGGGGATTTGCCAGCCCGCCGGATATCGGTTTTCCTCGAACCATGCCCACGCCTCCCGTCGCGCTCACCATCGCCGGCTCCGACTGCTCCGCCGGCGCCGGATTGCAGGCCGACCTGAAGACCTTCCACCACTTCGGTGTCCACGGACTCACCGCCGCGACCTGCGTGGTGGCGGAAACCCCCGACGAAGTGCGCTCCATCCACGCGATCCCCCTCGCGGTGCTGCAGGATCAGGTCGAGATCCTGCTCGAAAGCTACCCGGTCGCCGCGATCAAGACCGGCATGCTCTTCTCGAAACCCCATGTCGTGGCCGTGAGCGAGATCCTCACCCGCCACCCCGACATTCCGCTGGTGGTCGATCCGGTGATGATCGCGTCGACCGGCGACCCCCTGCTGGAGCGCGATGCCATCGACGCCTACCACACCCGGCTGCTGCCGCTCGCCGACCTGATCACGCCGAATCTCGACGAAGCCGCCGAACTCGATGGCCACGAGCTCGGCGACGAGCCGGGCATCGAAGCCGCCGCCCGGCGAATGGCGGACCGCTTTGACACCGCGGTCCTCCTCAAGGGCGGACATCTGCCCGGCCGGGAATGCGGTGACTACCTCGTGGACCGCGGTGAAGGTCGGTGGTTCCGGAGTCCGCGCATCGACACGCCGGCGAGCCACGGCACCGGCTGCACCCTTTCCGCCGCCATCGCGGCCGGCCTGGCCCTTGGCCGCTCCACCGTCGAAGCCGTGGAGGCGGCCAAGGAGTTCCTCAACCACTCACTGCGCGACGCCCTCGCGTGGGGCGAACTCGCGATGCTCAACCAGGGACTCCCGCCTCGCCCCTAGGTTCGCGAACCTACCGTCGCACCCTACTCCCTTCCCAGCAGGTAGGTGAAGAGATCCGAGACCTGCCGGTCCTCCAGCCCGAGCAGCAAGCCCTCGGGCATGAGCGTGCGTTTCGAGACGTGATGGGTTTCGATCCGGTCGCGCGGAATGACCCGCTCGTCGGCGCCGAGAGGCCTCAGGGTGACCTTCGAGTCGTCCTCACTGACCAGAAACCCACTCACCAGCGAGCCATCCTTGAGCGTCAGGTCGTGCCGGTAGTAGCCACTCTCGAGCTGGTCGTTGGGATACAGGATGTTTCGTAGCAGGGCATCGATCCCCATTTCCCCGGCACCGCTGAGATCCGGCCCCATCGCGATGCCCTCGCCGTCGATCTGATGGCAGATCAGGCAGTAGGTCTCGACGAGTTGCCGGCCGGCCGCGGCATCGCCCGGGACCTCCGCCAGTTTCCGGTAGCGGGCGAACTCCTCGCTCCGCTTCCGGTTCTCCTCAGGCGTTCGGAGTTCCGGAAAGTCCTCGTCCCACTCGAGCGTCGCCCGCCCGCGAAGCGCCGGGTTCGGAGTGTCGCCTGAGATCCTCCGCAGCAGACCGTCCGGGGCATCCTCAACCGAAAAACGCGTTCGCCAGTGCTCGACGATCTGATCCGGGGTCCGCGCATGGTCCCAGACACGCATCTCAAGGTAGGCGCCCCCCGAGCCCCCCTTGGCGTTCGACTCCCCAAGATTCAGTCCCTTCAGGGGTCCGGGAAAGTTCTCGCCGTGGACCGGGTCCGGTTCACCATCGACATAGAGCGCGAATCGTCCCTCGCCGTCGCGGGTGATCGCGTAATGCGTCCACACCCCGGCGGTCGCCGGCTCGCTGGCGATGATGCGGTCCTTCTTGCCGGCCCACACCCGGAGCCGGCCCTGATGGAAATTGAAATCCGCCACCCCTCGGTGACCGAGGAGGCTGTCGGCGCTCCCGATACCCTTATCAAGCCTCACCCATCCCTCGACGGTGAAGGGCCCCTCGAGGTCAACACCGCACGCGACCGCCTCCTGAGGTCCACCGTGGAGACGGATCACCGGTTGCATCAGGTCGCCGTAGCGCTCGATCAGCCGCATGACCTTCGGGTCGTCGCGGCCGAGAACGGCGATCGCCTTCTCCAGCGCCGCTCCCCCGGCCCCTTCGAAGCGCCCTTCCAACGCCAGATCCACGAAAGCTCGGCCGGTGCCTTCTTCGGCAAGCATGCCATCGACCGCGAGCTGTCGGGAGGGAGCGTCGAGTTCCTCCCAGCGGTCGGCCAGCTCCCCGACCCCGCCAGCCCCGCTGGAGGCCGCGAAGCCGGCCACCGCCGCCCGGGCGATCTCCGGGTCCCCCGCGTCGAGGTGCTCGCGACACATCTCCGCGTCGGCACCACCGATCTCGTTCAAGCTCCGCAGTCCCACGAGCAGACCGACCCGGCCGGTCTCGATGGCGCGCCGAATCACCGGGGCCATGGCCGCCAGTCGAAAATGTCGAGCGAGTGAAACCGCGAGATCGGTCCGGTCCGGCTCCGCCTCCACCATCGCGATCACCGCCTCTCCGACCCGGCGCCGGAGCTCGGGATTCGCCGCCTCCTCCGGCGACAGCTGAAGCAGCGTGCGCAACAGGGGCTCGCGCGTTTCCGGAAGTTCCAACATCTCACCGAAGGCATCGGCCACCGCTGTCTGGCCCAACTGACTTCCGAGGAGGCTGACTTCCTCGGAATTCAGCGAACGCCCGAGATCGGGCATCAGCGCCAACAGCGCGATGGCACCCTCGGCGGGCGGCAACGCATGGATTGCCAGCAGCCGGAACTCCTCGGGCAACGTCTCGGAGCCATTCAACGTGCGCCGAACGACGTCCTGATGAACCTCCATGGCCCATCGCAGCAGGTAGCGGAGAAAGTCCCGCTCGTAGCGACCCCGGACTCCTTCCCCCCTCTCGATCACCGCCAGGCGATCCAGCGAACGGAGCATGGACGGCGTCGGTGACGGATGATGCCGCAACGCGTTGACCCACGCGGCGAGCACCCGAAAGTCGACCTCCGAATCATTGACCAGCGACAGGAAAGCCTCTTCCGGCAGCGCCATCGACCCGGCGGCCCGAACCGCTTCGTAGCGCATCGGCGCCGCGGCATCCGCCGCCAAGGAAAGGACCAGCGCCTCGTCGAGCGCCTCGCTTTCCTCCAACGCCCAGAACGCCCCCAGACGCGCGGGCAGAGCCAGCGACGAATCGGCCACCATGGTGCGGAGCTTCGGCTCCACCTCCACGTCCCGCCGGTCCCCGAGTTCCTGCCACGCCATGCGGGCGACCCGCGCATTGGATCCGCCCAGTTGCCCGATCAGCTCGGATGACGACGCCTTCGTCAGATCCATCGGGCGCTGCAACGTGGTGCCGGCCTGCTTGATGCGCCAGATCCGCCCCCGCGTCTTGTCCCGGTCCGGATGGGATCGCGGCACCTCGTTGTGGGAAATGACCTTGTTGTACCAGTCCACCACGTAGAGGGCGCCGTCGGGCCCGAAATGAACCGCCACCGGACGGAACCAGTCGTCCGCCGAGGTCAGGAAATCCTCTTCCTTCCGGTAGATCGGCTGCCCGCGCTCGTCCCGCTCGAAGCTCACCACCTGGATTCGGTTGGTGATGGGATTCGCCAGATAGAACAACCGGCGCCCGTCGGAATCCGCGGCGAAGGCGCTACCTTCATCTTCGGCGATCGCGAGGCCGCTCAGGCCCGTACCGCCCATCCGCTCTTCCTCCAGCGATTTCGGAATCTGCGGCGCGTAGGGACGCAGCTTGTCCTTCGAGCCGGTCTGATAATGCGTCCCCTCCAGGAACTCGGCGACCGGGATCCCGAGATCGTTCGCCTCCTGCAGGAACACCTCTCCGTCCCGCGCCGTCGCGAACCCCCAGATGTTGTTGGGTCCGGCCGTCAGCGGCTCGAAGGCCGATC
>JAUIJD010000023.1 GCA_030431475.1 Verrucomicrobiia bacterium | reverse complement strand
GACGGACAGAGCACGATGGAGCGCAAGAGTGCCTGAGAGACCAGGGCCAATCACCAGAAACCAATAACAAACTATCCAGCAACCCCGATCTGACCTGAGCAATTTGCAGAACTTGACGGACGCAACTTTGAGGACCCTCGCGTCTTTTGGAGGTCGGGAGATCAAAGATCCGAGTTGAAGGGGCGCGCGACGCGGTCGTGCAACGTCAGTTCTGGCGGAGCTTGGTGGTCGGTTGGGACGCGGCGGGAGGGCGGAGTTTGCGGGTGGGGCGGGCGCGACGGCGTCGCGCGTCCCGTTCGAGCCACCTGGCCGAGCCGCTGATTCGGACTCACGCGCTTCCGGCGCTCCTTTCCGACTAACAGATCCGGGGGAGCTGCTCGCCGGCGGGGAGGTCGAGGAGGCGGCGGGCGCCGGTGGTGCTGGCGAGCACGACGCGGCCGTCGCTTTCGCCGGTGACCTCGCCGACCACCCTGGCTCCCTCGGAAACGGAGTGGGCGCGCAGGACCTCGAGGGCCCGGTCGGCTTCGGCAGCGGGGAGGAAGATCGCGAAGCGGCCCTCGCAGGCGACCTGGAAGGGATCGAGGCCGAGAAACGCGCAGGCCGCGGAGACGTCGTCGCGGACCGGCACGGCCCTCTCCTCGATCTCGATGCGGAGGGAGGTGGCCGAGGCGATCTCGTTGAGGGTGGCAGTGAGGCCGCCGCGGGTGAGGTCGCGCAGGCAGTGGATTGAAAGCCCGGCGTCGAGCAGGGCGAGGGCGGGTCCGGCGACCGAGGCGGAGTCGCTGGTGATGTCGCTCTCGAACTCGAGGCCCTCGCGCTCGGCCATGACCGCCATGCCGTGGCGGCCGAGGTCGCCGCTGACGATGACCACGTCGCCATCCCGGACCTCGCCGGGGGCGATGGACCGGTCGTGGGTGATGCGGCCGACGCCGGAGGTGGTGATGTAGATGCCGTCGCCCTTGCCGCGATCGACCACCTTGGTGTCGCCGGTGACGATCGAAACGCCGGCGTCCGCCGCGGCGTCTGCCATCGACGAGGCGATGCGCCACAGGGTTTCCATGGAAAGGCCCTCCTCGAGGATGAAGGCGGCGCTGAGGGCGAGCGGGCGGGCGCCGGCCATGGCGAGGTCGTTGACCGTGCCGTGGACCGCGAGCGAGCCGAGGTCGCCGCCGGGGAAGATCATCGGGCGGACGACGAAGGCATCGGTGGTGAAGGCGAGCGGGCCGTCACCGGCGTCGAGGAGGGCGGAGTCGTGGCGTTGTCCGGGTGGCGGGGCGCCGAAGGCGGTGAGGAAGATCTTGTCGATGAGCTGGCCCATCAGGCGTCCACCCCCGCCGTGGGCCATCTGCACGGTGGGGTAGTCCTCGATGGGAAAGGGGCAGGCGTTCATCGGAGGTCGGAGCTACGGTAGCGGTAGTAGGCGGCGCAGGCGCCCTCGGAGGAGACCATGGTGGCGCCGAGCGGGTGCTCGGGGGTGCATTTCGTGCCGAAGGCGGGGCAGTCGTAGGGCCTGAGCAGTCCCTGCAGCACCTCGCCGCTGCGGCACTCGGCAGGTTCGTCGACCACGCGGTCGTCGACACCGAACTTGCGACCGGCATCGTGGTCGGCGAACTCTTCGGCGAGTCCGAGGCCGCTGGCCGGGATTTCGCCGATGCCGCGCCACTTGCGGGGAATGACGCGGAAGACGCGCGCGATCGCCTCGCGGGCCGGCACGGTGCCTTCGCGGCGGACGACGCGGGCATACTGGTTCTCGACCTCGTGGCGGCCTTCCTCGAGTTGCTTCACGGCCATTAGGACGCCCTGCAGGATGTCGAGCGGCTCGAAACCGGTGACGACGATGGGAACGCGGTATTTCTCGCAGAGCGGCGGATACTCCTCGTAGCCCATCACGGTGCAGACGTGACCGGCGGCGAGGAAGCCCTGCACGCGGTTGTGCTCGCCGGTGAGGATGGCCTCGATGGCCGGGGGGACGAGGACGTGGGAGACCAGCAGGGAGAAATTCTTCACCCCGAGCCGGGCCGCCTGCTCGACGGCCAGCGCGGTGGCCGGGGCGGTGGTCTCGAAGCCGACGCCGAAGAAGACGACCTCGCGGTCCGGGTTCTCGCGGGCCAGGCGGACGGCGTCGAGGGGCGAGTAGACGATGCGGACATCGCCGCCGCGGGACTTGACCTGGAGCAGATCGCCGTCGGAGCCGGGGACGCGCAGCATGTCGCCGAAGGAGCAGAAGATGACCTCGGGCCGGGCGGCGATGGCGAGGGCGCGGTCGATCATTTCCAGCGGCGTGACGCAGACCGGGCAGCCGGGGCCGTGGATCAGTTCGACGCCCTCGGGCAGCATCTGGTCGAGGCCGAACTTGACGATGGCATGGGTCTGCCCGCCGCAGACCTCCATCAGGGTCCACGGTCGGGTGGTGACCGAGTGGAGCTCGTCGGCCAGGGCGCGGGCGAGGTCACCGTCGCGGTACTCGTCGACGAATTTCACGGGGTGGGTTCCTCCAGTTCGTCGAGTTCCTCCATTTCCCGGAGATACTCGAAGACCTTCTTTGCCTCGTCCTCATCGACCGTGCCGATGGCGACGCCGACGTGGACGAGCAGGTAGTCGCCGAGCGAGGCGTCCGGGACGCAGGCGAGGCTGACCTCCTTGCGGATGCCGCCGAAGTCGACCTTGCCGGTGCGCCAGTCCGGATCGTCGCCGGCGATCTCGACCAGTTTTCCAGGTACGGCCAAACACATGGAGGCATGGTGGAAGGCTCGTGGGTCGTTGGCAATGAGGGAGAAAGCCGTGCGCAGCGAGGGGCAAGGGGTGCGGATTGGGAAGTGCCAAGTGCCAAGTGCCAAGTGCCAAGTGAGAAGTGAGAAGTGAGAAGTGGGGAGGGGGAGGGGGAGGGGGAGGGGGAGTGATCGGGATTGCAAGGGCACGGGCAATGGCCATGGCAATGGCGAAGGCGAAGGCGAAGGGACCTTGAAGCGCCGGAGGCGCGCAGGGGCTTAGCCTCGGGGTTCACCCCGGGGGCAGGAGATGGCCCGGGATTCGGAGCCCCGGAGGGGCGCGGGCGGGCTCCCGAATCTGACCTCTGCCGATGGAGTCGGGGGCGTCGCTGGGGCCGTTCAGGCCTTGTTCGGGTCGTAGAAGATCCGGATGTCGGCCTTCTCGCCGCCGAGGAGCTGTTGGGCGCGCTTGAGGGCGTCGCGGGTCGAGAGGTTCGGGTTGCTCGGCCGGTACATGAAGAGGTTGCTTTCGCCGGCCTCGCGATCGGTGCCTTCCTGGATGAGCTTCAGGGTGCCGGAGTTCTTGAGCACCTTGTAGACCTCCTTGGGCGCACCGGAGATGATGACGTGGCGGTCCTTCGAGCGCATGAACTGGATCAGCTCCTCGAGGGCGAGCACCGAGGTGGCGTCGAGGTGGCGGGCGTTCTTGAGCCTCAGGATGAGGACCTTGAGCGACGGGTCGGCGGCGGTGCGCTGGACCTGGTTGCGGAACAGCTCCGCGGCGCCGAAGAACAGGTCGCCTTCGACGTGGACGATGGAGATGGCGGGGTTGGGGCGTTTGCGCTTCTCGCCCATCTCCCGCAGTTCACCCTTTTCGCTGAATTCATACTCGATGAGGTGCGGCTTGCTGGCGCGCCGCAGGAAGAGGGTGATGGAGAGGCCGACGCCGATGAAGATGGCAACGTGAAGCGGCGCCAGCAGGGTGGCGGCGAAGGTGGTGACGATCACCGCGGCGTCGTCGTGGGTGGAGCGCAGGCAGACCCGGATGTTGGTGGGGTTGATCAGGCTGAAGGCGATGCCGATGACCAGGGCGGAGAGGACGGAGATGGGGACGTAGTCGATCAGCGCGATGCCGAAGGACGGCAGCCACGCGATCACCAGGGCCGTGGCGAGGACGATGATGCCCGAGTAGAGCGAGGCGAAGCGGGTGAGGGCGCCGGCCTCGTAGTTGAGCACCGAGCGGGTGAGCGAGCCGGAGGCGGCCATGCCTCCGGAGAAGGCGGAGGCGACGTTGGCGGCGCCGACCGCGAACATGTCCTGGTTGACCTCGGCGCGGTCGCCGGAGCGCGAGGCGATGGATTTCGCCATGACGGTGTTCTCGAGGCAGGCGAGGAAGGCGACGGCGAAGGCGACGCCCGTCAGCGCTCCGATGTCGTCGAAGATGCGGCTCGAGCCGAACTGGGGCATGCTGGGGACGAGGTCGCCGAAGGTGAAGGTGGTGAAGGTGGGGATGCCGGCCCAGATGCCGCCGGCGTGGATCAGCGGCCCGAAGATGGACGAGCCGAGGATCAGGATGATGGAGAAGACCGGCCACCGGGGCTTCCATTTCAGCATCGCCTGATAGGCGGCGAAGGTCGCGGCGGCGATCGCCAGCGGTTGCCAGCGGGTTCGGCCGACGTTCTCGCCGAGGGCGAGCACGAGGTTGACGAAGTTGCTCGGCGAGGCGGCATTCACCTCCGGCGCGATGCCCAGCACGTGCTTGAGCTGGTTGGCCATGATCAGCACCGCGGCGCCGGTGACGTAGCCGACGAGCACCGAGCGCGAGACGTACTGGAGGAGGTCGGCGACCTTGAGGAACCCGCCGACGAGGCAGAAGACGCCGACCATCAGGACCAGCAGCGGCACCAGCTCGGTTTCGCGCGCGGCGAGCGTGCGCTCGGCGGCGAAGAAGCTGAACAGCATGAAGGCGGTCGCGTTGGTCGGGCCGAGGATGGTGTGGCGGGAGCCGGCGAAGACCGGCGCCACGATGGAGGCGACCGCCGAGCAGATGATGCCGAAGGAGATGGGCAGCTCCGCGATGGCCGCGTAGGCGATCCCCTGGGGGACGGCGAGCAGCGCGGTATTGGGCGCGGCCGCGATGTCGGCGCGGAATTTCGCCCGGTTGTAGCGGCGGATGGGGCCGACGATGGCCGCGAGATCGACGCCACCCTCGCCGAAGAAGCCGCGGATGCGGCGCCAGAAGCGGCTCGGGGAGGTCGCGGACATGAGGTCAGTCTAACGAAACCGGGCGCGGCGGAAAAGAAAGATGCCGAGGGCGAGGCAGGCCAGGTTGGGGAGCCACAGGATCCACTGTCCGTCCTCCTTCGAGCTCTCCATCAGCGAGCCGGCGAGGAAGTAGAGCGCCCCGATGGCGAGGCTGATCACCAGTCCCGAGGAGGTGTCGCGCCGACGGGCCTTGATGCCGAGCGGGACCCCGACCAGGGCGAAGGCGAGGCAAGCGAAGGAGGAGGTGTAGCGGCGCTGCTGCTCGGCCCGGTAGCGGGCGCGGTACTTCCCGGGCAGGTCGGGCCGCGAGTCGAGGAACCAGTCGATCTGCGAATTGGTCATCGCGCTCGGCTTGGGCTTGCGACGCTTGTCGTCGGAGTAGTCGACCACCATCCACTCGAGCTCCTCGGAGAGCATCGTGAACTCCTTGCCGCCGCCGGCCGGACCGTCGGAATAGGCGCCGGTGAGCTTGAGGCGGATCTGCTTCTTCTCCTCGTCGATCACCGTCTTGGCGCTGTCGGCGTGGATGTAGGCGCCGCCGAGCCCGCTGTCCTCGCTCTCGTCCATGACGAAGATGTGGAAGTTGTGGAAGACGTCGCCCTCGCTCCATTCGGAGTCGACCTTGACGTTGCGGATGCGGCTCTGGTCGACCCCGGCGCGGAGCAGCGACCGGGGATCCTGGATGATGGTGTTGGTGACGATGTCCTCGACCCCGCGCTTGGCCTCCGGCGCGACCTTGAGGTTGAGCCACAGGCAGATCGCCGAAAGGGCGGCGCCGAGGACGACGACCGGGGCGGCCAGGCGGGTCAGGCCGACGCCGGCGGCGCGGAAGGCGTTCAGTTCGTTGTCCGAGGAGAGGCGGCCGAAGACGAGCAGGACGGCCGAGAGGAAGGCCCAGGGGACGGTATAGATGAGCGAGACCGGGAGGATGCCGAGGATGAAGTCCCACAGCACCGACACCGGGGCGCCGACCTCGACCAGCAACGGGCGGATCTCCTTGAACAGGTTGCCGAGCACGAGCAGCGCGCTGAGAAGCACGATGGCGAAGGCGGTGCCGGACAGGATGTTGAGTCCGATGTATCGATCCGAAATCCGCATGGCCGGAATGCGCGGAGCTTGGAGGCGGGGGACGGGGCTGTCCAGATGCGAGTCAGCCGCGGCGGCGGGAGAGTTGGAGGACGAAGGCGACCAGCCCGGCGGCACCGATCGCGGTGGCGGCGGCGGCCGGGAGGTCGAAGGCGATGAGGAGGTAGGCGGCGACGGCAGCGGTGGCCGCCGTGAGGGCGTAGGGGAGCTGGGACAGGATGTGGTCGGTCGGTTCGCAGCCGGAGGCGAGGGCGCTGACGATGGAGGTGTCGGAGAAGGGGCTGGCGTGGTCGCCGAACACCGCCCCGCCGAAGACCGCCCCGATGACCGCCGGGGCGGTGGCGATGACGAGGTCGGGTGAGGTTCCGTCGTGCAGCACGCCGAGGGCGAGGGGCATCACGAGGGCCATGGTTCCCCACGAGGAACCGGTGACGAAGGCGGTGAGCGAGGCGGTGAGGAAGACCGCGAGCGGCAGCCAGGAAGGACGGACCGCGCTTCCGAGGAGGTCCTTCAGGGCGCTGGCAGCACCGAGAGCCTCGAAGACGCTGCCGAGCGACCACGCGAGGACGAGAATGACCAGGGCGGGCAGCAGTCCGGCGGCGCCTTCGAGAGCGGCCTTGGCGGCGGGTTCCGGGGCATCCCGCGGGTAGCAGAGCCAGGCGGCGAACAGGCCACCGAGGGCTCCGGCGACCAGCGCCACCGGACCGGCGCTGCCGGAGGCGGCTTCCCGCCAGGCATCGAGGGAGAAAAGCCGCACCGCATTGCCGGACCAGAGCTGGAACGAGAGCGCGATGCCGAGGGCGAGCGCGAGCAGTGGAACGATCACCCGCCAGACATCGCTGGCGTGGCGCCGGGCGTCGGGACTTTCCGGCCGGACCGGACGGTAGCGACGCATCAGGCGCGGCTCCCAGCGGAGGGAGATCGCGAGCGGGACCAGCAGCAGCGTGAGCAGGCAGTAGGGATTGCCGGGGATGGAGCGGAAGTAGAGGCCGTAGGCGTTCTGGTCCGGCAGGCTGTCGCGGATCAGCGTCAACTGGGTGGCGATCCAGGTCGAAATGAAGGCGACGCAGGCGACGGGGGAGCTGGTCGAATCGACCACCCAGGCGAGCTTCTCGCGGGAGATGCCGGTGCGGTCGATCGCATCGCGGGCGATGCGTCCGGTGAGCATGCTGTTGGCGAGTCCGTCGAAGAAGCACAGCAGTCCCATGGCGTAGACGGACCCCAGCACGCGCCGTTCGGGGGCTCGCGAGCCCCGGAGCAGGCGTCTCAGCAGGGTTTCGAAGCCTCCCGAAGACTCGAGCAGGCCGGCGAAGGCGCCGAGCAGCAGGGTGAACAGGAGGGCTCCGATGTGCCAGGAGCCTTCGAACTGGGGGAAGAGATGCTCGCCGATCCCGAGCCGCAGCGCCTCGAGCGGTCGTCCCCCGGCCAGGATCAGGGAGCCGGCGACGACCCCGGCCCCGAGGCCGGCGGCGGCCTTGCGCGTCGCCACGATCACGCCCAGCGCGGCGGCGGCCGGCCAGAAGCGCCCGACCGGCGCCAGCGACGGGACGAGTCCGATGACCAGCGCCGACGCGACCACGACGGTCCAGATGACGATCGAGCGCATGAGGGGGAGGATGAACGGCGCGGATGGGATGAAAATGCGGAATCCGGGGGAATCGGGCGGCCGGTCGCATCTGTTAGCGAATGTGCTTGAGGTCCAGTGAGATGTAAGGTTGGCTCCGCGCCAACTTTTCCGGATCTCCCCCGGGAAGGCCACCGTCTTCGGCACGCAGCCTGCTTGCTGACCGACCCCGACTCGTCGCCCATGTCAGACCCAAAAGACCTGAACCGCCCGATCTCCGTTCTCGATGCCTGCAACCGCCGCCGCGCTCTCGGAGTGCTCGGCGTCGGCGGCCTCTCGCTGGCTCTCTCCACCACCCCCGCCTCGGCTTTCTGGTTCGGCCGGAAGAAAGAGGCGACCCTCGACTACTCCCGGCTTCCCGCCGAATGGGTCCGCCGCCAGGGAGGAAATCTCCAGTCTTACGCGAACTACATCGCCAAGTTGGGACTGAAGCACGTGACCCCGATGCAGCTCATCGAGGCGCATGCCAAGCGCCGCGGCAGCGTGTGGAACTCGCTTCCGCCCAAGTCCATGTGGCGCAACATGGCACCGACGCTCAAGGCGCTCGACCGCGTCGCGGCATCGGTCGGTCATCCGGTGAAGGAAGTCGTCTCGGCCTACCGCAGCCCTTCCTACAACGCCCGCTGTGCCGGCGCGAAACGCGGGTCCTGGCACCAGGCGAATGTTGCGCTCGACGTGAAGTTCCCGGTTCGCGCCTCCTCGGTGGCGTCGGTTGCCCGCAGTCTCCGTTCGCGGGGCCATTTCCGTGGAGGTGTCGGAAGGTATTACTCCTTCACGCACATCGACACCCGCGGCCAGAACGTCGATTGGTGAGCGCATCGATGCCGCGGCGTCGGCATCCCGACCTCCGGGCAATGTGTTCCCGGGGCCGGCCCGCGAGATCGGGGGCAGCGCCTCGTCGCGGGTCCCCGGGCCCGGATTTTCGGCTGGAGAAGCAGGCGGCGGTGCTGTTGTGATGACGTTGCGGGCGGCGCCGAGGCGTGGGTTCGCGACTGATCTGACATGAACATCATCATCGTCGGCGCCGGGGAGATCGGCCGTCACCTGGCCACTTCGCTCTCGAAGGAGTCGCACAGCATTTCGGTGATCGAATCGGATCCCCGTCTGGCGGCGGAGCTCGAGCAGAGCATCGATGCCAAGGTCGTCGGGTCCGACGGCACCAGCGTCGAGGCGCTGGCCGAGGCCAACGTCGGCGAGTGCGAGTTGTTCCTGGCCCTGACCAGTTCGAACACCGCCAACCTGGTCAGCTCGTCCATGGCCAAGCAGATGGGGGTGGAGCAGGTCGTCTGCCGCGTCCATCCGAGTCTTCAGCGGGAAGAGTGGTTGTTCGACTTCAAGGGCACCTTCGGCGTGGACCACCTGTTTTCCTCGGAGCGCCTGGCGGCGATCGAACTGGCGAAGTTCATCCGCAATCCGGATTCGCTCGTGGTGGAGGAGATCGCCCGCGGGCGGATCGAACTCCAGCAGGTGCGGGTCGACCCGAAATCCGACGCGGTGGGGCGGACGCTGGCGGACCTGAAGGCGCCCGAGCGCACCCGGATCGCGATGGTCACGCGGGGATCGGACCATTTCGTGCCGACCGCGGAGTCCGGGATCGAGGCCGGCGACGTGGTCACGATCTTCGGGGAACCGCGGAAGCTGAAGGCGCTCGCCGAGCGCCTGCAGAAGAAGAAGGATGATCGCGAGTCGCTGCGGGTGGTGATCTTCGGGGGCGGCGAATACGGATTCTCGCTGGCCCAGATGCTGGAGAGCTTCCACTGCAAGGTGCGGATCTTCGAGAAGGACGAGGAGATCTGCCGCGGCCTGGTCGACCGGCTCTCGAACACGACCGTCATCCAGGCCGATGCCACCGTGGTGGCCGAGCTGCGCGAGGAGCAGATCGACGGCGTCGATTTCTTCGTCGCCACCAGCAGCAGCGACGAGGACAACGTGATGACCTGCCTGCAGGCGCACACGCTCGGGGCCCGGACCTGCCTCACCCTCATTCACCGTGCCGACTACGCCGAGGCGATCAGCTCGTCGGGCAAGCATTTCGGGATCCAGGCCGCCGTCAGCCCCCGCGATGCGACGCGGCGGGAGATCGAGCGCTTCATCACCTCGGACCGCTTCCATCTGGTCAAGCGCCTGTCGGGTGCGGAGATCCTCGAGATGCGGGTGAACAAGGGATCGATCGCCGCGGGTCACATGGTCAAGGAGGTCGAGTGGCCGGAAGGCTGCGTGCTGGTCGGACTGCTGCATGCGACCCATGCCGACGTGCCGGGGCCCGACGACGTCCTGCAGGCCGGCGACCACATCTACGCCGTGGTCTCGCCCAAGGCGCGCAAGGCCTTCGTGAAACTGCTCGCCTGACGCCCGCTCCTCCTCCGTGCATGAACTTCCGGATCCTGTCGAAAGTCCTCGGTCTGCTGTTGCTGCTGCTCAGCGTTTCGATGTCGGTCTGTGCGCTGTTCTCCAAGCTGGATGGCGTGGCCGCCGAGGGTGAAGCCGTCGCCGCGCTGTTCACCGCCGCCGGCATCACCGTGCTGGCCGGCGGGATCCTGATGCTCGCCGGGCTCGGAAAGATCGACCGCATCCCGCGTCGCGAAGGGGTGGTGATCGTCGGCCTCGGGTGGGTCCTGGCGGCCGCGTTCGGCTCGCTGCCCTATGTCCTGTGTCCGCCGTACTTGAGCTGGCCGCAGGCGATCTTCGAATCGGCCTCCGGTTTCACCACCACCGGCTCGACGGTGATCGGCGACCTCGGCACCTGGCCCCGCGGCCTGCTGCTGTGGCGGGCCGTGACGCAGTGGCTCGGGGGCATCGGGATCCTGGTGCTGTTCGTCGCGGTGCTGTCGTATCTGGGGGTCGGCTCGAAGTCCCTGTTCCGCAACGAGTCGTCCTTCCAGGCCGGGGAGGCCTCGACGGCGCGGATCCGTGACACGGCGATGACCCTGCTCAGGATCTACCTGGGCATCAGCCTGCTCTGCCTGCTGGGGCTGAAGGCCTTCGGGCTGAGCTGGTACAACGCGGTGTCGCATGCGATGACCACCGTCTCGACCGGTGGTTTCAGTCCCCACAACGCGAGCCTCGGTTACTATTCCGACTGGGGGAACGGCTGGGCGATCGAGCTGTGGGTGAGCCTGTTCATGGTCGTGTGCAGCCTGAATTTCCTGATCTATGCGGTGATCATGAATCGCCGCTGGGGACGCCTGAAGGATGAGGACGACGCCCGGTGGTTCGTCGGGATCTGCGCCGTGGTGGCGGTGGGCATCGCCGCCGGGCTTGCGCTCGACGCGCGCTACTCGACCGGTTTCGCCGGGGCGCTCCGGGAGGGCTGGTTCGTGGTGGTTTCGATCGCCTCGACCACCGGCTTCGGCACCGCCGACTACGAACTCTGGCCGGCCTGGTGCCAGGCGCTTCTGGCCATCCTGATGGTGATCGGGGGCTGCTCGGGATCAACGGCCGGGGGCATGAAGATCAGCCGCCTGGTGGTCTTCCTGAAATCGTCGGCCCACGAGATCATCCGCGCCTTCCGTCCGAACCAGGTCTTCCGCTTGGTGGTCAACGGCAATCCCATCGATGGCGAGGCCCGCGCCCGCACCACCTCTTTCGTGGCCCTTTACCTGCTCATCATCGCGCTCGGATCGGTGGTCGTCGGGATCTTCGAGGCCGGGCACGGCATCAAGCTCGAGACGTGCCTGGCGGCGGTGCTGGCGACCCTTTCGAACATCGGACCGGGATTCGGCGAGCTCGGTCCCACCGACAACTTTTCGTTCCTGCGGGAACCGACCCTGGTGTTTCTTTCCGGGTTGATGATCCTCGGCAGGCTCGAACTGTTCGCCATCCTGGTGCTTTTCGTGCCGGCGGCGTGGCGGCGCTATTGATGGGACTGGAGCGCCGATGATGAAATCGGCATACCCGTGAGAGGATGCACGAAAGCGCCGGCGAAGGCATCCTGTCGGGGCAAGCCTCGACGCAAGCGAATGCGTCTGCTGTCGATGCTGTCGGGCGGCGCATTGGCTTCCCTGATTTCTGTCCATCAGCCTGCCGATTTCATAATCGGCGCTCCGCCTACGGCGCCGCCGGGTAGAGATCCCGGTTGGAGGCCTGGAACTCCGGCTTGAGGCGCAGCGTGAGGGTGGACAGGTCGACGAGCTTCCACGGGCCGAAGCTCCAGGCCCGGTTGTTGCCGTCGTGGCCGATGCCGACCAGCAGGTGCACGGCGTCGTCGTTGATCTTGAGGTTCTCGTCCTTCGGCTCGAAGTAGAAGGTGCGGAAGCTGCTGTCCCACGAGCCGTTCTCGACGAGCTTCGGGTCGAGGTAGAAGACGGTGCCGGTGGCCTCGTCGACCACGCGCAGGTCGGGGTAGCCGCTGCGCTGGCGATCGCCATCCCGCGTCGTGGGAATGTCGCAGCTCAGGCCGTCAGCGGCATTGAGATCGAGCCGGAGGGCGTCCTCGAAGTGTCGGGAGACCTCGTTGATGCGCCGGTGCTCCCTCACCGGCGAGTCTTCCCGCCCGAGGATCTCGGTGGCGCGGGCGAGGGAGTCGTCGATGGCGTCGAGGACGCGCCGGTGGGCGGCCCGATCCGGATCGAGGGGCAGGACCCGCTTGCCCGAGGCCGCGAACATGACCGTGCCGAACCGGAATCGCCGCTCGTCGAGATCTTCCTCGATCAGGCGGCGGACCAGTTCGGCATCGCGTTTCTGGGCTTTCCGTTCGGCGTCGATCTCGGCGATCTCGCGCATTTCCTCCATCCGCGGGGAAGTGGGAGCGCGCTGCGAGCGGAGGCTGTTGACGATGACGAAGACGATCGGCACCCCGAGCAGCAGCGCGGCACCGATGCGGACGGCGGGATGGACGGTGCGGCGGCTCATGCCTCGATCCGGATGGCCTGGTCGACGAGGGCTTCCGCCATCTCGGCATCGACCTTGCCGGCGGCATGAATGCGGAGGAGCGGCTCGCCCTGATGAATCGGTTCGCCGACCTTCACCAGGCGGTCGAAGCCGACCCGGGGGTCGACCCCGTCGGTGGCCCGGGCCCGTCCGGCACCGAGCTGCAGGGCCGCCTGACCGAGCAGTCCGGCATCGGCCGAGGCGATGGTGCCGGTGTCTTCGGCGAGGACCTCGCAGACGACCGGCGCGGCATGAATCTCGCCGAGTTTCGGGAGGGCGGCCGGGTCGCCGCCCTGGGCGGCCACCAGCCCGTCGAAGCGTTCCCTGGCCGTGCCATCGTCGAGTAGCTTCTCGAGCGCGGGCCGGTCGATGTCGACGATCACCTCGGCGAGGTCGAGCACGAGCGAACGGAGGTCGGCGGGGCCGCCGCCTTCGAGGCACTCGATCGATTCGATCACCTCGAGGGCGTTGCCCACCGCCCGGCCCAGCGGCTCGGACATCGGATTGAGAAGTGCGTGAACCTCGACTCCCATCTCCTGGCCGACGGCGATCATGGCATCGGCGAGGGTGCGGGCGTCTTTCTCGGTCTTCATGAAGGCTCCGCTGCCGTACTTCACGTCCAGCACCAGACGGTCGAGGGATTCGGCGAGCTTCTTGGACATGATCGAAGCCGTGATGAGCGGGATGGAAGCCACCGTGCCGGTGACGTCGCGAAGGGCGTAGAGCTTCTTGTCGGCCGGGCAGAAGCGTTCGGTCTGCCCCATCATCACCACGCCCAGGTCCGCGATCTGCGCGGCGGCCTGGTCGAGGTCGACGTTCACGCCGAACCCCGGGATGGACTCAAGCTTGTCGAGGGTGCCGCCGGTGATGCCGAGCCCGCGTCCCGAGACCATGGGGACGCGGCATCCGGCAGCCGCGACCAGGGGCGCGAGGATGAGCGAGACCTTGTCGCCGATCCCGCCGGTGGAGTGCTTGTCGACGATCGGCGGCCCGGCCGGGTGCTGGAAGACATCGCCGCTCTCGAGCATCGAGCGCGTGAGGGCCGCGGTCTCGGCGGCGGTCATGCCCTTGAAGAAAACGGCCATGGCGAAGGCCGACATCTGGTAGTCGGGCACGTCGCCCGCGACGTAGCCGTCGACCAGCGCCCGGATCTCGTCGGGATGAAGGGCTTCGCCGTCGCGCTTGCGACTGATGAGGGTGGGGATGTGGGGCTTCATGGGGCCGGTGGGGTGTTCTCGCGGTATCAGATGTGGAGGGGCATCCTGAAGGACAGGCATTCGGTGGGCGGCGTCCCGATCTTGTCATCGTCGCTCCCGGCGATCCTCGAAATGCCGGGCGAGAAGTCGGGCGACGAGGCCGAAGTCGCCGTCGGTGACTTCGTTCGCCGGGGCGTTGAGGGTGAGGAGGGGCACCCGCTCGCGGGTGTGGTCGGTGCCGTGATGGTAGGGGTCGTTGCCGTGGTCGGCCGTGATCAGGAGCAGGTCGGGCGCGTCGAATCGGGCAAGAAAGCCCCCCAGCCAGCGGTCGAACTCGATCAGTGCGGTCGCGTAGCCCCCGGGATCGCGCCGGTGTCCGTAGAGCATGTCGAAGTCGACGAGGTTGGCGAAGACCAGATGGGGCGTCTCGCGTTTCTCCGCCCACAGGCGCTCGATGGTCGCCATGCCGTCGGTGTTGGACTTCGTCGGGTGGGACTCGCGGATGCCGGAGCCGGCGAAGATGTCGGAAATCTTGCCGACGCCGAGGGTCTCGACGCCCGAGTCCTGAAGGCGGTTGAGAACGGTCGGCGGCGGGGTGAGCGATTCGTCGTGGCGGTTGGGCGTGCGTTCGAAGTCCTCCGGAGAGGCACCGACGAAGGGCCTGGCGATGACGCGGCCGATGCGGATCTTGCGTTCATCCAGCAGTCGGCGGGCGTCGTGGCAAAGCTTCAGGAGACGCTCCAGCCCGAAGATGTCCGGGTCCTCGTGGGCGGCGATCTGCAGCACGGAGTCGGCGCTGGTGTAGAGAATCGGCTTGCCGGTGCGGACGTGCTCCTCGCCCAGCCGGGCGATGATCTCGGTGCCGGAGGCGGCCTCGTTGCCGAGGAACGAGGTGCCGGCGAGGGTTTCCAGTCCGGCGACCAGATCGTCGGGGAAACGCTCGAAGGTCCGGAGCGCGGATTCCAGCGGGGCGCCCATCAGTTCCCAGTGGCCGGTGGTCGTGTCCTTTCCCGGTGAGCGCTCGGTGAGGTGGGCATGGGCCGCCCCCTCGAGCAGCAGCGGAGAAGGCAGGGGAAACTCGACGTGCAGCTCCCGGAGGATCTCGTGAAGCCCGAGGCTGGAAAGAGCCGGCAGGGCGAATCCCGGCACGCGCTCGAACAGGTGCCCGAGGGTGTCGGCGCCGGCGTCGCCGAATTCCGCGGCGTCGGGCGCGTGGCCGCATCCGACCGAGTCGAGGACGATGCACAGGGCGCGGGTCATGAGGGGATTGTCCATGCCGGAGGCCGCAGGGCGAGCTGGAAGGTCACCCATGAAGCCGGTGGCACTGTCATGCGGCGCGGCGGAGGCCCCTGCCGTGGCCGGGGCTTCCAGCCCCGTCGCCAAGACCCGGACAGAAACCCGGCTACGGGCCTGGAAGGCCCGGCCACACCGCGTGCGGCCCACTTTCGGTGACACCCAAGCCGGAGAGTCTTCAGAACATAAACAAGAGAATGCACAAAAAGTTTGAATAAAGTGCCTGCTATGGCATCCAAAGCGCAGAAACCGGCAAGGAGCGGTTGGCGCTCGCTTGCCTGCTCCAATACACTCCAGAATAACTACCATCATGGGACTCGATAAAATCACCACCAAACTCCAGGAAGCGCTCCAGGCGGCCCAGCGGCTGGCTTCGAAATCGGCGCACGCGGAGTTGAAGAGCATCCACGTGCTGCTGGCGTTGCTGCAGCAGGAGGGCGGCATCGCCGTGCCCATCCTGCAGAAGGCGTCGGTGGACGTGACCCAGCTCAAGGCGGCCGTCGCCGCGGCCCTGGCCAAGGAGCCGAGCCAGCAGGGGGCGACGGCCCAGCCGCAGCTCAGCTACGGGCTTCGGGCGACGCTCGAGGCGGCCGACGAGGTTCGCGAGGCGATGGGCGACGAATATCTTTCGGTCGAGCACTTCCTGCTCGGCGCGTTGAAGGCGGACTCGCCGGCCGGCAAGGTGCTGGCGGAAGCCGGCTTTGACGAGGCCGGAGCGAAGGAGGCGCTGGAGAGCGTTCGCGGCGCGCAGAAGGTCACCGACGAGAATCCCGAGGGGAAATACCAGACGCTCGAGAAGTACGGCACCGACCTGACGGCGCGCGCCCGCGAGGGCAGGATTGACCCGGTGATCGGGCGGGATCACGAGATCCGGCGGGTGCTGCAGGTGCTCTCGCGGCGGACCAAGAACAACCCGGTGCTGATCGGCGAGCCGGGCGTCGGCAAGACGGCCATCGTCGAGGGACTGGCGCGGCGGATCGTTTCGGGCGACGTGCCCGATGCGATGAAGAACAAGCGCATCATCGCGATGGACCTCGGCGGCATGCTCGCCGGGGCGAAGTACCGGGGTGAGTTCGAGGACCGCTTGAAGGCCTTCCTCAAGGAGGTCACCGAGTCGGAGGGTGAGATCGTCCTCTTCATCGACGAGCTCCACACCATCGTCGGCGCCGGGGCCAGCGAAGGGGCGGTGGACGCCTCGAACCTGCTCAAACCCCAGCTCGCCCGGGGTGAGCTGCGGACGATCGGGGCGACGACGCTCGACGAGTACCGCAAGCACGTCGAGAAGGACGCCGCGCTCGAGCGGCGCTTCCAGCCGGTGATGGTCGGCGAGCCGTCCGTCGAGGACAGCATCGCCATCCTGCGCGGCCTGAAGGAGCGCTACGAGGTGCACCACGGGGTGCGCATCCAGGACGGCGCGCTGGTGGCGGCGGCGACCCTTTCCGACCGCTACATTTCCGATCGCTTCCTGCCGGACAAGGCGGTGGACCTGATGGACGAGGCGGCCTCGCGGCTGAAGATCGAACTCGATTCGATGCCGACCGAGATCGACCAGATCGAACGGCAGGTCATGCAGCTCGAGATGGAGAAGAAGGCGCTGGAGAAGGAAAGCGACAAGGCTTCCGCGGCGAGGCTGGAGAAGGTCAACGAGGAGCAGGCGAACCTGCGTGAGCAGTCCGCCGGCCTGATGGCGCAGTGGCGCAGCGAGAAGGAGGTCATCGAGCGCGTGCGTGAGCAGCAGTCGAGGATCGACCAGCTCAAGACCGAGGCCGAGCAGGCCAAGCGCATCGGCGACCTGACGCGGGCCTCGGAGCTGACCTACGGGCAGATCCCCGAGGCCGAGAAGGCGTTCGAGAACGCCAACGCCGAGCTGGCGTCGCTGCAGCGTTCCGGGGCGATGCTGAAGGAGGAGGTGACCGAGGAGGACATCGCCCGGGTGGTGTCGTCGTGGACCGGGATTCCCGTGAGCCGCCTGCAGGAGGGCGAGAAGGAGAAACTCGTCCACATGGAGGACCGGCTGGGCGACCGGGTGATCGGCCAGATATCCGCGGTGCACGCGGTGTCGAACGCGGTCCGCCGCGCCCGCGCCGGGCTCCAGGACGAGAACCGTCCGATCGGCTCCTTCCTGTTCCTCGGTCCGACCGGGGTCGGGAAGACCGAACTCTCGAAAGCGCTCGCCGAGTTTCTCTTCGACGACGAGTCGGCGATGGTCCGGATCGACATGTCCGAGTACATGGAGAAACACAGCGTCGCGCGCCTGATCGGGGCGCCTCCGGGCTACGTCGGCTACGACGAGGGCGGCCAGCTATCCGAGCACGTACGGCGCAAGCCGTATTCGGTGGTGCTTTTCGACGAGATCGAGAAGGCGCACCCCGATGTGTTCAACGTGCTGCTCCAGGTGCTCGACGATGGTCGGATCACCGACGGCCAGGGGCGGACGGTCGACTTCCGCAACACGGTCCTGATCATGACCTCGAACGTGGGCTCGCAGTTCATCCTCGGCGAGGAGAACGCCGAGCAGCGGGAGGCGAAGGTGATGGAAGCGCTGCGGGCCCAGTTCCGTCCGGAGTTCCTGAACCGCATCGACGAAACCATCATCTTCGACCGCCTCAAGCGGGAGGAGCTGACCCGCATCGTCGACCTCCAGCTCGAGCGGGTGCGTCAGCGCATGGTCAAGCAGGGCCTGGCGCTCGCGCTCAGTCCCGAGGCCAAGGAGTTCCTCGGCAACCAGGGCTACGATCCGGTGTATGGCGCGCGTCCACTCAAGCGGGCGATCCAGCGTCACCTGCTGGACGAGCTTTCCCTCGAGATCCTCGAGGGGCGCTTCGCCGAAGGCGACGTGATCGAGGCCGACGTGGCGGATGGAAAGATCGTGTTCCGCCAGTGAGAAATGGGGAGAGCGACTTTGAAAGTCGCTGCCTCAACCCCGGCCGCATCAACCCCGGCCCCATCACGCAGGACGGCTGCGCGGGTGTCGTGCTCGCGGCGGGGCCGACGGGGTGCTTGCGGGGTGGATGCGGCGGGTTTCAAACCCGCTCTCCCCATTTCGCGACTTGAAAAGTCGCTCGCCATATTCCCGACTTCGCCGTGCACCTGCGCTTTACCGAGGATGAACTGGCGACGCTGATCGAGATGCTCTCGCTGGCGGCGAACGTCGCCAGCTGGAACCGTCGTCCGGGTTCCGACCAGGGTGTGGCGGCATTCGAGGCGCTGGAGGACAAGATTCTGGGCAAGGCGAAGGTCGCCGGCTTCGGCGAGGCGATCACCTGGGATGAGGAGCGGCAGCGGCACGTGGTCAGCCGGGAATTCGCCGACGAGGCCTTCTTTTCCGAATGCTACGACGAGTTCCGTAACGAGAACTTCTGGGAGGAGCTGGTGATCCGGCTCGCCGATCGCGATCTGCAGCGGTCCATCGGGAAAGAGGCGTGGGAGAAGCTCAGCGAGGACGATCGGCGGAGTCGCACCTCGGAGATCGAGAAGAACTACTGGAAGGAGTTCACGGGGCGCGGGATCGAGCGCGTGGCGGTCATCTTCCCCCCGGGCGAGGGTTGATCGTCGAGCGGGCTTGCGCGACCGGGCCGGCGACCGAAGGTGGTGGCATGCAGCGGGTGGTGGAGCCGGAGATTCTCGATGAGCTGCCGCCGGAGGACCCGGCGGCGAGGGCGAGCCGGGTCGATCTGAGGCGGATCAACGCATTGATGGGCAACGAGCGCTGGATCCGGCGGCGGGTGAAGTCCCTGGGCCGCCTGGCGGCATCCGGGATCGTCGAATGGGGTGCCGGCTCCGGGGACCTGCTGTGCCGGCTCGCCGGGTTCGGGCCCGCGACCGGGGTCGACCGGGTGGCCCGGCCCGAGGGCTTGCCGGAGCAGGTGTCTTGGCAACGCGGGGACGTGTTCGAGGACGAGTCCGAGGGCGGGGTGCTGGTGGCCAACCTTTTCCTGCATCACTTCGAAGGAGAGGCGCTCCGGCGGCTGGGGGCGCGGATGGTGCGCTTCGGCGGCGTGGTGGTGGTGGAGCCGTGGCGGTCCCGGCTGGCGCTGGGACTCGGTGGATTGATGCTTCCCTTTGTGAGCCGGGTGACCCGCCACGACATGCCGGTCAGCATCCGCGCCGGATTTGTCCGGGGTGAGCTCGGCGAGCGTCTGGGGCTGGATCCCGACCGCTGGCGGATCTCGGAGTCGATCGATTTCCGGGGTGGGTTGAGGTGGTCGGCGGTGCGCCTCGACGATCGAGGTGGCGCAAGCGGCGGCCGGTGATAGGATGCGGCCTTGAAGCGCGAAATCACCATCGCCGGAGGAGGGCTCGCAGGCCTGGCACTCGGTCTCGGACTGCGTCAACGGGAGGTGCCGGTGACGCTCCACGAGGCGGCGAAGTATCCCCGGCACCGCGTCTGCGGCGAGTTCATCTCCGGGGTCGGCCCGGGCACGCTCGAGGCGCTGGATCTCGCGGAGGATCTGGCGGAAGCCGAGCGGCATCGTTCGGTGGTGTGGTACCGTGCCGGCCGGAAGATTCTCGAGGACGAACTGCCGGTGCCGGCGCTCGGGATCTCCCGTCACCGCCTCGATGAGCGGCTCGCGTCGCGCTTGCGGCGAAAGGGAGGGCAGGTTCGGGAGGGATCGAGGCGATCCCGGGATCCCGAACCCGGCGTGGTGTGGGCCGGGGGGCGGTTGCCCCGCAAGGGTCCGTGGATTGGCCTGAAACTTCACCTCGAGGATTTTCCGATGAGCCGTGGGCTGGAGATGCATCTCGGCGGGAACGGCTATCTCGGGCTGACACCGGTCGGGGACGGACGGGTCAACGCCTGCGGCTTGTTCCGCGTGGAGCGCTCGTTGTGCGGCGAGGGCAGCGACCTGTTGTTGGAATATCTCCGGCGGGGCGGCAACGAGCGGCTGGCGGAGCGCATGAGGATGGCGGCGAGGGATGAATCTTCGTTTCTCGGCGTCGCGGGATTCAGGCTCGGATGGCAGGCGGAGATTCCGGGGTTGTGCGCGATCGGCGATGCGGCGGGGATGATTCCTCCTTTTACGGGAAACGGCATGAGCATGGCGCTGGAGTCGGCGGAGATGGCGCTCGAGCCGCTGCAGCGGTGGAGTGACGGGGGATGCGACTGGTCCGAGGTGGTTTCGGTCGTTCGCGGCCATGCGAGGCGGCGCTTCCGGCGGCGCTTGTCGAATGCGATGGCGATCCACCGAATCCTGCTCCACGGTCGCGGTCAGCAGGTGCTGGAGTGGTTCGCCACGCGCGGGTTTCTGCCGTTCCGACCACTGCTATCCCTCGTTCGTTAGATCATGTATCTGGAATCCATCGCCACGGCTCTGCCGGCCCATCGTTATACCCAACCCGAGTGCCTGCAGGCCCTGCGGGAAGCGGGGCTTCTCGAGGAACTGCGGCCGGGTTCGGCGGTTTTGTTGGAGAAGGTACTGGCAAACGGGGCGTCGGGCATCGGGGCCCGGCACTTCTGTCTGCCGGAGATCGCGCCGGTCATCGGACGGGGTCCCCAGGAGTTGAACGAGTTCTTCGAACGGGAGGCACCGCGGCTCGCCGCGGCCGCGCTGGCGCCGGCGCTGGAGAAGGCGTCCCTGACGCCCGGTGATCTCGACGCACTGCTGATCTGCACCTGCACCGGTTACCTGTGTCCGGGCATCACCAGTCACGTGGCGGAGTTGCTCGGTCTGCGTGCCGATGCCTACCTGCAGGACCTGGTCGGCCTCGGCTGCGGGGCGGCGATTCCGATGCTGCGGGGGGCCGAGGGCCTGGTGGCCTCGGGACTCAGGGTCGCGACCGTGGCGGTTGAGGTCTGCTCGGCGGCCTTCTTCGCCGACGACGATCCAGGAGTGCTGATCTCGCTCTGTCTCTTCGGAGACGGCGCAGCGGCGGCGGTGTGGTCGGGGGATGCGGAGGATGGCAAATGGCGGGCCGGGAATTTCTCGACCGTCCACCGGCCCGAGCAGCGCGAGAAGATCCGCTTCGTGAACGCCGGCGGGAAGTTGCGCAACCAGCTCGACCGGGCGGTTCCCGGTCTCGCCGCCGAGGCGGTGCGGGAACTCTATCAGTCGCTCGAGCAAGCCCCCGACCGGGTCCTCGCCCACTCCGGGGGCCGGGATGTGATCGAGTCGCTGGAGGGGGTGCTGCCACACCGACTTGCCGAGACCCGCGAAGTGCTGGCCGAATGCGGCAACATGAGCAGCCCATCGGTGCTGTTTGCACTGGAGAAGGCTCTCGCGGCACCCAACGGTGATTCGCGGTGGTGGCTGACGGCCTTCGGGGCGGGATTCGCCGCCCACGGCTGCGAGATGTGGCGGTGACTTTTGGAGAATCGACATTCCTGTCGATCTGCAAGCGGGAGGGATGATCGACAGAAACGTCGATTCTCCGGAATCAGGTCGCCGGACTGAATTTCTGGAGCAGCTGCGCGGTGAGGAATGCCAGAGGCGGGAGCAGGAAGGCGACCCAGGCGGCGGGGGGCGCGGCCTCCCCCGGCAGGACGAAGGTGGTGCCGACCGGAACCGCGGCGATCAGGTCGACGAGCGGGATGCCGGCCAGCAGGGCCGAGACGAAACGTGGCACGGGTTGGCGGAAGACGAGAAGCGAAAGCGCGATCCAGACCGCAAAGGGGATGAGTGCCAGCGATCCGGGCAGGCGGAACCACGGGATCCACCACGAGGAAAGGGCGGCCAGCGGAAGCAGGAGCAGGGCGCGTGAGAGCACGACGTTGGCGGTCGGCGGATGATCCTGGCTTTCGCAACGGGCGGCGAGGGAAAGTCCGGCGATGTAGCCGAAGAGCCCGAGGGCGTGGGTTGCGATGAAGAGGATCCCCTTTCCAATGTCCTGATAGATGATCGAGGGGTCCATCTTGTAGTAGATGCCGCCGAAGTCGTAATCGTCGGGGATCTCACCAAGATCGGTCGGCCAGGCGGCCAGGAAACCCATCACGTAGAGTCCCGCGCGGCACAGCCCCATCGGGAGGACACCCCAGGCGGTCCTCTTGTGAATCGCCGTGTAGATGGCGATGAGGGCGGCGATCACCAGGGCCGTGATGCCGGACCGGCCCGCGACGACGAAGGCGAGGGCGATGCCGAGCACCGCGCTGACCACCGCCGCCTCGAGGTAGGTGGCACTCCGGAACAAGCCCTGCGGCAGGGCGCGTTCGGGACGATGCGCCTTGTCCCAATCGCGGTCGAACCAGTCGTTGGCGAGATTTCCCGCGAAGTAGAGAAGAAGCGCGGAAAGGCTCAGCCACAGGAGCACCGGTCCGATCGCCTGCGCGTCGCCCCAGTAGTAGCGGCCGAGCAGGTAGCCGATGACCACGTTGCAGATCACGCTCGGCGCATTGGCGACCCGCAGGGTGGCAAGGAGTGGGCGGATCACGGGAGAATTGCGGATTGAGGATCGGGGGATTGCGGATTCGTTGGATCAGGAATCGCCGCATTGATCGAGCACCCAGCGATACTCGGCGGCGATCTGGTCTTCGACGGGGCGCTTCATTTCATCGGGAAGCACGCCCCAGGTGTAGGTCTCGATCTCGAAGTGGGAGCAGATCCCCGGATCCTCGTCGCACAGACGCAGCACCTCCTCGACCTGGAGGCGGGTCGACTTCAACGGCGGCTCTGGCTGATGGTCGAGCGGGATGTGGAAGTGGATCCGCCATTGCTCGGCCGGATCGTCGAGGGCGTGCGCCGCGACCGCGTCGGGCAAGTCGGTGTGGCGGATGATGCGTCCGTCGGGCCGGCGCTCGATCACCTGGTGAAGGTAGGTGGGTTCGTCGAAACGGCCGGCCACCTCGACGGCGTCGAACTCCCGCGGATCGAGCGCGAGGGCCGCGGACAGGTGGATTTTGGAAATCCGGATCCCTTCCCGCCGGAGCACGGCGAGGGAACTCCGTCCGTCCTCATACTCGAGGGCGAAGTGGCAGCAGTCGTAGTTGACGCCGATGCGGCGCTTGACCAGTTCGTGGTCGTCCGCGTCGTCGAGCAGCCGGTCGAAGAATCGCAGGGTTTCCTCGGTGTTCTCGAAATGCCCGAGCGGTTCGGGCTCAAGACCCAGGTGGAGGTCGGTGCCGGACACCTCGGCGAGGGCGTCGATGTAGCGGGCGGTCTCGAGCAGGTGGGCGCGGATGATGGACTCATCGGCGCCGAAGGCCTTGAACGATCCCGGCAGGGTCGAGACCGAGCCCTCGACCTTTTCCGGCGCCAGCTCGGAGATGATGGTGAAGAGGTTCTTGGTGTAGTTCACCCGGTCGGGCGAGGTCCAGTCGGGCAGGTAGACCTTCTCCTTCACCCGGGTCCCGTGGAAGTCGCCGTAAGGGAAGCCGTTGATGGTGAAAACGTAGGTGTGGGTCTCGTCGAGCCATTCCCGGAAGCGTCGGAGGTGGTCGCCCTGCAGCAGTTCCCGGGTGGCTCGGGCCGAAAGCCGGAGCCCGATGGCGAAAGGTGTGGAGGCACCGACGACCCGGTCCCGGACGCCGAGGGTGTGCCGCTCGAGGACGGTCCGGGTCTCCTCCCACGATTCGGCCGGATGAATGTTGGTGCAGTAGGCGAGATGACCGTGGGGAAAACGCATGCGGGAAGTGGGGAGGTTCGGGGGGCGACGGCTCCTTGCCACCTGCCCTCCGCTGGAGGCCATGAGGTCAGAATCGAACGCCGAACGCCAGTGCGCAGATTCCTGCCGGGCGCCGGCACGAGACCCGGCTCAGTCCGGCTTCCACTCGAGGACCTTCACCGGTTGGGGCGGGATCGCCTCGATGCCTTCGCCGTCGCCCTGACCGACGCGCTGGACGAAGAGGTCGAGCTGGCCGTCGGCGGCCCAGCGGACGGCGTCGAAGGTGGGCTCCCAGGCGCCGACCGAATCCTCGGTGAGATCCACGAGCTTCCATCGGTAGCGCTGCGGGTCGGATGAGGTCGCCGCCGTGACCACCGCCCCCCGTTCCTCGTCGCGGAAGACGACGTGGACGGCGCCATCGTCGCCGACGGCCACCTGCGGGCGTGAAATGGGGATGCGCTTGGTGCCGCCGCCGCTCAGGCTGAAGGCCTCCTTCCGCTGGCCGACCTGGCTCGATTTCCAGCGCGTCCCATCGAACCAGACGACCCGGAACTGCGGCACCCGCGACCCGTCGTCCCGCCAGTAGGTGGCGATCACCGGGCGGTTGTCCGGGCCGGCGGCCATCGAGGTCTGGTTGATCAACTCCCGACCCTGCGGAATCTCCCAGGCGACCTCGGCCGTCTTCTCGACGATGGGAAGCTCGTAGGCTTCGTTGCGCGTGTTCACCCAGGTTTTGCCGCCGTCGCGGGAGTAGGCGAAGCAGAGGTCGTGGTTGGAGGCGACGTCGGGGGACTCCCGCCACACCCATGAGAGGTGGATGCCCCCGAGGTCGTCGATCGCGAGGGTGTTGAGGTAGGGATTGCGCCGGCCTTCGCCCGAAACGAGCGGGTGCTGCACGGGTTCCCATCGCTCATTCCCGACATCGTAGCGGTTGAGCATCGCGTCGCCTCGCCCGGAGGCGCCGTCGCGATAGAGGAACAGCAGGTCGCCGTCGGGCAGGCGGTAGAACTGCGGATAGGTGACCTTCGACTCATGCTTGCCGGTCATGGGCAGCTTGTCGGTGAGTTCGAGGCTCCCCGGTTTCACGCCTTTCGCGTATCGCAGCGGGTGGTCGTGGTGGTCCCAGGCGACATGCAGCACGCCCTTGCCGTCGACGCCGATCGAGATCGAGTTGTGGGCATCCCGGACGTTTCCCCGGTACTGGGTGCGTCGTATTTCCCAGTCGCGGGAGCCGTGCTGCCGTTTTGCCAGCATCATGTGGCCTTCGGCATCGTAGTAGGAGGCATACTGGGTGTCGCCGTGGGACATCACGCTGGTGCGGAACACGACCGCATTGACCGAGTTTCGGGCCCAACCGTCGTCCAGTGGAACGGAGGTGGCCGGCGGTTCGGCGACGGCGGTGGCGATGAGAGTGGCGATGGGCAGAATGGAGAGCGGGCGTGTCATCATGGGGCGTCGGCGTTCGGGGATGGGTTTCGGCAGTGCCGCAAGGAAGGACGGACGACCGTAGTCCAGAACGCCGCGGTCTCAAAGCTTGAGTGCGGGGTGGGGCGGAGAGGGCTCGGTCCGCCCGGTTGGTGCCGGGAGATCTCCTTTTCGAGGGAGAACGAAGCACGCCCGGCTGGATGGTCCTCTCCCGCGGTCGCGGGATCACGCCATCCCGGAGTGCGCCTGCCGCCGCAGGCGAGGTGGTGGACGGCCGTTTGTTCACTGCGTGAACGCACGCCCGGCTGGATTCGAACCAGCGACCATCCGCTTAGAAGGCGGGTGCTCTATCCAACTGAGCTACGGGCGCTTGCGGGGCGAGGGTTATCCGCGATTCGGTGCCGAGACAAGGCTGGAGGGGGAGGGGGTTTCCTGTTTGGGTGCGGCTGTGAATCCACCCGTCCCGCCCGCTCCCGCGCAACCGCCGGCTCCGCAACCGCCCATGGGTGGCCCGGAGTACCAGGCGCAGCGGGATGCGGAGCACATCAAGCTGCTCTCGATCTTCCACTACGTCTACGCCGGGCTCGTCGCGGTGGCAACGCTGTGGCCGCTGATCTACGTGGCGATGGGGCTGATCATGGTTTCCCTTCCGTCCACCCCGTCGAGTTCCCCGCCCGTGGTGGTCACCTCCGCTCCCGCGGCCTCCGGCAGTCCCGCCTCCAGTGCGGCCCCCGCCACCACGCCCGCGGCCCCCGCCGCCACGCCCGCGCCCCCCGTGACGGCTCCCTCGACTCCGTCGTCCACTGCCGCCTCCGCCCCGACCCCGTCGGGAAGTTCGGGGGCGGCGGAGCAGAAGATGTTCGGCTGGTTCTTCTTCGCGGTCGGCGTGGCGATGTCGCTGGCCTTCCTGGTGGTGGCGACCTTGAATTTCTTCGCGGCCCGCTGGCTGTCGGCGCGCCGGAACCGCCTGTTCATCCTGATTCTCTCCGGCGTGAATACGATGGCCTTTCCGCTGGGCACCGCCCTCGGGGTGTTCGGCTTCATCGTCCTGCTGCGTCCCTCGGTGGAGGCGGTCTTCGCAGGCGAGAGCCCGGCGATCGGCGTCGATCGGTGAGCGCCGGTTCGCCTCAGGAATCGACGGCGTAGCGCCCGCCGCGAACGTGGATTTCGGGAGGTTGCTGTCCTTCTTCGAAGGCGTCGTAGCCCTCCTTGAGATTGCGCCAGAAGTCGATCCACCGGTGGTTGGACGCGGCCCTCATGCGCGCATCGGTCATTCGGAAGGGAAACAGGTGGACCCGGATGAAGCGCTGCCCTTCTTCCAGGGCGGCGTCGCAGAGGGTGTAGATTTCCTCGATCTTCGGATCGGTCATGGCGAGGCAGCCGATCGAAACCCGGCTGCCGTGGATCATGATGAAGGAGCCGGTGCGCCCGTGGTGGCGGTCGTAGGCGTTCGGGTAGCCGATGTTGATCGCGAGATGGTAGCGGGAGTCGGGCTTCAGTCCGCGCCGGGCGAAGTGGTAGAAGCCCTCGGGAACCTGGCGGTCGCCCTCGGCGAGCTTCGGCCCCGGGCGTCCCGAGGTGGCGGCGATCGGATAGGTGCGGAAAAGGACGAAGTTCCGCGAGTCGCGCGGTTTCATCCAGAGCTCCAGCTTCTTCTCTTCCTTGAAGGCGCGGAGATACACGGGATCGCCGTGGCGGAGCTTGTGCCGGGCGAGGTCGGGCTGCAGCAGCGGCTCGACCCGGGCGGCCGCCGCGGCGGCGCGTTCGGGACCGGGAAGCGAGCTGTCGACGGCCTTCTCCATGTCGGCGCGATCCTGGCCGCGGCAGGACGGAACGAGAAGCATCGAGACCAGCGCAAGCAGGAGCGAGGTCAGTGGAGGTGCGGTGGGAGCCGTGCGGTCCTTTGGACGCTCGACGGCGTGGACGGGCTTGGTTAGGGCTACGGCCATGTCAGCAGCGATCGGCATCATCGGTGGAAGTGGGCTTTACGAAATCGAAGGCTTCGAGAAGGCGGAGGAGAGACGGGTGGAGACGCCGTTCGGCGATCCGTCCGACGTGGTGGTCGGTGGCGAACTCGCGGGGCGGCAGGTGTGGTTCCTGCCGCGACACGGTCGGGGACACCGTTTGCTGCCTCATGAGATCAACCATCGCGCGAATCTGTGGGCCTTGCGAAGCCTCGATGTGAGGTTCCTCATCTGCGTGACCGCCGTGGGAAGCCTGCGTGAAGAATACGCGCCGCGCGACGTGCTGCTCCCGGACCAGTTCTTCGACCGCACCAGCCGGCGGGAGGAACACACCTTCTTCGGCCGCGGCATCGCGGGCCACGTGTCCTTCGGCGAGCCGGTCAGCGCGGCCCTGCGGGTGATCCTGCGGGCGGCGGTCGAGGCCGAGGGCGGGACGGTCCACGACCGCGGCACCTACGTGAACATGGACGGCCCGGCCTTCTCGACCCGGGCGGAGAGCGAGGCGAACCGGCAGCTCGGGTTCGACGTGATCGGGATGACGAACCTGCCGGAGATCAAGCTCGCCCGCGAAGCCGAGATTGCCGCTGCGACGATGGCGATGATCACCGACTACGACTGCTGGAAGACCGACGAGGCGGCGGTGAGCGCCGAGGCGGTGATGGGGCACCTGACCGCCAACGTCGCCCTCGCCAGGAAAGTGCTGGCCCGGGCGGTGGCGGAGATTCCCGAGGATCCCGTGTGGCCCGAGCACCGGTCGCTCGACGGGGCGATCATGACCGAACGGCGGATGTGGCCGGAAAACACGACGCGCAGCCTGTGGCCGTTGCTTGAGCGATTCGGGTGACGAAAAAGCAAAAAATGCGGACGTGACATTTTCGGCGGACGGGGCATACTCGGCGTCCAAGAAATGAATCGCCCGCTGTCGAACCTTCTCATGAAAGCCGCCCTCCACATTGCCTGCCTCACCTTCCTCGGAATGTCCCTCGGCAGCTGCAAGAGCACCGATCCGGAGGTGACGGCCGACGAGGTGAAGCCGGTCAAGAGCGAGGCCAACCAGGCCTATCGCGCCCCGAACCGCAAGGGACCGGTGCCGCGCAACCCGGACATGAGCCTCCCGTCGAGTTTCGGCAAGGACGCCGGGGTGACCTTCTCGCGCGTGTCCGTCGGCCAGCCCTTCGTGGCCATGACCTTCGACGACGGCCCGCATCCGAAGAACACGCCGCGGCTGCTCGACATGCTGCGCGAGCGCAACATCAAGGCGACTTTCTACGTGATCGGTCGGAACGTCGACATGTACCCCGAGATCACCCGGCGCATCGTCGCGGAGGGTCATGAGATCGGCAACCACACCTACACGCACGGCAATCTCACCAAGATGAGCAATGACTCGGTGCGGACCGAGTTGAACAAGTGCCGGGCCTCGATCGCCAAGGCGACCGGCGTGCAGCCCCGCACCCTTCGTCCTCCGTACGGCGCCTTGCTGCAGAAGCAGCGGGCATGGATCCACTCCGAGTACAACTATCCGACCATCATGTGGTCGGTCGATCCGCGCGACTGGCAACGTCCGGGGCCGTCGGTGGTGACCTCGCGGATTCTCTCCGGCGCCACGCCCGGTGCCATCATCCTCGCCCACGACCTGCACGCCCCGACGGTCGATGCGATGCCCGCGACCCTGGACGGGTTGCTGCGCAAGGGCTACAAGTTCATCACCGTCTCGCAACTGCTGGCCATGAAGCCGAAGGCCGAGGGCCCGGCGCAGGCATCGGTGACGACCGAGGCTCCCTGATGTTCCGAGACCGGGTGCGGCGGGAATGGTCGGTGAGCGATATTTCGGTGCGCGGGACCGGCTGATCGGTTGCTTCGCCCGAATCGAGGAGCTGGCGGCCACGAGTGGGGTGGAGCCCCATGTCGACGGCGAGAGTGCCCGCGACCGCCTGGCGCGGCCGATCCGGGTGGTCGTGCTCGGGGAGGTGAACGCCGGCAAGTCGACCCTGCTCAACGCGCTGGTCGGCTCCGAACTGTGCGAGGCCGCGCCGTTGCCGACGACGCAGCGGACGATCTGCTACCACCACGCGCCGAAGGACTCGGAGGAGGAGAGTGCGGACGGCTGGATGAAGGTCGGCCGGCCGCTGCCGTTCCTCCGCCGTTTCGAGCTGATCGACACCCCCGGGACGAACTCGGGCTGGCGCGATTCGGTCTTCGACGCCCTGCCTCGGTTCGAGGAAGCCGATGTGCTGCTGGTGGTGTTTCCCTCAGGCAACACCTGGACGGCGGCGACCTGGGACCTGGTGTCGTCGATCTCCGACCGGGGACTGGATAGGACGGTGCTGGTGGTGCAGCAGGCCGACCGGAAGTCGCCGGAGGACCTGAAGGTCATCGACGGCCACATGCGCGACCTCTGCCTGAAGAAGGTCGGCCGCGAGCTGCCCATCGTCGCGGTGGCGGCGGGGCTGGCGTTGGAGGCGAAGCTAGACCCCCGGAACTCGCGGAAGTCGTGGTCGGCGAGTCGCTTCGGTTCCTTCGAGGAGTTTCTCACGGCCACCGTGTGCGAGTCGGCGGAGCGAAGGTATCTGATCGACCGGACCGCGCAGGAGGCGTCGGGCCGCCTGAGGGACATCGAGACCGCCTTCGATCGCCAGCGTCGCGGTATGGATGACGACGGGTGGTTCCTCGCCGGGCTCGAGCGGGAGGCGCGGCAGCTCCGGGACCTCGTGCTGGAGAACTCCCCGAAGACCCTGGCCGGGGCGCGGGGGCGCTACGAGAACGAGGTGGCCCGTCTCGGCCGCCGCTTGGGTTCGCTGCTCGGGGTCGGTCCCACGGTGTGGCGCTTGTTTTTCGGCGACTCGGCCGCGGCGCGGGCGGAGGGCTGCCTGGCCGACGGCCTGGGTGAGGCGATCCGCGATTTCGCCGCGGCGGATGTCGAGCGCCTGCTTTCCGAATGCGGGGGGCACTGGGGCGAGGTGAGACCACGGGTGGTCGAGCGGATGGGCCTCGATCCGGGTCTGGCGGACATTCTCGACGAAGACCGCGAGACGGCGAAGGCCGGCTTTGTGGAGAACGTCAGCAAGGCGGTGACCGAGGTGCTCGGTCAGCTGCGGGTGCGGGCATCGCTGGACGCGCCGCTGCGCTCCCGGAACCGTCGCCTGAAGTTCGTCGCGGTGCTGATCCTGCTGCTGCTCACGGCGGCCGGGACGTGCGGGGCGCTCGGGCTCGACCGCTGGGGTCTGGGTCTCGCGATGGGAGCCATCGGGATGGGGATCGTTTTTCTCCTCGTGGCGTGGGTCACCCGCATGAGGATCGTGGGGCAAACCCGGTCGCGCCTGAGGGACGCCGTGGGACGTTTCGAAACCGCGATGCGGGGGGACTACGGGGAAGCGGTGCGGAGCTTGTTCGACGGCTACGCCAACGGGCTCATCGGGGTCCGCCGGCAGCTTGCGGAGCGTCAGGCGACCCTGGCCCCGCGCCAGGAGCAATGGGACCGGCTCTATCTCGAGCTGAAGTCGATCGAACAGGACCTGGGGCCATGAAAAACGGCCCGGAGCCGAAGCCCCGGGCCGTGGAATTCATGGGTGGAGTGCGATCGGATCAGGCGTCCGGTGCGCCGGGGCCTCCGGGACCGGGGCGGCCTTGCGGACCGGGACCTCCCTGGCCACGGCCGGGTCCACCCGGGCCGGGCCGACCTTCACCGCGCTGCCCGCGGGCACCCGGACGCATCGGGCGTCGCGGAATGTCCTCGCCGGCGTCGATCGCCGCCTTGCGCTCTTCCGGGCTCAGGCGGCCGTCCTTGTCGGCGTCGTACTTCTCGAGGAGTTCCTCGCGCTTGGCTTCCATCGCCTCGCGGGCGGCCTTGCGTTCCTCCTCGTTGAGTTTGCCGTCACCGTCCTTGTCGAATTCGGCGAGCATCTTCTTGCGGCGTTCTTCCATGCGGGCGCGGCGCTCTTCCATGGCGGCCTTGCGTTCTTCCTCGTTGAGTTGGCCGTCGCCGTCCTTGTCGAACTTCTCGATCACCTCGGGCGGTGCGCCGCGGCGCTCGCGTTGAGGCCTGTCGCCGTCCTGCGCGGCGGCGGTCAGGGTTCCCGCGAGGGCGAGAACGAGGGCGGTGGGTACGATCCTGGTCTTCATGTCGTTGGTTGTTTGGTTGTGGATTGAATCGGTGATTTGCCGGTTCTGATGCAGGAAACCCCGGGGTGCGCCGAAGGTTGCGGGGCGGAATGGTTTGCCAGTCGGGGCACGGCCCGGTTGGATGCCCGCACGCATCCCCGATGAGCCAGAAATCCGGCAAAGACTCGAAGGCGCTGACCTTCGCCAAACGCACCGCCAGCACGCTCGGGCTGTGGGGGGTGGTGACGGCCGGATTCGTCAGCCGCCTGGGCTGGGCCTACGTCGCACTGATCGGTCTGCTGGTCATGCTGGCGACGATCGAGTTCTTCCGCATGCTGCGGGACGGGGGCGTGAAAGGGTTCCCCGGATACGGGATCCTGCTCGCTCTCGCTTACTCCGTCGGGCTCTACGTCTTTTTGCTCGGCGACGGGGTGCCGGTCTGGTTCGACGGACTGGCGGTCTTCGCCGCGGTCGCCGGGGCGTTCGCGCTCCAGCTTCGCCGGCCGATCGAGGGGCTGGCGTCGATGACCGGCGTGGCGATGAACTTCTTTGGCTTCATCTACATCGCTTTCCTCTTCAACTTCGCCGCGCGGCTCGTGTTCGCCGTTCCGGGTCCGGGCGAAGTTCCGGGGGCGATGGTGTTGCTGTGGGGCATCGCGGTGACCAAGTTCACCGACATGGGCGCCTACATCGTCGGCTCGGCGATCGGACGCCACAAGATGATCCCGCACGTGAGTCCGGGGAAAACCTGGCAGGGGTTCGGCGGCGCGATCGTGTTCGCACTGCTCGCCGGCTGCGGCCTCTACACGCTCTTTCGCGAGGACATGCCGAACTTCTCATCCGGGCTCCACCTGCTCGGGGGGTGGCCGGTGGTGATCGGCATGAGCATCGCGCTCTCGCTCGTCGCCGTCGTCGGCGACCTCGCCGAAAGCATCCTCAAGCGGAGCCTCGCGGTGAAGGATTCCGGGCAGGTGCTGCCCGGCATCGGCGGCGCACTCGACCTGATCGACTCGCTTTGCTTCACCCTGCCGCTTCTCTTCTTCTACGTGACATGGGCGACGACGGGCTGAAGCGGAAGCGGGTGGTGCTGCTCGGGGCCACCGGATCGATCGGGTGCTCGACGCTCGAGGTGGCGAGGCAGTTGCCCGAACGCATCGAGCTCGTCGGCCTGTCGGCGAACGGCAACGTCGAGCGGCTCGCGGCCCAGGCCCGGGAAACCGGTGTGCGCCATGTGGCGGTGGCCGATCCTTCGAAGGAGGCGGAGCTCCGGCAGCGGCTGCCGGAGGGGATCGAGGTCCACGTCGGCGACGAGGGCCTGGTGGAGCTCGCGACGCTGGCCGAGGCGGATGTCGTGCTGGTCGCCATCGTCGGCACCGCCGGACTGCATCCGGCGCTCGCCGCGATCGAGTCCGGCAAGGACCTGGCGGTGGCCTCGAAGGAAATCCTGGTGATGGCGGGGGAGGTGGTGACCGCGGCGGCCGAGCGGCACGGGGTCCGGCTGCTGCCGGTCGACAGCGAGCACAACGCGATCTTCCAATGCCTCGACGGTCACCGCGGCGGAGACGCCGAGGTGTCCCGCCTGATTCTCACGGCCTCCGGCGGCCCGTTTCGCCGGACGCCCGGCGACGAGCTGGAGGGAGTGAGCGTCGAGCAGGCGCTGAATCACCCGACCTGGGACATGGGGCGCAAGATCACCATCGATTCGGCGACCCTGTTCAACAAGGGTCTCGAGATGATCGAGGCGCGCTGGTTGTTCGGGATCGGCATGGACCGCATCGATGTGGTCGTCCACCCTCAGAGCATCATCCACTCCATGGTCGAGTTCATCGACGGATCGGTGCTGGCCCAGCTCAGCCGGACGGACATGTGCTTCCCCATCCAGTATGCCCTGACCTGGCCGGAGCGGGTGCGCGGGGGGCTGGAACCCCTCGATTTCACCGAGCTCGCCAAGCTCGACTTCGAGCCCCCCCGCCACGACGACTTCCCGGCGCCGGGACTCGCCCGCCGGGCCGGCCTCGAGGGTGGCACGCTTCCAGCGGTCTTCAATGCGGCCAACGAGGTGGCGGTCGATGCCTTTGTCGACCGACAGATCTCCTTCCCCGGGATCTGGAGGGTCGTCGAGCGGGTCATGGATCGACACGTGCTTGCCGGGGCCTCCTCGCTTGAGGTGGTCATCGAGGCCGATGCGTGGGCGCGCTGCCAGGCAGCGGAAGCTTGCCGGGACGAGTCGTGCCGCTAGGGTTCCGGGTCATGAGAATCGTCCTTGCCGTCGCCCTGCTGGCCTCTCCGGCGTCCGCAATCATCGTGGCGGGTGCCAACGGCGGCCCGGGCAACGCCAACAACACGACGGGCGCCCAGCTCGATGCGGCCTTGGGGCAGGCGTTTCCCTTCTACGACAATGTCATCCGGTATTCCGACTCCAGCGGGATCTATCTCGGCTACGATTCGGGCACGAACGACATCTGGGTGTTGAGCGCCAAGCACGTCACGGCGACGACGGCGGGAAGTTCGCTCACCATCCAGGGCCAGACCTACATCCAGCAGGGGGCGCAGATCGGCATCAGCCAGTCGGACCTGAAGCTGATCCGCTACCACCACGAGACGACGGACCTGGTGCCGTCGCTGGCGGCGGTGCCGCTGGCATCCACCGCCCCGACGATCTCCACCGAGGTGGTGATGATCGGCTGGGGACTCCAGCGCGAGGAAGCGGCGGCCACCGGGCCGATGGACAACGATTCGATCACCGTGGCCGAGGGCAACGGCATGGGATACACGTGGGGGGACGGTGGACGCTTCCTCCGTTGGGGCACCAATCATGTCGATACCGCCCCCCAGGTGTACGAGAACCCCTCCGACATGGATGCGATCCAGGACAACGTCTACTGGTTCAGCGATTTCGACATGCCGGGGACGAGCGAGTGGACCAGTTCGAACGAGGGCTCGCTGACGCTCTATGACTCGGGGAGCGGGGCCTTCTTTGAAGACGGGGGCGAGTGGTTGCTCGGAGGGGTCGCCTGGTCGGTCAGCACGATCGGGACGTCGGCCTTCACCGACCCGTCCGACGAACAGGGCTCGTTCTACACCGATGTGGCGAGCTTCGCCTCGGACCTCAACGACGAGATCGGCGTCGTGCTGGTGCCCGAACCGGGTGTCACCTGGCTCCTCCTGCTCGGCGGCATCCTGGTGGGGCGGAGGCGTCGCTGAATCCGGGGGATTTTCGTAGGATTTCTCGCGATGTGGGCGTAAAGCTCTCGTCGTGATGATGAAAGTGATTCTGCTGGCCTCGATCGGGGTCCTTCTGGGTTCGAGCCTGGCCGGGGTCGAGCTCTCGAACCTGCACAAGATCGAGCCTTCCGACTCTCCCGAGACGATCCTCGAGAAGGCCGCGCATGTGGTGCCGACCGCGCGTCAGGCGGCGTATCTCGATCGCGAGTTCATCGGCTTCATCCACTTCGGGCCGAACACCTTCACGGGCAAGGAATGGGGCAACGGAATGGAGGATCCCGCGACCTTCGCGCCGGAGGAGGTGGACACCGATCAATGGTGCGAAACGATGAAGGCCGCGGGAATCGAGGTCGTGGTCATGACCTTCAAGCACCACGATGGCTACGTCCTGTGGCCGTCCCGCTACGAGGACCACCAGACGATCCGGAACTCGCCCTACCGGAACGGACAGGGCGACATCGCGCGGATGCTCTCCGAGTCGTGCCGGAAGCACGGGTTGGGATTCGGCGTCTATCTCTCGCCCGCGGATCTCTATCAGATCGAGTCGAAGGTCGGCCTCTACGGCAACGGCAGCCGTTATCGGGCCTCCGTGATCCCGACCGATCCCGCATCGTTCAAGAGCGATCCGACCAGGGTCCGGGGCGACCGGCCGGACGGGGCTCCGGTCTTCGAATTCGAGTGCGACGACTACAACCGCTACATGCTCAACCAGCTCTACGAGATGCTCACCGAGTATGGTCCGGTGTGCGAGGTCTGGTTCGACGGCGCGCATCCGAAGCGCAAGGGCGGGCAGACCTACACCTACGGGGCCTGGTACGAGCTGATTCGTACTTTGGCGCCCGAGGCGGTCATCTTCGGCAAGGGTCCGGATGTCCGTTGGTGCGGCAACGAGGCCGGGGGCACCCGGGAATCCGAATGGAACGTGGTGCCGCTGCCGGTGCATCCGGACGAGTCCGAGTGGAATGACAACACGCCGCAGGACATCGGTTCCCGCGCCAAATTGATGGATGCGAAGTATCTCTACTACCGGCCGGCCGAGACCAATACCTCGATCCGGAACGGCTGGTTCTGGCGCAATGATGACGAGCAGCAGGTGCGCACGCCCGACGACGTGTTCGACATCTACGAACGGGCCACCGGAGGGAACTCGGTGTTCATGCTCAACGTGCCTCCGAACCGGGACGGGCGGTTTTCCGAAGAGGATCGCAAGTGCCTGATCGAGGTCGGTCGCCGGATTCGTGAAACCTACGGCAGCAGCCTTTCGAAGGGCGGCGTGGCCCCCGAGCTTGAGGACGGGGATGCGGGGACCGGCCGGATGCTTTCCGGACGGACCGGCGAAGTGGTGGTGGAGCTGCCGGAGGCCACGCTGGTGAACCGTTTCGTCGTCCGGGAATCGATCACCCGGCACGGAGAGCGCATCGAACGTCACGCACTGGATGCGTGGATCGACGGGGAGTGGCGGGAGGTCGCGGCGGCGACCAACGTCGGTCACAAGCGCATCCTTCGATTCCCGGCGGTGACGACCGACAAGCTGCGTCTGCGCGTGCTGGAGAGTCGTGCCGAGCCGGGCATCGCCGAGGTCTCGGCGCATTTCTACCGCCAGCCGCCCTTGCCGGTGAAGGCATCGGCCGATGCCGACGGGACCGTGTCCCTTTCGCTCGATGAGCCTTCGTTCCGTGGCAAGGGCGGAGGCTTCAGGACGACCGGTCTCGAGATCCGCTACACTCTCGACGGCTCCGACCCGGACCGGCGGTCGCCGGCCTACGGATCGCCGATTCCCCTGGCGGACGGCGGGTTGGTGAAGGCGCGGGCTTTCTCCGCCGAGGCCGAAGGCCCGGTGGCGGGCTTCCGGTTCGGCCCCGCCAAGAAGGGATGGAAGGTCACCGCAACCAGTGAGGAGAGCGCGAAGTTCGGCGCCGCGATGGCCATCGATGGCGACCCCGCCACGTTCTGGCACAGCCGGTGGTCGGCGCCGGCACCGGACCATCCGCACGGGCTGGAAGTGGACCTCGGGCGATCGTTCAAGCTGACCGGAATCACCTACCTCCCGCGTCAGGACCGGCGGGTGCCCGACAGCATGATCGAGCGCGGCCGGATCGAGGTGAGCGTGGATGGCACCGGGTGGACGAAGGTCGGGGATTTCGAGTTCGGCAATCTGCTCAACGACCCCTCGCAGCGGAACTTCCGCTTTTCCGAGCCGCACGAGGCCCGCCACATCCGGCTGATTTCCACCGCCGGTGCGCAGGGCAAACCCTACGCCGGTGCCGCGGAGTTCGGCGTGCTCGTCGATTGATCTCCCACCCCTTCAAATCATGAAAATGCGATGCCTGCTCACTCTCTCCGCCCTGGTCCTTCAGGCCGGGGGATCCACCGATACCTACCGGGCGGAGCTTCGGCCCTTCGAGCCGGAGAACCGCTTCGTCTCGGAGGAGTGGTTCAACTGGGGGGGCTCGGTCATCCGCGATGAGGACGGCCGCTACCGGCTGTTCTACTCCCGCTTTCCGAAGTCGATCGGGTTCACGAGCTGGCTGACCCACTCGGAGATCGCGATGGCGGTGTCGGACTCGCCGGCAGGCCCCTGGACCTATGAAAAGACGGTGCTCCGGGGAAGGGGAGAGGGGCACTGGGATGCCATCACCGCCCACAACCCGAAGGTGAAGAAGTTCGGGGATCACTACTACCTCTACTACATCGGCACCCATCTCGATCTGACCGGGGAGGAGCTCGTGGCGACGGCGAAGGGTGGCTACGGACATCCGAACTGGATGCCGCTGCGAAACAACCAGCGCTGCGGAGTGGCGGTGGCCGACACGCTCGATGGTCCGTGGAAGCGTTTCGATCAGCCCTGCATCGAGCCCGCCGAGCCGGTTTTCAAGATCACCGTCAACCCGGCGGTGGTCGAACGCCCCGGCGGCGGCTTCCTGATGATGATCAAGGGTGACCGGAAGAAGGTCGGTCGCTCGCCGCGCGTGCAGGGCATCGCGTTGGCGGAAGATCCGAAGGGCCCGTGGACGATCCAGCCGAAGCTGGCGATCCGTGACTTCGACACCGAGGATGCCTCGGTGTGGTACGATGCCACCCGCGAGCGCTACTACGCGATTTTCCACGCCCACACCCACTTCGGCATGATCACCTCCGAGGACGGCCTGGGCTGGGGGAAGGCCGCGCACTACGAGTTTTCTCCGAAGGGCTTCAAGGCGGCCGACGGGAGCGTGTTCAAGGCGGATCGAATGGAGCGTCCGGCGGTTCTTCTCGACGGCGAGGGCGTGCCCCGGGTGTTCATTTCCAGCTACCGCCAGGGCGGCGAAACCGGGATCTTCACCATCCCGCTGGAGTAGCGGTGGCGCCCTTGTCATCGTCGGGGCGAATCCGTCCCGCCCCGGGATCGCTGCCGGTGACCGAGATGCGCCGCATTTCCTTCGCAGAAGTCCGGAGGAAGCGCCGTCCCCCGGTCCCGGCACTTCTCTTTTGGAACTTCTTGCGGGCGGGCGGGTGATGGTCTCCCATCGCGCGGATGGCGAGCGACACGGAAACGGGAAGCGACAAGGCGAAGGGCTCACGTTTTTCCACGGAAGGCCTGCGCTGGGTGCTGTCCTACCTGCGCCCGCACCGCCGGGTGTTCATCCCGTCGCTGCTGGCCCTCTTCGCCTCGGCCGGCCTGGCCCTCGCCTTCCCCTGGTTCATGAAGGAACTCTTCGGCGGGACCGTCGACGATCTGCGCGAGGGCGTTCCGAGGGAGGAGATCCTGCAGTCGGCGAATCGCACCATCCTGTGGTTGCTCGGGGCGCTGGCACTGCAGGCACTCATCGGATTCTTCCGGGTCCAGGGGTTCATCCGCTCGGGCGAGGCGGCGCTGAACGATCTTCGCAAGGATCTCTTCGCCCGCCTGCTGCGACTGCCGCTTCCGTTTTTCCAGGAGCATCGCTCGGGGGCGCTGAGCACCCGCGTGGCGGCGGATCTCGCCACGGTGCGCGAAACGCTCATGACCACGCTCCCGCAGGCCGCCCGCCAGGTGGTGGTGCTGACCGGCTCCCTGATGCTGGTCTTCGTCATGTCGTGGAAGCTGTCGCTGGCGATGCTCGGCAGCGTGCCCTTCGTGGTGCTGGCGGTGGCGATCGCCGGACGCCGGGTGAGGGGCTACTCGAAGGACGCCCAGGACGCCCTCGCGGAGGCCGGTACGGTGATCGAGGAAAGCGTCCAGTCGATCACCGAGGTCAAGGCCTTCACCAACGAGAACTTCGAAGGCGAACGCTACAGCGACGCGCTGGGCCGCTTCTATCATGTCACCCTCCGGGGCGCGTTCGCCCGGGCCAGCTTCCTCGCCTTCGTGATCTTCGTGATGTTCGGCACCATTGCCGGCGTCACCTGGCTGGGGGTCCGGATGATGGTTGCCGGCGACCTGACGCACGAGCAGTTCAGCGGCTTCGTCCTTTTCAGCGTTTTCGTCGGCGCCTCGCTCGGGTCGATGCCCGAAATCGTCTCCCAGGTGCAGGCGATGACCGGCGCGACCGAGCGCCTGCGCGAGATCATGGGCGAGCGTTCCGAGACCGAGGGGGGAGAAATAGTGGAGTCATTGGGCGGCGGGCTCGCCTTTTCCGGTGTGAGCTTCCGCTATCCCTCACGTCCCGAGCGCAAGGTGCTCGATGGGGTGGACTTCGAGATCGCCACGGGTTCGAGAATCGCGCTGGTCGGCCCGTCGGGCGCGGGCAAATCGACGATTTTCTCGATGGTGCTCGGCTACTACCGACCGGAGTCGGGCCGGGTGCTTTTCGACGGCCGTGATGCCGCCTCGCTCGATCTCGCCTCGCTGCGTCGAAGGATCGCGGTGGTGCCCCAGGAGGTGCTGCTTTTCGGCGGGACGATCCGGGAGAACATCGGCTACGGGCGGCCGGATGCCTCCGCCGGGGACATCGAGCGCGCCGCGAAGGAAGCCAACGCCCACGAGTTCATCGAAGCCTTGTCCGAAGGCTACGACACCGTGGTCGGCCCGCGGGGCGTGAAGCTCTCCGGGGGGCAGCGGCAGCGGATCGCCATCGCCCGGGCGATTCTCGCGGACCCGCGGATCCTCCTGCTCGACGAGGCGACTTCGGCGCTCGATGCCGAAAGCGAACGCCTGGTCAACGAAGCGCTGGAGCGCCTGATGGAAGGCCGGACGAGCCTGGTGATCGCGCACCGGCTTTCGACCGTCCGCCACGCCGACCGCATCCTGGTGGTGAACCATGGGCAGGTGGTCGAGCAGGGCACGCACGACGAGCTGATGACCCACGAGGGCACCTATCGGCTGCTGGTCGAGACGCAGCTGAGCTGAGGCCGGCGGAGGCCGGGGGGACTATTCGTCGCCCCCGTCCGCCTCTTCCTCGACCGGCGCCTCCTCGCCGGAGTCCCCGGAGGCGGCTTCCGTCGAGCTGCCACCGTTCTTCAGCGATTCCAGTTCCTTCTTCGCTTCGCCCAGAAGTTCGGGCGTGAGCGAGGAGGACAGTTCCCCGAGGATATCCTTGGCCTTCTCGTCTCCCCGCTCGACGGCAAGGGTGGCGAGGGCCCAGGCGCGCACGGGATTCGGGTCGGTGCCGATCCCGGCGCCGTAGAGCCTCGCCAGCGCGGTGGTGGCCTCGGCGTGGCCCTGTCCCATCGCGAGGCTGTAGAGTTCGCCGGCGTTGTTGATGTTGGCATCGACGCCGATCCCGCGCTCGAAGAGCGTGGCGAGATTGAAACGGGCGGCCGGGTGGCCGGCTTTCGCCGCCTTGGTGAACCACGAGGCCGCCGCCGGGGCATCGGACGCGCCGAGTCCTCCGGCGAGGTAGAGCAGCCCGAGCTCGTTCTGGGCCGCCGCGATGCCGCCATCCGCCGCACCGACGAGATGCCCGTAGACCTTCAGGCGATCGGGCTCCTCTTCCTGCGAAAGCAGGCCGGCGAGTTCGTAGTGAGCCTGCGGATGTCCGGCCTCGGCGGCCTTGTTGAGCCACTCGAGACCCTTTTCCTTGTCCGCCTCCCCGAGGTCGCCGCCGTAGTGGATTCTCGCCAACCGCAGCATGCACTCGGGTTGTCCGGCATCGGCGCCCTTGGTGTAGGCATCCACCGCCGCCGCAAGATCCTCGCCGATGTTCTCCTCGTAGTCTCCGAGCGCCAGGTAGGCGGTGATCTGCTCGTTCTCGATCGCCTTGTCGAGCCAGCGGCGTCCTTCCTTCTCGTCGCGCACTTCTTCCGAGCCGTTGAGCAATCTCGAGCCGAGGGGAAGGAAGGCGGCCGCCTCGCCGAGGCCGGCGGCCTTGCGGTAGAAGCCGATCGCCTTCTCCTCGTCCTTGATGTCGGGGAAACCGAACTGGCCGTCGTGGAGGCGGGCGAGAAGGACCAGCGAGGTGGTGTCCCCGGCGTCGGAGGATGTGGTCCACCACTCGATCGCCTTGGCCGGGTCGGGCTCCTCGCTCAGCAGGCCGCGCAGCCACGCCTCACCGAGCATGCGCCCGGCATTGGCAGGATCCTTCTCCACCGCGGACTCGAGCGCCTTGCGCGCGGCGTCGCGATCGTCGGCGTTGTCCGAGTTGAGCAGGATCAGGGCGCGGCGGGCATTGGCCTCGAGGTGACCCTTCTCCGCGGCCCGGCGGTAGAATTCGAGGGCGTTCTCGCGCGAGCGGGTCGTGCCGTTGCCGGACTCCGAGGCGAATCCGAGCAGGAACAACGCATCCGGGTCGCCGGCCTCGGCCAGGGGACGGGCGGCCTCGACCCCGGCCGTGGTGCGCCCCTGCCGGTACAGGCCGATGGCCTCGGAGGCGGGAGAGCTGGAATCGTCGACCGAGAGGGCGGGCGAGTCGGGGGCAAGGGTCACGGCGCCTTCGGCGGCGATGGCCAGGGCGGTGAGGCAGAAGAAGGTGCGGAGGGGTTTCATGGCATTCGTTTGAGGCAGGGAAAGAGAGGAGAGGGGACAGGTCAAGCGACGGGCGCGCCGGTGGTGGACGTGAGCAGGGTTTTGTAGCGTGACAGTGCCGACTCGTAGACGGAGGCAAGGCCGGCATCGGGATCGATCCTTGAGTCGGGGGCCGGCTGGCAGAAGGCGGTCGTGAGCGGCTCGAGATCGTGGCCGCAGGCGTGCGCCGCCCGGATCGCCGCGCCGAGGGCGGCGCCGTTGGCGACGGCGAAACGCTCGACCGGCGCCTGGAAGATGTCGGCGATCAGGCCGGCGATGCCGTCGTTCTGCGAGGCGCCGCCGGTCAGCCGGATCAGTTCGGGCGATTCGCCGAGCCACTGGGAGTGGAGCTTCATGTTGAGGAACTGGCCCTCGAGCAGCGCGCGGACCTGAACCGGCGCGGGGGCGTCGTCCGGGAAGTTCCGCACCGGGCCCTCGAAGTCGTGCCGCGGCGTGATCTCGGGGCCGAAGAAGGGGAGCATGACCCTGCCCTCGTTGCCGGCGGGGGTTTGCGCGAGCGCTCCGCGGTCGAAGTCGTCCCAGCCGAGTCCGAGGGCATCGCGCAGCGCCTCGCGCGCCAACGAACCGTTGCGGAAGCAGATCAGCGACATGAAGCCGCCCGCCGGATTGCCGAAGACGTGACCGAAGCCGTTCGGGTCGGTCACCGGCTCGGACATCGCCGCGAAGAAGGTGTCGCTGGTGCCCAGAGAGATGACGAAGGTGCCGGGGCGGGTGGCGCCCATGCCCACCAGGGACGAGGGGTTGTCGCCGGTCGAGAGAACCACCTGGCAACTACCAGAGATGCCGTATTTCGAAGGGAAGTAGCCGCTGATCCCGCCGGCGACGGTGGCCGACGCCCCGGTGGCCGGGAGTTTCGCCCGGAGGCCGGGCGCGGTGGCCTCGAGAAGCGCGTCGTCCCAGTCGAGCGACTTCAAGTCGAGCAGGTTCATGCCGGCGCCGTCGCCATGGTCGATGGCGATGTTCCTGCCCGCGAGGATGGAGCCGATGAAGGACGAGACGAGATGGATGACGGCGGTGCGGCCGTAGGCCTCGCCATCGTGCTTGAAGAAGCGCCGGATCTGCGGGCCGGTGAAGCGCTCGGTGGCGACCGATCCGCTGCGACGGCAGACCTCCGCGTCGCCGCCCAGGGCGTCGGCGATTCTCCGGCATTCGTCTCCCGTGGAAGTGTCCATCCAGATCGGCGAGGTGTCCCGGGTCAGGGCCGGGGCCAGCTGATCGACGAGCGGCGTGGCGGGATCGAGCGTGGCGAGGCGGTCGGCGAAGGAAGCGTCGAGATACACCGACCCGTGCTGCTGGCCCGAGCAGGCGACGGCCTCGATCGTCGAGAGGTCCGCCTTTTCCGCGAGGCGGGAGAACAGGAGGTCGAGCGCCTCGATCCACATCCGCGGGTCGGCGTGGACCTCACCGTTGGTGCCGCCGGGGATGAAGCCGCTGGGGCTGTCGTAGGCCGGCAGGTCGGCTCCGAAGTTCACCGACTCTTCGGCGACGACCGAACCGGACGCCGGGTCGATGACGAGGGCGGAGAGCGATTGGGTGGAGGAATCGAGCCCGAGGAACATGGGCAAAGGGAAACAGACCCCCGGGGCCGCCGCCAGCGGGAAAGGGCGGCATTCGGGAACGGTGAGAAAGAACTCGCCCTCGGGCGGGCGGGCCGGTTGGTTCGGGGCATGGGAGCCGAGATTCTTCGCCTGCTGGTCCCGCTCGCCCTGTGCCTCGGGATCTTCTGGGTCATCCTCAAAGTCTCTTCGGCGCGGATCGCGAACCAGCACCGCCGGTTGGCCGGGCGGTTCGGTCTGGAGATCGACCAGCCGCCGCCGAAGATGGGCGGCTTCATCCGCACGGATCCGTCGCTGTATGGTCGCTATCGCGGACGCGAGCTCTCGTTCTCGGCACCGGGGAAGGGGCTGAAGGGATCACGGCAGATCGAGAGCCTGGTGAAGCTGGAACTCAGGGACCGGACCCTGAGGGCGCAGATGACGCCGAAGGGACTGCTTCGCAGCTTCGGCCAGCGGGCCGGTGGGCTGGCGCGCTGGATGAGCGGTGACGAGGCCTTTGATCAGGCCGTGGATGTCCGCGCGGATCATTCCCGGATCCTGGAGGCGGTGCTGACCGCGGAGCGGCGGGTTCGGTTGGCGGAGCACCTGCGGAAGTCGAAGGCGACGCTCTACATCGGGGATGGAACCATCGCCTATGCGAAGCTGGGCCTGATCGCCGACGAGGCGACGCGGCGTCAGGCCGAGGAGGTGGTCGACTTCCTCTGTGATCTGGCGGAGGCCGTGGAAGGAGGAACGCTTCCCGGGTGAGCCGGTCCGGACAAGGGGTGCCGCAACGGAGACTCCACGAGAACGAATGGCGCTTCTTCGACGACTGCTTCGGTCGGAAGGTCCAAGGTCTCAAAGTCGAACGTCCGAGCAATCCACCCGCTGCGGTGTTGCGAGATCGTTTGAGCAAAGGGACGTTTGACCTTGGAGCTTCAGACCTTCGACCGCCCTGTCATCCGGCCGTCTCCCCTCGAAGACACGATTGAGAAAGCGCCATGCCCTCTATTCCAGCTCCTCCTCGATGAAGGCGAGGACGAGATCGACGAGCTCGTCCATCCCGGCGGGGAGGTCCTCCTCGATGGTGGCGAGGTATTCGGCCTCGGTCTCGCTGTAGTCGTTGCGGTCCTCGGGGCGGGTGGCGCACCACTGGCTGGCGTTGAGGGGGTCGACGATGCCCCCGGCGCCGACGAGATCGAAGGAATTGATCACCCGCTGGTGGTCGACGCCGCTTTGCCAGAACTCGTGCAGGCAGTCCTCGCTCTCCAGCACCGGGACGGTCTCGTAGACGTCCATGAGCGCGCGTTCCTCACGGGTCAGGTCGCGCCCGGCCGATTCATTCTCGAGGCGATCGACGAGCACTTCGACTTCATCCGGCCATTCCATGGGTTCCTGGGAGAGCATCGCTCGGGGGCTTAGAACAGGGAGGCGATTCTTGCCAAGCGAAACGAGAAATGGATGTCGGCCGGAGTCGCCTCACGGATCCGGTGATCGCTTGTCGTGGCGGCCCCGGGCTGCCAACCTCCCCGTGTGAGCGGAAGGATGGGATGCCTCTGGGCGGCGGCAGCGGGGTTGGCCTGCGGCGACTTGGTCGACGTGCCGACATCCGCCGGCGAGGCCTTCTCGCTGGATGTCGATGGCGACGGTGAACCCGAGTTGTCGGGGCTCTGGTTCACGGAGTGGGGCGGCGAATGGAGCGTGACGGTCGGGATCCGGGTCGATCCGACCGAGGAGGTCCCCACCTTGGCCGATCAGGGCTTTGTCGGCGTCTTCGCCGAAGGCGGGTCGAGTCTCGAGGTTCTTGCATCGACCCAGGTTTTCGAGCCGCTGTTTCACCCGCCGGGGTCGACGCTGCGGAGGGACCCCGTCGCCGTCTCGGGAGGCGTGGTCCTCTCCGCGGCGGAGCCGGTCGTGGGAAGCTGGAGCTATGGAACGGCAGGCGTCGACGACGAGCCGGTGCACCTGATCGGACTGGTGGTCGATGCGACAGCGGCCTTCGCCTCGAATGGTGCGGAAGCGGTGCGCATCCACTATCGGGACTTCGGTTCGTTCGCGGGCGGGGAGGCCCCGCTGATCCTCGGTCTTGCGGCGACGGGAGCGCCGTTCGCCTCGCCACCACCGTCCGTGGAGTTCGACTTTCCGGAGCCGAAGCGGGTGCGGGCCTCGGTCTCATCGGTGCTTGGGATGACGTATCGGCTTCAACGTCGGGCGGGAGCGGGGGAATGGTCGGTCATCGAGACCCGGCCGGGAACCGGCCGGCCGATGGTCGTCGAGTGGGACGATGCGTTGGCGGCCAGCGACGCCGCGTTGTTCCGGATCGAGGAGCGGGTCGGCGAGTGAAGATCCGGGCGTCCGCCGGACCGGGCCACGAGGGGGGGCTCCGGCGAAGGGCGCATCGGAGGGAGATCGGCGCTCGTCACGAAGAGCGGACCGGGGGAGGGTCGGGACCATGACGACGGAAGCGATCCAGCACTACATCCACGAGGCCATTCGTTCCCGGTTCGACGGCTTCACGGCGGACTCGATGGAGATGATGACGAGCGAGGGCGGGGACGGTCGCTTCTTCGGCAAGGTGGTGGCGGTCCGCTACCAGGGGCTGCCGAAGGTGCCGGAACTCTACCTGGCGATCGGGACGACGAAGCAGGGCGCGCAGATCGTGAAGTTCGGCATGTCGGAGTGCGTGACGCCCACGGAGCAGGAGTTGGATTTCCTGCTGCTCAAGGAGCTGGAGATCGAGACGGATTGAGGGGGCTCTGCCCGGGCGGGCCGGGAGCGGCCACAGGGTGATCAAGCCAGGGAGAGATCGGTTGCTCGATGGAGAGGATCCAAGGGATGACCATGATGAGATTTCCATGCTGGCGGTCCGACGGTGCGCGGATCGTCCTGCGAGATGCCGGAAACCGGAAGGAAGATTCCATTCATTCTGTCCATCATGCTTCCCCACTCCCGGCGTTCCGCATGATCCTTGCCCTCGCTCGATCGCCCCGGGAGCGGCCATCGCTTTCGCCACTGGACGCTGCGGGGCTTTTCGGAGAGGTTCCGGCGCCCCATGGCATTCGAGCTTGAGAAACGGATCACCGAGGCGACGGGGGCGACCCGGTGCCGGGAGGCCGGCGTGGTGCAGGAGCTGTGGAGCGGCTACGGCCGGATCCTGCGCTATGAACTGGACGGCGGTGGCGCGCCGAGTCTGATCGTGAAGCACATCTCGCCGCCGGGGGATGCGGAGCATCCGCGGGGTTGGAACACCGATCGGTCGCACCAGCGCAAGCTGAACTCCTACCGGATCGAATCGGAGTGGTATCGGGACTACGCCCGACGCTGCGGTCCGGCCTGCCGGGTGCCGCGCTGCCTGGCGATGGATCGGAAGGGCGACGAGCTGCTCTTCCTGCTCGAGGATCTCGACGTCGCGGGCTTTCCGGAGCGTCGGGTCCGGGTCACGGACGTCGGTTGCGGAGTTGTCTGCGGTGGCTGGCGAATTTGCACGCGACCTTTCTCGGGGACGCCGGCGAGGGCCTGTGGGAGTGCGGGACCTACTGGCACCTGGAGACGCGGCCGGATGAAATGGCACGGCTCGCGAACGAGGATCCGGCACTGTGGACGGCGGCGGATGCGATCGATGCAAGATTGCGGGCGGCATCTTTCCAAACCCTGGTGCATGGCGATGCGAAGCTGGCGAATTTCTGCTTTTCAACGGACGGCGCGTCGGTGGCGGCGGTCGATTTCCAGTACGTCGGGCGAGGCTGTGGGATGAAGGATGTGGCCTACTTCATCGGCAGTTGCTTCGGCGACGCCGAGTGCGAGGCTCGGACCCCGGAGCTGCTCGATTTCTACTTCGGCGTGCTGCGCGACGCGCTCGAAACGCGGGGGACCGATGTCGATGCCGATCGCCTCGAGGCCGAGTGGCGGGTGCTGTTTCCCGTCGCGTGGACGGACTTCCACCGTTTCCTGAAAGGGTGGAGTCCCGGGCACTGGAAGATTCACGACTACAGCGAACGGCTTGCCCGGGAGGTGCTCGCCGGGATGGAGAAGGAACGAGATTCATGAAACTGACCGACGAAGATCTGCGTGCGCTGGCCGACGAAGCGTGCCGGGCCGCCACCGAAGCCGGAGCGCTGATCGCCGGCTATCGCGACCGCGAGGTGGTGGTGCGTGAGAAGGATGCCGGCACTGGCCTGGCGTCCCAGGTGGTCACCGAGGTGGATGAACGCAGCGAGGAGCTGATTCTCCGCATCCTCGAGCCGACGCTCGGGCGATACGACCTGGCGGTGCTCACCGAGGAGCGCGAGGACGACCGGCGGCGATTCGAGAAGGACCACTTCTGGTGCATCGATCCCCTCGACGGCACGCTGCCCTTCACGCGGGGGATCCCGGGCTACTCGGTCTCGATCGCGCTGGTAGGGCGGGACGGGCGGGCGATGGTTGGCGTCGTCTTCGACCCGGTGGAGGGCAAGCTCTACCGCGCGGTGACGGGAGGGGGTGTCGAGATCAACGGCGAGGCCTTTCGTCCGTCGCTCCGGAAGGAAGGGGCGCTCAAGTTCTTCTGCGACTGCACCTTTCCCATGCACCCGGATCGCGACGCGCTGATTGGCGAGGTCGAGACGGTGGCGTCATGCGAAGGGTATCCGGGCGTGGAAGTGATCGAGGGGGCGGGAGGGGTGCTGAACGCCTGTCATGTGCTCACCGAGGGACCGGCCTGCTACTTCAAGAAGCCGAAGATGAAGCAGGGGGGCGGGTCGCTGTGGGACTTCGCGGCGACGGCATGTCTCTTCGAGGAAGCGGGGCTTCACGCGCGCGACTTCGACGGTCGGCCTCTCGATCTGAACCGGTCGGACTCGACCTTCATGAACCATCGCGGGGTCTGCTACGCCTCGACGGGAGAGCTGGCGGCGGCACTGAGGCAAGCGGGCGGGTGATCGTCGCGGGAGCGCTACGCCTTCGCGGCAAACCCCAACGCTCGACCAACGTCTTCTACTCCAAGCCGAGGCATCCCGATCGCGGTCGTTGAAGCCGAAGACAACCAGCACACGATCAAGGCCGGCATCCGGCAGGCGGTCGGCTACGCCGAAACCATCCATATCCCCTTTGATTACAGCAGCAGAAGCGGTGACGGTTTTCACTACCACGAACGAACGGTGACGTCCGGCGAGGTCGAGTAGGAGCCGACGCTGGGGTCTTGAAAAACTCCTTCCGAAGGCACGCGGGGAAAGAATCGGCTATTCGGATGGCACATGGGGAATCCCGCTCCAGAAGGACCACCGACCATTGTCGGCGACCCGAACGGCCACGGGTTGCTTGTAGATGAAGAGCCTTTGAACCTTCTCGTAGTCGGCGACGGGGAGATGGAGGACAAGGCTCCCGGACTCGCCGGGCGACGGGAGTTCGATCACGGAATCGGGTATCGGATCCTTCCCCGGTCCCCAAAAGAATGCGTGGCCGATCGTGAGTCCCTGATCATTGTTGAGAACCATCTGAGCATGCACGACGTCGGCCCGCGAGACGGTTTCGTAGTCCATCCAGACGCTGTGAATCCAGAAGGCGATCTGGGACACATCGATATCCACTTTTTCCATGATGAAGGAAGTCATAGGGATCAGCTGTGGAAAGCTCCACAAGAAACCTGTCTCCGGTGGCGGATGCGCGGCGGGAGCCACGCGGTCCTGTGAATCAGAGAAGCTCTTCGCGAAGGGCCTCGAAGAGATCATCCTCGGGGGGGCGGGCTTCCGGGCCTTCGTCCTTCATGGCTTGGCGTCGGGCAGCGATTGACCCGCGGTTTCACTCCAGTGCTGGATGAAGAACTTCTTCTCGTCGGTGAGAAACCGGTCGGAGCGTCCCAGGATGGGTCGCAGGGAGGTCGTGAGCTGGAGGGTGACGAGGAGGAAGATGATGCACCAGATGGCGATGGGGCCGCTCTGGCGGGCACCCTGGACCTTGAGGGCGGTCGAGGCGAAGCGGAACGCGAACACCAGCGCGACCAGCCACGAGCCGATGGACAGCGCTCCCATGAATCCGAAGGAGCGGGTGCCCTGGGTGAAGATCCAGACGGCCGGGGCGAAGCCGAGCAGCAGCAGTCCGGCCAGGGCGAGGGTGGCGCCGAGGATGGCGGCGAGGCGGCCGGCCGAGGCGGTTGATCCGGCGAGGCAGGAGAAGATGTAGAAGCTGGGGAAGCAGATGAGTCCGGCGAAGAGGAGCCCGACACCGAGCTTGAGCGGGGCGGCCCAGAGCTGCTCGTGGTAGGCGAAGGTGCCGAGGACGAAGCCGAAGACGAGGATGGCGCCGAAGGCCATGGCGGCGAGGCGGCCGAGGGTCACGGGCTTCTCGATGCCGGGATGGGCGGCGAGGTCGGAGGGTCGCCGAAGCAGCGCCTCGAAGAGGTCCTTGAGGCCCTTCGGCTCGGGGAGGGGTTCGGGCTTCGGGGTCATCGGCGGCGGCGATGGAGGCGTGGCATCGGGGTTCGGTTGGTCGGTCATGGTTGGGGTATGCGTTTGCGGTGGATCCGGAGAAGCGCCCAGAAGATGAGCGCGGCGAGAGCGATGAAGAAGGAGAGGGAGGACAAGAGGTCGGGGTCGATGCCGCCGAGCACACGCTTCATCGAAGCCCACACGGCCTCGTAGAAGCTGCCACGCATCGGGTGGTCGCGGAGAAAGGCGACCTCGAGGGCCGGCGAACCGAAGAAGGGGCGGAAGATCCAGGAGAACTGGGCACCGATGAAGGCATTGCCGGCGATCCAGGCACCGAGCGTGGCGAGGGCGATGTGGCGGGTGCGGCAGTGTCTTTCCAGCAGCCGGCGCAGGCGCAGCACCCCGATGCAGCCGGCGATGGCGATGAGGCTGGTGTGCGAAAGCAGGTAGCCGGCGTGCGCGGCCCCGGCCTGCGGCGAGTCGGGCGGCGGCGCGTTGAGGGCGAGGAAGAAGGTGACCGGGGCGATCGATCCGAGCACCAGGGCGCTGATGGAGAAGGCGCCGAGCAGGGCCTGGAGCGACTGACGGAATCCGAGTTCGCTGCCGAGCAGCAGGCCGAGCATGCCGTTGAGCAGTCCGTTGCAGCCGAGGGTGGCGGCGATCAGCAGCGGCATCTTGAGCGCGACGTAGCAACCCATGACCGGTGACCGCCAGAAGCCGACGGTGAAACCATAGAGCGCGAATCCGGCGGCGGTCACCCACGCGGCACGACCGAGATCACCGGCGGCTGCGCGGGTGAGCGTCTGGATCGGAGGGTCGAGAAGATCGCGCATTGGATGCGCCCGATGAATGGCGGTTCGCGTGAGGAAAGGATGAAGCGCCCGGGAAATGGGTCGGGAGTTCGGATGAAGGGCGGGTTGAAGTGAGGGAACTCGCCCCCGCTCTGCAGGCGTCGGTCCATCGACAGGGGAGGGAGGATCGGGTGCGTGGTGTTTCCGGATCGTTTTGAGTTTGTCGGGCGGAAACGGAGCTGTTAGCCTGACCTTCGTCTGTTCGGGAAGATCGCTCGCGGTCCTTCGAAACGAGTCCCCCCAGCGTTGTGAAGTCTCATCTCCCCCCTGTTCTCGTCCTCCATGCGGCTTTGTTCAGCGGTGCGACGGTCGGTTTGGGGCAGGACATTGCCTTTGATGCCTCTGGTGAACTCGACTGGCGCACTGAAGAGCATGAGTCGGCAGAGGGTGCCAAGTGGATGACGCTGCGTTTCCCAACCATGCCGGGGATGCTCTACAGCCTGGAAACGACCGAGGACCTTGAACATTGGACGGAGGAAACCGTCCTCTATGGCCTGGGGCACGAGTTGCAGCTCTCGCTGTTCGAGATGGCGCCGTCTCCTGATGAGGCGGCCCCGGGCCCCGTGCCGTCCATCCCTGTGGTGTCCCTGAGGGCAGAACCCTCGACGGAGGGAGGCACCGTGTTGATGTGGCGCTCGCGGGTCGATGGGAGCCATGCCATCACCTGGGCAGTGTCCGGGGAGATGACCGAGGACTGGGAGGGAAGCCCGTTGGTGACGTGCCAGCGTGATGGACTGCAGCTCCTGATCCGGAGTGACCGATCCCCCTTGGAGCCACCCGTTGCGCTCCCGGCGTTGGGGCCGGAGGATCAGGCAGTGGTCGATGCCTTCACCGCCTCGCTTGCCCAGCTCAATCTCGAGGTTGCGGAGAACGGCGGATCGACGGGACCGGTGCCGTCCCCACCTCCGTCTGGGCTGGCCTCCGGAAGGCAGCGCTTCTGTCGCCTTGTGCGACGCGAAATCGACTCCGATCAGGATGGACTCCCGGATTGGTATGAGTTCGGAACCAGCGGAACGGAGGCATCCTTGGCCGACACGGATGGGGATGGGGCGAGTGACTACCGTGAACATCTCGCTTTCACCGATCCGCGTGCAACGGAGAGTGGAGGGCAGGAGCTCGCGGATCCGGATACACGGCGGCGATTCGAGAACTCACGCTACGTGCTGGTGCGACTCGACCAAGGCAATGTGGGACCTCGTGTCGACTTCAAGGGACTATCGGCGAGTGGCCAGGTGGTGTGGAGCGATGACCTCGGAGCCAGTTGGCTGTGGAACCAGGGTGAACGATTGCTTCTCGATGCGCCGGCGCGCCGACTTACCTGGTCGGGTCACCTGTTGAGTGATCCGGTATCGTATGACGGAAGCTCGACTGTGCGAACGCTCGATCCGCAAACCGGAAACTGGGTCGGCTCGGCGCAACCCTTGGCCATGCTACCTGAATCGCAGGTTGAGGCCCGCCTGCGTGCCTCCTTGCCCGAGGGAGACGAACTGCTGTCCTGGTCCATCGTCGAGCAATCACGGCGGGGGGTGGGCATCACCGAGCAGGGGGTGGTCTACGGGGAGGTCTCGACCCTCGTGGACGCCATGATTCGGAGCGTCTATCTCGACGGAACGACGGAGGAGTACAATGTCTGGATGTTTGCGAATGAGGACATTGTGTGCTGGCGATCCGCGTCATCGACTCCGAGTGTCACGGCGGCGCAGGGGCAGATTTATGCCGAGGGCATCAAACAGGGGGGCGGCAACCAATGGGACTTCAGCCATTACGAAGTCACCGATGATATGGGGGCGATCCTCCGTGTTCGCGAACCCATCACCATGAGCGGCTATCAAGCCTCCGGACCGGAAGGTCATGGACCGTGGTTCGAGGCACTCCCCGAGGGGTTGGTGCTGCCGAGCTACTCTCCCCATGCTCCCATGGGCGTTGCCTATCGGTCCGAGGTCCCTGAAACCGGCCAGAAGCCGACCGTATTCTGGGTGGGCCGGTCGGGTGGACGAGTCGAGAGCATCCCGGTCGATGCGCAGGGAAGCGCCAGGGGAATCTCGAGACACGGAGTGGTTGCAGGCTCCGAGTGGGATCAGTCAAACCCGTCGACCGGCGAGGGAGTGCGCTTGTGGCGGAAACTGGAGGACGAACATGGAGACCTGGAATGGGCGAAGATGGACTTCGATTACGTCGTCGACGGAATGCAACCGGGCGAAGCGTTCGATCCAAGCCGCTTCTTTTCCGGGGAGGAGGAGGACCAGGGCGCGCCAGCGCGTCTGCTCGGCCACACCATCAGTGACGAGGGATTCGAGCCGGTGATGGCGGTGCGAGCCGAGATGGTCCCGGACTGGAACCGGGATGGAAAGATCACCAGCGAGGACTGGGGTCGGGTCAACGAGGACAATCCATGGCGATGGTGGATCAACGACGACAACGATGTTCAGACCGACGGCAGGGGAGAGAACAGCCAGGACATCCCGAGGCAGTTCCCCGACGTTCGCGACTGCAAGGATGTGGCGGTTGACGGGATTCGTGACCTGATCGACTTCTTCCCATTGCATCTGGATCTCGGCGATCTCACGGACATCTTTCCTGATCGATCCTTCAGATACCGTATCCGGCATGAGGAGCAGGCGTTGAATTTCTATGAGATGCCTGACTGCGTTCTCGATGGAAGCGGCGCCCAGTTCCCGAATCGACACATCAAGGTCGTGAGTTCCGGGAAGAATCTATCCGCCCGGCGCCTGTATCTGGCCTCCCTGGTCGGGATGGAGTTGACCCAGATCATGGTCACCAAGGCGTCCATGGGGGAGGGGATCCTCGTCATGGAAGGGGCGTTCAAGTCGAGGGAGCCGCTGATTCTTCAGGTTCAGCGGCTAAGTGATGACCGTGTCATGCTGCAACTGGAATTTCCGGTTCACATCGTGGATGTTGAGGACATGTACCGCCATTTGAACCTGAGGTCCTTCACGGGTGGCGCCGACGGCATCAACACGCAGACCGATGAGCCGCCCGAGTATCCCGATGACCTCACCAATGGGCGCTATGTCGCCTATGTCCACGGCTACAATGTCGGTGCCCACAGCGCACGGGGGTCGCAATCGAACATCTTCAAGCGATTCCACCAGCTGGGAAGCCGGGCGCGATACGTGGCGGTTTCCTGGCATGGAAATCCACCCAATCCCGGCGGATCTGCACTGCTTCCTCCGGACTATCATGCTGCGGTCCACAACGGGCTTGTCACCGGAATGATCCTGAAGGATGAGTTCGCCTTCACTCAAGGGGCAAACCTTACGATTCTCGCCCACAGCCTGGGGAACTCCGTCGTCGGGAACGCGGTCGCGAACCACGGGTTGGAAGTCGACCAATACTGCATCATCAATGGAGCCATGCCCCTCGAGGCCTACGATGCCACTCAGACAAGCAACTCAAGTGGCGCACCCGACATGGCCCGGAACATGACGGAAGACGAGTGGAAGAAGTACTATGACTATGCAGGAGGGAGTCAGCGCCGCCTGCTTGCGGCAAACTGGCACACGTTGTTTGCGGGTGATCCGGATGATCCGCGGAATGAGTTGACCTGGAAAGATCTGTTCAACAAGCCGGCGCTGATTGACGTGGCCTACAACTTCTACTCTCCGAGCGACGAGGTGGTGGAGAACCCCGACGAGACGGAGGCGTTCGGCCATTGGGAGAATCTGTGGGATGCGGCGTTGGAGGGCGCGCGTCATGCCTGGGTTCAGCAGGAAATGGCAAAAGGGGGCGAGCATCCGGTAACGGCACCGGGTTTTCATGATCTCAACGGAGGCTGGGAATTCAACTTTCTGGAAAAATGGAAGTTCTTTTGGGAAAGTGATCCGGAAGAGCTTGATGGCACCTACTACGCGTGGGATATCCATCTTGTGGAATCGACCTTGCGATACACGAGGAAGCTCTTGCCCTCAGAGGCAGCCCTGATCCCGGATGACCTCTTGAAAAGCCAGCCTTTTCATCAGAGGTTCCTGTATGATGGGCTCTACGACCCCTTGCTGGGCGAAGTCATTGCCGGGGATATCGAGATGCGCTACAAGCTGCTGGCGACGGGCATTCCGGCAACATCGTATGCGATTGCGGCGAATTCCCTGAGTAGGTTGGGAGATCTGGCCAACTACAACATGCCTCAAGAACTCAAGAGTCCAGACGGGTTCGGGTCTTGGCCTGAGGATGAGAATTCTCAAAATCCATCGGATTGGATGCATAGTGACTTTAAGGATGTTTCGTTTCACTTTGTTTATCCAATGTATCAAGAGATCATCTCTTTAGGGGGGTTGGATCAAGAGTAGTCAAAATGAATAGTATATTTAGATTTGCGTCTCCTGCGATTATGCTTTGTCTGTCTTGTTGTGGGGAGGAGCGTTCGGTGAAAGTTGCTGTGAGAGGTGAAGACGGTCTTCCGATTGAGGGCGTACAGACGACGGTTACGTTTCTGGGTTACTCTGGGGGCGATACGCAGCGAAAAATCGGGCTGACAGATTCCGATGGTGAGTTTGAGGCGCTGGGTCAGGCGAGTCTTAGGATGCATGTATTGCTTGAGAAAAAGGGGTATTATGCATCCAAGTCGGGACGATTGGATCGTAATGAGAGCCATGATTTAGAGTTCGTCTTGAGAGAGGTGAGAGACCCAATCCCTCTTTATGCGATGCGAGCGTATATCGGTTTTCCGAAGAACCGGGAATGGCTCGGCTACGATTTTGAATCGGGAGATTGGGTGGCGCCTAATGGGAAGGGGCGCGTAGTCGACGTATGGCTGAGGTGTGATACTCAGAAGACTGCAGAACGTGATGGCAAAGGAACCATTGAGATGCGTTTCCCCGATGGGGGAGGTTTACATATTGTGAAGAGGGGGTATCTCAAGCGATCGCTAATGAAGTTGCCGCACGTGGCGCCAGTTGATGGCTATATAGGTACATTTTCTAGAAGGGAAGAGTCATACCACAATGAGCATCGTGATGAGGATCTTGGCTACTTCTTCAGAAGTCGTGTAAAGATGGAAGGCGGTCGTCTGGTGTCCGCGAACTATGGTAAGATTGTTGAGGATTTCCAGTTTTCTCCAGTTGAGACAGGTTGGCACGACTCACACAAAAATTCACCCAAGTTCTTCGGAGTGGTTTCTTTCGCGTACTATTTTAACCCCACCCCGAACGAGAGGAATCTTGAGTTCGATCCGAGGCGGAATCTCTTCAAGGACTTGGGCGTCAAAGAGGTTGTGCGTGCCCCCTGATGGAGAGATGGTGGCTTCGCCACGCTTCAGTAAACGGCGCCCCCCCCCCCGCGGCCAGGGAGACCGACGCGGCCGGATCACCCGGGGAGCGTCAGCGTCGCGCGGGTGCCCGTGGGCTCGGCCGGGTCGAGGGCGATGGTGCCGCCGTGGAGTTCGGCGGCTTCCTTGACGAGGGTGAGGCCGAGTCCGGTGCCCTTGCGGCCGGCCTTGAGCTGGCGCAGGGAGAAGAAGCGCTCGAAGATCTTCTCGCGGGCGTAGTCGGGGATGCCGGGGCCGCGGTCCTCGACGGTGAGGATGACGGCCTCATCGACCGACAACCGGATTCTCACGGACTCGCCGCCCGGTGAGAAGTCGATCGCGTTCTCGAGAAGATTGGTGATGGCGGCGCGGAGGATGAAGGCGTCGCCGCGGAGCGGGACGGGGTGGTCGGGCAGATCGGCGTCGAGCTCGATGCCGGCCAGTTCGGCCATCGGGCGGGCCTGGTCGAGCGCGCGGGCGGCGACCTCGCGAAGATCGATGTCGGAGGCCCCTTCGAGACCGGAGCGGCCCTCGAGGGCGGAAAGCTCCAGCAGGCGGTTGAGCAGGCGGTCGGCGCGCAGCGTCTCGGCGCGGATGTTGTCCATGAACCGGCGGCGGTCCTCCTCGGGCATGTCCTCGTCGAGCAGCTCCGCCGCCCCGCGGATGGCGGCCAGCGGACTCTTCATCTCGTGGGTGAGGTTCTGGACGTAGCGTTCGGCGTACTTCCGGCCCTCGAGCGACTCGCGCATCGATTCGAGCGCCCGGGCGAGGGTGTTGACCTCGCGTCCGGCCCCGAGCGGCGGCAGGGGCGGGCGTTTGCCCTGCTCGATGGCGTGGGCGTAGTCGGTGAGCCGGCTGATCGGCCGGTACTGCCAGATGAAGACGGCGGTGACGAAGCACAGGATGCCACCGCCGATGAGGCCGGTGCCCCACCAGATCTCGGTGCGGCGACGACGGACGATGGGCAGGACGTCGGCCTGGGGCTTGGTGACGGTGAGGACGCCCGACGGCTGCCCGGGGTCGCCGATCGGCGCCGAGACGTGGAGGATCGAGGTGAGCGGGTCCTCCGGATTCGTGCGGCTACTGCGCGCGCCGTATTCACCCCGCAGGGTGAGCACGATGTTGCGCATGGTGGAGAGGTCCTCGCCGACCCGGCGCCCCCGGTCGGAGTCGAAGACGACGAAGCCCTCGGCGTCGGTGAGGTAGCAGTCGATGCCGACATCCGTCTTGAGGTGCTCGAAGATTCGGGCTTCGAAGGCGCGGGTGTGGGCGGCATCGAAGGCCTCGGCGAGGGGGCCGGGGTCGAGATCCTGGCCGATCATCGAGGCGAGCAGGTGGGCGGTGTCGATCATCGACTCCTCGGTGGCCTGATAGGTCCGGGGTTCGACCGCCTCGAGCTGCTGGCGCAGCAGGAAGTAGAAGCCCGCGCCGATGACCAGCGCGATGGCGATGAGGGTGAGGCGGGTCAGTCGCATGCGCTCGAAGTTCCAGGTAAGAAGTTCCAAGTTCCAAGTGCTCCGCTCGGTCCTTTGTCTCTTGGTTGGTCCTTGGAATTTTGCACTTGGAACTTCGCGCCGCAGGCGCGTCTACGGCACGTAGGCGTAGCCGAGACCGCGGCGGGTCTGGATGAGTTCCTCGGTGCCGGGGGCGAGGGAGCGGAGCTTGGCCCGGATGGTCTTGATGTGGGCGTCGATGGTGCGGTCGGTGACGGCGCCGGGGTCCTCCCAGGCGTGGTCGAGCAGTTGGTCGCGGGTATAGACGCGGTTGGGCTGCCGGATGAAGACGAGCAGCAGCTTGTACTCGTGGGCGGTGAGTTCGAGGGCCTCGCCCCGACAGAGGATGCGCATGGACGTTTCGTCGTGGGTGAGCGGGGAATCGGGATCGATCGGTGGCGGCGCCTTCGACGGTGCCTCTCCTTGCGAGCGGCGCAGGATGGCACGGACGCGGGCGACGATCTCGCGGGGACTGAACGGCTTGGTGACGTAGTCGTCGCCCCCGATCTCAAGGCCGAGCACGCGGTCGAGTTCGCCGTCGCGGGCGGTGAGGAAGAGGATGGGAACCGCGGAGCGTTCGCGGAGGCGCTTGCAGACCTCGAGGCCGGTCATGTCGGGCAGTCCGATGTCGAGGATGACGAAGTCGAAGGGCCGGTCGCGATGGGCGGTGAGTGCGTCGCCCCCGGTGAGGGCGTGGCGGACGTCGAAGCGCTCGGTCTTCAAGGCATAGACGAGCGTGTCGGCGATGGAGGGTTCGTCTTCGACGAGGAGGATGCGCATGGTGGGAAGGTTCGGGTGGGAAGTGAGGGGGCGGGGTTGTTTTACAGAAGGAAGCGAAGGAAGCGAAGGGGGCCGGGGCTTTGGGTGCGCGGCAGGAGCCACGCGGTCCGCCGGTATGGTGTGGGCTGGGGTTCAAGCCGGGTGAACCCGGCGCTCCGGATGGAGGTGCCCGTTTTCTGCGTGAGGTCCGTGAAGGGGCGATGAAGGGGATGGGGAAATCAGAGGGAATCGAGAAGGTGGCGGATGAGCTCGGGGTCGGCGGTCTGGAGATCGTACTCTCCGGGGACGGCGCCGGCGCCCATGGGGATCTCGGGACGGCGGAAGATCATGGGGCTCTCGAGATCGCGGCGGCCCGTGAGGTGGAGCTGGCCGGCACCGGTGGCGTTGAGGATGGAGGCGGCGTTGTCGGCGGTGATGCCACCGCCGGGAAGGATCTGGATGCGGCCGTCCGCCTGGGCGACGAGCTCTTCGAGCATCTCGACCCCTTCGACGGCGGTGGGCTCGCCGCCACTGGTGAGGACGCGGACGAAACCCAGGGCGATGAGGGTTTCCAGCGAGGTCCGCAGGTCGTGGCAGACATCGAAGGCGCGGTGGAAGACGGCGGGGAGCTCTCCGCAGGCGGCGAGCAGCGGAGCGCAGGCGTTCTCATCGATGGTCCCGTCGGGCCGCAGACAGCCGAACACCACGGCGTCGGCGCCATGCTCGCGGGCGGCGTCGATGTCATGGGCCATCGCGGTGATCTCGCATTCGGAGTAGACGAAGTCGCCGCGGCGGGGGCGGATCATCATGACGATCTCGCCGGAGAAGATCTCGCGTGCCTGCTTGAGGGTGCCGAGCGAGGGGGTCAGGCCTCCTTCGACGAGGGCGGCACAGAGTTCGATGCGGTGGGCCCCGGCTTCGGCGGCGGCCCGGACCGAGTCGAGGGAGTCGAGGCAGATTTCGAGCTGCATGGGCGTGGTGCGGAGGCGGGGTGTGGATGAAGGGCTTGCGCGGACCGGGTGGTGCCGATCTCATGATCGGCGCTCCATGGGCTTGGGTTGCGGGAGGCTTGGGGAAGGGATAGCGTTTCGGGGTGATCGAGACAACGCTGGACGACGGAACGCCGGTGAGGGTGCGTCACCTCGGGCCGGAAGATCGCGAGGGGGTGGCCGAGGGGTATCGGCGGCTCTCGCCGGATGCGCGCTATCAGCGCTTCTGGGTACGCAGCGGGGAGTTGATCGGCGATGGCATGCTCCGGCGCCTGCTGAAGGAGGATCCGGGCAACCACGCCGTGTGGGCGGTGCTCGATCCGGCACGGGATTATCCCGGGGTCGGGGCGGCGAGCTGGTGGCGCTCGACGGAGGATCCGGATGAGGCGGAGTTCTCCTGCACGGTGCTCGACGGGGATCAGCGGCGGGGTGTGGGCACGCTGCTGCTGGCCCGCCTGTGGGTGGAGGCGCGCGAGGCCGGGGTGCGGCGCTTCGTCGGCTACACCATGCCGGAGAACGTGGCGGCGGTGCGCTGGATGCGTGACACCGGCGCGGACGCCGAGTGGGACGGCTACAAGGTGATCTTCCGCTGGGACCTGGAGGACCTCGACAAGATTCCCCCGACGCCTCCGGGAGCTGCCCTGGCCGGGCGACTCGCGGAGTTTGCCGGGGGAGAGGCGCCGGCGCGTCAGAACGAGTAGCGCCAGCCGCCGGTGACGGTGATGTCGGTGCCGAGGCGGTAGCCGTTCACGTCCTGCCAGAGGGGCAGGCGGACATCGACGCCGAAGCGGTTGCCCTCGAGCGGGCCTTCGGGGATGAGGAAGTTCACGCCGACGATGGCCTCGATGCGCTGGCCGCCGTAGTTCATGGCGAAGGCGGTGGGCACGGTGAGCCGGGCCGGGGCGAAGGGCGGACGCAGGAGCAGGTCGGTCTGCAGGCCGGCCATTTCGTCCTCCCAGCGGTAGGCGAGGCCGCCGCTGAGGGAGACCCATTCACGGGGAACCCACGAGACCCAGGTGTTGAGATCGAAGCGGTGGCCGAGGCGGTAGTTGTGCCAGTTGGTCTGGGTCCGGTAGATGCCGGCCGCCTGGACGCCGGCCGACCAGCCTTCGCCGTGGTAGCGGTAGGTGAGCGACGGCAGGAGGTCGATGCTGCCCGAGCCGAGCTGCATCGCGGCCGGGAGCTGGCGCGAAAGGCGTCCGCCGGGGCCGGGGACGAGGTCCCTTTCGCCGATCGATCCGGTGGGCAGGCTGATGCCGATGCCGCCATGGAGGTGATGGGCGCCGTCTTCATGGAGATCGATCAGCGCACTGAACTTGAGGTCGCCGATGCCGCTCGATTCGGTGGTGAAGTAGCGGCTTCCCCCGTTGAGCATGACCAGCATGCCGGCGGCCGGGTCGATCTCGTGGCTCATCTCCATGCTGGTGTGGGGGAGCATGGCCATGAGGGTGAGGTCGTCGGTCGGGGCATACATGAGCCCGAGCATGTGCATGTCCATGGTCATGCGGCGGGGGCTGACGACATAGCCGGCGCCGAAGACCTGTCCGGCCGAGACCGCGTCGGAGCCGCGGTACATGCCGTCCATGTCCATGGACATGTAGCGGTAGGAGAGCATCCACTCTCCGGCGTCGTGGGTGTGGTCGCCCATGAGCGAGATCGGGCCCCCGGGGCCGTGGCCGCAGGTGCAGTAGGGTTCGCATTCGCAGACGGCGAACACGGGCTGGAGGAGGATGGCGAACAGAATGGTTGTTAGAGTCTTCATTGAAATGGGAAATGGTTGGAATGGGAATGCGGCGTCGCCGCGGGACGGGCGCGGGCCTGGCACCGTGGAACGGAGCAGGTTGGCGGACCGTGCGGAGTGATCGGGCGCCGGGTGGAACCGGCCTCGAGGACGGGACGGACGCGACGGCGTCGCGCGTCCCGGAGCCAGCCCCGGACGACGAGCACGGCCGGGATGGCCGCTCGAGCGGGGATGGAGTGCGCGTCAAGTTCGCGCCGATGGGAATGCCTCAGACGCCTCGCGGCGGAGGGAGAGGGGGGCGCGCGCCGGCCAGCCCGCCGATCGGATCCGGGGAAATGAAGGACGCGTTTCCGTGGTCACGGGCCCGGGGGTGCCGGAGTGCGATCGGTTCCGGGGGGCGCAGGTCCTTCAGGGAAAGCTTCTCGATGCCGGTGGCGGGGAGGGAGGGCTCCCGCTGGGATTCCTGCTGTTTCGCGGAGGCGATCGAGCGGCACATCTCACACGGATGGTCGCCGTCGAAGGTCTTGCGGGCGCCCTCGACGAGGCCGTCGGCGGCGGAATACTGCACCAGCATCGTCGCCCAGGCGATGCCCTGCAGCACGCCGTAGTGACCACCGCTCAGATGAACGAAGGCGCCGAGGACCAGGATGATGCGCAGGAGACGCACGGCGGTCGTTTAGGCGGGCATGGGGGAGGCGTCAAGCAGCGGCTGGAAGCCGCCGTGACGGCCTGCGGCAGGATGCCGCAGCCACCTTCAGAAGAACCAGGTGACGGTGGCGCGGAGGGTGCGCGGCTCGGTCGGGTGGAGGTGGACGTCGTCGATGCCGGCGGCGGGTTCGCCGGGGAGCCGCGAGGTGTAGTAGTACTCGATGTCGTTGTCGGCGCGGTCGAGGAGGTTGAGGCAGTCGAGCGCGACCTCGCAGTTCTCCCAGCGGTAGCCGAGGCGGGCGTTGACCTGCAGCGAGTCCTCGGCATTGACCCCGGCGGTGGCGGTGAGGGGGCGCTCGGAGAAGTAGCGGGCCCGCAGGGCGCCGAACCATCCGGTGTCGCGGCCGAAGGTGAGACCGGTGGAGAGCACGATCGGGACCTGATTCTCGATGTAGGGACCGCCGGGGAACCAGATGTCATCGTAGCGGCCCTCGGACCAGGCGAACTCGGCGTCGAAGGCGAACCAGTCGGTCGGACGCCAGTAGGCGGCGAGCTCGACGCCGTAGCGGGTGGTGTCGGGGCCCGCCTCGACGTTGCCGGCGTCGCCGACGTAGAGCAGTTCGGAGTCGTTGTGGAGCCACCACACGGCGGCGGTGGTGGTGAGGCAGTCGTTCCACTGGGTGCGGGCACCGAGCTCCGCGCCCCAGGTGCGGACCAGCGGGTCGACCGGGCGGACCGGCGTGACGCCGTCGTTGGGGTCGATGGTGGTGAAGAGGCCGCGAGCGTCGTTGGAGTGGAAGCCGCCGCCGAGGTTCAGGTAGTACTCGGTGTCGTTCCACGGTCCGAAGATGAGGTTGAGCTTGGGCACGACGATGCCGTCCCATTCGTCGCCGCTGTTGACCGGCAGGTCGCTGTCGACGTCGAAGTAGAACAGGTCGCCCCGCAGGCCGGCCTGAGTGCGGAACCAGTCGTTCCACACCGTTTCCGCGCCGACGAAGACGGAGTAGTTGCCGGTGAAAACATCGTCCGAGCGGATCGGGTTGACGTCGAAGCGGTTGGCGGTGCGGGCGAGCTCGAGATCCCAGATGAGGTCGTTGCGAGTCTGGAAGCCGAGGGTGTAGTCGGTCTCCGCGCCGAACAGGCTGCGGTCCTCGAAGGTGGCGCTGATTTCCCCGCCGAAGAAGACGCGCTGGTCGGACTGGCGGAACTGGTCGCCGTTGACGGGATCGTCGAGGAAGTAGGTGAAGTTCGAGTAGAGATCGAGGTCGTAGTAGCCGACGTAGGCGTTGGCGCGCCAGACGACGTCGTCGCAGCGCCGGCCCCAGTTCATCGACAGCGAGTAGCGCTGCGAGTCGCCGCCGACGGTCGGATCGATGAAGCCGAGTCGGTCGATGAGGCCGCTGGAGATGGCGCGTTCGGGGACCTGGTCGGTGGAGGTCCACTCACCTTGCGAGGCGAGGAAGGTGAGGTTGAAGAAATTCTCGTCGTCGCCGGTGTGCCAGCGGATGATGCCGTTGTAGCGGTGTGAATCGCCGTCGAGCACCCAGGGGCCGTCGTAGAACTGAGCCTCGCCGCCGTAGGTGAGGACGCCGCCGCCGGCCTCGACCGAGTGGCCGAAGACGGTGCGGTAGAAGGCGTCCTCGCCGAGGGTGAACTGGGCGAAACCGCGGTCGAGCTGGTTGACCAGCGAGAACTCGGCGGCGCCGGCGGTGGTGAGGTCGCCGAGCCGGGGGTCGAAGGGGCCTTTCTGGTAGTCGAGGCGCTCGACGAACTCGGGGATGAGGAAATTGATGTCGGCGTATCCCTGGCCGTGGCCGTGGGCGCGGTAGTTGGCCGGCATGCCATCGACGAAGAGCCCGAAGTCGGTGCCGTGGTCGAGATTGTAGCCGCGGACAAAATACTGGTTCGCCTTGCCGTCGCCGGAGTGCTGGGTGGCGATCAGGCCGGGCACCACCTCGAGCAGCTCGCCGCGGCGGAGGTAGGGGCGCTCCAGGAGTTCGTCTCGGTCGGACTGGCCCTTCGAGGCGGTTCGGGCCTGACCGAGGAGGTTTTCGGCCTTGCCGGTGATGATCAGGGGATCGAGCGAGCCGAGGACGGAGTCGGCGGATTCCTGGGAGAAGGACGGGAGGGTGAGCGCGAGAAGCAGCAGGGTGGAGCGATTCACACTGATGAAACGCGGGGGAGCCGGAGATCCCACGGATTTTTTGGAGTGCGGTGGCTTGCCACCGCTTTGGGAACGACCCGACCGGTATCGCAGAACCGGAGATCATCGCCACGCCGGCAAAGCGCTCGTTCGCTTCAGGCGGGACGTTTGCTTCACGATTCACCGCACGTCGCCCGAAAAGCGGTGGCATCCGACTTCGCGGAAGCTTCGACGGACAAGGCCTCCGCACTTCAAAGGCGCTCAAGCCTCAGCCTTCGCCCACCAGACGGCGAGGCGCTGGCGGGCACGATAGAGCCGGCCCTCGATCGCGCGTTCGCCGCACTTGAGGATGGCGGCGCACTCGGCGTGGCTCAGGCCTTCGAGACAGCTCAGCACGACCACGTCACGGAGCCGGGCGGGCAGCGTGGCGAGGGCGCGGTCGAGCTTGGCGAGGTCGGCCTCGCGGATGGCGGCCTCGTCGGGAGACGCGCCTTCGCAGGGGAAATCCAGGTCGTCGAGGGCGATCGTGGGGCGGCGGCGGCGGATCCGGTCGCGGCAGAGGTTCAGGGCGATCCGGTGCAGCCAGGTCGAGAGTCGCGCCCGGGGTTGGAAACGGGGCAGGGCGCGGTGGGCGCGGACGAAGGTATCCTGGCAGGCCTCGACCGCGTCGGCCTCGTTGCCGAGGTAGTGGAAGCAGAGGCGGTGGATGCGGTGCTGGTGGCGCTCGACGAGCGCCCGGAAGGCATCGTCGCAGCCGCCGCGGGCGGCGGCGATGTCGGCGGCCTCCCGAAGCTCGTCGGGGGTCGGGGTGGCCGGGACCGATGCCGGACTAGGGATGGATGAGCCGATCATGGGTCCATTCGAGGAGCTTCTCGGACTGTTCGGGGTCCAGTTGCTCCTTCATTTCGAAGAAGTGGTGAAGGGTGGCGCGCTGGAGTTCCGCCTGGGCGGCATGAAGCTGCTGGAGGGCGGCATCGATCTCCGGAGAGCCGGGCTTTTCATGGCGGATCGCGGTGGCGAGGGCGCGGCCGGCGTTCGCGATGCGTGCCTCCAGCTTGCGGCGGCTTTCCTCGAAGCGCTGTTCGGCCGGGGCGAGGGCATCGTGCTGGGCAGCGGTGAGCTCGAGTTGCTCGTGCATCCAGTGGTGGAAGTCGGGCGGAGCCGCGTCGGCCGGGGCGTGCCAGCGGAGGACGAGGAAGCTGGTGGCGGCGGCGAGGGCCACGGTGGCGAGGGCCCAGAGGCCGAGGGCGGCGGGCCGGGTCACGGGGACGCGAGAAGAGGGGTGGAGAAGGAGCCGAGCGCGGGCGGCTCTGCGGAAGGCGCGGGCCGGTCGGCGGCCCAGGCGACGAGCGCGGCGGCGGTCACGGCGGCGATCGCGGTGGTCATCATGCCGGAGCGGCTCGCGATGGCCGGGAGCCGCTCGACCTGCCGGGCGGCCTGGCGCAGCACGCGATCGGCGAAATCGCGGGGCAGCGGGGCGGGGCGGGCACGGCGGGCGTGGTCCAGCGCCGGGTGGAAGGAGTCGGGCACGATGCAAACGCTAGGGCATCCCATCTCCGGATCAAGTCTCCGACGCGGCGGGGAGGCCGCTTTCGCCGAGGATGCCCTTCGCTTTCGGGAGATGCCGCTTTCTCAGGCCGAACTGACGGACGGCATGACGCTGGAGGTGGGCGACGGCTTCGTCGGGGTCGTCGGTGAAGAAGATCAGCTCCGGGTCGTCGGGGCTGATGGTGCCGGCCTCGGCCATTCGATAGACGAAATCCATCAGCGGCTGCCAGTAGTCCTTGCCCATCAGGATGATGGGGAAGTTCCGGATCTTGCCGGTCTGCATCAGGGTCATCGTCTCGAACATCTCGTCCATCGTGCCGGCGCCGCCGGGCAGGACGACGAAAGCGTAGGAATACTTCACCAGGATGACCTTGCGGGTGAAGAAGTAGTGCATGTCGACGGCGCGGTCGACGTAGGGGTTGAGATGCTGCTCGAAGGGCAGCTCGATGTTGACGCCGATCGAGCGTCCGCCGGCCTCGCGGGCGCCGCGGTTGCCGGCCTCCATGATGCCGGGACCGCCGCCGGTGATGACGGTGAACCCGAGCTTCGCCACCTCCGAGCCCATGGTGCGGGCGAGCTCGTAGTAGGTGGTGCCGGGCTGGGTGCGGGCGGAGCCGAAAATGGTGACCGCCGGCCCGGCGAAGTGGAGCGCGCGGAAGGCCTTGATGAAGTCCCAGGCCACCCGGCCCAGGGTGCTCAGCTCGCGCAACCGGGAGCGGGGGCCGCTGAGCAGGGAGCGATCGGGAAGTTCGAGCTCGAAGGCGAGCTGTTCGCGGATCTGCTCCTCGCTGATCTGGTGTTCCTCCGTGGGCTGCGGCTGGTCGGGGCAATCGGGCGGCGTCATGGGCACCCTCTACCTAACATGGGTCGCGGAGATTGCCAGCCCGCGGGCGGCAAGGGGTCAGGGAAGCGGCTTCAATCCCTCGGCGCGAATCGTCCAGCGGCCGTCCTTGGGAAAGCCCGGGTGCTCGGTGTCGCAGCCGTCCCAGCCGGCGACCATCAGGGCGACGGTGGCGAGAAAGGAGCCGTTGGCCGGCAGGTAGGCGGCGATCTCGCGCTTGCGGGCGCCCGGGGGTGGATGGGCCGGCAGCTTCTCGTCGCTGCGCTGCGGGCAGTGGCCGGTGGGGAGATAGACGTTGTTGGGGCCGTCCCGGAGGAGGATCTCGACGGCGTCCCCGGGCCGGCCGAGGCGGGTCGCGGTCATGGCGATCATCGGGTAGTCCCAGCCCCAGATCTTGGTTTCCCAGTCCCAGTCGGCGAGCACGGCGTCGAGGGTGCGGTCCATGGTGGCACGATCGACCATCGGACCACCGGGCAGCACGCCGAGCGGGGCCAGCATGGTGGGATGATCGTGCCGGCTGTCGATTTCGTCCCAGGTGTCGGGGTGGGACCCGAGCGAGACGTACTTGCCGTCGTTTTCGGGCAGCGGGGAAAGGTGGGCGATGATGTGGTCCCATTTCGGATCCCGCGGCATGTCGAGCCGCTCCCGCCAGGTCTGCGCCGTCTCCAGCGCCCAGCGCCAGTAGGCGAGTTCGAAGGAGGGGTTCTGGCTGGTCGCCCGGTCGTAGATCTCCTGGGCGATCCACAGCGGGGGTCCGAGGACGTATTGCTGCCGGTCTTCGTCGAAGTGGACCATGGTCGCCAGGGCGTCGGCGGTTTCGAGGACGAGATCGCGATAGCGCTCGAGGACCTCCGGACCGGGCCGGCTGCGATGCAGCAGTTCGGCGAGGTGGATGGGGTGCGGTTGGTTCCAGACGATGAGGGGATTGCCACCCGGGCTTTCGCGGGCGTCGGGGCCGACCATCTTCGGCCAACGCGCGCCCCGGAGGCCGCGGCTGCGGGCGAGTTCGCGGGCCGCGGGAAGCTGGTCGCGATACCAGGCGAGGTTCCGTTCCAACAGCTCGTCGTGGCCCCACAGCGCGAAGTGGGCGGCGTGCCACCAGATCATCTCGGTATGGTGCTTGCCGTACCAGGTCGAGCAGGTGAGTCCGCTCTCCTGCGGGGGGATCTCGCCGGCGCACTGCGTGGCCATGAGATAGCGGGAGAGGATGATGCGTTCCTCGATCCTCGAGGCACGGGGGTCGGTGCTGCCGGAGAAATCGACCGCCGCACCGGTTTCCCAGAAGCGCTGCCAGTGGGCCGCGCTGGCGGCGAGGGTGGCCTCGAAGCCGGGCAGTTGCTCGGGAAGGGCGCCGGACGCGAAGGCGATGACGAATTCGAGGCGTGGACCCGTCGAGCGGAGTTGGAAGCTGTGGGCGCCGCTGGGTTCGACCTCCGAGCCTTCGTTCCAGGACAGGGCCACGTGGTAGCGGAGCGCGTCACGCTGCCGGACGAGATCGACGCGCTGCGCGGTGGTGCGGGCGATTGCGGTCTCGTGGGTTTCGGGTTTCGAAAAGTCGAGCGCCGGGGTGTTTTTGACGTCGATGTCGTGCCCGCGGGGAAAGGCGAGGCGCACCGCAAGGCCGTCGTTGGCGAGCAGGGCGGAGTCGATGCGGACGGCGAGCAGGTCGAGGTCCGGGTGGCAGGTGGTGGTGACGCGGACCGGCTCGCCATCGAGCGTGAAGCGGCTCTCGATGGCGCCCCGCCACAGGTCGTGGGTCTGCTCGGGATCGTGGATTTCGCCGGGTTCAATGGCGTCGCCCTCCGGGCGCTCGAAGGCGAGCTGGGCCAGCGGGTGGTTGCGCGGGTTGCGGCGCAGCCACTGGCCGGCCTCGGACGAATGACGGGTCGGGTAGTCGACGATGCGGCCGTCGGCCCGGCGGAAGGGCTCCGAGGCATCGTCCAGTGTGTGACCTTCGGGATTTGGCTCCGAGTACCAGCACCAGCGGCTCAGCATCTCGACGGGTACGCCGTCGCGGTGGTGCTCGTGGAAAAAGGTCTGGAGGCCGGTGATGTCGGCACCGAAGCCGAAGCCACCGTTTCCGACGAAGGCGGGGGCATCGACGTCGAATGCGCGGATCACCGGCGAGTGGCGCCGGACCAGCGCCTCGCGGTCGATGGATTCGGCGTGCAGCGGGGTGAGCGCGAGCAGCAGAAGGAGGCGGGATCTCACGGCCTATTTCGAAGGGACGGAGTTGGCGCTCGGCTTGCGTTCTTCCGGGGTGACGGTCACGTTCTCCATCGTGATTGCCCCGGCGTGCTCGATCACCTCGGTCTCGGTGATGCCGCTGAAGTGGCTGTTGCGGATCGTGATGTCCTCGACGACCGCGCCCTCAAAGCCGCGGATGAAGAAGACCCGCGGCGCCGCCGAGCTGGTGATGTTCTCCATCAGGACGTTGCGGACGACCGGCCGATACTCGCCCTCGGGGCCCTCCTCGTAGAGCAGGTCGATGGTGAGCACCGCCTCGCCGACGCGCCCGATGGTGACGTCGCGCATGAAGACGTTCTCGAGGATGCCGCCGCGCACCGCGTTGTTCTTGAAACGGAGCGCGCGGTCGAGGTGGGGGCTGTCCATGCGGCAGTTCTCGACGAAGACGTTGCGGATGTGGCCCGAGCACTCCGAGCCGAGGACCACGCCGCCATGGC
>JAUIJD010000022.1 GCA_030431475.1 Verrucomicrobiia bacterium | reverse complement strand
CCATTCGCTATCCCGACGGGCCGAAAGGTTCACGGAAGATGGCATGACGAATTGGAACCGCCCGGTGCGGATCCGCACGCCGGGTGGTGTGGGGGGTGACGGTTAGAACCCGTCACCTACCCGATTCGACATGGTCGGCTATTTGCGCGTAGTCCTCCAAAACTACCTCGACGCCATCTTGATTGGCGGGGTCGTAAGCATCGTGATAAATGCGGTATAGCTTTGTGTCGAAAGAATCGGCGTGGCGTAGAAAATACGGGTCTCCAGACATCTCAAGACAACCGCCGATCGGGAAGAAGCCATTAGTGGAAGCTTCTACGCCGGGCGACGCTTCATTCGCTTCAATCTGTCTTTCCACGTCGTTGAGGATCTCAAAATATGCGCCGTTCCCAGATCGGTCATTTTCCCGTGGAATGCGAATGCGTTTGGCATCCAGGGAATTTCGCGAAACAAAATCTGTCCAACGGTCGATCGAGCTATTCGCATTCGGCTCTTTCTCGCTCTCTGGTGAGTTCCTAGTGAAATCTGTCGCAAGATCGGGAGCGTCTTCGAGCGCACCAAACTCCAGAAGCAAGTCATACATGGCCTCATCCTCATTGAGTTCGGCCAAGAATAGCGGACGCGATTGCATGGGGTTACCCGTCGGGTTCGGATTCGCGCCCGCTTTGAGCATAGCGCGCACGCAATCTAGATGCCGTCTCTTCACGGCGTAGTTTAGCGCTGTTTGTCCCGCTGGATTTGCCTTATCGGGATCACCTCCAGCGCTCAGTGCTGACACTACACGATCAAGATCACCGTCATATGCCGCATCCTTGAGTTCGCGATCAGCCGGAGTGTGAATCATTTCTTGTCGAACGTCGAAGCGCTGGCACCCGCTACCGGGAGCGCCAGTCCGGTTCACCGTAGAACTTTCTCCCTACGATTCAAGCTCCAACACGGGGCGTGGTAGCGGGTTGTCCAGCCGCGCCTTGTTCGCGTTGTTTTCGTCCATTCGCCTGCTCTCGCGGTCCGCCTCCTGCGCGGGAACCACCAACACCGCCCGAATGACTCGCCAAGGCATGGTGTGGCGTCTCCGACACACGATGCCGATCCCCGACCCATCTTCTGTCCGCAAACCACTCGGCATTCTCTCCACGGGCACGGTGCCCCAACCTATGGCTCGGAGTCATCAACAAGGCTCGAAAGGGGCACGGTGCATTTGCTCCGCAAACCGAACTGGTCACTCTTCACCAACTGCCCGCACTCGCTCAAACCGCGATAGAAAACCAACTCGCGATCACCAACCAAGCCCGACTTCATCATCCGCGGATTCCGATCAGGTCAAGATTCTCACGCGAACAGTGTTGTTCTCATCACCTCGGAGGGTGATATCCGAGGGGATGACTGGTTTTGGAGATTGTCGACAACCGTTGATTTCTCAAGGAATTTGTCCGGCGAGTCGTGTGATATCCGGTCCGATCAGCCGCTCGGCTTCAGCCCGATGTTTCTCCGCTGATATCACCCGGCCCGTTTCCCCGGCAGCTCCGACGCCGCCCGATCACCGCGCAATTTCACAAGCAAGAAACGGGAAATCCGCAAGACGTCCCGTCTCCGCATGCTACGGTCCGCAGCTCGTGAATCCGATTGTCCCTCTCCCCGCGCCCGTGGTGTTGACCACCGTGATCGGCTTGCCGCTGTTGCCGGTACTGGTCCACGGAGCGAGCCAGCTCGACTCGCCGGTCGAGCTCGTCGAGGTCGGCTCGACGTCCGAGTACCGCGAGGTGGTGCATGCCCAGCAGGCGCAAGACCAGCAGCTCCTGCTCACTCCGGACTCGTGCTTCTTCTTCCCCACGGGGCCCCGCCTCACCGGCCAGCAGGCGTCCTCGATCCCCGGGGCCGAGTTCAACGGCGGCAACACCTTCGACACGATCACCGACATCACCGAGCCCGGCCAACTCATCCAGTGGCCCCTCCTGCCGATGAACGACGGCACGGTCGACATCGACGTCTTCCTCGACACCCCCGCCAGCGGCGTCGAGCTCGTCGTCCGCCTCGGCACGGTCGAGCACGCGGTCACGACCAGCGTATCCGACGGCACCAGCCCGCAGCCGTGGGGGCTGACCGCCGCCCTCACCGGCACCGGCGCCAGCGTCGCCTCGATCCGCTACCTCGAACTCGAGCTGGTCGATCTCCACGGCGCGCCCGAACTCGGCGACATCGTCCAGGTCCGGCTCTCGGGGCCGAGCATGACCGATGACTACCTGCTGCGCGCCCGCTGGCGCCCGGCGGCGATCCACGGCGGCTTCCAGAGCGCCAGTCTGGCGGCGACCGGCCTCGGATCGGACCTTTACGTGATGGAGCAGGTCGCCGACTACAGCTCGCCGACCTCGCTGAGCTTCTACGCGCCGGTCACCACGCACTTCGGCTACTACGGCTCCGTCTTCGACAAGGTCCCCGGCGATCCCGACGGGAAGTTCACCGCCACGAGCCCGAACTTCTCGATGTGGAACTACGGTGCCGGGGGCAGTCCTCCCCCGCTACCGGAGTTCTGCCACCTGCTCGGCGTCGGCGACGCCGGCATGATCTTCGACGGCTTCCATCACGAGGGCACCGGCGTGAAACCGCGGCTCGGCTCGGCCGGCGCGTGGCCTCTGGACGGCACCCCGCTCGAGAGCTTCGTCACGGCTTTCAGCCAGGACGATCCGGTGGCGGGTGACGTGCACCCCTACACGCACTACTTCGGCCACTACTGGCATCCCGGCGAGGATGCCTGGCGCTTCTACGCCTCCGGTCGCGAGCGGACGACCGCCGCCTTTTCGCTGCCCAGCTCCTTCGTCGAGGTCCCCGGGCCGCCATCGCGCCAGCGCACCGGCCAGGTGGTGCGACGCATGCTCTACCGCGGGTGGATCCGCGACACCGCGGGAAGCTGGCATCCGATCGACTCGCAGCCGGTCGGCGCCGGTCCGGGCGACATCGTCAACAAGGTATGGGACAAGACCGGCGACGGCTGGCTGGTCAAGGCGATGGGCGGCATCGTCCATCGCGAGTACCTGCAGAGCGGCGGCACGGTGACCATCACCCCCACCGCCGGGCTGCCGGACTACATGGACCCGGCGAAGCTCGCCGCAATCGACACGCCGGCCTTCACCATCACGCTCGACCGCGTCGTCGCGCGCTCCGACGACACGCTCGACCTGAGTTTCTCCCTCGCCGGAAACCCCGACCCTGCCGAGGTGCTGCTTTTCCACGGCGATCACGACGGACTCACGCTGATCTTCGAGGACGACGACCAACCGGACGAATGGGACGGGCCGCTATCGCTCGGGACCTTCGCGGCGGGCAGCCACACGGTGAGCGTCCCGGCGGACGCACTCTCCGGAGAAGGCTTCTGCCGCCTCCTCGCCGAGCCCGGAACGCCCGGAAGGTACTGGAGTCACCGTAGCGGACAGTGGACCTTGCCGGTGGAGTCGCCAATCCTGCCCTCGACCTCGGGGGCGGGCGCCCCGGTCGCCGTCGTCTCCTTCGCCAATCCGACGCCCGGCCAAGACGTCAGCTACTCGATCGCCGCCGGGAACGACGACGGGCTTTTCGCCATCGACCCTGCGGATGGAACGATCACCCTGGCCCGCGACGCGACCCTGTCGGATGCCGGCGATCACGAACTCGATGTGGTCGCAGACCTCGACGGCTGGAGTACCCGGGTCGCCGCGATCGGTGTCGAAGTATCCGTGCAGGCCATCACCGGACCCTACCTCCAGCTCTCCACCGACTCGTTCGACCTCGGCCACCACCGCTCGCTGGCCGAGCCCTTCCTCCGCCGCCTGACGCTGACGAACGCGGGCGACGGATACCTCTTCCTCCAACAGGCCGACTTCGCCGGCGACGCCGTCTTCTCCCTCTCCGGGCCTCTTCCGGAGCCGATCGCGCCGGGCGAAAGCGCCGATCTCGGGATCGTCTTCGATCCTCCAGCGGACGGCGGGTTCTCCGGCACGCTCACCCTGACCACCAACGACACGAACCAGCCCGCCGCCGTGGTGTCGCTGTCAGGCGCGCTGGATACCGCCGGTTTCCGGATCGCGGACTTCGATTTCGATCCCGACCAGCTTGCGGGCACCGTCGCTGATCTCGACGGCTCGCCGGGATCCGCCTGGCTCACCGGTGCCCTCATCGACCAGGCGACCGGCACCGGCGCGCTTGGCGGTTCCAACCAGAGCGGCTCCAACCGCGGCCTCGTTTCCGGCAGCGATGCCAACTACCTCCGACTTAGCTCGAACCGCGAGAGCGACGGCCAGACCCCGCTGGCCGCCGGCGGAAACGACGAATCGACCTGGCTGACGACCACCGTCTCCGCCGCCAATCCGGCCGCCATTTTCGACTTCGACGGCGCCACCGCCTCCCTCGACAGCTACGCGGCGAGTGGGCTCACTGGCACCACCTCCGCCGACTGGACGCTCTACCACTCAACCAACGGCGGGGCTTCCTGGACCTCGCTCGGCACCCAGGCCGGCGCCTCGATCGGCGGGGCGGGAAGCGCCGGCCCCGTGCCGCTCGTCTGGGACCTCTCGCCGATCGGATCGGTCGCCGGAGAAGTCCGCTTCCTTCTCGATCCGGTCTCGACCGGCTCGACCAACGGCACCGCCGCGCAACGATCGATCGGCTTCGACAATTTCGTAATCGGGGTCTCCTCCATCGCTCCGCCGGCGGACCCGCCACCGCCACCGCCCGGCACCGCCACGCTCGCGGTGTTCGATTTCTCGCCCGACCACACCGCCGCCGGCATCGCCGACCTCACCGACCTGCCGACGACCGGCTGGACCGTCACCGACCTCATCGACCACGCCGTCGGCACCGGCGCCCTGGGAGCGGGGAATCAGGATCCGATCAACCGCGCCCACGTCGGCGCCCACGTCCCCCACCTGCGGATCGCGTCGGCCCGGGAAAGCGACGCCCAAACGCCGAACGCGGACGGTGGGGATCAGGCAAGCACCTGGTTCACCTTCGACCTCGGGCCCGACGCCGGCACCGTGCTCGATTTCACCGCCGGCACCCTCGATCTCGACACCTTCGCCCACAGCACGCTCAGCGGCACCACCTCGGCGAACTGGACGCTCTACTTCCGGCGCCAAGGGGAGTCGGCATGGACCTCGCTCGGACAACAGCAGGGCGCCAGCATCAGCGGCGCCGGCAACACCGGCCCGGTCACGCTCGGGTGGAGCCTGGCACCGATCAGCCGCAGCGCCGGGACGATCGAATTACTGATCGATCCGGAATCCGCCGGATTCGGTACCAACGGAGCGGCCAGCCAGCGCGGCATCGGCCTCGGAAACATCGTCCTGTCCGGCGTCTCCGAAGCCGGCCGGAGCTTCGCCGACTGGTGCGAAAGCCACGGCATCGCCGGCGCGCTCGAAACCGACGACCACGACCACGACGGCCTCAACGCGCTTCTCGAATACGGCCTCGGTCTGGATCCGGAGCATGCCGACCCCTCACCCGCGACGCTCGACAAATTTGGGGTCACTTTCCCGAAAGGCCCGGATGCCGTCGCCGCCGGGGCCCTTCTGTGGATCGAAACGTCCACCGACCTCGGCAATGTCGATCCGTGGACTCCCGTCGCCCCCGACTTCGATGACCCGCACCGCATCGGCTACACACTGCCTGCGGGCGATCCGCGACACTTCGTCCGCTTCGGCGTGGTGCAGCCCTGATTCCGATCGCCGTGCCCCATGGGCTCCACCCGCTCCCCGCGGAATCCGCGTCAGACCACCGTTTCCCGGATTCGCACCAGGCGGCAGATGCCGGCGTCCGACGGCATCAGCGTGTCGAGCCAGAGCTGGCCTTCGTGCCGGTAGCGGATGCGCACGCCCCGGGTGCGGTGGGCGCGCAGTTCGCGCAGCGCGCGCTTCAGCGGGACCGGCTGGTCGCTCTCGCGCAGCAGGGCGACGGCGATGATGGGTGTGAGGTCGGCGGCGAGCGCGTCGAAGGCCTCGGCATCGAGGTCGGCTTCGTACACTTCGGGGAGTTCGGTGCGGTTCATGGTTTTTGTCGGAGTTGGCCGGTCATGACCGGCAGGGCGACCTTCAGCATCAGGGTGTAGAGCAGCAGCCCTCCGGCCCAGATGCCCCAGGTGATCTTCCACTCGGCCGGGGTGGGCACGTACTCGACCCACTCGTGCAGGGCCGAGGGCACGAAGCCGGGGACGATGAGCCCCATCCCCTTCTCGATCCACACGCCGCCGAAGACGAGGACGCAGGCGAGGTCGAGCCACCCGCGCCGGCGATCGACGCGCGGCAGGAAGAGGATGAGCGCGCCGAGAAGCATCGCGCCGAGGGAGGTCCACATCCACGGCACCAGCGCCTCCTTGCCGTCGTGGCCGAAGTAGAGGTAGTGCGTCGTGGCGGCGTGGCTGCCGCCGGTGTAAAGGGCGGTGAAGACCTCGGAGCCGAGCATCACGAGGTTGATCCAGATCGTCACCCGCAGGATGCCGGTGAGCGTGCGGATCGATCCCTCGCCATGGGTCAGCCCGCCGAAGCGCCGGGCGATCTGGAGGATGAGAATGATGAAGGCCGGCCCGGCGACGAAGGCGGAGGTGAGGAATCGCGGCGCCATCAGGGCCGTGTTCCAGAACGGCCGACCGCCGAGGCCGCAGTAGATGAAGGCGGTGACGGTGTGGATGGAGATCGCCCAGGCGATGCCGACGACCACCAGCGGCAGGTACCACCCGCGGCCGGGCGTTTCGCCGCGGTAGCGCTTGTAGAGGAGGTAGCCGCAGACGTGGGCGTTGAGCAGCAGGTAGCCGTTGAGTGCGATCACGTCCCAGCTCATCAGCGAGCTGGGGAAATGAAACTCACCGATCCACGGCACGAGGTGCAGGGCGCGGTCGGGCCGCCCGAGATCGACCACCACGAACAGCAGGCACATGACGATGGCCGCGATCGCCAGCAACTCGCCGAGGATGACGGTCTCGTGCAGGTCCTTGTCGCGGTAAAGGTAGGCCGGGATGACCATCATCACCCCCCCGGCGGCGAGGCCGACGAGGAAGGTGAAGTTGGCGATGTAGAGGCCCCAGGAGACGTGGTCGGTCATGCCGGTCACGCCCATGCCCTGCTCGACCTGTTTCGCCCAGGCGTCGACCCCGAACCAGACGACGACCAGCAGCCCGACCGTCCAGATCCAGAACCCCGGCGACCCGCGGGTGACCCGCCCGGCGGCCATGCGGAGGAAACCGAGATACCCGCGCGCGTGGGAGCGCACGCCACGGGGGGCTTCGGGATTCGGGGAGGCGGCGGCTTCGTTCATGGCCTCAGTCGAAGAAGTAGAAGAAGTTCGGTTTCAGCCCGAGTTCCTCCTTGAGGACGTACACCCGTCGGTGGTCGATGACCTTGCGGACGGCGGAACTCGGGTCGAGCAGGTTGCCGAAGACGCGGGCACCGGTCGGGCAGGCCTCGAGGCAGGCGGGCAGCCGTCCCTCGCGGGTGCGGTGCAGGCAGAAGTGGCACTTCTCGATCACGCCGGCCGGGCGGATGCGGTTGCCCAGGTAGCTCTGGTCCGGGTTGATCTCGTCCTTCGGGATCGCCGGCTTCCTCCAGTTGAACTTCCGGGCGTGGTAGGGACACGCGGCCTCGCAGTAGCGGCAGCCGATGCACCAGTCGTAATCGACCACCACGATGCCGTCGTCCTCGCGCCAGGTCGCCTCGACCGGGCAGACGTCGACGCAGGGCGGGTGCTCGCACTGATGGCACTGCACCGGCAGGTAGAACCTGCCCTCCCTCGGCACGAGCCCCTCGTATCGTGCGTTGCCCTTCTCGAGGTCCATCGACCCCTTCTCCATCTCGAGCACGCGGATGTACGACCCGCGACCCGGGCGGTCGTGGTTGTTCTCGCGGTGGCAGGCCTCGACGCACTTGCGGCAGCCGATGCACACCCCGAGGTTGAGCGCGTAGCCGAAGACGACGCCCTCCCGCGGCCGGTGGTCGCCGATCGTGACCTCCGCCCCGTAGTCCTCGAGCGCCGACCGTTCATGGCGGGCGAGCACCTGCTTCAGGCCCTCCGCATCGAGCTCGCGGTAGTGTTTCTGGACGAACTCCTCGACCGTCAGCTCCTCGCGCGCCCAGTTCGCCAGCGGCGCGAGGGCCTTGGCGAAGGCGGCGGCCCCGAGCATCGCGCCCGCACCCTTGAGCGCGGTGCGGCGGGAGATGGCGCCGGGTTTCGCATGGCAGGCGCAGACGGGCTTCATGGCGTCTTCTCTTCGGGTTCGGTTTCCCCCCGCACCAGCACCGGCGGCGGCTCGGCCTCCACCGGCGGCGTCGCGGGATGGTGCGGGTCGTGGCAATCGATGCAGGTCTGCCGCTGGCGGCCGCCCCGGGTGAGGTCCCAGTGGCCGCTCATGCCGCCGTGCACGCCATCGACGAAATCGCGATGCTGGAAGACGTGGCACTGCGAGCAGAGCTTGAGGCTGTTCGACATCGACAGCGGCCGTCCGGCGACGGTGTGCAGCTTGTCGTAGTTCTTCATGTCGTGGCAGGTCAGGCAGCTCTGGGCGCCATGGTGGTAGTCCATGCCGGCGTGAAAGCCCTTGCTCGAGATGCTGCGCGCGTGCGGGTTCGGGCGGCGGTCGGCATGACACTCGGCGCAGGTCTGCATGACCGGCTGCCCGTCCGGCCCGGTTTCCCCGGTCGCCATCGCCAGCTCGACCTCCGGCATGCGGACCTCCTCGCGGTTGAGGCGGCTGCTGGTTTCCTCCCGGGAGAAGCGCCGGTCATCCGGCCACGACGGCTCGCGCAGGCCATCGAGCACCAGCAGCACCCCGGTGCCGGCCAGCACGACGGCCAGACCGAGGCTGAACACGATGCCTCCCCATTCGCGTTTCATGGCGGTGGCGGTGGCGCACCGGCGTCGGGCCGGTGGCGACCGTAGCGATCATACCCGGACCCTCCCGCCCCCTTGGCCGCGTTTTCGCCGCTTCTCTGGGCGTGAGTTGCTCCAAGCAGGCAGCCGCGGTGCCGGAACCGATGAAGAACCCGACGCCGAAACTGCGTAACGTTCGGCGCGTCCACGCTATTCGCCTGAACCAGCCCATGAGATTCCTGCTTCCCTTCCTCCTCTGCTGCCTCACCGCGCTCGCCGCCGAACGCCCCGCCTCCGCCAAGGCTACGGCGGACAAACCGAACATCGTCTGGATCGTTTCCGAGGACAACGCGGCGGAATACCTCAAGCTCTACGACCCCCACGGGGCGGAGATGCCGAACGTGGAGAAGCTCGCCGAGCGCGGCCTCGTCTTCGACCACGCCTTCTCCAACGCCCCGGTCTGTTCGGTCGCCCGCAGCACGCTGATCACCGGCTGCTACGCGCCGCGGATCGGCGCCCAGTTCCACCGCCGCATGGCCAAGGTCCCGATGCCCGAAGGACTGCGCATGTTCCCCGCCTACCTGCGCGACGCCGGCTACCACTGCACCAACAACTCCAAGGAAGACTACAACCTCGAAAAGGCCGCGGACGTCTGGGACCAGTCGAACGGCAAGGCGACCTGGCGCAAACGGAAACCCGGCCAGCCCTTCTTTCACGTCCGCAACTTCGGCACCACCCATGAGGGTGGCCTGCATTTCAATCCGAAGAAGGTCGATGCCTCGAAGCTGCCGGCTCTCGAGGACAGCGCGACCGCCCCGTATCTGCCCGACACGAAGCTCTCGAAGCTGACCCGCGAGTACTACCTCCAGCGACATCGCCAGCTCGACCAGCAGATCGGCGCCCTGCTCGGCGAGCTGGAAAAGGACGGCCTGCTCGAGGACACCATCATCTTCTACTACGGCGACCACGGCGGCGTCCTTCCGCGCTCGAAAGGCTACGCCTACGAAAGCGGCCTCCACGTGCCGCTGGTCGTGACCGTGCCGGAGAAATGGAAGCACCTGTTCCCCGCGGCGAAGGGGGAACGCGTCGGCGGCTTCGTGAGCTTCATCGACTTCGGCCCGACGATGCTCAAGCTCGCCGGCGTGGAGGTTCCGGAGGGGATGGACGGCACCGCCTTCCTCGGCGAGGGCGTGACCGCCGCCGATCTGGCGAAACGCGACACCGCCTTCGGCTACGCCGATCGTTTCGACGAAAAGTACGATCCGGTCCGTACATTCCGCCGGGGGCGCTTCAAGTACATGCGCAGCTACCAGCCCTTCAATCCGGACCTCGCGAACAACCAGTACCGCTACAAGATGGCGCTCTACCGCGAGTGGCGGGAGCTGCACGAAGCCGGCAAACTCGATCCCGCGCTCGACCAGTTCTTCCGTCCGCGGGCCCCCGAGGCGCTCTACGACCTGGAGAACGACCCCCACGAATTGAACAACCTCGCCGGCGACCCCGCCCACCGCGACACCCTGCTGGCGATGCGCAAGGGACTGACCGCCTGGGTCAAGGGCATGCCCGACCTGAGCTTCTACCCGGAGTGCCACCTCATCGAGACGGCGTGGGGGAATCCGGTCGCCTTCGGCCGCAAGCACCAGGACGAGATTGCCGCGCTGGTCGACACCGCCGACCTCGCGCTGCTTCCCTTCGCCGAGGCCGAGCCGAAGCTCAAGGCCGCCCTGCAGTCCGGCGACCCGTGGCAGCGCTACTGGGGACTCGTCGTCTGCTCGTCCTTCGGAGAACAGGTGGCCGGGTGGCGCGAGGCGATCACCCGTCTCGCCAAGGACGACCATCACAACCTCGTCCGCCTGCGCGCCGCCGAGTGCCTGGCGATCCTCGGCAGCGACGACGCGGCGGCGCTGCTCACCGACTGCCTGCGCAAGGCGGACACGCCGGCCGAGGCGGTGCTCGTGCTCAACACCATGACCATGCTCCACGACGGCCCCGCCGCACTCGATTTCCCCGCGGCCCGCGAGGCGGTCGGGGGGCGGTTCAAGAAGGTCCCCGGCGGCCTGATCGGCAACCATCTCGGCCACCTGGCCCCGAAATAGATCGGGAACCCGCAGCGGCGTTGTGCCGTTTGACGTGAACGCTCTCGAATTCGGCACAAGCCGGGTGACAATTCCGGCGTTTCATTGACCCCGCTCGACGGCGCGTCCAGACTAACGGATGCCATGGAAGGGGCTCGTCGCCCCGACAGGGCATCGGTCGCGTGCGCGCCGGCAAGGACGGCGTGCGGCGCCCCACGATGACGCTTGCCGGGAGCGCTGGAGACCCCTCCAGCGAAACCCCAGATCCCCATTGCCATGAAAACCCGTCTTCTCCGGGCGGTCCCCGCCCTCGTGCTTTGCGGAGCCCTCGACGCCGCGCCCCCGGTGCCTCCGCCGGAACTCGATCCTCCCGTCGCAGCCCTCTTCGAGGCCCTGCTTGCCGAGGGTCACCCCGACCTCACGCCGGCCGCGGTGACCCGCTCCCCGGCCGAGGAGAAGATGAGCGCGCAGCTCGGGGCCCTGTTCAACCCCGACCTGCGGGTCGTCGACCTCGCCCAGCACAAGGACGAGCTGCTACGACTTGGACAGTACTTGCCCGGACCACCCGAGCGGGTGTTCGTCTACGTCCACCTCGAGCCCGGCGCCGATCCCGCCGTGTTCGACCCGTATTTCACCGATCCCCCGGATAGCTACGAGGGGCTCGAGGCGCTCGCCGGGTGGCTCCGGGTCGAGGAACTGCCGACGGTCGCGCTGCTGTCGGAGACGCGCTTCATCCGCGGCGTCCATCCGCCCCGCTACCGCGCGGGGAACTTCACCACCGAAGGCGACGCCCTGCACCACGGTCCCGCCGCGCGGACAAGCTTCGGCGTCGATGGCGCACCGCTGCAGGTCGGCGTGATCTCCGACGGCGTCACCAGCCTCGGGCTGGCGCAGGGCACCCTCGACCTCCCGCCGGTGAACGTGATCAACCCCGGGACCGGGGACGAGGGCACCGCGATGCTCGAGATCATTCACGACCTCGCCCCGGGCGCGCAGCTCAGCTTCTGCGCCGCCGGCAACTCGGTGGCCAGCTTCGGCCAGGCCATCCTCGCGCTGCATGCGCAGGGCTGCGACATCATCTGCGACGACGTCGGCTGGTACACCGAGCCCTTCTTCGAGCACAGCTCGCTCGGCAACCTGGTCGCCAACCTGCGGGCCCAGCGCGACTACCTGCACGTCTCGGCGGCCGGCAACGACGGCCTGCGGCACCACCAGCAGACCTTCACCGATGCCGGCGGCGACGGTTTCCATGACCAGGCGCTGATCGCCCGCGTGCCGGCCGGCGAGTCCCTCGACGTCTTCATGGGGTGGGACGAAACCACGACCGCGCCCCCCATCGACGACTACGACCTCTACCTTCACGACATCAACAATTCGACCACCGCGATCGCCCAGAGCACCACGGTCGGCAGCGTCGGCGAGATCCTCCTCTACACCAACACGACCGGGGCGGATCAGGACGTGGTGCTGTGGATTTACCACTCGTCGGGAAGCCTGAACCGCGAGCTCGAGGTCATCCTCGAGAACGTCGGCCCGGCCGGCTGGGTTTACGGCAACGGGATCAGTCCGGTGGACGCGATCTTCGGCCATCCGGGCCACGGATCGGTGATCGCCGTCGCCTCGACCGACCACGCCACCCCGAACCAGATCGAGATCGACTGCTCGCAGGGTCCCTTCACCACCCTCGGGATGTTCCAGACGCCGAAACCCGACTGCGCCGCGGCCGACGGCGTGACGGTCAGCGGCGTCGGTGGCTTCGGCAGCCCCTTCTACGGCACCAGCGCGGCCGCGCCGCACGTCGCGGGCGTCTGCGCGCTCGCCTGGAGCCGCAGCCCGACGCTTCCGGCCTCGGCGGTCGAGAACGCGCTCAAGCTGCCACCCTTCCCGGCGGCTCTCGATCTTCCCAGCACCGCGCCCGACGGCTTCGACTTCCTCTTCGGCGCCGGGCGCCCGCTCGCCGACGCGTGGGGACAGCAGCTCAACGTGCCCCCGGTGGTGGCGTGCCCGCCGGGTCCGTTCCAGTGCGCCCAACTGATCCCGGAACAGCTGAACGGACTCACGGTCTCCGACCCGGACACCACCACCGCGACCTTTGTCGTGACCCTCGGGGTCACCCAGGGCCTGCTGAACGTCGATGAAAGCGTGCCCGGCGGCATCGCCCCCGGACAAACCCTCGGCAACGGCTCGCCGAGCGTGACCGTCACCGCCGCGCTCAACGCCATCAACACGACCTTCGCCCAGCCGATGGGCGTGACCTACATCGGCAACCCGGTACCCGGGGGAACGATCCAGCCCGACACCCTGACGGTGGTCGCCAACGACGGCGGCGCGAGCGGCTTCGGGGGCCCGCTGACCGCCCAGGGCGTCACCGCGCTGCAGGTCCATGAATTCGCCTACCTCGCGTGGCGGCACGACCATTTCAGCCCGGCGGAGCTCGGCGACCCGATGGCCTCGGGTGACGACGCCGATCTCGACGGCGATCGCTACACCACCATCTGGGAGTTCTTCATCGGCGGCGACCCCCACCAGGCCGACACCGCCGGTGCCTTCCAGCACACGGTCGGAGCGGGCAGCTTCACCTATCGCTTCCGCCTGTCGCCGGAAATCCAGGGCCCCTGGTATCAGGTCCGCGCGTCCAGCGACCTGGTGCACTGGAACCCGGTCCCCGGCATCACCATCCAGCCCCACCCGACCCTGCCCGGCCTGCTCCAGGGCGTGGCAACCCAGGCCATCCCGGGCACCCCGAAGCACTTCATCCGGATCGAGTTCAATCCGTACCAGTGACCACGCCCCCGGGCGTCACCACCGCGTCGGCGACCGACCCGCCGACGCGGACGCCGGGCCACAGCACCGAGTCGCGCACCACCGCGCCGGCCTCGACCACCGCGCCGGGACCCACCACCGATCCGCTGACTTGTGCGTCGGCGGCAATGCAGGCCTCCGGGTGGATCGGATCGGCCAGGCGGAGTTCGCGGTGGGCGGCGAGATAGCTCGGCAGGTCGCCGAGGTCGAACCACACGCCCTCGTCGAGCGTCACCGCCCCGAGACGCCCCTCCTTCGCCAGCTCGAGAAAGGCCGGAATCACCGAAACCTTCTCGCCGGGCGGGATGCGCTCGAGCAGCTCCGGGGAAAAGACATAGACGCCCGAGAAGACATGCGTCCCCGGCGCCCGGCCGAGGAGCTCGCGGATATCGACCACGCGGTCGCCCTCGAGCGCGATGTGCTTCGCCACGCCCTCGGAGCGCAGCGCCAGCGTGACCACGTGCCCCGACGCCTCGTGCGCGGCGAGAAGCCGCGGCAGGTCCATCGAGGAAAAGATGTCCCCATTGTGCACCAGCACCGGATCGTCGCCGATCCACGAGGTGATGTTGCGGATGCCCCCGCCGGTTTCGAGCAGCTCGGGCTCGTGGAAAAGGCTCACCGGCATCCCCTTCCAGCGTCCCCCCATCGCCGGGGCTCCGTTCGCACCAGTGGTTTCCGATTCCGCGCCATCCACGATCCGCCATCCGCGATCCGCCATCATCCACTGCTCCGGAAGGTGGTGGGTGTTGATCGCAAACTCGCGGATCCCCGCCGCCGCGCAGGCCTCCATGCCCCACTCGATCAGCGGCTTGTGAAAAAGCGGGACGAGCGGCTTCGGCAGCAGATCGGTGAGCGGGCGCAGGCGCGTGCCGAGCCCGGCGCCGAGGAGGAAGGCCTTGTGGATCACGGCCCCGGGTTTCCGGTGGAAACCTCGGCGCGACAAGGCTTTTTGGAGTGCGGTGGCTTGCCACCGCTTTGGGGGCACCCTCGGAGCGGCCGCAAGGGGCGGGCCATCCTCGATTTCATGAAACCGCTCTCCCGCCGCTCCGCAAGCGGCGGCAAGCCACCGCACCCCAAAAATCCCGAGAAATCCGGCGATTTCCGGCGTATTGAGCGGCCCACACGCATGAATCTCCGTCTGACGTTCCACCTTGCCGCCCTCGCCGCGCCCGCCCTGGCGGTCCCGGAGGGCTTCACGATCCACGAATTCGCCGCGCCGCCGGAGGCCGACTACCCGGCCGCCATCACCGTGGCCCCGAACGGCGACGTCTATGTCTCCTCCGACCAGAACGGCTCGCTCGGGAAAAAGGAGGGCATGGGGCGCATCATCCGCTGCCGCGACACCGACGGCGACGGCAAGGCCGACGACTACGTCCACTTCGTTCCCGACGTCGACAGCCCGCGCGGCGGCCACCTCGTCGGCGACACCCTCTACCTCATCCACCCGCCCTACCTCAGCACCTTCCGCGACACCGATGGCGACGGCGTGGCCGACGAGAAGAAGCAGCTCGTCAAGGGCTTCGGCGGCGGCATCGAGCACCCGCGAGGGGCCGACCACACGACCAACGGCGTGCGCATGGGCATCGACGGCTGGCTCTACGTCTCGGTCGGCGATTTCGGCATGGCCGACGCGGTCGGCGCCGACGGCACGCGCTACACCTTGCACGGCGGCGGGGTGGTCCGGGTGCGGCCGGACGGATCCGAGATGGAGCCCTACGCCCTGATGGTGCGCAACATCTGCGACACCGCCATCTCCCCCACCCTCGATCTTTTCAGCCGCGACAACACCAACGACGGCAAGGGCTGGAACACCCGCTTCCACCACTACACCGCGCTCGGTGACCACGGCTACCCGCGGCTTTACCAGAACTTCGCCGACGAAACGATCGCGCCGCTCGCCGACTACGGCGGCGGCTCCGGCACCGGCGCCCTCTGGCTGCACGAACCCGGCTTCCCGGGCGAGTTCGGCGACATGCTGTTCTCCTGCGACTGGACCACCGGCAATGTCTACTACCACCCTAGTAAGCGGGTCGGCGCCAGCTTCGAGGTCGAGCAGAAGGTCTTCCACGAGCTCCCCCGGGCGGTCGACATCGACGTCGACGGCCACTCGCGCCTCTACCTCGCCGACTGGCGGGGCGGCCGCTTCAACTTCGCCGGCGAAGGCAAGCCGGTCGGCATGATCCTGCAGGTCGTCCCGGAAGGCGGCACGCCCGCGAAATACGAGGATGTCACGAAGGCGGAGGACTCCCGCCTGGTCGAGCTGCTGGCCTCGCGCTCGGGCGTGCAGCGCCTGGAAGCGCAGCGCGAGATCCTCAAGCGCGGCCGCAAGCCGGCCCTGGCCGAGGGCGTCTTCGGCATCGCCCAGGATGCCGGACAGCCGGTCTTCGCCCGGGTCGCGGCCTTGTTCACCTTCAAGCAGCTCTTCGGCACCGAGAGCACCCGCTACATCGCCGAGCTGGTCGGCGACGACGTCATGCGCGAGTTCGCGCTGCGGGCGATGACCGACCGCCGGAGCGAACTGGAGGGCGTGCCGACCGAGGCCTACCTCGCGGCCCTCGACGACCCGGATCCGCGCGTCGTGCTCCAGGCCCTGATCGGCCTCGAGCGCCTCGGCCCGAAGGAGGCGACCTCCGCCATTCTCGCCGCCTCCGCGAAGTGGCAGGAACCGGGCAAGTCGCCGCGACTCCACCACACCGCCATCGCCACCCTGACCTCGCTGGCGGATGTCCCGGCCCTCGCGCAGGGCGCCGCGGACCCCGCCACCCGCGCCCCGGCGCTCCACGCGCTCGCCCGGTTGCACCAGCCCGAGGCGGTGCAGGCCCTGCTGTCGCTGGTCGGCGGCAGCGGCGATCCCGCGCTCCGTTTCGAGGGGCTGGCCGCCCTCGCCCGGCTCCATTTCCGCGAAGCCGAGTGGGACCTGAAGGCCTGGTGGGGCACGCGCCCGGACGACCGCGGCCCGTACTTCACGCCCGTCGCCTGGGAGGCGACCCCGCGGATCAAGATCGCCCTCGAGAAGGGCTACGGGCTGATCCCCGCCGACCGCCAGAGCGCCTACCTCGACCTCCTGGCGAAGAACCGCATCCCCATCTCGGAGCTCGAGCTCGAGGGGCTGGACCCGCTGATGGCCGCGCTCGGCGCCGCCCAGCCGGACGCCACCCAGGTGAAGCTGCTGATCGACGCCGCCAAGGACGCCAAGCTGCCCTTCGCCCGCCGCGTCGAGTGCTACAAGGCGATCAGCCGGGCGCCGGAGAAGCTCGTCACCCCGTCGCGGATCGCGGTGCTCGCCGACTGGACCTCGGAAGAGGACGCGCCTTCGGAAGTGGCGGAACACGTCGAGGACTTCGTCAACGAAACCCAGCGCGGCGCCGAGGTGAAGCTGCTGCGTCGCATCGCCGCGAAACAAAGCGACGACGCCAGCCGCATCGCCTGGAAGTCGTTGCTCACCGTGCTCAACAGCCCGCTGGCCAAAGACCGCTGGCAGCAACAGGTGCGTCAGGAGATCGACAAGAACCCGCGCGAGGTCGGCTTCTTCCTCGCGCTGGCGGACCTCGGCCTTCCCGGGTTCGACAAGCAGATCGAGGCGGGGCTTTCCTTCGACAACGACGAGCTCATCGCCGCGGCGAAGCTCGCCCGCGAGGCGACCGCCGGCTCGGCGGGGTCCGGGAAGAAGGTCGCCGAGATGAAGCCCGACGAGGTGATGGCGGCCGTGATGAAGGGCAAGGGTGATGTCGCGCAGGGCAAGCGGCTCTACACCGCGCAGGGCTGCATCGCCTGCCATGCCGTCGACCCGGCCGCCGAGCAGAAGGGCCCCTACCTCGGCTCCGCCGGATCGAAGTTCACCCGCGACTACCTGATCGAGTCGGTCCTCGATCCCAACCAGGTCGTCGCCCAGGGGTTCCGCACGACGCTGCTCACGCTGAAGGACGGCGACGTGAAGATGGGCTTCATCACCGGCGAGGCCGACGGCGTCGTCGAGATCCGCGACATCTCCGGCGCGGCCAGCAAGGTCGCCCGCACCGACATCGCCAAGGAGGAGGAGATGCCCCAGTCGATGATGCCCCCGGGTCTCGCGGCGAACCTCACCGTCGACGAGTTCATCTCGCTCGTCGACTACCTCGCCTCCCTCAGGACCGAAGCTCAGTGACCCTCGTGAAAGCCGCCCTTTTCAAATCGCTTCTCGCCGCCGCCCTCCTCGTTCCGGCCACCGCCGCCGAATGGTCGGTGCCGGTCGCCGGCAACACCTACCGCACCGAGCCCGGGCCCGGGCGGCTGCCCGTCGACCGCGAGGGGGCGCTCCAGTGGGGCGACGAATCCGAACGCTACACCCTCTACTTCCGCCTCGACCGCCCCGCGGTGCTCGATCTTTCGCTGGAGGCCGCCGATGGCGCGTCCGAGGTCCGCGTCGCCGTCCGCGACCAGGTCTTCTCCGTGAAACCGGAGCCCGGAGACTTCCAGCGCCACCCGGCCGGACGGGTCGAAGTCCCGAAAGCCGGCTACCTCGCCGTCTCCCTCGGCGGGGTCGCCACCAATGAAGCGGGTCGCTTCGGCCGCATCCGCTCGCTGGTCGTCGACTCCGACACCGAAGGTCTCACCCTCGACTACGTGAAGTCGAACGAAGGCCGGATGTTCTACTGGGGGCGTCGCGGGCCCTCGGTCCACCTCAACTACCCGCTGCCGAAGGGCCGGGAGATCGAGTACGCCTACAGCGAGCTCACCGTGCCCGAGGGCGAGGACCCGATCGGCTCGTACTTCATGGCCAACGGCTTCGGCCAGGGCTACTTCGGCCTGCAGGTGAAGAGCCCCACCGAGCGCTGGGTGCTGTTCTCCGTGTGGAGCCCGTTCCGTACCAACAACCCGAAGGAGGTTCCCGAGGAAGACCGGGTGCTGACGCTCGCCCACGGCGAAGACGTCGTCGCCCGGAAGTTCGGCGGCGAGGGGTCCGGCGGGCAGAGTTTCCTGCGCTACCCGTGGAAGGCCGGCACCACCTACCGCTTCCTGACGAAGGTCACGCCCGACGGCGAAGGCCGCACCACCTACACCGGATGGTTCGGCGAGAAGGACGGCGAGTGGATGCTCATCGCCAGCTTCCGCCGGCCGAAGACCGACACCTGGCTGACCGGCTTCCATTCCTTCCTCGAGAACTTCGCTCCGGACTACGGGGCCCTCGGCCGCAAGGGCCTCCACGGCAACCAGTGGGTCCGCGACCACCAAGGCACCTGGCACGAGCTCACCCGCGCCCGCTTCACCGGCGACGGCACCGCCCGCGGTCGTCACCGCCTCGACTACGCCGGCGGCACCGACGGCGACACCTTCTTCATGCGCAACGGCGGCTTCTTCGACGAACCGGTGGAGATCGGCAGCTGGCTCGAGCGCACGCCGACGCCCGAGGACCAGCCGGAGATCGCGTTCGAGAAGCTGCCGCGGGGGTGAGCCTCCAGCGGGCTCTTCTCTCATAGGTCCTATACGACCCATGGGACCTATCTCCCGGCAGCCCGCCCCACTCATGGGCGGAGAGCCCAAGCCCGACCCGCGAAGCAATCGCGACTACCAGCTCACCTTGGCGGCGAGGATGCCGTTCAGGCCGGGCTCGTTCACGCCCGAGCCGTGGTTGCGGTAGTCCTCGTCGGTGAGGTTCTCGATGCCACCGGTGAACTCGAGCCAGTCGGTCGCCTGCCAGCCGGCGTGCACCATCCAGGCGATGTAGCCCGGAGTCCCGCCGACCGGGATCCGCTGCGTGTCGCCGCGGTCACCGGTCGAGAGATTGTCCTGCTCGGCGGCCGCCAGCACACGCCCCTCGACCCAGACTTTTCCATCGGGACGGGTCCAGCGCAGCGCCAGCGATCCGGTGAGCGGCGCCATGCGCGACGCCACGTCGTGGATCGTCGGCCCGCCAATGAACGCCGGCGTGTCGGTGCGGCCGTCCTGCCAGGCGACGAAGCCGCTGAGCATCCAGTCCGGCGCGAAGCGCCACTCGCCGTCGAGCTCGAAGCCGTAAACGTAGGCATCGGCGGCATTGGTCGGAACCGTCGCCCCGCCGGTCGGCGTGGTGGCCACCGAGGTGATCAGGTCGGTCGCGTCGGTGTAGAAGGCCGCCGCCCCGAAGCCGAAGTCGCCGTGGTGGTAGCGGGTGCCGAGTTCGTAGATGAGGAATTCCTCGGCATCGACACCGACGGAGCCGGCCGCGGCGACGCCCGAGCGGGCCGTCAGGTTGCCGGAGAGGTCGTTCAGGTTCGGCGCACGGAAGGCCTGCGAAACGCCCCCGTAGATGCTCCAGCAGTCGTTGATCGTCCACAGCGCCCGCAGGGAACCGCTGAAGTTTTCCCAGCGACGGGACTGACCGTAGACATCGGCACCGAGCCCCGCATCCCATGCACGGCCGAGCTTGGCGTCGGCATGGGTGTAGCGCCCGCCGAGGGTGATCTCCAGCTGCTCGACGGGACGCCAGGCATACTGCGCGAAGGCGCCGAAGAGATCGTATTCCGAATCGTCGGCGACCGGCCGGAACGAGGGGTCGTAGAGCAGTCCGGCACCCCGGTCACGGTAGCCGGCGGAGTCCACCGTGTCGTGATAGTAGTCGAAGCCGTAGATCAGCTCGCCCGGACCCAGCGGCGATTCCAGCGTGAGGTCGAAGCCGATCGTGTCGATGTCCGCCACCTGGTAGCGCTGGTCGGTGGCCCGCCGGTACTGCGCCTCCATGTCGCGACCGGTGTGGTAGGAAAGCGTCGCGCTCCAGCGGTTCAGCCAGGCCGCCGCCGACGGCTCGCCCTCGAGCCGGAGGTAGGTCAGCGTGCGCTCCTGGTCATAGACCCGGCTGAGAAAGCGGCCCGGGGCGGCGACGTGCCCGGAGTGCTGCCAGCCCGGATTGAAGAGTGTCGAGTGCCAGCGCCAGATGTCGTCCTGGTTCACCCGCTGGTGAAGGAAGGTCAGGGTGGTTTCCGGACCCAGCGCCGCCTCGACCTTGAGGTCGATGTCCTGCTCCGGGTAGCCGGTATGGCGCATCCGGCCGATCCCCGAGTCCTCGATGTCGCCGAACTCCTTGCCGGTCACGCCGAGCATGACGCCGAAGCGACCGCCGACGCCGGTGGACGACTCGATCCGCCCGATGTGCGACCCCTCGCCATTGCTCCGATACTCGTAGTAGGCGGACCCGTGGCTGAAGAACTCGCCGTCGGCCGCGTTCCGGAATCCGGTCGAGCGGGTCACGGCGTTGACCGTGCCGCCGATGGCATCGCTGCCGTAGAGCACCGAGCCCTGGCCCTTGATCACCTCGATCCGGTCGAGGGCGTAGGAATCCACCGTGTTCCAGTACTGCACCGGCCCGCCACGGGTGAGCGAGTTGTTGAAACGGACCCCGTCGACCATCAGCAGGTTCTGGCGCCCGGTGAAGCCGCGGATGAAGGGGGAGCCATGCCCGTAGGCCGTCTTCTGGACCAGCACGCCGGGCGTGAACTGGAGCGCCTCCGGCAAGGTCCGGCGGGTGTTCTGATTGATGAAATCCGAGTCGAGCAGCTCGAAGGTGTACGGCACCTCGGCGACGGGCTCATCGGTGCGCAGGGCCGAGACGACCAGCGGATCGAGGGCGTCCTGGGCGGAAAGCCCGGGGATCCCGAGCGACGCGACCATGGAGACGGCAAACAGGGTTTGAGGTGACTCAATCGTCATGGGAGCTGCGTGAGCAAGAGCCCTGCTCTCCACAAGATAAATGGCATTTTCTACCCATGAACTTTACAGATGGATAACTTTTGCTCATGCCTTCCTCATCATTTGAGCAAGAATCCCTCCAAGTCGGCCACCGCCTCCCGCAGTAGGGGCGGGCTTTTCCGGCGCTTCATTCTGCCCCAGATCCTGATCACCGCGGCGGCGGGCACGGTCGGGCTGCTCTGGGAAGCGTCCCAACAGCGCAAGCTGGACCGGGAGCGGATGGCGGAGGTGGCGACGGCCAACGCCCGCTTCCTCGAGCAGGTGAAGGTGCCCCGCTCGAGGCTGATGGCGGAGAATCTCTCGGTCATCACGGGTTCGCGGGTCGGCTTCTTTCTGCCCGACGAAGGACTGGTGGAGGGACGGGGCTGGTCGTCGCAAGATCGCTCGATCGCCCGGCTGGCAAAAGAGCGGGAGCACGAGATCGTGGTCGAGCACCCGTTGCGGGCGCTGTGCCAGCCGATCACGGATCGCCGGGGATCCATCGTCGTGATCGAACCCTCACGCCCCCTGCTGGCGTTCTCCAGCAACTTCTCCTTTGTCCCGTTGCTGGGCATCACGATCGTCGCCATCACCGCCGCGTTCCTGATCGCCCGCTCGGTCGTCGGGCCGCTCCAGAAACTGGCGCATTCCGTGTTCTCGGCGTCCGCCAACCACGAGATGAGCCTCCCCGGGAGTCTCACCGGGCGCCAGGACGAGATCGGCATCCTCGCCCGCACGCTGGTCGAGGAGCGCGACGCCCTGCTCAACGAGCAGCAGCTCCGTCGCCACGCCGAGAAGATGGCGTTGCTCGGGCAGCTCGCGACGTCGCTCGCCCACGAGATCAAGAACCCCGCGGCAGCGATCATCATGCACGCCAAGTCCCTGGAGGAGCAGGGCACGGGCCCCGAGGGCACCTTCATCCGCGAGGATGGCGAGCACATCACCTCGCTGGTCAACCAGTGGCTGTTCGTCGCCAGGCCCGAGCCTCCCCGGGTCTCGGAAACCGATCTCGTCCCGCTGCTCCGGAGCCTGAAGGACAAGCTCGGGAGCTTGCTGGAGTTCCATCGGTGCCGACTCGAACTCATCGTCCCGGACCGGCTTTCCATCGACGGCGACGCCCAGCGGATCGAGCAGACCTTCCGCAACCTCATCGACAACGCGGTGAAGGCGATGCCCCGGGGCGGGACGATCCGGGTCGAGCTGGCACGGCGCGGATCGGGCGGCATCGAATTCTCCGTCTCCGATGAGGGACCGGGCTTCTCCGAGAGCGCGCTCCGTCATTTCGGAGAAACCTTCTACTCCGAACGGGAGGGCGGGATGGGCCTCGGCCTCGCGCTGGCCAAGGGGGTGGTCGAATCCCACGGCGGCCGCCTGTCGGCCGAGAACCTCCCCGGCGGAGGCGCCCGCGTCAACGGCACCATGGACCGCGACCGGACCACCGCGCATGACTGACATGAAGACCCTTCTGATCGTCGAGGACCACCACGCCCTGGCCGCCGCCATCGCCGCGGCCGCGGAACGCAGCGGGCTGGAACCCCTGCTGGCCCCGTCCCTCGCCACCGCCCGCGAAAGACTCCACGAGGGCCCGGTCGGCGGCCTGCTCCTCGACATCGGACTGCCGGACGGGCACGGGCTCGACCTCGTCCGCGACTGGTCCTGGGACCACAAGCCCGAGATCGCGGTCATCACCGCCCACGGGGAGATCGAGAATGCGATCGATGCCCGGAAGCTGGGCATCGCCCGCTTCCTCGACAAGCCGGTCGACTTCCAGGAGCTGCAGTCCTTCTTCGATCTCGTGACGGCGGCCGCCGAATCCGGCGAAGGACAGCCCTCCCCCGACGACGGCGCTTCTCCCTTCGTCGGCGCCTCGCCCGCCATGCGGCCGGTCATCCGGCAGATCTCCCACGCCTGCGCGTCGGATCAGCCCGTCGTCATCCGCGGCGCCACCGGCACCGGCAAAAGCAAGGTCGCCCGGCTCATCCGTCAGGCCTCGGATCCGGGTCAGCGCTCGCAGACCCTCCACGCCTCCACCCTCCTCGACGAGGGCACGCTGACCGATGTCTTCGACTCGTCGCGGGGCGGCCAGTTGATCATCGAGTCGATCGAGTCGCTGGCACCCGAGCTCCAGACCCTGCTGGCGCGTCGGCTGGACCAGCCCGACGAGCGCACGCCCCGGCCCATCGTCACGACCGGCGACGAGGGCCTGCTTCCCCGGGTCCACGACGGGAGTTTCCAACAGGACCTCTACTATCGGCTGCAGATCCTCGAAGTGGTCCTCCCTCCCCTCAGGGAACGCCGCGCCGACATCCCGGCCATCAGCGACTGCTTCCTCGGCGAGCTCAATGCCGCGAGCCACACCCGGCTCGACGACCGCGTGCTGGAGATTTTCTCCCGATACGACTGGCCCGGCAACCTGCGCGAGCTCCGCAATGTGATCAGCTTCGCCCTGGTCACCAGTGGCGGCGCGGCGGTGGTCACGACCGACCACATCCCCGAGCAACTCGCGGGCATCCCCGCCCACCACGGCGACGACGACGCCCTGACCCTCGCCCTGGAGCCGTGGGTCGATCAGCAACTCGAGACGGACCCCGACTACAAGACCCTGAGCACCGGCCTGGAGAACCTCCTGCTCCGCATCCTGCTCCGGCGCTTCGACGGCAAACCGTCCCACCTCGCCGCCGCACTGGGCATCAACCGGACCACCTTGCGGACGAAGCTGAAACGGATGAAGCGATGACCGCGACCTCCCCTCCTCAGGGGACCAGCAACCGGCCGGCGGCAATGCCCGAGTCGGGAATGTCGGCGGCGTTCTTCTTGAGCTCCTGCAACAGCTCGACCTCCTTCGACGTGATGTCGTAGGGACCGGCGAACTCGATCGTGTTCGGCTGGCTCCGCCACGAGCGGCACGCGTAGGCCCGCTTCGACGCGAGGTAGTAGAGGACGAGATACTGCCGGTCCTCGGCCGAGGTCTCGGCGATGAAGTCGGGCCGGCCCTTCTTCTCGAGGAAACGCCCGAGGTCGGGATGGGAGATGGACTGGTGCCCGAGACGGCGGTAGCCGAGGGTCGGCGGCTCCTCGCGCACCAGCATGATGCGGTCCTGCGCGGCGCGCTCGGTCCAGTGCATGCGGTGGCCGCAGGAGGCGCAGACCAGCACCAGGGCGAGGAGGGCGGGGATGGACTTCATCATCACGGGGCGGGACGTCGGGCTTTGCGATCGGAGGCGATGCGGGACATCAACCGCGGGACATTCGGCCGGTTGGCCTCGGATTCGATGAAGAAGGCGGTTTCCAGCGGGACCAGGTACTCGACCGCCGAGTTCACACCGACCAGCCGCCCCCGGGCATCGACCACCGGGCCGCCGCTGTCGCCGGGCTCGAGGGGGATGTCGTGCTTGAAACGACGTCCCCCGGAAAAGGGGGAATCGGGCGCCACCGGGGTGATCAGCTTGCCCGACGAGCTGCTGAAGCCGGTGGCGATGCCGGCGTGCATCACCGGCGTGCCCTGCGGCAGCCAGCGGTTGCCGGGGGTCCAGCGGTAGTGGTCGGGCGTGGCCACCTCGGCGTGAAGCAGCGCGAGGTCCCCGGCGGGCCCGCGCCACACGATGCGCGCCGGAAATGCCCGCAGGCGGCCGTCCCGGCGGAGCAGCAGCGACACGCGGCGCCCCTTGGCCGAGGCGATCACATGGTCGGCGGTCAGGAAATAGCCGTCGGCCGTGATCGGCACCGCCGACCCCCCGTCGGCGTCCTTCGGCGCCCGCTGGCGGGCGAAGCGGTCCCCGATCCACTCATCGATGTCGTCCCGGTCCGAAACGACCACGGCCGCGAAGCGGCGGGCGGCCGTCTGGAAGACCTCGCGGCCGGGTGCGGGCGCTCCCGTGACCGGTGGAGGCGGCGCGGGCGTGCAGGCGGCGAGCGCCAGTGCGCACACGACCGGAATCGGGAAGGACCATGACATCCGGCCGAACACTACGGCACCGGAGCGCCGATGCTCACGCGATTTCTTCGGAATCCTCCAACAAGTTCTTCAGCGCCGCCCGGTCCGCCGGCGGCATCACCAGCTCGTCCAGGTCGTCGAGCGCGTGCCACGCCTCCCCCCCGCCCTTTCGCCGGCCCTTCGCCGCGGCCCGCACCCGCATGGTCACCCGGTAGCGGGTGATCCCGTACTTCCCCTGATAGAGAGGGTCCCCGCGCCCCGGCCCCTCCGGCAGCCGCCACATCCCCGCCCGGCGACCCTCCTCGAGCTTGCGCAGCAGCACCCGTTTCCCCCGCCGCAGGAACACCAGATCCTCGACGACTTCGGTGGTCTTCACCCGCTTCGCCTTCACCGGCAGCGCGGAAGGGTCGGGGCAGCGGCAGAAGCGGCCGACCGGACACCCCAGGCAGTCCGGCACCCCGGGCCGGCAGTGGGTCTGCCCGAGCTCCATCAACGCCGAGTTGTGGACCCGGGGATCGTCCTCGTCGAGGAGCTCGCCGGCCACCTCCCACAAGCGCTTGAGGGTCGGTCCGGCATCGATCGGATCGGCCGAGTCGAGGAGCCGCGACAGCACCCGCGCGACGTTGCCGTCGACGATCGCCGCCGGCTTCCCGAAGGCGAAGGACATCACCGCCCCCGCCGTGTAGCGCCCCACCCCGGGCAGCGCGAGGACGGCCTCGAAGGTGTCGGGAAACCGCCCTCCGTGCTCGGTTTCCACCGCCCGCGCCGCGTCGCGCAGCATCCGGGCGCGACGGTAGTATCCGAGACCCTCCCACGCCTTGAGCAGCGGGTCGTCGTCGGCCGCCGCCAGCGTCGCGGAATCCGGAAAGCGCTCGAGGAAGCGGGTGTAGAATCCCCGCCCGAGCACGGTCGCGATCTGCGTCTGTTGGAGCATCACCTCGGAAACCAGGATCGCGTAGGGGTCGCGCGTCCGGCGCCACGGGTAGTCCTTCCCCTGCGTCCCGAACCACTCCGCCAGCGCCGCCCGGAACTCGTCGGGCTTCTCCAGCGGGTCGGTTTCGAATCGCGGTTTCAGCACGCGGCGAGCATGTCTTGAAACTTGAAACCTGAAACTCGAAACTCGCCCCCGTGCCCACCAACTCCTACACCGCGATGCTTTCCCCCGGACAGGCGGACACGCTGCGCGCGGTGCTCGAGCAGCAGGGCTTCGAGTTCTCGGAGAAGCCCTACACGATCTACGCCGCGAAGAAGGGCAAACTGAACGTCAGCGTCTATCAGAAGGGCCCGAAGGTGCTGGTCCAGGGCAAGGAGACCGAGGACTTCGTCCGCTTCACCCTCGAACCGGAAATCCTCGGCGAGGCCCGGCTCGGCTACGAGGAGGTCCACCAGCCGGACATGTTCGAGCCGCATTTCGGCATCGATGAGAGCGGCAAGGGCGACTACTTCGGCCCGCTGGTCATCGCCGGTGCCTACACCGACGCCGCCAGCGCCCGGGCCCTGCTCGATGCCGGCATCATGGACTCGAAGCGCATCACCAGCGCCGCCCGCATCCGCAAGCTGTCGAAGCTCATCCGAGAGACGCCGGGCATCGACCACGTGGTCGTCTCCATCGGACCCGAACGCTACAACGAGCTCTACCGCTCCTTCGGCAACGTCAACCGCCTGCTCGCCTGGGGCCACGCGAGGGCCATCGCCCGGCTGTTGGAGAAGCGTCCCGACTGCCCGCGGGCGCTCTCCGACCAGTTCGCCCGACCCGACGTGCTGAAGCGCGCGCTGAAACAACTCGGCGTCGCCATCGAACTCCAGCAGCGCACCAAGGCGGAGTCCGATCTGGCCGTCGCAGCGGCCTCGATTCTGGCCCGCGAACGCTTCGTCGACTGGATGGACAAAACCTCCGTGGCCGGGGGAGTGGAACTGCCGCTCGGCGCCTCACAGGCCGTCATCGACGCGGGAAAGCAAGTCGTTGAGCGTCATGGAGCCGACGCGCTGGGCCGCGTCGCCAAGCTGCATTTCCGCACCACCGGCCGGGTCCTCGGAGATTCCTCTCCGGGTGGCACGGAATCCGCATGATTTTTCAGGAATTTTAGGCGGGACAAACAGGGCATCCTGTGGTGTCCATCCCCCCGCTCTCCCGTCTCGAGGATTTTCACCCATGGCCACCGTCACCAAGCGCGAACTCGTCGTCAAAATCAGCAACGAAACCGGCCTCACCCAGCAGGAGGTGTTCGATGTGATCCAGAAGACCCTCGACTCGATCACCGATGCCCTGGCCAACGGCGACTCGGTGGTGATGCGCAACTTCGGCGCCTTCCAGGTGAAGGAGACCAAGGCCAAGATCGGCCGCAACCCGAAGAATCCCGGCAAGGACGTGCCCATCCCGGCCCGCGCCGTGGTCAAGTTCAAGCCCGGCAAGGAGATGAAGGAGCAGGTTGCCGGCACCCTCCCGCTCATCCGCGAGCGCGAAGGGGAGTAGGGGAGGTCAGGCACGCCTGTCCGACACCGGACCGCGTGGCTCCCGCCGCGCACGCCCTCCGGGCGCACTGCCGCAACGAGCACCCGGCCCGAGCCCGTTTCCCCCGGGGAGCCGCCGGCGCGACCGGGCAAACCCTCCGCCGCCTCCCACCTTGATCCTTAGGTTTTCCTAAGTATCATCCCGGCGTGCGCTTCCTCGCCACGCTGCTTCTATCAGCCACCACCCTGCTGCTCGCCTCCTGCGCCCATCCGCGGGGCGATTGGAAGGGCCACATGACCCGCAGCTACACGGTGCGCGGCCAGACCTATCACCCGATGAGCGTCGACCAGGCGCTCGACTACCGGGAGGTCGGCACCGCGTCGTGGTACAACGAGTCGAAATGGCTCGGTCTCAAGCGCGGCACCACCTCGCTCGGCGAGAAGGTGATGCCGTGGCACAAGATCGCCGCCCACAAGACCCTGCCGCTGCCGGCGGTGGTCAAGGTCACCAACCTCGACAACGGCAAGTCGGTGAAATGCCGGGTCAACGACCGCGGTCCCTTCATCGCCGGCCGCATCATCGACCTCTCGCCCCGCGCGGCGAAGGCGATCGGCTTCTACGACCAGGGGCTGACGACCGTCGAGGTCGAGGTCCTGTCGGTCGGCGACGGCAAGTTCAAGCGCAAGCGCCGAAAGAAGTGGTTCTTCGGGATCTTCTGAGGAGCGCCAGGAGCGCCGGTCTTCAGACCGGCTCCCCTTTCCCATGCCGGTCTGAAGACCGGCGCTCCTTTCGGCAAAACCCCGGTATCGACAATCCTGCGTCCTGCTGCTACCCCGCGCGCCCCATGCTCAAGGAAGCCGTTCAGGAAGTGCGCGTTTTCGCCCCCGCCACCGTTGCCAACGTGGCCTGTGGCTACGACGTGCTCGGGTTCGCCATCGACTCGCCCGGCGACGAGGTCGTCGTCCGTCACCACGACAAGCCCGGCCTGCACATCACCGCGATCACCGGCGACGAGGGCAAGCTGCCCAAGTCCGCCGAGAAGAACACCGCCGGCGTCGCCGCCCTCGACCTGCTCCGCCACCTCGGCATGACCGACCGCGGCATCGAGATGGAGATCCACAAGAAGATGCCCTTCGGCTCGGGCCTCGGCTCGTCGGCCGCCTCGGCCGTCGCCGGCGCCTACGCGGTCAACAAGCTCATCGGCGAGCCACTGACCAAGCAGCAGCTCCTGCCCTTCGCGATGGCCGGCGAGGCCTCGGCCGACGGCGCCTGGCACGCCGACAACGTCGCCCCCTGCCTGCTCGGCGGCATCGTCTTCATCCGCAGCAACGAGGAACTCGACGTCGCCCAGCTCCCCGCGCCCGACAACCTGTGGGCCGCCGTCGTGCATCCCGACATCGAGATCCTCACCAAGGTTGCCCGCGAGATCCTGCCCAAGGACATCCCGGTGACCAACGCGACCCAGCAGATCGGCAACCTCGGTGGCCTGCTGTGCGGCATCATCCAGAGCGACTACGGCCTGATCTCGCGCTCGATCCACGACGTGATCGCCGAGCCGCGCCGCCAGAAGCTCATCCCCGACTTCTACAAGGCCAAGCGTGCCGCCATGGCCGCCGGCGCCCTCGGCTTCTCGATCTCCGGCGCCGGCCCCTCGGTCTTCGCGCTGTGCGAGGGCGAGGACATCGCGCGCAAGGTCGGCGATGCGATCAGTGCCGTCTTCTCGGCCGTCCCCCTCGAGAACCAGATCCACGTCTCGAAGATCAACCCCCACGGCGTGCACGTGGTGGAGGAGAAGGCCGCGAAGTGACGAGCGCCGGTGGTGAAACCGGCACCCGCCTCACCTCAACGGATTGATGACCTCCAGGAACTCGAACTTCCGGAAGTCGGTGTCGGCCGTATAGATGCGGCCGACTCCATGCTGGCGTAGGATGGTCGCGATATGAGCGTCGGGCACGAGGTTGCCGCGCACGCCCGCCGATTTCGCCACCGCCTCGTAGTCCACCGCGAAACTCTCCTCCTCGCGGATCAGCCGCGTCCGCGGCAACGAGAGCAAACTGCGGACATTCTGCCACGCGGTGGCGGGATCGAGCGGACGTTGGAAGATCGAAGGATGGGTTGCGATCCGCTGATAGGCCATCAGCGCCGGCCACGTCAGGCACAGCAGATCCGGATCCTCGGCACGCCTGTTGAGAAACCCCAGCGCCACCTCATGTTCCGGCGCGGCGGTGTTACTGGCGTAGAGCAGCAGGTTGGCGTCGATCGAATAACTCATCCCGATTCCATCGCCCGATAGACCGCATCCTTGTCGGCGAGATTTACCTTTGCGCCCATCGGCGCGGCATGCCACGCGAAATCCGTTCCGGATTGCGGATCGCAGGCTTCACGCGCAAGCGCATCGGCCAGCAGCCGCGAGGCGATCTGACCCAGCGTCCGCTTCTCTTTGCGACGCAGTTCCTTGAGCGCGTCGAGCACCGGCTTCTCAAGATCCAGGGTCGTCCTCATGCATCATGATGTAATTCAGCACGCATCAGATGTCAAAACCTCTGGAATCGACCTTTCCCCCTCTCCAGCGATCCCGGTTCCACAACCGACGCACCTCACCAACTACATCGGCCGCCCGAGGAAGACGCACAGGACCTGGGCGTCGGACTTGCTCGGATTGAAGACGCGGTGGTCGACCTCGGCATCGAAGTAGGCGGCGTCGCCGGCTTTCAGCTCGTGGACCTCACCCTCGTATTCGAAGGAGACCCGGCCCTTGACCACCATCAGGAACTCCTCGCCCTCGTGAGGCATCGCCTCCCGTCGGCCTCCTCCCGCGGGAACCGTGAGGAGGAAGGGATCCATGCTGCGGTCCGGACGGAGGTGGGCGAGCGACTCGTAGTCGATGTCCGACTGGTCGCGGTTGCGCTCGACCTCCTTGCGGTCATGGGCGCGGACGATGCTGATCTTCGGCTTCTCATCGAGCCCTTCGAAGAGCTCGGAAAGGCTCATGCCGAGCGCCTCGCTGAGGCGGGCGAGGGTCGGCAGCGACGGCGTCACCCGGAAGTTCTCCACCTTCGAGAGCAGCCCCTTGCCCAGCCCCGACAGCTCCGAGACCCGTTCCAGGGTGTAGCCCTTGGAAAGGCGCGCGGACTTCAGGCGGGAGGCGAGTTCGACGAGATTCATCGTGGCCCGGAGGTTCGGAGGCACGAAAAGGCCGGTCAAGGCCGCATCCTCAGAGGTCGAAGGCGCCGTTTGCCGACTCCAGTGCATGGAAGCGGTTGCTGCGATTGCTGTCGCCGTAGGCCAGCTAGGTCCAGATCGAGATCGTGAAGGTGTTCCCGAGGTCCGCACTGCCAATCGGCGAGACCACGTAGGCATTCTCCAGATCCACGAGATTCAACACGTTGCCCACCAGCAGCGTCCCGCGGTCGCTGGTTGATTCATCGGTCGCCACCACCGTCGCCCCGTCGAGCACGCTCAGACGCAGCGTCTTCTCCTCGGCGCCCGGACGGTAGAGGAACCACGCCTCCTCCGTCTTCACGGTCCCCACCATCGGTCCGGTCTGCGCCGCCAGCGGCGATCCCGTCAGCACCCACGCCGAAATCAGCGGCACGGTCAGCCATTTCAAGGTCTGCATTCCGGAACCATGGAAACCCGCGCTCGCGATGCAAGTGGAAAGTTTCTCTGGGGAAACAATATTTACTCTGATGACTCTTCACTCCCCGGGGTCGGATGCAGGGTGGCCGGCGATGATCGCGCTCGCACCAGCGCCGGGAACTGCCGGCGTGAGGGCATCCATCAGGGTGCCCCCCTCGCCGACCGATCCGGTCGACGCGGACCGCCATGGCGAAGAACCGCCCGAGATTCACTCCCCGCTCCGCCCGAACGGGCCCGACCACTTCGAGATGGCGGGCCGGACGAGGTCGCGGGGGTAGTCCTTCTCGGGAGCCCCCCGCTGCCATGGATCCGGCCCGACCCAGTCGGTGGCGCGGCCGTCGAGGCTCAGCGTGCCGGCGTCGTGATCGAGCGTGAAGACCGTCCACAACGGATCGCGGTAGGGTGCCACCCGCTCGAGATTCGGGTGCGACTCGTGCGCGGAGGCCCCGTAGACCTTCCGGCGGGCATCGCCGGGCAGCCACACGTAGGAGGCGCTGTTGACCTGGGCGTGGGCGATGCCGCCGATCCGCCGCACCCCGTCCTGGTGCAGGTGACCGCAGAGCACCGCCGCCACGCCGGGGACCTCCGGACCGCGGTCCTTCTCCAAAAGCGCACGGATCTCCTCCTGGTTGGCCACGCCGCCCGGCCGGTCGAGCGGCTGATGGATCATCACCACGACCGGCAGGAGGGATTCGGAGAGCTGGCCATCGAGCCACGCCTTCTGCTCGTCGCCGATGAATCGGGCGTAGCCCTTCACCCCTCCTCCCGGATCGTTGCCATCGAGCACGATCCAGCGGATGCCGCCGCGATCGAAGGCGTGGTATCGTCCCGGCATGCCGAACCATTTGGCCGCGTGCTCCCGCGAGAAACCACCATCCATGTCGTGGTTGCCGAGCACGTGATTACGCGGGCCGTCCCACCCGTTCCACAGGTCGAGGAAGGGCTGGTTGGCCTCCTTCGGTTGGCAGAAGTCGCCGAGCTGCACGATCGCATCGACCCGGGCCTCGCGCATCGCCTCGAGGAACGCGGACAGGCGCTTCATCCCGTCGTGCATGACGTCGTGATGCACGTCCGTGATCACCCCCAGGCGGAACTTCCCCTTCGCGGCGGAACGGGCGAGTGCTGGCAGGGTCAGGCAAGCGGCGGACGCGCCGATGCCCCCGGCGAGGAAACGGCGACGTGACAGATGGCTCATGGTTCTCATCGTCCTGGATCGCGTCAGATGGGAGCCGGCCCGGCTCACCAGGGCAGGCTGAAGGTCTTCACGTGGCTCATGAATTTCATCGCCTCGATCACGCCTTCCTTGATCCCGAGACCCGAGTCCTTGATGCCGCCGAAGGGGCTGCTCTCGATGCGATAGCCGGGGACTTCGTTGACGTTGGTCGTGCCGCACTTGAGTTCCTTGCAGGCGCGCAGCGCGAGCGAGAGATCGTTGGTGACGATGCCCGAGCTGAGTCCGAAACGGCCGGAGTTGTAGTAGGAAATCGCGTCGTCGAGGTCCTCGATGGGAAGGATCGGCGCCAGCGGCCCGAAGGACTCGCAGTCGACCACCTCGGCATCGCGCGGGACATCGGCGAGCACGGTCGGCTCCATCAGCGCACCGCGGCGACCCCCGCCAAACAGGACCCGGGCACCCAGGCTCTCCGCATCGCGCACCCGGCGCTCGAGCACCTCGGCGGCGGCTTCGTCGATCACGGTGCCAACCTTCGTCGCCGGGTCCTCCGGATCGCCGGCGAGGTAGGTTTTCGCCCGCTCGACGAAGCGCTCCGTGAACGCGTCGAGGATCCCCCGCTGGACGAGGATCCGCTTCACCGCGGTGCAGCGCTGGCCGGAGTTGCGGAACGATCCCTCGCAGGCGAGCTTCACCGCGAGATCGAGGTCGGCGTCGTCGAGCACGATCAGCGGCGAGTTGCCGCCGAGCTCGAGGCACAACTTCTTGTAGCCTGCCTCGCGGCTGATCGCCTTGCCGATCTCGACCGAGCCGGTGAACGAGACCAGCTCGACGCGCGGGTCGCGGATCAGCGGCGTGACGACCGAGTCGAGCGGGCCGACGAAGGCGCTGAGCATCCACCCGGGCAGCCCGGCCTCGTGGAGCAGCCCGACGAACTTGAGCGCGGTCAGCGGGGTTTTCTCCGAGGGCTTGAGAATGACGGGCGTGCCCGCCGCGATCGCCGGGGCGAGCTTGTGGGCGACCTGGTTGAGCGGGTGGTTGAAGGGCGTGATCGCCGCCGCCAGTGACAGCGGCATGCGGGTGGTGATGATCTTGCGTGCCTTGCCCTGCGGGGAAATGTCGCAGGAGAAGACCTGGCCGTCGTCCTTGAGCGCCTCGATCGCCGCGAACTCGAGCACGTCGGAACTACGGCCGGTCTCGTACTTCGCCTCGTGCGCGGCAAGCCCGGCCTCGCGGGTGATCAGCGCGGCAAACTCGTCGCGCCGCTCCGCCAGCAGGGCGGCGGCCCTGCGCAGAATGGCGTGGCGCGCGTAGCGGTCGAGCGGCTCGTTGGCGGGATCGAGCGCGGCGCTGATCGCCGACTCGAGCTGCGCCGGTCCGGCCACCGACACGGTGCCGGCAAGCGAGCCGTCCCAGGGGTAGTGGACCTCGAGGGTTTCCGCGGTCTCCACCGCTTCTCCGGCGACCGAGGCGGGGAAGTGCTGGGGCTCAAACATGGCAGGCAAAGTGGAAGACATCGAAGTTGCGGGGGTCGGACTGGGCGAGGCGCGTGAGCTCCGGCGTCAGCGGCCGCGACACGACCAGCGGCACCATCTCCTCGTAGCGTCCGCCGTGCGAGCGCAGGCCGCCCTTCAGCACCGAAAGATCATGATCCGCCTCGGTCTTGCCGAGCACCACGTCGCGGCCGCTGAGCACGACCAGGTCGCCGATCCGATCGGGGGCCAGCTCGAGCTTCGCCACCGCCTGCTCACGGGTCAGCACCTCGGTCACGCCGTCGAGGTCGAACAGGTATTCCTTCGCCGCCTCAAGGTCGGCCCCCTCTCCGGCATGCACCATCACCAGCGATCCCAGCGCCCCGTGGTGGACGACGTAGGGGTCGGTGATCGGGCAGATCACGCGGAAGCGATCGCCGAACTTCTCCTTCAGCATCGTCTCGAGATAGAGCACGTTCGGCGATCCGTCGGGACGGTTCTTCGCGTTCATCCCGTGGTCGGCGGTGAGTGCGACCACGCAGCCGGCGTCGAGCAGGCGGCCGACGGCGGCGTCGAAGGCCTCGTGGAAGTCGAGGATCTCGTCGGCTTCCGGCGCGAACTTGTGCTGCATGAAGTCGGTGGTCGAGAGGTAGAGGAAGTCGGCCTTGCCCTGCTCGGCCAGCGAGGCGCCGGCCTCGATCACGTAGATCGACGCGTCGCCCGAGTAGATCTCCGGCCGCGGTTTGCCGATGATCGAGGTCGCGTCGTCGATGCCGTGGGTTTCCGCCCTCGCCTCATCGACTTTCTCGGTGGAAAACGCGATCCCGCCGCGCTCGACGATGCCGTCGCCCAGCACCGTGCGCAGCTTCTCCTTGGCGGTGATGAAGGCGACCTTGCGCCCCGCGTCGGCGGCGGCGGTGAGGAGGGTCCCGCAGCGGCGGAACTCGGGCGAGTTCATCATCACCTCCTCGCCGGTCTCCGGGTTGAGGAAGAAGTTGCCGCAGATGCCGTGCACGCGCGGCGGCACGCCGGTGACGATGGAGGTGTTGTTGACGTTGGTGAAGGACGGCAGGGCCCCGCGCACGAGGCCGCGGTAGCCGTCGCGCGCCATGGCGGCGAGGCGCGGCATGCGGCCGCGGGCGATCGCCACCGAGAGATACTCGTCAGCGCAGCCGTCGAGGCAGATGACGGCGATGGGGTGATCCGGAAGCGGGTAGAGGCGTTCGTTGACGGTCATGGATTTCATGGTGAGAGGGGCGCCGCCTTCGGAACGGCGGCGCGGGGAAAACGGTGACGGTAGAGCCCGAGGGCGATGGCAAAGAGGACCAAAGTGGTCGCGAGAATCACCCAGCACAGCGGCAGGAAGAACGCGAGGAAGTCGTCGCCGCCCGCGACCGCGGTCTTGCCGAACATCAGCACGCACACGCCGAGGTAGCCGGCCGAGTCGGCGAGATACATCAGGTAGCCGATGTTGCCCTTTTCGCGGGTCATCGCGATCAGCCGCTCGAAGAGACTGGTGTGGACCGCGACGTAGGGGACGTACATGCCGATCCCGAGCACCACCATGAAGGCGAAGGGCGAGAGCCGGTCCGCCTGCCAGGCCGCGACCGACGCGAGCGCGACGGCGAGGCCGCCGGTGCTCATCCACAGCGAGCAGAAGAAGCCGCGGCGGTTGTCGCGAAACAGCACCACCAGCGCGCTGACCACCAGCACGACCATCCCGACGACGAACTCGGAACGCGCGAACACCGTGGCATCGATCTTGTGACCGAGCGCCTCCCAGATTTCAGGAGCGAAGTCGTCGCGCACCCCGCGTAGCACCGTGATCAGGAGGTAGGCGAAGAGGATGGCGCCCAGGCTCCAGCCGTGCCGACGGAACATCGCCCACCGCTCGGCGCCGGTCATGGTCGAGCGCTCCGAGCGCGCGACCACGTCGGTCTCGTCCGGCGGTGGAATGCGGGCCAGCATCCAGACGAACCCGACCAGCGGCAGCAGGAAGATCAACCCGGCGGTGAAGGGCATCCAGTGGTCGGCCACGCCCGCCCCGAGCAGCATCGCGCCGGCGGTCTTGGTGACACCGCTGGCGAGGATGAAGCTGGTGCAAAGCCCGGCGACGAAGAGCTCGGTCATGCGCCGGCCCTCGAGAAATCCCAGCACCAGCCCGAACACCATCCCCAATGGCAAGCCGTTGGCGAAAAGGCAGGCGGCTTTGAGCAGCACCCAGGGCGTCGAACTCGGCGCCGGGGTCAGGGCGAAGGCCAGCAGCGCCAGGTGGGCCACGCCGATGAAGGCCAGCAGCGACCGGGCCCGCCGCTCCGGAGGCATCTCCGAGACCACCTTGATCCCGATGAACTTCGACAGGGTGTAGCCGAGCACCTGGGCCGTCACATACCACACCTTCAAGGCGTCCCCCCAGCCCGTGCCTTCGAAGGTCGCCGCCGTGAAGGGCTTCCGGAAACCATACATGCAGGCATAGGTGCCGAACGAAGCCAGCACGCACCACAATGCCAGTATCCCGGGGCGTCGCAGCAGGCGGGTCATCGTGATTTCCGAGGCCGAATGGGTCATCGCCGAAAAGGTTTGCCTTCAGAAAACTTATTAAACCTCAAAAGCATCATCGAAGGTCACGATTTCGCCACCTCCCGCTGCGACGCATCCAACGCCTTCCACCCCTCGACGGTGTCTCTCGCGCGTCCCCAACCCAAGGTCATGCCGAGCCCGCCCATGGCGGTGACCATGGTCACGCGCTCCTGCGGCTGCAGCACGACCTGGGTCACGCCCTTGGTGCTCTTCAGGTAGGTTCCCTGCCAGCGGGTCGCGATCCGTGGATCGGGCATCTCCAGGAAGTCCCCGAGGGCGTCGAGGATGAGCGCATCGACCTCCTCCCGACCGCCGGGGTCGAGGTCGTGGCCATACTCGTGCGAGTCGCCAAGGGTCAGCGATCCGTCGCCATGCTGGGCGGCGATCACGTGGACGCCCCAGCGGTGGTGCTCCGGGAGTTCGCGGTGCAGGCGTTGCCGGAGCGCCTCGATCGACGGGCAGTCGCGGAAGGCCGGGTAGTGGCAGAGGGTGAGATCACTGACGAAGATCGCGCCCAGCTTCCAGGCCTCCGGCTGGGGCACGGTGCGCATCATCTGCAGCCGGCACGGCTGGATGTCGGCGGCGGCGAGGGCATCGGGAAAGAGCAGCCGCATTTCCTCGCCGGCGGCAATCAGCAGATGATCGAAGGCGAAGCGTTCTCCGCGACTCGTCACGATCTCCTCGTCGCCGACCTCGACGATGGGGGTCTCGAAATGAAACGCCACTCCCCGGGCACGTAGCGCATCGACAAGGGCGGGAATCGCCGTCGGGGTGTGGAGAAGCAACTCGTCCCGGCTCCGCAGGGCGCCGCGGAGCCCCTCCGCCTTGGCCGCCGGAAAACGCCGGATCACCTCGTCGCGGCCAAGCAACTCGAAGCCTGGCGAATCCTCCGACGCGATGAATTCCTCGAGCACCGCCCACGCCTCGTCGCGGTAGGCGAGACTGAGGGAGCCACAGGGGTCGTGCCAGATCCCGGCGCGACCGGCGACCTCCCGCCAGCTCCTGGCGCCGAACAAGGCCTGCTCGCGCTCCGCGCCGGGCACGCAACCGATCGGCCAGATCGTTCCAAAATTCCGCACCGACGCGCCGAGCGGACGCCCGTGACGTTCGAACACCGTGACGGCGTAGCCGGCCTCGCGGGCCATCCAGGCGTGGGCCAGACCCAGCATGCCGGAACCCACAATCAGGACGCGTTTCTCTGCTTCCATCGATAGATTTTGAATCAAATGCTGCGGGATCCTGCCTCACATATGGCTTCATCACAACTCCGACCGGCGGCCCGGAACCTTTCTTGATTTTGTTTTTTGGTCAACAATGTATTCCCCTGGAAACATCCGGCTTGCCGCCCCGGATCGACAAGTTAGGCTACCGGCGTCTTGGCGGCCGACCGCCGGCCCTTGCCTTTCTTCATGAGAACCGAACGCACCCGAGCCCTGGCCGCCGTTTTCTCCGGACACGGGGAACCGTTCCGGCTGAAGGAGTTTCCGATCCCGTCGCCGGGGGCCGGTGAGCTGCTCGTCGAAATCACCTGCAGCACGATCTGCGGCAGCGACCTCCACACCTGGCACGGACGCCGCGAGGAACCGACCCCCTGCGTGCTCGGCCACGAAATCGTCGGCCGCATCCTCGCCTTCGGGGCCGGCGCTCCCCGCATCGACCTCAAGGGCCAGCCGATCCATGAAGGAGACCGCATCACCTGGACGCTGGCGGCCTCGTGCGGCGAGTGCTTCTTCTGCCGCCGCGGCCTGCCGCAGAAGTGCGAGCACCTCTTCAAGTACGGCCACAGCGCGATCGCGCCGGGACGCGAGTTCAGCGGCGGTTTCGCCGAATGCTGCCTGCTGAGCGCCGGCACCGGCGTCGTCCGCGTGCCGGACCCGGTCTCCGACACGCTCGCCGCGCCGGCCAACTGCGCGGTCGCCACGGTGGCGGCGGCCTGCCGCCTGGGCGGCCCGCTCGAAGGCTCCAGCGTCGCCGTGCTCGGCGCCGGTGTCCTCGGCCTCACCGCCTGTGCCATGGCCCGGGCGCTGGGGGCCGCCGAGGTCGTCGCCTGTGACCTCGATCCGGACCGCGAGGCCCTCGCTCTCGACTTCGGCGCGTCCCGCTTCGCCACGCCCGACGAGCTCGGGGACATGGCGCTCGACCTCACCGCCGGCCGCGGGGCCGACATCAGCATGGAGTCCTCCGGGGCCGCCGAGGCCGTCCGGGGAGCCCTCGACGTCACCCGCACCGGCGGCACCGCCATCATCGCCGGCACCACCACCCCCGGGCAGTCGATTTCCCTCGATCCCAATCAGCTCGTCCGCCGGATGCTCAACATCCGGGGGCTCCACAACTACGCGCCCACCGACCTCGTTTCGGCTATGGATTTCCTCGGTGAGCACGGCGAGCGCTTCCCCTTCGAGCAGCTCGGTGGCGGGCGTTTCGACCTCGAGCGGATCGACAACGCCTTCCGGCACTCGAGCGAGCACCCGGGCCTGCGGACCGCCATCCTCCCCTGATGGCGACACGCTTGCGGATTGCCCACGGCCCGGATTCGGGTCACCAAGGCGCCGCCGCATGCGCTACCACTCCACCCACAACCCCGACCACCGCGTCGACCTGAAGGAGGCCATCCTCCGCTCGCTGCCGCCGGACAACGGGCTCTACATGCCCGATGCCTTGCCCACGCTCGGCGAGGACTTCTGGAAGATCTGGCGCGACCTCTCGTTCCAGGAAATCGGCTACGCGGTGGCCGAGGCCTTCTTCGGCGAGGACGTGCCGGAGGACGCGCTGGCCGGGATCGTCGACGGCACCCTCACCTTCGACGCACCGGTCGTTTCGCTGTCGGAAAACGACCACATCCTCGAGCTCTTCCACGGGCCGACGCTCGCCTTCAAGGACTTCGGCGCGCGCTTCATGGCGCGGCTGATGGGCTGGCTCACCCGCGACGAGGACCGCGAGCTGACGGTGCTGGTCGCCACCTCCGGCGACACCGGCGGCGCGGTCGCCTCGGCCTTCCACGAGGTCGAGGGCACCCGCGTCTTCATCCTCTACCCGAAGGGCAAGGTCTCGGGTCTCCAGGAAAAGCAGCTCACCACCCTCGGCGCCAACATCCACGCGCTGGAGGTCGATGGTTCCTTCGACGACTGCCAGCGACTGGTGAAGTCCGCCTTCCTCGACCGCGAGCTATCCGAGCGCCTCAACCTGACCTCGGCCAACTCGATCAACCTCGCCCGACTCGTCCCGCAGAGCTTCTACTACATCCATAGTGCCCGGCAGGTCGCGGAGACGCCCGCCTTCGTCGTGCCCTCGGGAAATTTCGGCAACCTCACCGCCGGCCTGATGGCGAGGCACCTCGGCCTGCCCGTCGCCGGCTTCGTCGCCGCGACCAACATCAACGACGTCGTGCCCGCCTACCTCGAGAGCGGCGACTACCGCCCGCGCCCCAGTGCCGCGACCATTTCCAACGCGATGGACGTCGGCGCCCCGTCGAACTTCGCCCGCATGCAGGCGATCTTCGGCAAGTCCTGGGAAGAGATGAAGGCCGTCATCGCGGGCTTCGCCTACGACGACACGACCACCCGCGGGGCGATCCGCGAGGTGTGGGAGACGCATCGCTACGCCATCGATCCGCACGGCGCGGTCGGCTGGCTCGCGGCGCGGAAGTGGCGCGAGTCGCATCCCAGCGTCCCGACCATCACCCTTGAGACCGCCCACCCGGCGAAGTTCCTCGACGTGATGGAGGACGAGCTCGGCAAGGACGCCGTCGAGATCCCCCAGCGCCTCGCCATCCTCGCCGACCGCGAGAAGGTCGCCGAGTCGATGAGCGCCGACGAGGGTGAGTTCAAGGCGTGGCTGGAAGGGAGGTCAGACACTCCTGTCTGACTTCCGGAGCATCGACATTCCTGTCGATCTACCTCCCATCGATGTTTCGGGTGTTGATCGACAGGAATGTCGATGCTCCGAAACCTACCCCCACCCCTTCGCCAGTTCCACGGCCCGGTTCCAGTTCCGCCAGCGGGTCGAGATCTCCGAGCCCGACGGCTCGAAGCGCACCTCCTTCTCGAACTCGATCTCGTCGAGGCTTTCCCAGAAGCCGACCCCGAGCCCGGCGAGGAACGCCGCTCCCATCGCGGTCGTCTCGACATTCCCGGGGCGCACCACCGGCGTCCCGAGCAGGTCGGCCTGGATCTGCATCAGCAGCTCCCCGCGCGTCGCACCGCCATCGACCCGCAGCTCATCCATCGCCCGGCCGCTGTCCTTTTCCATGCAACGCACCAGCTCGGCGCTCTGGAAGGCGATGCTCTCCAATGCCGCCCGGCAGAAGTGCGAGCGGTTGGTGCCGCGGGTCATCCCGATCGCCAAGCCGCGCGCCTTCGGGTCCCAGTGCGGCGCCCCCAGCCCGGCGAAGGCCGGCACGATGACCAGCCCGCCGCTGTCCTCCACCTCCGCCGCCCGGTCATCGACTTCCGCCGACGTCGCGATGATTCCCATCTCGTCCCGCAGCCACTGGACCAGCGCCCCGGCAATGAAGATCGATCCCTCAAGAGCGTAGTTCACCTCGCCGCCAATGCGCCACGCCACGGTGGTCAGCAGCTGGTTCTTCGAGCGCACCGCCTCGCGACCGGTCTGCATCAGCAGGAAACAACCGGTGCCGTAGGTATTCTTCGCCATGCCCGGCTCGGTGCAGCGTTGACCAAACAAGGCCGCATGCTGATCGCCGGCGATGCCCGCGATCGGGATGCCGGATTCGGTCTCCGCCACGACCCCGGATGAATCGACCACCTCGGGCAGCACCGGCGCCGGAATGCCGAGCAGCTCGAGCAACTCGTCGTCCCAGCACTGACGATGGATGTCGAACATCAGCGTGCGCGAGGCGTTGCTGGCATCGGTCAGGTGGTGGCGGCCGCCGGTGAGGTGCCACACCAGCCACGAGTCGACCGTGCCGAAGGCCAGCTCGCCGGCCTCGGCCCGCTCGCGGGCACCGGGCACGTGGTCGAGCAGCCAGCGCAGCTTGGTGCCGGAGAAGTACGGGTCCAGCCGTAGTCCGGTGCGCTCGGCGAAACGCGCCGCGTGCGGTTCGAGCGACGCGCAGATCCAGTCGGTCCGGCGATCCTGCCAGACGATGGCCGGATGCACCGCCTCACCGGTGGCTCGATCCCACAACACCGTCGTCTCGCGCTGGTTGGTGATCCCGATCGCCCGCGCGCCACCGGTCTGCGCCAGCACCTCATCCATCACGGCGAGCTGCGACTCGAGGATCTGTCGCGGGTCGTGCTCCACCCAGCCGGCTTTCGGGTAGGACTGCGGAAATTCCCGCTGAGCGCCGGCCACGACCTTGCCGGCCCGGTCCACCGCCAGCGCCCGGGAGCTCGTCGTCCCCTGGTCGAGCGCGATCACCACGTCTTTCATGGTGGCATGTTCACACAGCCCGGAGTGGTCCGGCAATCCCGGACGGACCGCGCGAGCCCACTCGCGCATCGCATCGGTCGAGGCTGCTCGGTGCGCGAGTGGGCTCGCGCGGTCCTTCCCCTACCCTTCCACCGCGTTCTGCTGGCGGGCGATGTCGTTGAGGGTCAGCCAGCCGATGAGCTTCCGCGAGTCCGCGGCACTGACCACCGGCACCTGCTGGAAATCGCGGGCGATCATCCGGTTGGCGGCGTCGCGGATCGAGGTGTCGCCGGTCACGGTGAGGAGCTGCTGCTCGGCGACCAGCTCCGCCACCGGCGTTTCCGCCGGGTGATCGGTCAGCTCGTGGCGCGTGATCACCCCGGCCAGGCGCCCGTTGTCCTCGAACACCGGATAAGCGTGGAAGCGTTTGCTCTCCTTGCGGATCCGCTTCAACGCCGCGGACACCGTTTCCCCGACCTCGAGGCCGAAGACGTCGTGGCTCATGATCGACTGCACCGGCAGCTTGCGGTAGTCCTGCGCGCCGCGGTAGGCGGGGAGGCGGCGCAGGGTCACGCCGTCCTGCAGCAGCAGCGCGTTGTAGATGCTCACCGGCTGCAGCTTCTTCGCGATCTGCCAGGCGAGCATGTTGCCGGCCATCAAGGGCAGGATGAGCGAGTAGTTGCCCGTCATCTCGAAGATGATGATCAGCGAGGTGAAGGGGCAGCGCACCACCGCCGCGAACATCGCCCCCATGCCGAGCAGCACGCAGCCGCCGATCACCTTGTCGTCGGTCGGAAACATCGGGATCCAGTCGCCGAGGTGGTGGACGTTGGCCAGCCCGGCCCCGACCATCCCGCCGAGCATTCCGCCGAGGAAAAGAGTCGGGGAGAACAGCCCGCCCGATCCTCCGCTGGCGTAGTTGAGGACGACCGCGAGGAACTTCAGGACCAGCAGCACGGCTAGGATCTTCACGGTGAGGTCGTTCTCGAAGGCCGCCTCGAGGCTGTCGTAGCCGATGCTGAAGACCGAGCTGCGCGCATCGCCGAGGTGACCGGTCAGGTACCAGGCCGTCAGGCCGAGCACGCCGCAGGCGAGCCCGCCGGTCGCCGGCTGGAACCACCCGGGCAGGAACCGCCGGCTCTTGAACCAGCCACGCAGGCCGAGCGTGCTACGCACGAAGGCATGGCCGATGAGTCCCGCCGCCACGCCCAGCGGGATCGCCACCAGCATCCACGCCGAGGTCTTGTAGTCCTCCGCCATGTGGGCGGCCACCACCGGGTCCTCGCCGAGCAGCGAGCGCGACACCGCGGCGGCCACCACCACGGCGACCACCATGCCGCCGAGCGCCTTCATCGAGAAATTGTCGAGCAGCTCCTCGAAGACGAAGGTCAACGCCGAGAGCGGCGCGTTGAAGGCCGCGGCGATGCCGGCGGCCATGCCCACCGGCGCCATCGCCTGCACCCGGTTCGGATCGCGGAAGGCCCAGCGGCCGATGCGCGAGGTGATGGCCGTGCTGATGTGCACGGTCGGGCCCTCGCGCCCGAGGCTGTTGCCGAAGCCGACGTAGAGCGCCCCGAGGACGAAGCGCCAGATTCCGCTGCGCAGGGAGATTTTGCCGCCCTTGTTGTAGTAGGCGGCCTTGGTCTGCGGGATCCCGCTGCCCGCCGCCTCCGGCGCGAAGAACCGCACGCCGAGACCCACGAGCAGGCCGGCGAGCGTCGGCGCCGCCAGCAGCAGGACCGCGAACTGCTTCGGGTCGCGGCCTTCCGCCTCGTGCCACAGCCAGTGGAAAAGGTGGTGGATCGCCAGGTGGAAGCCGACCGCCGCCAGCCCGCACAGCAGGCCGGCGAAGACGCAAAGCACGACGAAACGCTGCGTGTCGCTCCACCGGCTGCGCATCCAGTCCGGCAGGCTTCGTCGTTTTCCCTCACTCATCCGCAGACGCGCCGGGTATCACGGACCGGCGGCCTTGACCAGAGGGGATCGGCCAAGGACCGCGCGAGCCCACTCGCGCATCGAACCGGTCGAGGATGCGCGAGTGGGCTCGCGCGGTCCTTTCCTACTCCAGCAGCTCTCCGAGTTCCTGCTTCAAGCGCTCGGAGACCTTCGCCTCGTAGGCCGTGAATCCCGGGTCGAAGCGCATCACCTCCTCGCGCGCGAACCAGCGGCGCTCCTCGGCGTGGAAATGGAACACCAGGCCCACGAGAAGGAGCATCGCTCCCAGCCATGCGGGACGCGCCGCCCGGTCCACCGTCTGGCGCGGCACTCGTCCCGCCGTCCCACCGAAGGACGACGCCAGCGTTCGGCAGAGCCACCAGGCGAGCGACCAGGCCCCGAAGAAGACCCCGATCCCCGCGAGCAGCATCGACCGCGGCCCGGGCGGAACCGCAAAGCTGAAACAAACCATACCCGCCAGCGGCGCGAGCATCGCCGACGCCGTCCACCAGCCCGGTGGCTTCCAACCCAGCAGCTTGCCAAGGCCCTGCGCGCGCCACCCCGCGATCGCCAGCGGCCAGACGATCCACATCAGGGCCAGTCCCACGAAGTGAGCGACCGGGACGGCATAGAGAGTCAGCTTCGGCCCCCACTCCAGTCTCGAAAGAGGGGTCCCGTAGCGCAGGACGAGGTAGATCAACAAGGGCGCGAGCACTCCGGCACCCCCGATCCAACCGACATCCGCCCGGTCAAAAATCCGGCTAAACGACTTCACCGAGCACCGTGCCAGCGGTGCCTGGGTCGCGCCGACCACCAGCGAGACCAGCACAAAGCATCCCAGCAACAGCCAAGTGGCGACCGACATTGCCCTCGCGATCAAGGCCTGCTCGACCCGCGTGGCGGGGAGCAGATCGGACGCGGTCAGAGGCGGGGGATCCATCACCTGCCGCGAGATCATCGGTGCGGTGAGTACCGTCAGCGCCGAGCCGTGATGGAGAATCCTGTCCTCGGAAGCCGAGCGGTCCGCCGCATCCCCGCGCTCACGGAGCGCGTCCTTTCTCGCCTGCCACTCCTCCGAGCGAGATCTCCAGAGTTCGGCATCCACTCCCAATGCCTCCGCCGCCTTGCTCATCGGCGGCAGGGTTGCTCCCATCATCGCGTTGACGATCAGGCACTCGACCAAGGTGCCGGCTTCGGCGAGACGCGACGGCATGAGCCGGTTCCACACCTCGGCGAGTTCGATGAATGCCTCCCGGTCTCGCTCACGCAGGCAGCGCCGGGCCTCCGCCGCGACCAGATCGGCGACATGCCGCTCGGACATGTCGATCGTCGTCCCCGCCAGATAGGCGATGGGCGGCAGGGATTCGGCGAAGTCGTCGGGAACGGGCAGTTTGGAGAACCGAAGATGGGCAAGCTCGTTCCGATAGGAACGGATTTGCGGCGCCCCCGCCCCCTGTTTCAAGAGATCGATCCGCTCCGCCAGTCCCCCTTCGTCCTTCACCGTCCAGGTCGGAGGCTTGCCCGCCTTCCGGTCTTTCCAGCTCTGAGAATCCCGCTCGACCACCGCCTCCGCGCCGGACGCCGCCTGGCGGATGAAAAACCACCCGTTGTCCGGATCGATACGCCGACCCGTCTCGAGGAAATCCGGAGGCAAGGCGTCGTGCTCGTTCTCGTAGGCGAGCGCGTAGACGAGGTAGAACATCGGATTCTCCGGATCGCTCTCCCACAGCGGCTGCCAACGATCCGTCCCGTCCGGCCGAGTGTCGTCTCCGAAAAGCAACAGGCGGTCGGCCGGCGACAGCGTGTCGCGGAAAGGGAAACCCGGCTCATGGAGCCCGTAGCTTGTGAGCGGGCGGATCGCGATCCACGACCGCGCCAGCTTCATCACCGGGCCCACCAGCATCGGGATCGATGCCGCCAGCACCACCGCCGCCCAGGCCCTCCGCCACCGCATATTGCCCCCGCGCTCCAAGCGCGATGCCGCCGCATCGAGCTCCGCCTCCCCCGCCTCCGGCGAAAGCTCCGCTTCGAGATGATGGCGCGCCGCCAGTTGCAGCTCGGCATGGTCGGCCAGCGGCTCGACGGCAGCCTCGAGGAAACGATCGCGCGGACTCATGCTCCTTCCCTAAACAAGGCCGGCCCCGGGGGAAACGCCGCTGCGCTCCCATTCCAGCATCGCCCGCTTGCAGTCGCATCCCCAGCGGAAACCGCCGAGACCGCCGTCACCGCGGACGACCCGGTGGCACGGAACCAACCACGCGATGCGGTTGGCCCCCACCGCGGCCCCGACCGCGCGCTGGGCCTTGGGTCGGCCGACCCGGCGCGCCAGCTCGCCGTACGAAATCGTTTCGCCCTCGGGAATCCGTCGCAACTCGCGCCACACCGCCCGCTGGAAGGGCGTGCCCCGCACACACAGCGGCAGTTCCTCTCCGGCCATGACGGATCGCGCCAGCACCGCGGCCCGGGCATCATCGCGCCGGAGCTCCGCCCGCGGCCAGTCGCGGGCCAGCTCCTGCTCGACCCCGTCCCCGAAGCCGATGCGGCAGATCCCTTCCGGCCCCTCGGCGATCACCAGGCGCCCGAAGCGCGAGTCGGCCTCGCCCCAGCGGATCTCCCACCCTTCGCCGCGCTCGTCGGCCGCCATCTCATGGTATTTCACGGAGCTTCCCTACCACCTCAACGGACGCTTGTCAGGAATTCCACGAAGCCCGGCCGAAATCCGTTGGATTGACGCCCCGCCGGTCGTGCGCTACGCGTCGCGGCCCATGGCTCGTCGCTTCCCTCTTCTCCTCCTGGTCTCGCTGTTCGCGCTTCTCGGCGTTTCGCACGGCCAGGTCTCCGTCAACCTCGAGCTGGCGCGCCGGACCTACCTCAATGGCGAACCCATCCCGGTGAAGGTCTCCATCACCAACCTCTCCGGCAACGAGCTGGTCTTCCAGGGCAGCAAGCAGAACCCGTGGATCGATTTCATCGTGAAGTCGTCGCGCGGGGTCCCGCTGAATCCGGTGGGAGCCCCGGCCTTCGGCGCGGTGAAGATCCCCGCCGGCAAGACCTTCGCGCGAACCATCGACCTCACCCAGATCTTCGGATTCAGCGAACTCGGCAACTTCTCGATCTACTCCATCGTCCGCCTGCCCAATCAACGCACCGGCGGTTTCCAGTCGCGCCGCCTGCTCTTCAACATCTCCACCGCCCGGCCGACCTGGTCCCAGGTCGTCGGCGTGCCCGGCAAACCCGGGGTCAGCCACGAGTTCCGCCTCGTGCGCTTCTCCGCCGATCGCAAGGACTACCTCTACGCCCAGATCGCCGACCCCAAGACCGGCCGCATCCTGCGCACCCACCGCCTCGGCGAGGCACTCAGCCTGCGCAAGCCGACCGTCGCCGTCGACAGCGGCCTGACGATGCACGTGCTCTACCTCTCCACCCCCTCCTTCTGGGGGCACGCCAAGATCAGCGCCGAGGGCAAGCTGCTCGGTGTCGACCTCTACCGCCCGGGCCCGGGGGGCGCTCCGCGTCTCGCCCGGCTTCAGGACGGCGGCGTGAGTGCCGTCGGCGGCCTGCTCTACGACCCGAAAAAAGAGGCCGAAGCCCGGGAAAAGAACCGAAAAGCCTCGGACCGACCGGGTTTCATCTACGAGTAAAACCCACGAAATCCCCCAATCCGCCGGAAATCCTTTACAGTCGCGCAAAAGTTTTTAATAAATCCTTACCTTTCGGATCGCCAAACCATCATGAACATCCTCATCCGCGCACTCTTCACGGTCGTCGCGGCCCTTGTCCTCTCCGCACCGGCCCACGCCAAATACTTCCGCACCGTCGTCATCGATCCCGGTCACGGCGGCCACGACAAGGGGGGCCAATGGGGCCTCGTCTACGAGAAGCACCTCGCCCTGGACACCTCGGCCCGGCTTGAATCCGAACTCAAGAAGCGGGGTTTCCGGACGGTGATGACCCGCCGCAGCGACTACTTCATCTCCCTGCCCGAGCGCGTCCGCATCGCCAAGAAGTACCGCAACGCGATCTTCGTGAGCGTGCACTACAACTACACCTGGAAGCAGCACGTCGCCGGCCTTGAGACCTTCTACACCAGCGCCCAGAGCCGGCCGCTCGCGCACTACATCCAGTCCGGCATGCTGCGCAAGGTGCGGACCAACGACCGCGGTGCGAAATACGCCCGCTACTACGTGATTCGCAACGCCACCTGTCCGGCCGTACTCGTCGAGTGCGGCTTCGTCAGCAACGCGACCGAACGCAAGCGGATGAAGTCCGCATGGTGGCGCCAGGCGCTCGCCGAAGGCATCGCCGACGGCATCCAGAAGTTCCGGCGCCACTGATCCGGTTCGACACCCGGCCGCGGCGCCCGCTAGGCTGCCGTCATGAGTCCGGTGACCGTCGCGGAAATGCGCGCCCTCGAGGACGCGGCCTTTCGCACCGGCACCGATCCCGGTGAACTGATGGATCGCGCCGGCCGCGGCATCGCCCGCCGGTTGCTCGACCACTTCCCCACGCCGGGGCGCGCCGTCGCCTATCTCGGGAAGGGCAACAACGCCGGCGACGCGCTCGTCGTGCTCGAGGAGCTTCGCCACCACGGCTGGCGGATCGCCCTCCGGGTCGCCCATCCGGCGACCGAGTGCAGCACGCTCACCCGCCAGCGGCTCCGCCGTCTCGGCCTCGACGAAATCCCCGTCATCCCCCACGGCCCCGGCCCGCTGCTGCTGCTCGACGCCCTGCTCGGCATCGGTGCCGCCGGCGCTCCCCGCGCCCCGCTGGACCGGCTCGCCCGGGAAATGGCGGAGCAGCGGCGCAACCACGGCGGCATCGTCGTCGGCATCGATCTGCCCTCGGGGCTCGACGCCGACACCGGCGAGGCGGCCGACGGCAGCGTCGTGGCCGATCTCACCATCACCGTCGGCGCGCCGAAAAGCGGCCTCCTCCGCGACGCCGCCACCGGACACGTCGGTCGACTGCTGGTCGTGCCACTCGGCGAACTGACTCCCCCCGCCCGCGACCGCCCGCAGCTCGCCACCCCGGAGAGTTTCCCGGCACTGCTGAGGCCGCGTCCGCACGACTTTCACAAGGGCGATGCCGGTCGGATCGCCGTCCTCGCCGGATCGCCCGGCATGAGCGGCGCCGCGACCCTCGCCGCCAACGGGGCCCTGCGCGGCGGGGCCGGTCTTGTCAGCTTGTTTCTCGACCCCGGAAATCCGGCCGCCCCGCCGGCGGAGATCATGGTCCGCCACTCCGCCCGGCGCATCGAGCACGCCTTCGACTCGGCCGCCGACGCCTTCGTCATCGGCCCCGGACTCGGCACGCTCAACGAGCCCCACCGCGACACGCTCTTCGACCGACTGGCCGACGACGTCCGCCCCGTCGTGCTCGACGCCGACGCGCTCAACCTGATCGCCGCCGCCGGGCGTGCCGACCTCCTTCGCCCCCACCATCTGATCACGCCGCACCCGGGCGAGTTCTCCCGCCTCGCGCCCGACCTCGCCGACCTGCCCCGGGTCGACGCCGCCACCCGCTTCGTCGGGCGCCATCCCTGCACCCTGCTGCTCAAGGGCGCACGGACCGTGATCGCCGCCCCCGGCACGAATCCCAGGCTCAATCCGACCGGCCACGCGGGCATGGCCAGCGGCGGTCAGGGCGACGTCCTCGCCGGGGTCGCCGGCGCCCTCCTCGGATCCGGGCTCGCCCCCGTCGACGCCGCCACCCTCGCCGCGTGGCTCTGCGGACGGGCCGCCGAACGCGCCCTCACCCACGGGGACGAGAGCGAACAAAGCCTCACCGCCAGCGACACCCTCGCCCATCTCGGCGGTGCCTTCCGCGACTGGCGGGAACGACGCCGCTGACATCCCACCCGCCGCGCCGGCGGGGAACCCCGGGCGGCTCGGTGGAGAAAACCCCGCCGTGTCATCGCCTTCCTCCCTTCCGGTCGGCACTGGCAAATCCTGCGGCTCCGCGTATCCTCTGGCCCCGACATCATGAAAGCCGCTGTCATTTCCGCCCTCCTGCTTCTCGGAGCCGCCGCCGCGGCCGGGGAAGAGGAAGCCTGGGGCGCCCGCCTGAAGCTCGTCTCGGAGAACGCCGTCATCGCCCCGGGTCAACCCTTCACCCTCGGCATCGAGGTCCATCACCGCGAAGGGTTCCACAGCTACTGGAAGAACCCCGGACGGGTCGGATTCGCGACCCGGATCGAGTGGAAGCTCCCCGAGGGTTTCGAGGCCGGCCCCATCGTCTGGCCGACGCCCGAGATGGTCGACATGGCCGGCCACATGGCGCACGGCTACCACCGCGACGTGCTGCTGATGGTGACCATCACGCCGCCCCGGGAGATCGATCTCGAAACGGTCACCCTCGATGCCCGCATCGCCTGGATGGCCTGCTCCGACGCCTGCCACCCGGGCGACGAACCCTTTTCCATCACGCTGCCGGTCGGACCGTCGCCGAAGCGCGACCCGGAGCTCGCGGCGCGCTTCGACCGGGCCCGCGCCGCGCAACCCACCCCCCTCAAGGGATGGTCCGCGGAGCTCCTCAGCGAGACCGACGCGCCCGTGATCCGCCTCAAGCTGACCCGCACCGGCGACGACTCTCCATTACTGCAGAAGCCGTACTTCTTTTCGACCGACGGGCAGGTCGCCGATGGCGCGCCGGAGGTCGAGACGCCTTCCGAGGATGTCGTGATCTGCACCTTCGCCCGCGCGGAACACGGCCCCGAAAAGGCTCCGGGACTCCCGGGCCTGATCGCCTACGGTCCCGACGGCGACCGCCACTTCGGCTCGATCGCGCCCTGACCTTCGGAGCCGGAAACGGAGCACCACAAGGAGCGCCGGCTTCAGCCGGCCGGAGCCCGGGCGCCCCGACCGGACCGCCCCGTCCCCATCCGGGATCGCTCCCGGCTGAAAGCTCGTCGCGCTTCGTCCGCGTATTCGACCCTCCATGAAAGCCCTCACGCTCCTGCTGTTCGTCACCTCGTTCGCCTTCGCTTTCGACTATCCGCCGGACTTCAAGGACGCCCGGGAGGGGACCTACCGAACGGTCGGCGAAACCGAGCTGAAGCTCTGGATCTTCGGTGAGACCGAACCGGGAACCGCCAAGCCCGCGATCGTCTTCTTTTTCGGCGGTGGCTGGAACAGCGGATCTCCCGCCCAGTTCGAGAAAGAGGCCCGCCATTTCGCCGAACGGGGCATGATCGCGATCGCCGCGGACTACCGCGTGCGCTCCCGCCACAACACGCCCGCGCGCGCCTGCGTCGAGGACGGCAAGGCGGCGGTCGCGTGGCTTCGCCAGCACGCCGAACGCCTCGGCATCGATCCCGGCCGCATCGCCGCCGCGGGGGGTTCCGCCGGCGGCCACGTCGCCGCCTGCACCGGCACGCTCTCCGGATTCGGCCACGACGAGCGGCCCGACGCGATGATCCTCTTCAACCCCGTCTGTGCCCTCGCCGACGTCGGAACCTGGAAGGCGCGTGGATTCGGAGTCAAGGCGGCCGAGAAGCGCCTCGGAGCCGAACCCCGCGAGCTGTCACCCGCCCATCACATCGGACCCCACACCCCGCCGACCCTCATCCTCCACGGCACGGCCGACACCACCGTGCCCATCGCCAGCGCCGAGGCCTTCGCCGCCGAGATGAAAAAGGCCGGACGACCGTGCCGACTCGTCCGCTACCCGGAAGCCGGCCACGGATTCTTCAACCGCGGCAAGTCCTTCGACGAAACCCTCGCCGAAGCCGATCGCTTCCTCGTCGGTCTCGGGTGGCTGAAGGCCGAGGACTGATCCTCGCTAGTTCTCCACAACCCGATAGAAGCGCTTGGAATCGAAGCCGAACGGGTTGAACACCTCGCTGATCGGGTTCCCGTCGCCGAGGAAGTCGCCTTCCCAGATCCAGCACTTCAGATCCGGAGTGCTTTCAAGGCGGTAATTCTTTCCATTCTCCGTCTCCCAGATGAGTTCGATACCCTCGGAGATGCGTGCGATGGAGAGAGGCACCCCCGGTTGAGCGACCTTCACGGTGCTCAGATCAAGAGTGAAGCTGATCGAGTCGGCTCCCGCACGAACCGCGCCGCTGGCAGAGGTCAGCTCCGGCAGGCATGAGAGACTATTCGGCAGTTGGTGAACGGAAAAGAGACCGGTCGGCGAGACATCATCGCGAAACTCGATCTCCAGAGAGCGCGCGGTTTCCGAGCCTCCGTACGGGAAGCCTGGAAACGTGCCTCCCCGAGCGGCATCAAGGGTCACCTTGAACCAGTCGGTGGTGCCGGAAGGGTCCCAGCACAGCGACTCCATCACGTTGGTTCCTTCTCCCACGGTGGGCATCTCACCGACCCATGAATTCTCACCCACGGTGATCGTAATCGAAAGATCCGCCGCCCCGTGAAACCAAGCGCGTCCGGCGAGAGAGCCCCCGATCGGGAGAAGGCTCCGACCGTCGACCAAACATCCCGAGTCGTAGACCAACTCAATCTGGACCGGGTCCCCGGCCGTCGCCAAACCGTCGAAACCGGACCCCGACATCCCGCTCACCGTGCCGGATCCCGTCCATCGAATCTCCGACGCAGAGGCCACGATCCCCAGAAAGAAGAAAACGAGCAGCAGTTTCACAAGGCCAACGCAAGTCTCTCCGCCCCGGCCCGACAAGCAAGATCAGGCGACACAGCCGTTTCTGCACTCAGAACGGCCAGATCCGCGGGATCAACAGGGAGGCGACCGCCCACAGCAGCAGATTGAGGGGCAGGCCGACCTTCACGAAATCCTTGAAGTAGTAGCCGCCCGCGCCGAACACGTAGGTATTCGTCTGGTAGCCGATGGGCGTCGCGAAGGACGCGCTGGCCCCGAACATGACCGCCACCAGCATCGGGATGGGGGAAACGTCCACGGCCTCGGCGATGCGGATCGCGATCGGCGCCAGCACCACCGCCACGGCGTTGTTGGACACCATTTCGGTCAGGATGTTGGCGAGCAGATAGATCCCGCAGAGGATCCCCCACGGCCCCAGCGGCCCGAGCCAGCCGACCACCGTGTTGGCCAGGGTCGAGGCGCCGCCCGTCTTGTCCATCGCCGAGCCGATCACCAGCATGCCGATGATCAGCAGCAGGATCTTCCAATCGACCGCGTCGTAGGCCTCGCGCGGCCGCAGGCAGCCGGTGAGCAGCACGAAGAGCGCCCCGACGAAGGCCGCGGCGAAGGTGTTGAATTGGAGGCCGGGCAGACCGATCCAGCCGAAATTGAAGGACGCCAGAAAGACGAAAAGGATGATGCCCGCGAGCGCCAGCGGTGCCTTGCGCAGATTGAAGGACTCGGGCGTGGGCTCCGAGAGCGTGATGAAGTCGCGCTCGGCCTTGAGCCGCTCGATGCCCTCGCGGGCCCCCTCGACCAGCAGCGTGTCGCCGAACTCGAGCCGCAGCGTTTCGAAGTTGCGGGTGATGTTCTGGCCCTCGCGGTGGATGGCGAGGATCAGCGCCCCGAAGCGTTGGCGGAAGGCGATCTCCGCCAGCGTCTGTCCCGCCAGCGAGGAGTTCGGACCGATCATGCCCTCGAGCAGCACGGCCTCGCGTTTTTCCATCGGCTGCAGATCCTGCTCGCCGAGGCCCACGTTGACGTCGTCGGAACGCGAGAGCTCCGCCACCCCCTTCGTCCCCGTGCGGATCAGGATGCGGTCGCCCTGTTGCAGCGTGATCCGATCGAGCGCGGCGTTCAGGATCCGGCCGAAGCGCCGCACCTCGATGATCTTGAGCTTCCTCGAGCGCCCTTCGAGGACCTCGACCGCCGGCTTCCCGATCAGGGGAGAGTCCTCCGGCACCGCCGCCTGGATCAGGAACTCCCGTCCCTTGGTCGCGTCGAGCAGCGTCGCCAGAGTGTCGCGCGCCGGCAAGAGCTTCGAGCCGAAGAGCCAGAGGTAGGTCCCGCCCACGAGCGCGAATACGATGCCGAGCGGGGCGATGGAAAACAGGTTGAACTCGGCGGCACCCGCCTCGCGCGCGATGCCATCGACCAGGATGTTGGTCGAGGTGCCGGCCATCGAGCACACGCCGCCGAGAATCGTGGCGTAGGACATCGGGATCAGCAGCCGCGAGGGCTTGGCCCCGCTGTCGCGGCAGAAACCGAGGATCACCGGCAGCAGGATCACCACCAGCGGCGTGTTGTTGACGAAGGCCGAGCACACCGCGCAGACGACGAGCAACGCCGCCAGCGCTCTCCGTTCGCTGCCCTTGGCCACGAGGTTGAACAAGCGACCCAGCCTGGCGATCTGACCCGTCCGCTCGAGCGCCGCGCTGATGATGAACAGCGCCCCGATGGTGACCGGTGCGGGATTCGAGAAGGCCGCGAGCACCTCGTCGGGCTCGAGGATGCCGCTAACCAGCAGGGCTCCCGCACCGCCGAGGGCGATGAGCTCGACCGACAGGCGCCCCCACAGGAAGGCGGCGAAGACCGCGATCACCAGGGCGAAGACGAAGTACTGTTGCCACTCGGGAGGCACGCCCCCGAGCATCGGCGGCGGGCTCGGGTGAACCAAGCTCGAAACGTGACCAATACGGTCACCCCCGTTCCACTTCCGACCCGGTTTTCTCATTGCCTCCCGCCGATGCTTTGCGGAGCCTGCGACGAACCGCATCACATCATCGACATGGGCATCATGGACTTCATCAAAGGGGAGCTTCTCGAGATCATCGAGTGGCAGGACGATTCGCGCGACACCATCGCCTGGCGCTTTCCCGACGACGACAAGGCGATCAAGAACGGCGCCCAGCTCATCGTGCGCGAGAGCCAGACCGTCCAGTTCGTCTATCTCGGCCAGTTCGGCGACACCTTCGGCCCCGGCAAGCACTCGCTGGAAACCGACAACATCCCCGTCCTGACCCGCCTCAAGGGTTGGAAATACGGCTTCCAGTCGCCCTTCAAGGCCGACTGCTACTTCGTCAACACCCGCCTCTTCACCGGCAACAAGTGGGGCACCTCCAACCCCATCATGCTGCGTGACCCGGACTTCGGCATCGTCCGCGCCCGCGCCTTCGGGACCTATGATTTCAAGGTCACCAACGTGCAGACCTTCCTCAAGGAGGTCGCCGGCTCCGACCACGATTTCCGCGTCGATGAGTTCGCCGACACCATGCGCTCGCGGGTCGTCAGCATCTTCTCCGAGGCCCTCGCCTCGGCCGGCGTGCCGGTGCTCGACGTCGCCACCCGCTACTCCGAGCTCGGGGCCGCCCTGCTGCCGCTGATCAACCCCATCATGGGCACCAAGTACGGCCTCGAGATCGACTCGTTCATCGTCGAGAACGTCAGCGTCCCGCCGGAGGTCGAGGAGGCCATCGACAAGCGCTCGGCGATGTCGGCCATCGGCAATCTCAACGACTACGTGAAGTATCAGATGGGCCAGGGCATGGCCTCGGGCGAGGGCGGCGGCGGCGGTGCCGCCGGCATGGCCAGCGAAATGGCGATCGGCTTCGCCATGGCCCAGCAGATGATGCAGCAGACCAATCTCACGGGAGCACCCCCGCCCCTGCCGGGCCAACCCGGCGCTCCGGCCGCTCCGGTGGCGGCGAATCCCGACATCCTCGACCCGGCGACCGTCGCCCGCATGCTCGGCGTCGCCGAGGCCGACGTGATGGCCGAAATCGAAGCCGGCAACCTGGCCGCCAAGAAGATCGGCTCCGCCCACCGCATCACCCGCGACGCCCTCGACGCCTTCCTCGCCCAGTAAGGTGGCTGCGGCATCCCTGCCGCAGGCCGTCATGGCGGCTTCCAGCCGCCCGCGGAGCCCATGAGCGCCGAACCCCCACCCATCCCCGACGACCTTTCCGGTGAGGCGGAGGGCGACCCCATCGTGGTCTCCAAAAAGGAGGTCCCGCGTCACCACCCCGACCTCCGCGGCTCGGCCGCGGAGGTGCGTTCGCTCGAGCGCCACGTCTGCCCCGAGTGCGGCGGCAAGGGCGAGTGGAACGCCACCAAGCGCAAGCTCGTCTGCCCCTACTGCGGCACCGAGTTCGACCGCGTCGCGCCGCCGCCCCTGCCCGACATCGCCGAGCGGGATCTCGACGCCATGCTCGCCGAGCTCGGCGACAAGGCGACCACGGTCGAGACCGCCGAACGCAAGGTCCAGTGCACCCACTGCCACGCCGTTCTCACCCGCGACGCGTCGAACGTCGGCCAGTCCTGTGATTTCTGCGGCTCGCCGGAAATGCTCGACTACGAGGAGATCGAGGCCCCCGTCCGGCCCGAGTCCCTGCTCCCCGCCATCGTCGGAAAGGAGCAGGCCTATCATTCGCTCAAGAAATTCCTCGCCTCGAAGTGGTTCGCGCCGAACGACCTGAAGCGCCGGAATCTCGTCGACCGCATCCACGGCGTGTATCTGCCCTACTGGACCTTCGACAGCGCCGCCGAGTGCCCGTGGACCGCCGAGAGCGGCACCTATTACTACGTGACTCGTACCCGTCGCGGTCCCGACGGCAAGACCCAGACCTACCGCGAGCGGAAGGTCCGCTGGCGGCCGGCCCGGGGCCATGTTTCGACCTGGTTCGACGACATCCTCGTCACCGGATCCCGCGGGCTCGATCCCACCATCCTCTCCAAACTCGAGCCCTTCCCGACCAAGGACCTCGTCCCCTACGAGACCCGCTACGTCTCCGGCTGGGACGTCGAGGCCTACCAGGTGCCGCTGATGCAGGCGGCGCGCACCGGCTTCGGCATCATGGAGGGCCAGCTCCGGAACATGTGCGCGCGCGAAGTCCCCGGGGACACCTACCGCAACCTGCGCATCCACCCCGAGTATTCGCGCAAGACCTTCAAACACATCCTCTGCCCGGTCTGGCTGCTCGCCTACCAGTACCGGGGCAAGAGCTACAACGGCGCCCTCAACGCCGTCACCGGCAGCACCTACGCCCACTTCCCCAAAAGCCCCTGGAAGATCGCCTTCGTCGTCCTTCTGGTCCTCGCCGTCCTGTTCGTCATCTTCATCGCCGTGCGCGGGTGACTTCCGGAGAATCGACATTCCTGTCGATCAACACATCCTCCTCGCATGTTCCTCGATCCTCACCGGAAGATCGAAAAACACGGCCTCGATCTCCCCCACTGGCAACAGGGCGACTCCTGCCAGTTCGTCACCTTCCGCCTCGGTGATTCCTTGCCAAAGGCCAAGATCGATGCCCTGACCGAGGAAATCCACAAGTGGCGGCTCGCCAACCCGAAGCCATGGACGCCCGAGCAGCAGGACGACTATCATCAGCGCTTCACCTACCGCATCGAACGCTGGCTTGATGCGGGCCACGGATCGTGCCTGCTCAAGTTCGCAGAGAACCGAGCCCATCTGCAGCAGGCCTTGATGCGCTTCCAGGGTGAGCGCGTGATTCACCACGCATGGGTCATCATGCCCAACCACGTTCACCTCCTCTTCGAGCCAAAGGTCCCACTCGGTGACCTGCTCAAGGCATGGAAGGGCGTTTCGGCACGAAAGATCGGCAAGGGATCGATCTGGCAGAAGAACTACCGCGACACCCTGATCCGAGACCGCGAACATTTCGTCAACGCCCTCCGTTACATCCGCGGCAACCCGGCGGAGCTCCCGCCAGGCACTTTCACCCTTTGGGAAAGCGATCATCTGAAACAGCCCTGATTCCGGAGAATCGACATTCCTGTCGATCAACACACCCTCCGACGCCTTGAAGATCGACAGGAATGTCGATACTCCGAATCCCCATGCGCATCGACATCCTCACCCTTTTCCCCGAGATCGCCCTCGCGCCCTTGAGCGAGAGCATCATCGCCCGCGCCCGCGAGGCCGGGATCGTCGAAATCCGCGCCCATAACCTGCGCGACTGGGCGACCGACAAGCACCGCCGCACCGACGACTACCTCTGCGGCGGCGGCCAGGGCATGCTGCTCAAGCCCGAACCCCTCTTCGCCGCCATCGAGGAGCTCAGGACCCCCGACACCACCGTGATCCTGATGACGCCCCAGGGGAAGGTCTTCCGACAAGCCGTCGCCCGCGAGCTTTCCGAGAAGGGCGGGCACCTTCTCATCGTCTGCGGCCACTACGAGGGCGTGGATCACCGCGTGATCGAACAACTCGTCGACCTCGAACTCTCGATTGGCGACTACGTGCTGACCAACGGCGCGATCGCCGCCGCCGTGGTCACCGATGCCGTTGTCCGGCTGCTGCCCGGCGCGCTCGGCGATGAACGCTCGCCGCAAGACGAGTCCTTCTCCGACCCCAAGCTCCTCGAGGCCCCCGCCTACACGAAGCCCGCCGAATTCCGCGGACTCCGGGTCCCCGACGTCCTGCTCTCCGGTCACCACGCGAAGATCGAGGAATGGAAACGGGAACACGCCCTCGAACGCACCCGGACCAACCGGCCGGATCTGCTGAGATAGGGCCGGACGCCCCGGCCGGCCTCCGGAGGTCACGTCCCATGCCCTCGGGACTACCGGGAAAGGTAGGGTCGGACGCCCCCGGCCGACCTCCGGCTCGCAACGCCACGATTTCCCGGGGAGAGCGGCGGCTCAGGCACCAGGACGAGCGGGGGCGCTCGTCCCTACCACCCCACCAGCCGCCGCACCGCGGCCTGGAGGACCTGCTCGAGCACGGCGGCTTCGGCGTGGGTGATCGGAATCGTCACCTTCCTCACCGACTTGTCCGCCGCCTCCTGCCGCGACACGCCCATCAGGTAGGGCGCCCGGTCCGGATCGTCACGACGGCGCAACTCGCAGGCGCTGTTGGCCCGCTCGGACTTGTGGAACAGCTTCGCCGAAGCTTCACGACCCTGGAGCACCGCCAGCGCCGCCCCGAGATCGGGCAGGCCCCATTTCATCGTGACCTTGTTCTCCCAGTCGAACTGCCGCTCGCCACTCTGCGGCGCCGCATCCAGAAAGACCGCGCCCTTGGCCGGATTGAGGCCGAAGCGGATCACCCCGCCGCTGCCCTTCGCGTTCGGCTTGTAGATGGCGTGCTCGGGAAGTCGGTCGGTCGTCGGGGAAGGTTCGGCAATCGGGTTCATGGTTCCTCCGCCTACCCGTCGTCAGACGACCCGTCAACTAAAAACTGTTCTCATGAACACTTCACCGACCCCGCCGGTAATCGCTCGGAGTGCGCCCGGTGACCTGTCGGAAGACCCTGGAAAAATAGGGCTCGTCGCAGAACCCGAGCGAACTGGCGATATCGGCCGACTTCATGTCGGTCGTCTCCAGCAGGCGGGCGGCGCGGTTGATCAGCTGCTGACGGTGGTAGCGATGCGGCGGCATGCCCGCGTGCTCGCGGAAACGGCGGCGGAAGGTCTCGTAGTTCAGCTCGAGCGTGGCGGCGACCCGCTTCACCTCCGCACCCGGCCGCGACAGCAGTCGGCACGCCTCGGCAAACCAACCCGGTCCCGACGGGGCCGAGCTCCAGTCCCCGCCGCCTTCTTCCAGCACCTCCGCCAGAAAGTGCTGGAAGGCGCAGATCCGCGAGGTCGCCGAGCGGTCGGATTCGACCACCTCCCGTCGCAGGCGATCCACCCATTGGTCGATCCCGTGCAGGTGTCCGGCCACATGGTCGGTGCCCAGCATGCCCCGCTCGCGCCAAAGCTCGAAGAGGGGCCCCTCGAACATCACGTAGAACTCATCCCAGCCACCGGCGACGAGCGGCCGATACGAGTGACCGAGTTCCGGCAGCACCAGCACCCAGTCGCCCGCCACCAGGCTGCGCTGGCGCCCCATTTCATCCTCGTAGATCCCCTCGCCGCGCGTGATCAGGATCAGGGCGAAACGCCGCAGATACCGGAAGCGTGCCATCCCTCCCTCCGAGTTCCGCACCACGCCGATTTCCACCAGCCGGCCCAGCGGACAACGGAGCTGCTCAAGCAGACGATCCCAGGTTTTCGGCATGGCCGCGCATTCTCCATCAAATCCGACCAAAATCCACAACCATCTCCCATTTTGTTCAATCTACGGCTTTGAACATCCGGGCCATTCGGACGTATGATGCCTCCAATGCGTCCGGTCACCCTTCTGCTCCCGATTCTGACCCTGCCCGTCGCCCTTGCGGTGCCGGAGAAGGTCGACTTCAACCGCGACATCCGACCCATCCTCACCAAGAACTGCACCACCTGCCACGGCGGGGTGAAGATGGCCGGGGAGGTCTCGTTCCTCTACCGCGAGGACGTGCTCGGCAACGGCGAATCGGGCCGGCCGGTGGTGGTCCCCGGCGACCCCGATCGCTCGGAGATGGTCCGCCGCCTTCTCACGGACGACCCCGACGACCGGATGCCGCCGCCCGATCATCATCCCCACCCCCTGGCCCAGGGAGAGATCGACACCCTCGTCGAGTGGGTCCGACAAGGCGCCGAGTGGGGCGAGCACTGGGCCTTCCAGCCGCCCGTCCTCCCGGAAATCCCGGAGGTCGCCGACGCCGACTGGCCGAGCCACGACCTCGACCGCTTCGTCCTCGCCCGCCTCGAGGCGGAGAAACTCTCCCCTTCCCCCGAGGCCGACCCCGCCGCTTGGCTGCGCCGCGTCTCGTTCGACCTCACCGGCCTGCCGCCGACGCTCGAGGAATTAGAGGCCTTCCAGCAGTCCGCCCGACGGGATCCCCGATCGGCGAGGGAGGAAGTCGTCGAGCGGCTGCTCGCCTCACCGGCCTACGGTGAACACTGGGCCGCGATGTGGCTCGACCTCGCCCGCTACTCCGACACCTTCGGTTTTGAAAAGGACCCCCACCGGGAGATCTGGCCGTATCGCGACTGGGTCATCGACGCGTTCAATGCCGACCTTCCTTTCGACGAATTCACCATCAAGCAGCTCGCCGGCGACCTGCTGAAGGATCCGGAACCGCGAGACCTCGTCGCCACCGCCTTCCACCGCAACACCCAGAACAACACCGAGGGCGGCACCGACGACGAAGAGTACCGGATGATGGCCGTGATCGACCGGGTCAACACCACCTGGACCGCCTGGAATGCCACCACCTTCGGCTGCGTCCAGTGCCACGCCCACCCCTACGACCCCGTCCCGCACGAGGACTACTACCGTTTCCTCGCGTTCTTCAACAACACCGAGGACATCGACCAGAACTCCGACTGGCCGACCACCAAGGTCGCCCACGACCCCGGTCAGCAGGCCGAGGCGGTGCGCCTCGAAAAGCGCATCCGCCAGCGTCGCGAAGCGATGAACGCGCCCATGCGCGCCCTGGCCGCGAAGGTCGACGACTGGCAGACACTCCAGTTTGACAGGGCGGTCGTCGAGCCATCGACCGGACGGCTCACGCAGGAAGCCGACGGCATCGTGGTGTCCTCCGGAACCACCCCGAACCAGGGGGTCTTCGTCCTTGAGACCCATGCCCGGCCGCTGTCCCTGATCCAGGTCGAGATCTTCCCCGAGCAGGACGATCCGAAGGAATGGCGCGGCGAAGGGGCGGTGATCGCCGGCTTTGAGGCCGCCTACGTGGCCCCCGACGGCTCCCGGCGCCCGATCCCGCTCCGGGAGGTGGCCGCCGACTTCCTCGCGGGCCCCTTCGATCCCAACGACTCGCTTCGCGGCGGCGGCGCCGGCTTCGGCGAATTTCCCTCCACCCAACGGCCCCGCACCGCTTGGTTCATCCCCGGGGAAACGGCCACGCCTGAAGCGGACGAGCGCCTCGAACTCCGCATCCGTCACGGCGCCGTCTGCAACGGCCAGAACCAAAGCACCATCCTCCCCCGCTTCCGGCTCTCGGCCAGCGACAACGATTCCCTCATCGCCCACCTCAACTCCCCCGAGCACGGGCTGGTCTGGAACAACCTCGAGAAACTGCGCAAGCAGTACCGCTCCATCAAGGGCACCATGATCCCCGTGATGCGCGAACGCTCCGAAGCCGCCAAGCGTACCACCCGCCTCTTCATCCGGGGCAATCGCATGACCCTCGACGAGGAGGTCGAACCCGGCGTGCCCGACGTCTTCGGTGGCGAGGGCATCGGCGGCGACCGTCTCGACATGGCCCGATGGCTGGTCGGCGACACCAACCCGCTGGCGGCCCGCACCCTCGCCAACCGCCTCTGGGCCCACCTTTTCGGCATCGGCATCGTCGAGACCCAGGAAGACTTCGGCTCGTCGGGCTCGCTGCCGAGCCATCCCGAGCTCCTCGATTTCCTCGCGCTCCGCCTGCGCGACCACCACGACTGGCATCTCAAGCCCTTCCTCCGCGAGCTCGTCCTCTCCGCCACCTATCGTCAGTCGAACAAGGCCACCGAGGCCTTGCTCAAACGCGACCCGCGCAACCGACTGCTCGCCCGAGGTCCGCGCCAGCGGCTGACCGGCGAAATGGTCCGCGACCAGGCACTGCTCGTCTCCGGATTGCTCGAGCGCAAGATGGGCGGCAAACCGGTCTTCCCACCACAGCCCGACGGTGTCTGGAATTCGGTCTACAGCGGCGCGAAATGGGAGACCTCGGAAGGGGTCGACCGCTACCGGCGCGCCATCTACACCTACAACAAGCGGACCGCCGGCTACCCCGCCTTCCTCACCTTCGACGGCTCGTCGCGCGACGTCTGCCTGCCGCGGCGGATCACCACCAACACCCCCCTGCAGGCGCTGGTCACGCTCAACGACCCCGCCCACATCGAGTTCGCCCGGGCCTTCACCCAACGCATGGTCACAGGCGGGAGCGACCTCCGCGAACAACTCGCCCACGGCTATCGCCTGCTCACCCTCCGTGACCCGGGTGAGGAAACCCTCGACACCCTCGCCTCGCTCCACGCCGACGCGCTCGCCGAGTATGAGAAAACCCCCGCCGACTCGTCCAAGCTCGCCCCCACCCCGAACGAGGCCGCCCTCGTCCTCGTCGCCAACACCCTCCTCAACTCCGACCTCGCCCTGAACCGCTGACGCGATCTGACGAAAACCCAAGCGACCGCGCCCCAGCCGCTTCCCGCTTCCCGCAAACATGTTCGCATCCCGCCTTTTCTCCAGTCCCGAAGGGACGACGGCGATTTGCCACGGGGTTCACCCCGTGGGATGGCCTCCGCACCAGCTTCCCGAGCCCCGGAGGGGCGCAGGCGGTGTCGATCGCCTCCCGAAGCATGAATCATACTTCACCTTCGCCCCTCCGGGGCTCCCCACCATCTCTCCATCCATCCACGGGGTGAACCCCGTGGCCAAGCGCCTGCACCCCTCCGGGGCTTGACCGCACCGGGCAGCTCTCATGGCCCCATCCTTCACCGCTCACTCTTCACTCTCACCGATCACCGATCACCGATCACCGATCACCGATCACCTCACCATGAACCTGTTCCAACAACTCCACCACGACCGCGTCCGCCACCTCACGCGACGGCATTTCCTCCGCGAGTCCTCGCTCTCGCTCGGAGCGCTGTGGATGGGCACCCAGACGGGTTTCGGCGCAAAGCTCGAGAAGAACCCCGCCGCCCCGCTCGCGCCCGACGTCCCCCACTTCGCGCCCAAGGCGAAGCGCGTGATCTACCTCCACATGGCCGGGGCACCGAGCCAGCTCGAGCTGTTCGACCACAAGCCCGAGCTCGCCAAGCTCGACGGCAAGGAATGCCCGCAGGAGTTTCTCGCCGGCAAGCAATTTGCCTTCATCCAGGGCGTGCCGAAGATGCTCGGCTCGCAGTATCCCTTCCACCAGGCCGGCGACAGCGGCGCGTGGATCTCCGACCGGCTGCCGCATTTCGAGGAGGTCATCGACGAGGTCTGCTTCATCAAGTCGATGTGGTCCGACCAGTTCAACCACGGCCCCGCCCAGCTCCTCCTCCACACCGGCAGCGCCATCCCCGGGAATCCCTCGGCCGGAGCGTGGGCGACCTACGGACTGGGTTCGGAAAACCAGAACCTTCCCGGCTTCATCGCACTGACCTCCGGCGGCAAGAACCCCGACGCCGGCAAGTCGGTATGGGGCTCCGGATACCTGCCCAGCGTCTATCAGGGCGTCCAATGCCGCTCGCAGGGCGACCCGGTGCTTTTCCTCGGCAATCCCGACGGCGTCTCGCGCAGCCTGCGACGCCGCACCCTCGATGCGCTCAACACCCTCAACCAGCGCGTGGCCACCGACATCGGCGATCCCGAGACCGAGACCCGCATCGCGCAGTATGAAATGGCGTTCCGGATGCAGCTCCACGCCTCCGATGCCTTCGACATCTCGAAGGAACCCGAGTCCATCCACAAGGCCTACGCCACGCAGCCCGGCCGCGAATCCTTTGCCAACAACTGCCTGCTTGCCCGTCGCCTCGCCGAGCGTGGCGTGCGCTACATCCAACTCTTCGACTGGGGCTGGGACTCCCACGGCACGAATGCCCAGACCGACCTCCGCCAGGGTTTCGCCGACAAGTGCCGCCAGATCGACCAACCGATCGCCGCCCTGCTCAAGGACCTGAAACAGCGCGGCCTGCTGGAGGAAACGCTGGTCATCTGGTCCGGTGAGTTCGGCCGCACGCCGATGCGGGAGAACCGCGGCGGCGTCGAGATGAGCAACGTCGGCCGCGACCACAGCCCCTCCGCCTACACCCTGTGGATGGCGGGCGGCGGCGTGAAGCCCGGCTTCACCTACGGCGAAACCGACCCCATCGGCTACGAAGCCGCCATCGACAAGGTCAGCGCCCACGACTTCCACGCCACGCTGATGACCCTCCTCGGCTTCGACCACAAACGCTTCACCTATCCCTTCCAGGGCCTCGACCAGCGCCTCAGCAACGTCACCAAGCCGAGCCGCGTGGTGAGGGACGTCATTGGGTGAGTGGCGCAAAGCTCCCGCTTTGCGAGGGGGATCCGCGGCGGCTCCGCCGCGTGGCGAGCCAACCCTCCACCGCCACGCCTTCTCCACGAAATTCCAGCCCGCCGAACTCCACGGCATTCCCGGTTTCTCCACGTCCACCCGCGCCGGATCCGCCACTGCGGCGGAAACACTTCGTCCACCCGCAACGTATCCAGGAGAGCCCCACCTGCTGAAACATGCGCCACCTGCTCCTCCTCGTTCTCCTTCCTGCCTCTCTCGCCGTCGCCGACCCGGTCTTCCAGGAAACGCGGGGAGTCATCATGATCGAGGCCGAATCGACCGCCTCGCGCCTCGGAAGATGGAAGTTGAAAACCGACGTCGAGGGATTCTCCGGGAAAGGGCATCTCGAATTCACCGGCAACAAGCCCGAGACAGGCCCACCGGAATCCCCGCTCATCTACCGCTTCACCGTTTCCAAGGCCGGGGGCTACACGCTCGTGCTGCGTGGCCACAAGAACCTGATCTCGAAGCGCGACGACATCTGCAACGACTGCTACGTCGCCCTCGACGGCGATTTCGAGTCCGCGAACGACACCCCGAAGAAGATCCTCGAGAGCGACACCAAGATGTTCGGCGGCTCCGCCGAAGGCTGGGGCTGGTGCCGCAAGCTCGACGCGAACCACAAGAAGTGGGATCCCGTGTACACCCTCGAGGCCGGCGGAACCTACGAGCTCACCATCCACGGCCGCTCGCAGAACTTCAATCTCGACGCCGTCTTCCTCCTCCATGAGTCGGTCGGCTTCGAGGAGATCCGCCGCAAGCTGCCCGGGGAGAGCCCGCTCGCCGAAGGAGAGGGTTCGGCCGGCGGCCGGGCGAACCCGGTCAACCGCACCCTCACCCATCAGGACGGCCGCAAGATCGAGGCCACCCTGCTCCGCCGCGACGGCAACCAGCTGACCGCCCGTGTCAACGGTCGCAGCATGACCTTTCCGCTCGACAACCTTTCGAAGGAAGACCGCGCCTTCATCGACGAGTGGAGTCCGGAGTAGACTCTAACATCCATTGCCCGGCAGCCATCTTCCGGTAGAGTTCATGCGAACAGCATGGACTTACAGGAGAAGCTTGCCATCCTCGCCGACGCGGCGAAATACGATGCGTCCTGCGCCAGCTCGGGCGCCAAACGACGCGACTCCCGCGGTGGCACCGGCGTCGGCTCGGCCGGCGGAGCCGGCATCTGCCACAGCTACGCCCCGGACGGACGCTGCATTTCGCTGCTGAAGGTCCTCCTCACCAACCGCTGCCTCTACGACTGCCACTACTGCATCAACCGCCGCTCGTCGAATGTCCGCCGGGCCGCCTTCACGCCGGCCGAGGTCGTCCGCCTCACCCTCGACTTCTACAAGCGCAACTACATCGAAGGCCTCTTCCTCAGCTCCGGCATCATACGCAGTGCCGACCACACCATGGAGCAGCTCGTCGCCGTGGCCCGCACCCTGCGCGAGGTGCACGACTTCCGCGGTTACCTCCACCTCAAGACCATCCCCGAGGCCTCGCCGGAGTTGATCGAGGAGGCCGCCCGCCACGCCGACCGGATCAGCCTCAACCTCGAGCTGCCCAAGCAGGAGAGCCTGTCGCGCTTCGCCCCGGAGAAAAACCTCGGGCGCACCAAGCAGGCGATGGGCCGCATCCGGCTCAAGCTCGACGAGGCCAACGACCGCAAGCGCAGCGGCGACCGCCGCCTGCGGCATGCCACCGGCCAGAGCACCCAGGTCATCGTCGGCGCCGACGAATCGACCGACGCCGACTTCCTCGCCCGCTCCGAGGAGCTCTACGGCTCCTACCGTCTGCGCCGGGTCTACTATTCCGCCTTCAGCCCCATCCCCGAGCCCTCCGCCATCCTTCCCGCGAAGCCCGCGCCGCTGCTGCGCGAGCACCGGCTCTACCAGGCCGACTGGCTCATGCGCTTCTACGGCTTCCATCGTCGTGAAATCCTCACCCCGGAACTGCCGAATCTCGACCTCCGGCTCGACCCCAAGCTCGCCTGGGCGCTGCGCAACCGTCACCGCTTCCCCCTCGACCTCCGCACCGCCACCCGCGAGGATCTCCTGCGCGTCCCCGGCCTCGGCCCGCGAAACGTCGAGCGCCTCCTCTCCATCCGGCGCTTCGCTCCCATCCGCCTCGCCGACCTCGCCCGGCTGCGGATCTCTCTTCCGAAAGTGCGGCCCTTCCTCATCACTGCCGACCACCGCCCCCCGGCCACCGAGCTCGACAGCGACCGCCTCCTCGCCCGCTTCGCCCCCAAGCCCGAACAACTCGAGTTGTTCTGCTGAGAAGACGAAAGACTCGAAGACGGAAGACACCCCAATGCACCACCATTCGCGCTATTCCAACCAACTCCACAGCCCCGCCCTTCCACAGCCCCGCCCCCACAGCCCCACAGCCCCACAGCCCCACAGCCCCACAGCCCCACAGCTCCACAGCTCCACAGCTCCACAGCTCCACGACTCCACAGCTCCACAGCTCCACAGCTCCACGACTCCACAGCTCCACAGCTCCACAGCTCCACGACTCCACGACTCCACGACTCCACGACTCCACGACTCCACGGCTCAACGGCTCAACGGCTCAACGGCTCAACGGCGCAACGGCTCAACGGCTCAAAGGCTCCACGACTCCACGACTCCACGACTCCACGGCTCAACGGCTCAACGGCTCAACGGCTTCACGGCTTCACGGCTTCACACTTCCACAGCCCCGCAGGGGCGAAGGCGATTTGCCACGGGGTTCACCCCGTGGATGCCCGCCCCCCCGGAAACCCCGAAGCCCCGGAGGGGCGCAGGCGAGCTCCCATCATCCCCTCCCAACCCAGTCCCCCACCATGCCCGGCACTTTCACCTCGCTCCACTATCATCTGGTATTCTCCACCAAGGACCGCTTTCCGATGATCCACGGTGATCTTCAACCCGAACTCTACGACTACATGGGAGGCATCGTCCGTTCTCTCGACTCCGTCCTCTGTGAGATTGGCGGCATGCCAGACCATCTTCATCTCCTCGTTCGAGTTCCACCGAAACACTCCCTTTCCGACTTCATGCGTATCTTGAAATCCAGGTCCTCGGGCTGGGTCCATGAAACCCAGGCCCGGGCAGAGAAGTTTGCTTGGCAGGAAGGCTACGGAGCCTTCGCCGTCAGCAAATCAGACCTCCCGAGAGTCTCCGAATACATCCAGAGGCAGGCGGAGCATCATCGAGAGTTAAGCTTCAAAGACGAGTTTCGAAGGTTTCTTGAGCGGCATGACATCGCTTTCGACGAACGGTATCTCTGGTGAGTCAAAGTCCGCCAACGCCCCTCCGGGGCTCGAAATCTTCACCCGTCCAGCTCCCCCCGGGGTGAACCCCGGGGCTAATCGCCTGCGTCCCTCCGGGACTCCTGCACCACCCATCGGCCCATCGGCCCATCCGCCCATCCGCCCATCCGCCCATCCGCCCATCGGCTCATCGGCTCATCGGCTCATCGGCTCATCGGCTCATCGGCTCATCGGCTCATCCACCATCCACCATCCACCATCCACCATCCACCATCCACCATCCACCATCCGCCATCCGCCATCCGCCATCCGCCATCCGCCATCCACCATCCGCCATCCACCATCCACCATCCGCCATCCGCCATCCGCCATCCGCTAATCGCCCACTGCCCAACGAACCATCCAGCCCCGCAGGGGCGAAGGCAAGGATGCCACCCCCGCGAACTCCCTAGCCCCGGAGGGGCGCAGGCGAAGTCCGCACCTCCTTCAACTCATGCACTCCATCGACCCCGGCCACTCCTTCGCCACCTGGCGCGACGCCGCCCGGCGGCTG
>JAUIJD010000077.1 GCA_030431475.1 Verrucomicrobiia bacterium | reverse complement strand
AGCAGGTGCGTGGCGAAGGAATGCCGCAGCAGGTGCGGATAGATCCGTCGATCGATTCCCGCCTGGGCGGCGCGTTCCTTGACGATCTCCCGCACCCGGTCCGGTGACAGCCGCCCGCCACGGATGCTGAGGAAGACCTCCGATCCGGTCCGGCGCTTCACCAGCTGACGGCGCTCCTTCGCCAGGTAGGCGTCCAGTGCCTGCCTCGCCGGCTCGCCGACCGGCACCACACGCGTCTTGTTGCCCTTGCCGGTGACCCGCAGGAACCGCTCGTCGGTGTCGTAGTTCTCGAGCTTCAGGCCGCACAGTTCACTGAGCCGCAGGCCCGACGAGTAGAACAGCTCCAGCATCGCCCGGTCGCGCAGGCCGAGCGGACGGGTGAGATCGATCGCCTCGAGCATCCCCACGATCACCGAGCGGTTCAGGGTTTCGGGCAAGGCCTGGGCGGCCCGCGGGGAAAGCAGCGGCTCCGCCGGATCCATCGGCAGCCGGCCGGTGGCGGCGAGCCAGCGGAAGAACACCTTCAGGTGCACCGTCGCGATCCGCAGCGACGACGACGCCAGTCCGCCCGACTTGCGGTCGCCGAGAAAGGCGGCGAGTTCCTCCGTGCCCACATCGGCCAGCGAAAGCCGCTTCCGCCTCATCCAGCCGTCGAGCGCGTCGAGCGTCTGGCGCAGCGAAAGCTGGTAGGCTTCCGACAGCCCCCGTTCGACCGCCACGTAGCGGATGAACCCCTCGATCTCGCGCTCCACGCCCGACCATCGCCGCTCCGGCGCCGGCGGAAAAGACCGGAATCCCCCCGTCCGTTCCCAAGCGATCGCTGGAAGATCGGTCGCGGTCGCGATGGCGACTTGATGCTTCCCGGTGCCGCGCGAGGTTCAGAGGCTATGACAACGAAATCCGTTTCTCAGGAAATGACCCAGGTCGTGATCGGACACCTGGAAACCCTGCTGGCCGACAGCTACTCGCTGATGGCGCAGACCCACCTCGCCCACTGGAATGTCGAGGGCCCCAACTTCTTCGGTCTGCACGCCGCCTTTGAAGAACAATATCAGGAGCTTTTCACCGCGATCGACGAGATCGCCGAACGGATCCGCGCGCTCGGCGGCTACGCACCGGGCGGACTCGCGATGCTCGACACGATGTCCGAGATCGACGGCATGGAGCGGAAGCTCGCCTCGAACGACTACCTCGCCCATCTCGCCAAGTACCACGAGATCCTCATCGCCTCCGCCGTGAAGGGACGCGATGCCGCCGGCGACGCCGGCGACTCGGAGACCGAGGACCTCTTCATCGCCCGTCTTCAGGTCCACGAAAAGACCCTCTGGATGCTGAAGAGCGCGCTCAGCTGAGCCCACCCCCACCGCTCTGGCGCAGCGCCTCGTAGAGCGTGATGCCCACCGCGGTGGAGAGATTCAGACTGCGGGTGCCGCCCGCTTGCATCGGCACCCGCACCGCCCGGGCACCGGCGTCGCGGACCATCGACTCCGGCAGCCCGCGCGACTCGCAGCCGAAGACGAGATAGTCCCCGGCGCGGAATCCCGCCTCCCAGAGACCGGTCGAGGCCTTGGTGCTGAGGTACCAGAACCGCGCCTCCGGCCCGGCCTCGCCCACGAGTTCGTCGAGGCTCTCCCAGACGACCACGTCGACGTCCCGCCAGTAGTCGAGGCCCGTGCGCCGGACGTGCTTGTCGTCGAGCGAAAACCCGAGCGGCTTCACCAGGTGCAGCCGTGACCCGGTCGCCAGCGCCAGCCGCCCGGCGGCGCCCGCATTGTGCGGAATCTCCGGTGCGACCAGCACGATGTGAAAGCGGTCGTTCACGGGGAGAAATGGTCCCAGCCGCCCTCGAAGACGTCCCCCTCCTCGGCGAGGCGGCCGATCACCGACACGGGCGCGAGCCCTTCCGGCCAATCCCTCGACCGCCACTTGCGCGGGTCCAGCGCCACCAGCAGTTCGTAGTCCTCGCCATCCCCCATCGCCTGCTCGACGCTGCACCCCCGGTGCCTCGGCAGCTTGCCGCGGTCCACCACCGCCCCGCATCCGCACGCCGCCGCCAGCCGCGGCAGATCCTTCGCCAGGCCGTCGGAAAGATCCATCATCGCCGTCGCGCCGTGGGAGGCCAGCCACTCGCCCTCCGCGAGCCGCGGTTCGAACCTCAGGTGCCGGCCGCCGATCGATCCTCCGAGGCGCCCGGTCACCGCCAGCAGATCTCCCGGCTTGCCTCCGCTCCGCAGCACCATCTTCCCCCTCGCCACGCTCCCCGTGCCGGCGACCGAGATCACCGCCGACGAGCCGTCCGGCACGCTCGTCGTCTCGCCCCCGGCCAGCACCCCGCCACAGCGATCGAGGCAACGGCGGATTCCACGATACAAGCCCTCGGCCCAGCGCACCGGAGTCGTCCGGGGCAGCGCCACCGTCACCAGCAGGTGCTCCGGCCGTCCGCCCATCGCCGCAAAATCGCTGATCACCCGCGCCGCCGCCTTCCAGCCGACCCTCGACGCCGGCGCCGTGTCCTCGAAATGAACCCCCGCGACGATCGCATCGGTCTTCAAAAGCACGAGCCGCCCGCGGCCGGGATCGACCACCGCGCAGTCGTCGCCCGGCCCCGTCACCAGACCCTCCCGCGGGAACCCCGCCACCAGGCGCTCGATCAGCGCGTCCTCGCCGATGTCGCTCAAGCGCTTCATGTCGCCGGCGGCTCGACCCACTGCATGCGCAGGGCGATCTGATAGAAGACGGTGGTTCCGTTGAAGAACATGTGGATGCCGATCGGCGCCCAGATCGACCCGGTGAACTCGTACGACAGCGCCAGCAGCACGGCGAGGAAGGCGAGCGGCAGCAGCGCCATCGCGTTCTGGTGGACCATCGCGAACAACAGCGAGCTGAAGGCGATCCCCGCCCAGCGTCCGGCGAAGCGCTTTGCCACCGGATAGAGGTAGCCGCGGAAGATCACCTCCTCGGTGATCGGGGCCACCACCACCGCCGTCAGGCAGAGCATGGCGAACACCCCGGGACCCGCCGCCTCTTCGAAGGCCTTCACCACATCCTGCATCGCCTCCGCCTGATCCTCGATCCCGAGCTCGCCCAGCAGCCACTTCTGGTAGCCGGTCGCCTCCAGGCTCAGGGCGAACATTCCCGTCGCGATGGTCGCCACCAGGCCGCCGGCCACCACCAGCACCACCGTGAGGATCCACGGCCCCGGCCGCCACCGCAGGCCGAGCCAGTCGACCGGATGCCGCCGCACCGCGACCACGCCGATCACCAGCGCCATCATGAAAAACTGGGCGACCGCATTCAGCAGCAGCGCGACCATGCCGATGCCTCCCCCGGAAGCTTCGACCTCCGCCGCATCCACCGGCACCGACGAGCGGGCCAGCAGGGGCAGCACCGCATAGAATCCGACCAGCAGCGCCGCCACACCCAGGTCGAGCGGCAGGTAGAGGCCCTCGGCCACCCGCCAGCCACCGAGGCCCGGGCCGAGCGGCAGCGCCGGCGGTCCGCCCGGGTGCCCGGCCCGCACCGCGGCGCCCAGGCCGAAGGCCAGGAGCGACAGCCCGAGACAACCGGCGATCATCCAGAATTCGAAATCGAACGGCACGCGGCGGACTCTGCGCGGCCTCCGGCCCCGCCGCCAGTGGAAAGCGATGCCGCATGCTTGCCCCGCGGGCCGATTCCCCCGAGGGTGCGCCCGTCACCCCGCCGTCCCGCGCCATTCACCCGACCCGAGACAATCCCTACCGCAAGCTCCGGCGACGGCGTTTTTCCGAGCCGCTGCTGCTGCTGCTCATCTTCCTGCTGGGCGTGTGGCTGTGGGACAACCACCTCGGCCGCCCGGTGTCACCCGCCCTCACCGGGGACCGCGCCGAAACCTGGGAACTCGCCCTCCGCAAGGCCGACCGGGACCTGCGGCTGGCCGAGAGCGTCGGCGCCCTCCCCGAGTGGGCCGCCCCCCTGCTCGGCATCGATCCCCTGCCGCAGACCCTCGACCGGCAGATCGACGCCTTCGAAGTCCTCGTGGGCTCCCGCCATCGCCACGACGAGGACGAGGCCACCCGCACCCTCAGCGACGAGGGGGCCTACGCGCTGGGCGTGATGATCGCGCTCCAGGGCAACGGCAGTCCCGCGACCGCCCCCTTCGCCCAGCTCGGCATTCCCGAGCCCCCCTCCTCCGGCGAGGTGATCTCCCGCGTCATCGACGGCCGCGAACACTGGTGGGACCTCGCCTACATCAAGGCCGTCGACATCCCGGAAAGCCGCCTGCTCACGACACGCGGCGAAACCCGCAACGAGCAGCTCCTCCGCCGCGCCATCGGGGCCCGCGGCACCGTCCTCGCCCTCGCCATCGGCGGCCTGGTCTTCATCCCCTTCACCCTGATCGCCTTCGCCCGCGCCGGCCGGACCCCGGGGCCGGTGAACTACAGCCACCGCTGGAGCCTGTCCTTCGGCCTCGGCATCTTCCTCCTCGCCTACCTCGCCTTCATCGGCTTCGGAAACATCTTCAACCAGGGCCTCCACCTGCTCGCCACCGGCGACGGCCCGGTGATGTCGATGCCCGTCTACATCACGGTCGCCACGCTCACCAGCTTCCTGCCCGCCGCCATCGCCCTGGGTCTGCTCTTCCGTCGCCCGCGTCACGCCGTCAGCCGCCTCGGACTGGCCGGCCCCGCCGACTTCCGCCTCGTCCTCGGAGCGTTCGCGATGCTCCAGATCGTGGAGTTCGGCCTCCGCATGACCGTCGATGTCACCGGCCCTCCGGATCCGACCGGCGGCCTGAGCCGCGACGAAACCGGCCTGTGGGGGCTGGCTTTCGGCATCGCCACCGCCTGCCTCGCCGCCCCGATCGCCGAGGAAATCGTCTACCGCGGCGTGCTTTTCCGCTCGCTGGCGAATCGGGTGCAACTTTGGCCGGCCGTGGGGGTTTCCTCCGCAATTTTCGCACTCGTCCACTTCTACCCGTGGCAGAACCTCATCCCCGTCGCGCTCGTCGGCGCCGCCTGCGCGCTGGTCTACGCCTCGGGGCGCACGCTGCTGACCGCCATCATCCTCCACTCGCTTTACAACGCGTCCATCAAGATTCCGGAATGGATCATCTACCAGATGCCGCTATCCTGATATCCAGCCCCGCTCGACCCGACACCCGATGAGTCACGAAACCTTTCAGGCCCCCGAACTCGAGGACCTCGCTGAAATGCTGCCGAGTCTCGATTTCGAGGCCTTCATCGCCAAAGGCGGCATGGGTGCCGTCTACAAGGCGAGACAGCGATCGCTCGACCGCGACGTCGCGGTCAAGATCCTCCCCCGCGAACTCGGCGCCGACCCCGAGTTCCGCGCCTCGTTCGAAACCGAGGCGAAGGCCATGGCCCGGCTCAACCACCCGAACCTGATCTCGGTCTACGATTTCGGGGACATCGACGGCATGCCCTACATCGTGATGGAGTATGTCGACGGCAAGTCGCTCTACTACTCCGCCTGGAACAAGCAGATCGACCCCAAGCAGGCGGTCCAGCTGGTCGCCGGCATCTGCCACGGTCTGGCCCACGCCCACGAGGCCGGCGTGATCCACCGCGACATCAAGCCGGCCAACATTCTCCTCACGCCCAAGGCCGAACCGAAGATCGGCGACTTCGGACTGGCCCGCCCCGTCGACTACGACGGCCCCGGGCTGGTCATGGGCACCCCGGGCTACTCGGCGCCCGAGTTCCTCGAGAACCACGAACAATCCGACGCCCGCGCCGACCTCTACGCCGTCGGCGTCATCCTCCACGAGCTGGTCACCGGACAACGGCCCGACCCCTCCGGTCAGGAACCACGGAAGCCGACCGGCAACCTCAAGCTCGACGCGATCTGGCGCAAGGCGGTCCAGCCGGACCCGAACCGCCGCTATCCAACCGCCGAGGCGATGGCCACCGCGCTCGAGGACTGGCTCCGCAACCCGGGACCGATGACCGCCGGCGCCCCGCCCCCCGCCGCCACCGCGGCACCGCCGAAGCAGCTCCTTTCCCCCGCCAAACCGGCAGGCGGAAAACCCGCGACCCCGGCGAGCCCGGCCACCTCCGATCAACCGGGAAAACCGGCGCCGAGCGCGGTGCCCCAGGTCGCGGCGGCCTCGAGCTCCAACTGGTCCCTCGTCCGCAATCTCATCATCATCGCCGTGCTGCTGGTCAGCATCGGCTTCGTCTGGAAGACCCTCCAGGCCAAGAAGGCGAGCAACGCCGCCGAGAACGAGCGCATCCAGCGGGAGAACTACGAGAAGCAGCAACAGGCCAGGGCCGAGGCACAGCGCCGCGCCGAGGAAGCCCGCCGCGAGGCCGAGCTGAACCGGCCCAAACCCAAGCCCAAGCCGGAGATCGAACTCCAGCCGAAGGATGAGACGCCGATGGAGTCGCTCGCCCGACTGCGGACCGACCTCGCCGCCGGCGGCCGGGCCGAGATGCCCAAGGGCAGCGTTCGCCAGGGCAACCGGGACATCTTCGTCGTCGACGAACCCCTCGGCTGGCACGAGGCCGCCGCCTTCGCCGAAGCCCACGGCGGGCACCTCGCCATCGTCGGTTCGGAGGACGACATCATCTGGTTCACCGACCTCATCCCCGACGACAGCACCGTCTGGCTCGGAGCCGGACGGTCGGCGGGCGACAAGTGGGTGAACATCGACGGCACCGGATGGGCGCTCGACAAGGACCCCGCCGGCGCCGGCGACTACGCCTCGCTCAGCGACCTCGGCCTGCTCCGCACGCGACGCATGACGGACCGCTTCCCCTTCATCATCCAGTGGCGCCGCGACGGCTCGAACCCCGCGACCCTGGCCGCAATGCTGCGCCGCACCCGCGAAACGATCGACGACCCCAACCCGGTCTTCCCGCCCGGCACCGGATCCCAGGACGACCGCTACTTCGCGATCATTCCGCGCGAGATCACCCGTCGCGACGCCGCCCGCCTCGCCCAGCAGGCCGGAGGCACGCTCGCGGTGCCCGCCAGCCGCCTCGAGGCCGACTGGCTGGAATCCCGTGTGTCCAAGCTCGATGCCTCCACCGGCTACTGGCTCGGCGGCCTCCGCGAGGACGACCGGTGGACCTGGGACACCGGCGAACCCTGGGAGTTCGCCCGCTGGAGCGACGGCGCCGATGTCGCCAGCGGCGGCACCGCCATGGTCCTCGTCCCGGGAAGCGGATGGACGGATGCTTCTCCCGATGAAACCGCCGCCGGGTTCGTCATCGAATGGAGCGACGACGGCGAAGGCTCGGAAGCCCGCGCCGAGGAAATGGAGGACGCCGACTCGGGCCTGACCGAACTCCAGCAAAAGGCCGGCCAACTGCTCGAACAGGCGATCAAGGAACGGGACGACAAGCTCTCCGCCAATGCCCGGACCTTTGTCTGGGACCTCGATGTCTGGTTCCGCGGCCTCAACCACGGCGACCGCGACCGATGGGAACCGCACCTCGAGGCCCTCAAGGATCTGGTCGAGGACGACCGGATCCCCTCGCCGGATCAATTCGGCGAGGACAGCGACATCGAACTTTCGGAGCAGATGGCCAAGGTCTGCACCTACTGCTACGGCAAACAGCAGGAGACCGACGAGGCCCACCAGGCCAAGATCGAGCGCATTCGGGACGCCTACGTGGAGCGCCTCCGCAGCTCCGCGGCCGATGCCCGCGAGAAGGGCCAGGAAGGCGTCGCCAACCAGCTCCGCAACGCCGCGCTCAAGGCCGAGGACCTCGACTACTGGGTCGGACAGATGACCCGCTGAGGCCGCTACCGGTTCCTCATGAAGTCGGCGATCTGGAGGAAGAAGGCGTCCAGCTCCCGTCGGACTTCACCGCCCACTCCGGTCTCGTCCATCGCCCCGCCCATCAACGCCAGCCAGCGGTCGCGCTCCGCCTCGCCGATCGAAAAGGGCATGTGCCGCATGCGCAGACGCGGATGTCCGCGACGCAGGGTGTACTCCGGATCCCCGAGCAGGCGGAAGTTCAGAAACATCCGGAGGCGATCCTCCGAGCCCTCCCAGTCGTCGTCCGGGTACATGGGCCCGATCAGGTCGTCCTCCCGCACCCGCCGGTAGAAGGCGGCGACCATGGCCCCGATGCCTTCCTTCCCGACCTCCGCGGCCACCCGCTGCTCGAACGTTTCCACGACCCGCGGATAGGATACCTCCGCTCGCCGCGCAAGGCATCCGTCGCCCCGCAGGTCACGCCCTCACCTCGCACCAGCCGTCCGACCAGGTGGCTTTCAGGTGCAGCCCGAAGAGCCGCGAGAGCCGGCGGTCGGTGAGCACGTCGCGTTTCGGACCGTCGGCAAACACCCGACCCTCCTTCAGCATCACCACCCGCCCGATTTCCGGCGGAATCTCCCCCGGATGGTGGGTCACCCAGATCAGGGTCCGCCCGCGCTTCAGCAGCCGCCGGAGCACCCGTTGCAGACCGGCCGCCGCGGCGAAATCGAGCGCCGTCGTCGGCTCGTCGAGCACCAGCACGCCCGGATCGTGCGCCATCGCCCGGGCGATCAGAAAGCGGCGCTTCTCGCCGGACGACAGGCACCCGAAGGGCCGCTCCACCATGGCCTCGACGCCCATCGCGTCCACCGCCCTCGAGGCGGCCTTCCGCTCGGCCATCGAGAAACGCATGCCCGGCACGACCCCGTAGGCACCGCGGAACACGGAAAGCACCACGTGAAACGCCGATTCGTCCGGACCGAAGCGCGAGACCTCCTCCGGCATGACGAGGCCGATGCGGTGACGCAGCGACTCGATGTCCCACAGCTCCTCGCCGAACAGCCGACAACCCGCCCCGTCCGCCGCCTCGATCCGCAGCGCGCCGGCAAGCAGCGCCAGCAGGGTGCTCTTGCCCGAGCCATTCGGACCGAGGATGGCGACGCTCTCTCCCTCGTGGAGCGACAAGGTCACCCCCCGCAGGGCCTCGACCGAGGCATCGTCGCCGCGCCAGACACGGGCTCCCGTGAGTTCGAGCAGCTTCTCCATCACCTTCGCTCGTCCCGCAGTTGTTCGGCGAAACGCTTCACATACTTGCCCGCCGTCTTGTCCTTCAAGGTCGATGCGATCCACGCGTCCGGAACCCTTTCGGACAGCCCGAGCCGCACCAGGGCATTGAGCAGGTACTGCGTCGAATAGTCGTCGAGATCCTTGTCGAGTTCGGCGAGCAGCACCTTCCCGGCCACCTTCTTCTCACCGAGGGCGTGCAGGCATTCCCCGGCCAGCATCCGGTTGACGGCAAAGGGATCCTCCACCGCCGGCATCAATTGATCGATGGCAAAACTCATCCGGGACGGCTTGTCGGATTGCGCCTCCTCGGTGGACCTGACGAGACAGGCCAACAGGGCCCAATAGCGCTTCACCGGATCCTCGGAACGGCTGCTGAAATACTCGCCCGCGCTGGCCGAGAATGCCTTTTCCAGCACACCGTCGTAGTCGAAATCCTCCGATCTCACGAAGGCCGCCACCGGGCGATCCGCCGACAGCTCCGCCCACATCGGCTCGGGCACGATGCCGGTGTCCTTCACCTCCGCCATCTTCGCCTTCACCCGCTCCCGCATCTCCTCGAGCTTCGCCGCATGGGCCGGATCGCCGGCGAGGTTCTCCACCTCCCACGGATCGGCCCCGAGGTCGAAGAGCTCCTCGACCGGCTGCGGCGTTTCCCACATCCGGCGGTGCCGCTCGTCGAGTTTCCCGTCACGCCATGCCTGTCGCCATGCGACCCACGACGGCATCGAGAACTGGTAGTAGCTGTAGGGCGCCGCCGGCAGGTGCGGGGTGAAACGCCGGATGTACTTCCAACGGCCATCCGTCCATCCACGACGCATGCCGTAGATCTCGTCGAAGCGGTCCGCGAACAGGAACACGCCGTCCTTCGGCGGGGCCCGGTGTTCGCCGAGAAAGGCGCGGCCCTGCATGGGCTCGGGCTTCTCCAGGCCGGCCAGCGACAGCAGCGTCGGCGCGAAGTCGACGAACGCGACCGGCTCGGCGACCGTCGCACCGGGGATGAAGGGCGAAAGGTGCTTCCACTTTTCCGGCACCCGCACGATCAGCGGCACCCTCACGCCGGTCTCTTTCAGGTAGCGCTTGCCGCGGGGGGTCGGCCCGCCGTGATCGGAGTAGTGGAAGACGATCGTGTCGTCGGCGAGACCGGCCTTCTCCAGATCGTCGAGCAGCCGGCCGATCTGGGAATCGAGCTTGCTCACCTTGTCGTGGTAGGCCGCGAAGTCCTCCCGCACTTCCGGCAGGTCCGGCAGATACGGCGGGACCTCGATCTCGGACGGTTTCAGACGGTGGGGCGGCTTCCCCCGTTTGGCGGGAAACAGCGAACTCTCATGCGTGGTGGTCAGGTTGAAGATCGCGAAGAAGGGCTGCCCCTCGGCGCGACCGCGGTAGTGCGCCTTGCCCGAACATTGGTCCCACCATTTCCGGTCGTCGCCCTCGAAGTTGTAGTCGGTCTTCGAGGCGTTGGTGCAGTAGTAGCCCTGCTCACGGAGATAGGTGACGTAGGGCTTGAAGGTCGCCGGGATGGCATGGCGGCTCCGCATGTGCTGCGTGCCCTGGCTCGGGGCGTAGACGCCGGTCAGCAGCGTCGACCGCGCCACCGCGCACACCGGCGCGTTGGAGTAGGCGTGGAGGAACCGGTTGCCCTCCTCCGCCAGCCGGTCCAGCCGCGGGGTCGAGGCCTGTCCGTTGCCGTAGCAGCCGAGCCAGTGGGCCGAGTTGTCCTCGCTGGTGATCCAGAGGATGTTCGGTCGGTCGGCGGCGCTGGCGAACAGCGCCCCGCCGAGGAGGAACAGGAGCATGCGCATGGCCCTCCTACGCGCACGCCGAGCCGCGCCTCGCATCCGGTTTTCCGGGAGCGCGGCCCTCAATCCTCGACGACCGGCACCACCAGGGTCGGGACCACGGCCTTGCGCACCATTCCTTCGGCCACCGAACCGAGGAGCAGCGAGGCGACCATCCCATGACCATGGGATCCGAGGATCACCAGGTCGGCGCCGACCTCCTTCACGTAGTCGAGCAGCGCATGGAGCGGGCTTCCCTCCGCGAGATGGCGCCGGATCCCCTCGGCGCCCCCGCCGACCTCTTCCAGCCGGCTCAGCGCCCGTTTGCGGGCCTCCTCGTGAAAGGCATGCATCGCGGGGAACTCGTCGGGCGTGAACCCGTAGGCGGTGTAGGCCGGCTCGGGCTCAAGCACGTGGACCAGATGAAGCGACGCTCCGAACGCCTTGGCCTGCGCCACGGCCGTTTCGACGACCTGCGACGTGGCATCGGAGAAATCAATGGCGGCGACGATCGTTTTCATAGCATGCCAATCTA
>JAUIJD010000021.1 GCA_030431475.1 Verrucomicrobiia bacterium | reverse complement strand
CGTCTAAGGGGTCGGTCCTTGAAATACGGCATTGACGGATCGATGGCAGCCAACCAGATTCTTGGGTATGGCGCGGCCGCTCCGATACGAAGCTCCGGGTGCAATCTACCACGTGATGGCGCGGGGCGAAGGCGGGAAGGATGTCTTTGAAACCGACCAGGACCGAGAGGCTTGGTTGGTTCGGCTTGGACAGGCGTGTGCGAAGCATGGATGGCGGGTCCACGCCTACGTGTTGATGGGCAACCACTTTCATCTGCTGCTGGAGACACCACAGCCCAATCTGGTGGTGGGGATGAAATGGTTGATGGGGGTGTTTTCCCAAGGCTGGAACCTGCGCCGGAAACGCCGTGGGCACGTCTTCCAGGGACGCTACAAGGCAGTGGTGGTCAACGGAGAAGGAAGCGGAGTCTATTTCCGGATTGTGGCCGACTACATTCACCTCAACCCGGTGCGCAGCGGCTGGGTCGGGGGGACGACCGGAAAGAGGCTCAAGGAATGGCGGTGGAGCAGCTTTCCACGCTACGGACGGATGAAGAAGCCGGAGTGGCTGACAACCGAGCGGGTGCTGCGTGCCTTCGAACTCGACGAAGGCAGGCGTGGACGCCGCAGCTACACGGCCTATCTGGAAGAGCGTGCGAAGGACCGTGAAGGAGTGCTGACCGACGAGTCACTAAAGGAACTAAGGCGCGGTTGGTTTCTGGGGGGCGAGGGCTTTCGGGACCGATTGCTCGACGCCATGCCATCGGGAGCGAAAAGGAGGAGGCGGAAGGGGAACATCGCCGGCCCTGCGGCTCGGGACCACGACGAGTCGGAAGCGGAGGATTTCGTTCTCCAGGCGGCGGAAGCCCTCGGCATCGACCCGAACCGAGACAACCTTGAGGGTCGAGGCCGCCTGCTCGATGAGAAGGCCCTGCTTGCCTGGCTGGTGAAGACCCACACCGGGGTATCGAACCGCTGGGTGTCGGAACGCCTGCGGACCGGGCACCCGAGTTCAGTGAGCCGAGCGGTACGGCGGGTGACCGGGAGCCGGCAACTGGCCCGCAGAGCCCGCAACCTGGCAAGGCGGGTGGTGAACTGACAAGTGGTCGAGAAGGATCTACGCCGTATTTCAAGGACCGACCCCTTTTTCGCGACCCCTTTTTCGATGCCCAAGGTTGATCACAAAAAGGAGCTCCGGGAGCTCTACCGTCCCTCGGCGAAGGAAGTTCGTGAAGTGAACGTTCCCAGGATGGCCTATCTGATGGTGGACGGCCAGGGCGACCCGAACACCACGCCGGCCTACGCCGAGGCGGTGGAAGCCTTGTTCTCCGTTTCCTACACCGCCAAGTTCGCGCTCAAGCGCTGCGCCCCTGCTAAGGACTACACCGTGATGCCGCTCGAAGGCCTGTGGTGGGCGGACGACCCCGCCGCCTTCGAGAGCAACGATCGCACGAACTGGAAGTGGACCATGATGATCCTGCAGCCTCCTGCCGTCGGCGTCCGAACGGTGACGGAGGCCATCGCATCCGTGAAGCGGAAGAAGGAGCTTCCCGCCCTGGACCGCCTGCGGTTCGAAGCCTTCACCGAGGGGCGGTGCGCCCAGATCCTGCACGTCGGACCGTTCTCCGAGGAAGGTCCGACGATCCGGCGCTTGCACGACTTCATCCTCGCCCGGGGCGAACTGACCGGGAAGCACCACGAGATCTACTTGTCGGACGTCCGCCGGGCGGATCCGAGGAACTGGAGGACCATCATCCGCCAACCCATGATGTAAGGCCTCACATCATCGGAGGCGCGACGCAGGAAACGCGGCATCCGGGAGGCCCACCCGCGTGTCCATGCTGCCTGGCGGTTGTTCGTGATCGCCACAAGAAGTTCCGTGTGTTTCGGGGCATCTGGGCATAGGGATTGCTATTTCGGGGCATCTGGGCATAGGGATTGCTACCTTGCCGAGTGGCTCCCGCAGCCGCTGGGCGCCGATGAAGCCTCAGCTGGAGGCTTTTTCCGTCCCCACCCCGACATCCTCCTCCCATGCGCGTGCGTGCCCTCCTCTGCCTCTTCGGCCTTCTTTCGCTTCTGTGGTTCCTCATCGACCCGACCACCGCCCCCGGAACCCCCATTCGGACACCCGAGTCGCCGGAGATTTCCTCCCGCCCCGACACGAGCGCCTCGCCGGAGCCCCGGCCGGCCATCCCGGAAGCCGCCATCGCCGCGGCACCTGCCGCCACCTTTCCCGAAGATCCGGAACCCTCCCTGCTGCCGGCGAAGGCCGACCAAGGAGCCCCCGGAGACGCCGGGTTTGATCCTCGATTTGTTCAGCCGGCAACCCGGATGAAGATGTTCGGGGCCGACGAGGAGGAGGTGCAGCGTGACATCGACGCGCTGACCCGGAGAAACGATCGCGAGAAGGCGGCCGCGATCGCCTGGGCGAAAGCCAACGGCTGGCCGGTCAAGGGAACCAAGGACGATGGCGGCGATTACGAACTGATGCGCATCGATCCCGACGGCGATCCGATCTACTATGAAACCCAGAACACGGAGGCTCGAATCTCCCACAACGTCGACCTGTTGACGCAGTTCGGAGGGTCTGGATCCGTCAATCTCTCGGGCTACGGCTGGACCGTCGGCATGTGGGAAAGCGGTCCACCCAGGCTGAGCCACCAGGAGTTCAATGATTTCCCGAACCGGGTCGTCTACGCGGAGGCGAGTTCGTCGAACGATTCCGACAACGCCCAGACCGACCACGGCACCCATGTGATGGGAACCATCCTCGGCAACGGTTTCGTCAATCCCGACGTGAGAGGAATGGCGTGGCGGGCCTCCGCGAAGTGCTTCGGATGGAACAACGACCACGCCGAGATGACCAGCATCGGTGCGAGCAGTCCCAACCAGCCGTCGAGGATCTATGTCTCCAATCACTCCTACGGGGTCCTGGGCGGCTGGATGAAATATCCCTCGGATCACGCCACCCGGGCCGGCCAATGGTACTGGGCCGGAGCCGATGGAGCCGACGAGGACGAGAAATTCGGACGCTACGGGTCCTCGGCGAGGGAGATCGACAAGACCTGCCGGCAGCGGCCTTACTATCTTCCGTTCTTCGCGGCGGGGAATGAGCGAGGCCACTCCCCTTCCTTCCTCGACACCATCTACTGGAACGCTCCGGACGGGAACGGAGGCTACGAGGAGGTCTCGGGCACCTGGGGTTTCGCTCCCTCCGCTCCCGACGCCGACGGCGGCGCGGACGGCTACGACTGCCTGATCGACAACGGAAGCTCGAAGAACGCGATGGTCGTCGGCAATATGGAGGATGCGGTCAGCGACGGGACCCGCAGCACCAGCGGGGTCGACATGGTCGACAGCTCCAGCTTTGGGCCGACCGATGACGGACGGATCAAGCCCGACGTGGTGGGCAACGGCTACGACGTTCTCTCGGCCACGAAGTCCGGTGACACCGCCACGGGACGCAAGACCGGGACCAGCATGGCCACCCCGGGGGCATCCGGAACGGCGCTGCTCCTCCACGAGCATTATCGCGACACCACCGGCCAATACCTGCGGGGCAGCACGCTCAAGGCGCTGATGATCCATACGGCCACCGACATCCTGACGCCCGGCCCCGACTACCAATCCGGCTGGGGCTTGATCGATGCCTCCGCGGCCGTCGATCAACTCGACCTTCATGCCTCCGAGCCTGGTGGCTACCATCTCGTCGAGGAGGTCCTGACCCGGGACGACCCGGAATTCCGGATGACCTTCGAAGCCAACGACCTCGTCAAGGCCACCCTCGTCTGGACCGATCCGGAGGGCAGCGTGCAGTCGGGACTGAACAATCGCACGAAGGTCCTCGTCAACGACCTGGACCTGACGATCCGCACACCCGCCGGCACCCTCTACCGGGCCCCGTCGCTCGACCCTCTCGATCCCGACGCTTCCGCCACCAACAACGGCAACTCGACGGACAACGTGGAGATGGTCGGGGGCCTGCCGTGGCTGGTGCCCTTCATGCCGGGCACCTATGAAGTGGCCGTCACGCACAAGGGCGACATCAACGAACCCGGGCTCACCACTTCCTCCGTCCAGCCCTTCTCGCTGATTCTTTCGGGCAACGCGGCCGACAGCAGCGGCACCGTCGCCGAAGCGGTCGACAAACCCGACCGGACCATCGTCAAACACTCCGGCGCGGACACCTCCTTCGCGTGGGTGGAAGACGCTTCCGCCCAGGATGGCGACCGGGCGGAGAACCTCGACATCGACGACCTCGAGACCGCCGGATTCGAAACCACCGTGACCGGCCCGGTGACCATCACCTTCGACTGGGGTGTGAGTTCGGAGGACGGCTTCGACTTCCTCCGGTTCTACAGCGACGGCGTTGTCCAGAACGAGATCTCCGGCAATGTCGGACCCACCAGCGTCGCCTACAACGTCCCCGCCGGCGAACACACCCTCCGCTGGGCCTACGAGAAGGACGTTTCCGTAAGCGAAGGCAGCGATTCCGGCTGGGTCGACAATCTCGAATTCAACAACCTTCCCGAAGCGGTCGACCTCCTCGGCCTGACCTTCACCGAGCCGGTCGGATCATCGGCACCGTGGCAACTGGAGGACGTGACCGGCACCTCGAGCGTCCCGACCAACGACATCGCCAAGGCAGGCGACATCGGCGCCCTCCAACGCTCCGATATGGAGACCATCATCCAAGGTCCGGCCCTGGTGCGGTTCCGCATGGTTCAAACGGGAACCGCCGGCGAACTGAGGGCCCAGTGGGGGCCCGCTCTGGCCAAGAACGTCGTTCACGACGCGGGCAACACCTTCAAGACCTACTCGATCGAACTGGATGCGGGCCCCCAGACCGTACGATGGTCATGGTACAAGCCGGTCGACGGCTCGGGCCACGGCCGGGTGGACGAGCTCACGGTCATCCCGGTCCCCGGGTCGCTGCGCGACGCCTTCGACCTTCCCTTCGATGCCTCGAACCTGGTGGTGGAGGACTTCACCGTCGCTCCCTGGCTGGCCGACGACTCCGACGCGGCCCCGGCCGGAACCCTCGGCGAGCCCGGACCTTCGGCGATCCGCACCATCTACACGCCCGCCAACGGTTCCCTCAACGACACCGCCATCATCTATCCCTTCTTCAGCAATGGAGGAGTGGTCTCCTTCTGGTGGCAGGCCACCGGAGCTCCGGGCGGCAACCTCTCCCTGCAGGTCCGCCACGACGCCACCGACCCCTTCGTCCCCGCAGGACCGTCCGTCGGCCCCAGGAGGATTGATCCGATCCCCGGGGGCACGCCCTGGCAACAGGTCCATTTCGAAGTGCCTCCCGGCTACACCGAGCTTCGTTTCTTCTACGACGCCGACTCCCTCTACGAAGGTCAGGCGTGGTTGGACCAACTGGTCGTCCAGGAGGGGCTGATGCATCCCGGCCGGGGTCTGGACCGCTGGGGCTCGCGTTGGGAAACCTACGGGGATGCCGAATGGGCGGCGGTGTTCGACGAAACCAATCAGGGCATCGACAGCACCAGCCACGCCCCCTTGGGCAACGACGAGAGCACCACACTGGCCACCACCGTCGTCGGACCGAAGAAGCTGTTCTTCGACTGGAAGGTCAGCAGCGAAGCCAATTTCGACGAGCTGCGGTTCACCATCGACGGCATCGACGCGGTTCCACCGATTTCTGGAGACCTGGACTGGCAAAGCGTGTCGCTGGACATCCCGGCCGGCACCCACATTCTCCGGTGGATCTACGAGAAGGACGGCTCGTGGAGTGATTTCCAGGACCGCGGCTGGGTGGATCACGTCGCCCTGTTGAGGAGTGACTTCGGTCTCGGCACTCCCAATCCCCAACTTGCCAGCAATTTCGTGGTCATCCCGGTTCGCAAGGACCCGACCGCCGGGTTCTTCATCGAAACTAGCGTCGACGGCGTGCACTGGACCACCACGGGAGGCGGCGACGGCATGATCTCCCCCCGATTCGAGAATGTGAGCGTCATCGTCCCGGCCAACGGTCCGAGCGCCCTCTACCGCCTCCGTTTCAAGCCCGAGATCGTGCACGGTCTCGAGAATGCGGGCTTCGAGAGCCCCGCCGCGGCGCCGGGAACCTTCTTTGGAAACGGTCCCGGATGGGGACCCGACAATGACGGAGGTACCACCACCTCGTTCGAGCACATCTCCGGGTTCGCCGACGAAGGATTGCAGCACCTGAGCATCGCCGCCGGCGCCTTCAGCGAAACGAAGGGAAGTTTCCTCGGCCACCGGGGGGTCCACTCGGTGTCGGCGGCCATCGGCAACCGGAGCGGATTCACCCAGCCGGGCAATGTCTCCAGCATCGTCCTCAAGAGCGGGATCGAACTCGGGCGGGTCGAACTGGGGGCCGCCGTCCTCGATCCAGGCAGCTGGTTCACCCCGTTGCCGGCCAGCTATGACAGCTTCGAGACCGACCTCGATGCCAGCTATGGATACCAGATCCGCCTCGGGAGCGAAGGCAACCGGTCGTTCTTCGACCACGTTCGGGCCGTCTCCGAACCTCAATGACCGCCTCGACCACTCCCCGGCTTCGGCCGACCCGCTGAAAGGGGAGAATCCCATGCCCCCCCGTATTTCCCGCGCAAATGGCACCGGATGTGCCGCATTCTCCCGGTAAACGCGCTTCGCGATTCACAAATCCAGAATTTCGCCCAACGCTTCGCGGTCTCGGGACATTGGCTCCCGCAAAGACTTTCCCTACCACCGACACCATGTCCGATTCCTTCCTGCCCGATCCCTACCGTCATCCGTACGAGATCAACCCGAAGTATGCCCGCAGCGCCGTCTATTTCTGCTGCGAGTTTGCCATCGACCAGTCCTTCAAGATCTACTCCGGCGGCCTCGGCTTCCTCGCCGGCTCGCACATGCGTTCGGCCTACGCGCTGCAGCAGAACCTGCTCGGCATCGGCGTCTACTGGACCTGCGGCTACTACAACCAGACCCGCGGCGAAGGCCGCGAAATGGCCGTCCAGTTCCGACGCAAGGAGTATGCCTTCCTCCAGGACACCGGCATCCGCTTCCAGGTCCCGATCTACGGCAAGGACGTCTGGGTCGGCGCGAAGTTCCTGCCCTCCGAGGTCTTCGGCACCGTGCCGATGTTCTTCCTCACCACCGACCTCGAGGAGAACGACCACGACGACCGCCAGATCACCCAGCGGCTCTACGACAACGACCCCGGTCGGCGCATCGCCCAGTACATGGTGCTCGGCATCGGCGGCGCCCGCCTGCTGGAGGAGCTCAAGGTCGACCCCGAGATCTACCACCTCAACGAGGCCCACGCCCTTTCCGCCGCCTTCCGCGTGATGGAAAGCCACGAGGCCGATCCGTCCGAGGTTCGCAAGCGCTTCGTCTTCACCACCCACACGCCGGAGGAAGCGGGCAACGAGAAGCACGACTTCGGCCTGCTCAAGAAGGCCGGCTTCTTCGGCGGCCTCGATGAGAAGCTCGTCCGCGAAGCCGCCGGGGTCGACAAGCACAACGTCTTCAACCACTCGCTGGCCGCGCTGCGGCTGAGCCACAAGGCGAACGGCGTCTCGAAGCTGCACGGCGAGGTGTCGCGCAAGATGTGGGGCCACCACGAGGGCATCTGCCCGATCGGCCACGTGACCAACGCCCAGAACGCCCGCTACTGGAAGGACCGGGGGCTCGAGCGCGCCCGCCAGAACGGCGACCTCGAATTCCTCCGCGACCGCAAGCGTGAGCTGAAGGATCAGCTTTTCCGCGTGGTCGCCGATCAGACCGGAAAGCTGTTCAACCCCGACGTCCTGACCGTCGTCTGGGCCCGCCGCTTCGCCGGCTACAAGCGTGCCGAGCTGATCACGCGAGACATGAAGGCCTTCCGCACGCTGCTCAACAACGACGACCGACCGATCCAGGTCATCTGGGGTGGCAAGCCCTTCCCCTTCGACTACGGCGCGATCGACACCTTCAACCACCTCGTCCGCCTGACCCGCGACTTCCCGAACGCCTCGGTGGTCGTCGGCTACGAACTCGAGCTGTCCCGCCTGCTGAAGTATGGCGCCGACATCTGGCTCAACAACCCGGTCGTCACCCGCGAGGCCTCCGGCACCTCGGGCATGACCGCCGCGATGAACGCCGCGATCAACCTCTCGACCTACGACGGCTGGGTGTGCGAGTTCGCCAAGGACGACCACAACTCCTTCATCGTCCCGCCGGCCGATCCGGGTCTTTCCGACCACGACCGCGACGAGCACGACCGCCTCGGCATCCTCGACATCCTCCAGAACAAGGCGCTGCCGATGTACTACGAGCGCCCCGATGAATGGAACCAGCTCGTGATGAACAGCATGACCGAGGTGGTTCCCTTCTTCGACTCCGACCGGATGGCGGACGAGTATTACCAGCAGGTCTACAGTTGAGTCGCGAATGGCGTCGGGATCCCGGCGTCGAGGAGGAAAACCGATCCCGCTTGTCGGGGCGGGACCTCGCCCCCCTATTCGGGTTAGTTTGCCGGAAATTCGCTGCGTTTCTGCAACAATCCGCATGGACGCACGGTAGATCGCGGGGCCAAGGTGACGAAGTCGTCACCAAACTCCCCCCGTCTCCATGGATGCCCATCAGAAGCGCCGCGAATTCAAGTTCCTCCTGCCGACCGGCATGCTGGGGCCGATCCGCGCCCAGGTGGCGGAGCATCTCGATGCCGATCGGGGGGCGGTCGCCGGCTACCGCGTCCGCTCCGACTACTTCGACTCGGAGGACCGGGAAAGCTACTGGCAGAAGGCACTCGCCAAGCCGAACCGCCGACGCATCCGGACGCGCACTTACGAAGATCTCCGCCCGACGGTTCCGCCCGCCCGTTTCATCGAGATCAAGCACAAGCAGGGCGGTCGCACGGTCAAGCGCCGCGTGGAAGTCAGCGAATCGGAGCTGAAAAGCTTCCTCGGCGGTCGCCTGCCGGCCTTCTCCGAGGCGGCCGGTGGAGAGCGCTTCCGCGACGAGCTGGCCGGCATGCTGGAGGATCCCCCGCTCTCCCCCGTCGTCCGGATCCAGTACCATCGGTGGGCGTACGACAGCGGGATCGACGGCACCATCCGGATCACCTTCGACGCGGACCTCCGCTGCTGCTTCCCCGACTATGCCTCCGGCGACGATCCGGATGCCCGTCACGACCTGATCGAAGAGGGCGAGGCCGTGATGGAGGTCAAGACCATCGGCACCGTCCCCTACTGGTTCCGCTCGTTGCTCGGCAGCCGCAAGCTGGTTCCCCGGGGGTTCAGCAAGTACGCCACCGCGCTGGAACGCTACGACCTCGGCCGCCCTCACCCTCATGAACCTGGACGAACTCCTCAACGACCTGATCGCACCCGCCGGTGACGCCATTCCCGGCCCCGCCGAGGTCGCGATGGCCATGCTCATCAGCATCGGCCTGAACCTCCTGATCGGCCAACTCTACCGGAAGACCTACAAGGGCACCCGCTACTCCCAGGACTTCGTCCAGACGCTGATCATCATCGGCGTGGTCACCACCATCCTGATCATGGTGGTCAGCGGGAACGGGGCGATCGCCTTCGGCATGTTCGCCGCCTTCTCGGTGATCCGCTTCCGCCGCACCCTCGGCCAGTCGCGCGACCTCGCGTTCGTCTTCTTCGCCATGGCGATCGGCATGGTCGTCGGCGCCCACCTCTACCTCATGGCCTGCATCATCACCGTGATCGTCGGCCTCGCGATCTATCTGCTGACCAAGACCAACGCCTACGCCGCACGCCGCGCCTCGCACATGATGACGATGCGCATCACCAACGATCAGGACTTCGAGGAGCTGATGGCGCCCATCTTCGAGAAATTCACCGTTCGCACCCAGTTGCTCCGCATCGCCTCGGTGCAGGCGGGCATGATGACCGAACTGCGCTACGGTCTGCAGTTGAAGGACGAGGTGAAGACCTCCCAACTGCTCGAGGCGGTCCAGGCCGCGACCGGAAACAACCGGGTCGTGATCGCACCGACCGAGCAGGAGTTCGACTCATGAAAACGCGGATCATCCTCCCCGCCCTGCTCGCCGCCGTGGCCGGGACCGCCGCCGCGGGCGACGCGAAGTCCGGGACCGGGAAACCCGACAAGCCGGACAAGGATGACGAACCGAAGGGCATCTGCGAATGGCTCGAGGACGATCCCGGGCTGCTCTACGAGTCGGACGACAACCCCTTCATCCAGCGTTTCGAACTGGAGGGTCGCTTCCACTACCAGGCCGCCTATGTCGCCGGGAAGGACGTCAACGGCCGGCGGTTCCACGACACCTACGACGAGTTCCGCCGCGCCCGCCTTGGGGCGGAGGTCGAGTTCCTCCGGTTTCTGAAGTCCGAGATCAGCGTGAACCTCGTGGATGACCGCCGCTTCCGTGACAATTATCCGTATCAGCTCGACTGGGGCTACGACACCTTCGACACCCTTACCCTCGAACTGGATCTCGACAAGGCCTTCGACCTCGAGTGGCTGGACAAGCTCGAGCTGACCTACGGCAAGATGAAGGTGGCGGTGGGCGAAGAGGCCCACCAGTCGTCGCGCGAGATCTTCACCATCGAGCGCTCGGCGCTTTCCGACCGCGTCGGCGGCGAGGAGGGGCGGCCGACCGGTGCCGTGCTGGCCATCGGGCGCGGCGACTGGGAACTCACGATCGGGGCTTTCAGCGGTGAGGACGACGCCGATGCGCTCGGCGGGTGGAACGACGGGTACTTCTACTACGGCAGCCTCGAGTGGGAGCCGAAGAAGCGCTGGCGCTTCGTCTATGATCAGATCCTCAACGACCCCCGTGGCGTCGACCGGGCGCTGGGCTACGCCTGGGCCTCGTCGCTTTCCGGCGTTTACGAGGACGACCGCTGGGGGGTGATGGTCAACGGCATCTACGGCGACAACGGCGGCATCGGGGAAGGCAACCTCCGCACCCGTCGCCAGGGAGACTTCTGGGGTTATGTCGTGATGCCGTGGTACTGGATCGTCGAGGACCGGCTCCAACTGGTGCTCAGCTATCAGTACCAGGAATCCGAGGAAGCCGAGGGCATCCGCCTCGACAGCCGCTACGTGCGGGCCCGCCACGACGATCCGCTGATCGATGTCGACAACGGTCGGGGAGATATGAGCCACAGCTTCTACGCCGGCCTGAACTACCACCTCTGCGGAGACCGGGCCAAGATCATGGCGGGCGTCTCCCATACCAAGCTGCACGCCCGGAACGGCGACGTGAGGGCGATGAGCTACCTGATCGCCTTCCGCAGCTACTTTTGAGCGCCCCCGGCACCCGTTGCCGTCAAAACCCGCTTTCCTTCGCTCTCCAGCGGGCTAGTTTCTCGGCCGAATTGGCGATCCGACGCCTTTTCCCGATTTGATCCTGCGCATGCGTTCCCCAGCCAAAGCCCTGCTTCTACTCTCGCTGCTCCCCCTGCACTGGGGCGCCGCAGACATCGTCATCAACGAGATCCACTACGATCCGGACGACGAAACCAGCGCCGAGGAGTTCATCGAGTTGCACAATTCCGGTGCCGGTCCGGTCGATCTCTCCGGCTGGACGCTGGCCGAGGCGGTCGATTTCATCTTTCCCGACGGCACCCAGATCGCCGGCGGCGGGTATCTGGTCGTCGGCGAGGATCCGGCCACCCTGTCGTCGGTCTACGGCGTGACCGCGCTCGGCCCCTGGGAAAAGGGGCTCAACAACGACGGCGAAGTCATCGAACTGCTCGATGCCACCGACACCGAGGTCGATCGGGTGGAATACCAGTCCGGCTTCCCGTGGCCCACCGGGGCCCGCGGCGGCGGCGGCTCGATGGAACTCGTCCACCCGGCTCTCGACAACGATCTCGCCGGCTCGTGGCGCACCTCGGGCTCACCGCCGGTGCCCCCGACGCCGGTGATCTACGTCCCCGCCGCGAGCAGCGGCTGGAGCTACCGCAAGGGAACCTCCGAAGCCTCGAGCCCGGTCGATGCCTGGCGGTCGGCGGTCTTCAGCGAGGATGCCTCATGGCTCGGGGGACAGACGCCCATCGGCTACGGCGACGGCGACGACACGACCGTGCTCGGCGACATGCGCTACAACTACTCGACCGTCTACCTCCGCCACAGCTTCACGGTCGATCCCCAGGAAATCCCGAACTCACTGCTGCTGCGGGTCTATGCCGACGACGGCGCCATCGTCTGGCTGAACGGCACCGAAGTGGGCCGCGTTTCGGTCGATCCCGGCGAGATCCCCTACGACGGCTTCGGCAACAACCACGAGGCGGTGTGGGAGGAAATCACCCTGCCGAACGCGGGCAACCTGATCAACGGCGGCACCAACGTGATCGCCGTCCACGCGCTCAACACCTCGCTTTCGAGCTCGGACTTCTCCATCGACGTCGAGCTGCGGACCCCCGAAGCGGGCGCCTTGTCCGGAGTCCCCACGCCGGGCGCTTCGAACTCCTCGTTCTCCAACGAGGCCCCACCGCAGATCCGCCAGGTCGGGCACGCGCCCGAGTCCCCTTCTTCCGGCACGCCGGTGGTCGTCAGCGCCAAGGTCACCGACCCCGAAGGCGTCGCCTCGGTCACGCTCCATTACCAGACGGTCGATCCAGGAAACTACATCCGCCGTAGCGACGCGGCCTACGAGACCGGCTGGACGACGGTCGCGATGACCGACGACGGCAGCGGGGGCGACGCGGTCGCCGGCGACGACACCTACACCGCCACCCTTCCCGGCACCGTGCAGACGCACCGCCGGCTGGTGCGCTATCGGATCGAGACCGAGGACACGAACGCCAACGCCCTCACCGTGCCCTACGCCGACGACGAGCAACCCAACTTCGCCTACTACGTCCACGACGGAGCCCCGGCCTGGTCGGGATCCTTCGCCCCCGGCGGCTCCACCGAGACCTTTCCGGCGGACCTGATGGACGATCTGCCCGTTTACCATCTGATCGCCCACAACACCGACGTCATCAACTCCCAGTACAACAGCGGCTACGACGGCGTCCACATGACCGGCACGCTGGTCTATGACGGCAAGGTCTACGACCACATCGAGTTCGAGAACCGCGGCGAGTTTTCGACCTATGTCTCGGGAAAGAACAAGTGGCGGTTCCACTTCAACCGCGCACGGCGCTTCCAGGCCCGGGACGACTGGGGCCGGAAATACGACTCCACCTGGACCAAGCTGAACTTCAACGCCTGCGCGTCGCCTTGGGCGGCGGTGAACCGCGGCATGGCCGGCCTCGACGAGGCGGTCTCGTTCCGGCTCTACGATCTCGCCGGCGTGCCCTCGTCGAGGACCCACTACCTGTCGTTCCGGGTGGTCGACGGCGCCGCGGAGAGCAATCCGTCCGACCCCTACGACTCCGATCTCTGGGGCCTCTATCTCGCGGTCGAGCAGCCGAACGGATCCTTCCTCGACGACCGCGGGCTCGAGGACGGAAACGTTTACAAGATCGAAGGCGGCAACGGCGACAAGAAGGAGCAGGGCGACACCCAGGTCACCGACTCCTCGGACTGGAACTCGTTCTACGCCGACTCGAACTCCGCCCAGACCGAAAGCTGGTGGCGGGACCGCATGGACATGCCGGCCTACTACTCGATGCGGGCGCTCAACCGGTTGACCGGAAACGTCGATATCCGCCTCGGCGCCAACCACTACTTCTACCACGAACCAACCGCGGACCAGTGGGTGCCGATGCCCTGGGACCTCGACATGATGTTCATCGCCGAGACGCACCAGGCCGGGGTGATCCGCCAGCAGAACTCGATCCTCAACCACCCGCAGCTGATGATCGAGTTCCGCAACCGCTGCCGGGAGATCTCGGACCTGATGGCCTCCGACGATTCCCCGGCCGGCGGGCAGATCGGGCAGTTGGTCGACGAGTATGCGCAGATCGTCAACCCGGCCGGTCAGGCGCTCACCTGGGCCGACCTCGACGCCTTCCTGTGGAACCATCATCCCCGGACGAAGGGAAGCGTCGGCAACACCTCGGGACAGACCAACCACAAGGGCAACTTCTACCAGTCGCCCTTCACCGACAGCCGCTTCGGCGGCACCTACGTGCGCACGCTGGTCTCGCAGGACCACGAGGGCTTCGTCCAGCACATCATCGACTACATGACCGACCGCTTCACCGGCGGCAGCTGGTCGCCCGGCAACGGCATCCCGGCCGGCTACGGATTCGAGTATCTCAACCAGGAGGCCACAGATGCGCTGATCCCTGACAAGCCGACCCTGAGCTACGTGGGCGATCCCGGCTTCCCGACCAACGGCCTCGCCTTCGAAAGCAGCACCTTCTCCGACCCCGACGGCAGCGGCACCTTCGGCAGGATCCGCTGGCGTCTCGCCGAAATCGCGGCGCCGGGCGTGGGAGTCCACGAAGCCGGCGAACCGCGCAAGTACGAGATCGAGACGCTCCGCATGGACGAGTTCGAGAGCTTCACCGCCACCCACGCGATCCCCGCCTCGGCCGTCGCCCCCGGGCACACCTACCGCGTCCGCGTCCAGCACGAGGACTCAAGCGGCCGGACCAGCCACTGGTCGGATCCCGTCGAGTTCAGCCCGCAGATCGGCATCGATGCGACCCTGCTGGCGCAGAACCTGGTGATCTCGGAGGTCATGTATCACCCGGCCGACCCGAGCGGGGACGAGTTGCTGGTCTCCACCGACGACACCGATTTCGAGTTTTTGGAACTCACCAACGTCTCGGACAGCCTCACGCTCGACCTCTCGTCCCTCTCGTTCACCGACGGCATCGAATTCGACTTCGCCGGCGCCACGATCACTTCGCTCGCCCCGGGCGGGTCACTGGTGATCGTCAACCACCTGCCCGCCTTCGAAGCCCGCTACGGCACCGGCCTCCCGGTGGCCGGCCAGTACGAGGCCAACTTGAGCAACGGCGGCGAGCAGCTCACCCTCTCCTTCCAGCTCACGACCCCGGTGATCGATTTCACCTACGATGACGCCTCCCCCTGGCCCGAGGAGGCCGACGGCGACGGCTTTTCGATGGTCCTCGTCGATCCCCTTTCGGTTCCCGACCACTCCCTCCCGGAAAGCTGGATCGCCGGGCCGGCCTCGCCCGGCAGCGCGGGCCTCGATCCCTTCGGGGATTGGCTGGCCGCCCAGGGCGCGAGCGACCCCGACGCCGACGCGATCCCGGGCATGAGCTGGCTCACCATGTATGCGCTGGGCGCCGACCTCGTGCCGCATCCGCTCGAGGCCCTCCCCGAAGCCATCCTGCTCCCCGACGGCCCGAACACCCACCTCGCACTGCGCTACCGGCGCCGCAGCGACGCAAGTCAGGTGTCCTACCTTGTGCAGACCTCGACGGATCTGGACGATTGGGACAGCGGTGCGCCGCTGCTCGAAGCCGTCGGCAGTCCGATCGACAACGGCGATGGCACGGTCACTGAAACCGTCCGGGTCACCCTGGACTCCTCAGGCGAGAATCGTCGATTCGTCCGCCTGGAGGTTTCGATCGAGTAGGCGGGTCTTTCCCGCCCCCCGGCGTCCGTCCCCCCCGAATGGAGCAGGTGGATTCCCTTGAAATCCAGACGTTGCGGGAGGAACGTCACTTATTCATCGCGTCGGCATCTGCCGGCGAAGGCGGCGGCATGCCCCCATCCTGCGCCCACTAAAACCCATGGTTCCCTCCTCACGTCTCCTGCCGTCTCTCGGGCTGGCGCTGATCCTCTCGACCCCGGGGCTCTCCGGGGCCGAGCTGATCCGGCTCGACGCCTCCTCACTTCCGAACGGCACCCTTTCCTCCTGGTCGAACGCCGGCACCCTGGGCGGCTCGTTCTCCCAGACGACAGCCTACCGTCAGCCCTGGGTCGAAGTGATCGGCGGCATCCGGGGCGTGAGTTTCGACGGCAACGCCGACTGCCTGACCGGCCCCGACGCCCCGGCTTCGATCACCGGGGACGGCGACCGCACCGTCATCGCCTGGGTCTTCAACCCCGCCATCGGCCAGGAGGAAACGGTGATCGCCTGGGGTCGCCGCGACGGTCCCGACCGGTCGCTTGCCGCCTTCTTCCACGGCTGGCACGACACCTGGGGCTGCTACGGCGGGTGGGGGGCCGGCGACGTCGGCTGGTCGGATCAGGAGAAAACCGGTGCATGGACCTGCTGCATCTGGGTCTACGACAGCGCCAGCGGGGTCTTCAGCGCCTACACCGACGGGGAGCTGTCCACCGCCAAGGCGGTCGGCCCGCTCACGACCTGGGCGACGGACACGGGGGGCAATCCGCTTCCCATCCGCCTCGCCGCCCAGTCGTGGCCCGACGGCGGCATCGCCTACACCAACGGGGGCATGACGATGGCCCGGATCCGGGTTCACGATACCGCCTTCACCCCAAGCGAGGTCGTCGGGGAATTTGCTTCCGAAGCCTCCGATTTCGGCCTCAGTGCGCTGCGGATCCTCAGCTTCGGTGCTGCGGAAACCACCCTCTACGCCGGCGAGAGCACCAGCCTCTCGTGGGACGTGCTCGGGGCGACTTCGGTTTCCATCGACCAGGGAATCGATGCCTCGGGCGGCAGCCCGGCGAGCGTGTCGCCGCCGGCCACCACCACCTACACGCTGACGGCGACCGACGGCGCCGACACCGTGAACGCCAGCGTCACCATCAACGTCCTTCCGGGCACGCCCGTCGCCGAAGACGGGGAGGCGATCATTCCCCAGGACACCCCGACGGTGATCACCCTCGAAGCCAGCGACCCCAACACCCCGACCGGGTCCCTGAGCTGGGAGGTCGTCGATGCCCCCGTAAACGGCAGCCTTTCCGGCAGCGGCCCGGACCTGACCTACACCCCGGACGCCGGCTACAACGGCGACGACTCTTTCACCTTCCGCGCCAACGACGGCACCAACCTCTCGAATGTGGCGACGATCTCGATCTACGTCGATCCGCCGCCCACGGCGCCGAGCGGGGTCGACATCTCGGGGAGCCTGCTCTCCACCGCCTCCATCGACGGCAGCTTCCTCGGGAACCTGACGGCGGACGACCCGAACTACGGCGACACCCACAGCTTCACGCTCGTCGCCGGCGCCGGCGACGATGACAACGCGCTCTTCACCATCGATCGCAACCAGCTCATCGCCTCGGGCAGCTTCGCGGGGCAGGGCGGGAACACCTTCTCCATCCGCGTCAGGGTCACCGACGGCAACGGACTGACCCACGAACAGGTGCTCGTGCTGACCGTCGAGGAAACCCCATCAACGGTCGTCATCAACGAGATCCACTACGACCCCGACAACAACGCGCCGACCGAGTTTGTCGAACTCCACAACCCGACGGCGAGCCCCATCGACCTCTCCGGCTGGCAGTTCACCTCGGGCATCGACTTCACCTTCCCCGCCTTCTCCCTGCTCGACCCGGGAGCCCATCTCGTCGTCGCCTACGATCCGGCCGCCTTCGCCGCCGAATTCGGCTTCACCCCGCTCGGCCCCTACGCCGGAAAGCTCTCGGGAGACGGGGAGGAAGTCGTGCTCAGCGACCAATTCGGCAACGACGTCGATCGCGTCGACTACAAGGGCTCCTTCCCATGGCCGGTCTCGGCCAGCGGCGCGGGTCCGTCGATGGAGCTGATCCATCCCAGCCTCGACAACGATCTCGCCGGATCATGGCGTGCCTCGGGCTCGACCAGCTCGTATCCGGAGCTGACCTACGTGACGACCGATGCCACCGGCTGGAGCTGGCGGCCGGGGACGAGCGAGGCTTCCACACCGACCACCGCCTGGCGGCAGCAGGGATTCGTCGAGGACGGCTCCTGGACCTCCTACCAGTCGCCGATCGGCTACGGCGAAATCGCGAGCGAGGCCGGGACGCTCAACCTCAACACGGTGATTTCGGGCATGCAGAACAACTACCGCTGTCTGTTCCTGCGCAAAAGCTTCACCATCGCGGCCGGCGAAGTGCCGCCGCAGCTCGACCTCCGCTACACCAAGGACGACGGCTGCATGATCTGGATCAACGGCGTTCTGGTGGCCCAGCGCAACGTTAACACCACCAGTCCGTCCATCTACACCTTCGCCACGACCTACTCGGACACCGAAGCGCTGTGGTACGACGAAGCCATCACCAACGCGGCGACCTTCCTCGTCGAGGGCGAGAATACCATCGCCGTCCAGGTCTTCAACGCCAACCTCGGCAGCTCCGACATCGGCTTCGACCTGGAACTGGTCCGGCCCGCCTCGGACACCGTCGCCCCGCCGACACCCGGCGCGGCCAATTCGGTGTTCGCCCCCACCGCGCCCCCGCAGATCCGGCAGGTCGATCACGCACCCGGACAACCGACGACGGGCGAGCCCATCGTGGTCACCGCCAAGGCGACCGATCCGCAAGGCATCGGTGAGGTTCGGCTGCTCTATCAGATTGTGGCACCCGGCGCCTACATCCCGGCGCGCTTCCCCCGCACCGTCTCCGAAGTACTGGCTGATCCGGACGGTGAACGCCCCGTGAACCCTGCCTTCGAAGATCCGGCGAACTGGACCACCCTCGTGATGGCCGACGACGGCTCCAACGGCGATGACACCGCCGGCGACGGCGTCTTCACCGCCATCATCCCGGCGCAGTCACACCGGACCCTGGTCCGCTACCGCATCGAGGCCGAGGACCTCCCCGGCGAGGAGGTGCGGGTTCCCTACGCCGACGACGACTCGCTGAACTTCGCCTGCTTCGTCTACGACGGCGTGCCCGACTACGTCGCCTCCGCCGCGTCGGTCGATGGCGGCGCCGGAAAGGTCTGGCAGAAGGAGATGCTGACCTCACTTCCGGTCTATCACTGGATCACCCGGCACGAGGACATGATGTCGCTGCAGGCCTACGAACCCTCGCAGCAGTTTCCCAATAACGGCGACGAGAACGTGCTGGCAGCCCGCCGCTCCGAGGAGTGGGAGGGCACCTTCGTCTATGACGGCGTGGTCTACGATCACGTGACCACCCGCCTGCGCGGCGGCAACAGCCGCTACGGTGACAACGACGGGCGCTTCCCGACCGGCAGGCGCCACTACAAGTTCCGCTTCAACCGCGGCTACTACTTCGAGGCCCGGGACGAGAACGGCGATCCCTACCCCGCCAAGCGCAAGCGGCTCGCCTTCAACCGCATGTTCGGCAACAAGGGTGGCAACAACTGGGGCATGCCCGAGGAGATCGGCGCCACGCTGTGGCGGACCTTCGGCGTGCCGGCCGCCCACACCGACTGGATCCACTTCCGCGTGATCGACGACGCGGCCGAGGCGCCGGACCAGCACCACGGTGACTTCTGGGGCCTTTCGCAGGTGGTCGAGGAATACGAGAGCGGTTTCCTCGAGAACCGCGACATGGAGAAGGGCAACCTCTACAAGATGTCCGACTGGATCTGGGATGCCGACAAGCAGCGCCGCTACCAGTCGCCGGACATGGTGTCGGACGGGTCGGAGTTCAACGACATCCGAGACAACCTCCACGGTGCGCAGAGCGCCGCCTGGCTCCAGCAGCACGTGAACTACGAGAAATGGTACCGCTACTCGGCGGTGGCCGAGGGGATCCGCCACTACGACGTCTTCCCCTACATCAACGAAGAGGTCCGGCACGCCCTCAAGAACCTCGCGTGGTACTTCGAACCGGCCGGCTCCGACCCGACCCGCGGCCTCTGCTGGTTTCTCCCGTACGACTGGGACGCCAGCTTCGGGCCAAACTGGAACAACGGCTGGGAACACGCCAACAACGCGCTCTACGGCTGGGACATGAGCGTCAACTCGGCGCCCCCGGGGTCGAGCTACCTCGACAAGCCGGACATGAAGATCGAGCACCGCAACGTGCTGCGTGAATTCCGCGACCTGATCTGGCAGGAGGACCAGATCTACGGCTTGATGGACGACCGCACCGCGGTCATCGCCGAATTCTCCAAGGCCGACATGGACCGCTGGCGCAACGCCCCGGTGAGCGCCGGAACCGGCAACGACGACCCCTTGCAGCCGATGCCCGGATTCGGCTTCAACAAGCTCGAGGACATGAAGGACTTCTGCTTCGTCGGCTGGACGGGCTCGACCGGTCCCACCGTCGGACCCGGCGGCCGCGGCGCCCACCTCGACAACCTCGCCGACGGCCCGGATGCCGCCTATTTGCCCGCAACGCCGGTCATCACCTACACCGGCGATCCCACGCACCCGGTCAGCGGACTGAGCTTCTCGACCGGCGCCTTTTCCGACCCGCAGGGGGCGGGCTCCTTCGCCGCGATGCAGTGGCGCATCGGCGAGATCGAGGACCCCACCGCACCCGCCTGGGAACCCGACGAGGATTTCATCATGGAATACACGCCGGTCTGGGAATCCGGTGAGCTGACCTCCTACGCCAGCGCGATGGCGATCCCCGCCGGGGCGACCAAGCCCGGACACACCTACCGCGCCCGCGTCCGGATGAAGGACAACACCGGACGCTGGAGCCACTGGTCGGCCCCCTACGAGTTCACGGCCACCGCTCCGGACGATCTCACGCTGCTGCAGCAGAACCTGATGATCACCGAGGTGATGTACCATCCCGACGGCCCCCCGCCGGCCAGCGGAGACGATCAGGACTTCGAATACATGGAGCTGACCAACATCAGCAGCGAGTGGACGCTCGACCTCACCAACGTTCGCTTCACCAAGGGGGCCGACTTCGATTTCGCCGGCTCGGCCGTCACCAGCCTCGCCCCCGGGGAGTGCGTGCTCGTGGTGAAAAGCATCGCCGCCTTCGAGGAGCGCTACGGCACGGGTCTTCCGGTCGCCGGCGAATGGGAGCTCGGCCAGAACCTCTCCAACGGCGGCGAGCGAATCAAGTTGTCCTTCGGTGCCGGCACCGCGATTCACGATTTCGAATACGACGACAAGGCGCCGTGGCCCACCGAGCCCGACGGCGACGGACCGGCGATGGTGCTCGTCGATCCCGGCTCGGCGCCCGATCACGCGCTACCCGCGAGCTGGACCGCCGGGGACCCGACCCCCGGCGTCTCCGACCTCGATGCCTTCGCCCAGTGGCTGGCCGCCCAGGGAGTTTCGGACCCCGACGAGGAGGTCGTTCCCGGCATCAACTGGCTGATGATCTACGCGCTCGGCGGCGATCTCGTTCCGGAACTCCACGACGCCAAGCCGACCTTCTCGATGGTCCCCGGAGTCGATGGCGATCACCTCACCCTCCACTACCGTCGCCGCAGCGACGCCACGCAAGTGACCTACGAGGTCGAGACCTCGACGGATCTCGACCTGTGGAACTCCGGCGAGGGCTACGTCGAAGCCGTCGGCGTCCCCGTCGACAACGGCGACGGCACCGTGACGGAGAGCGTCCGCGTGGTGACCCCGTCGAGCGACGACGACCAGCGCTTCGTCCGGCTCCGCATCCGGCTTGAGTAAGCCTGGCAGGCCGACCGAAGCTTCAGCGACGCCGCCGGAGCAGGCCCAGCAGACCGAGCCCGCCGAGAATCGCGATCGAAGGCTCGGGAACGACCGCAACGCCGGGAGAACCCACATCGATTCCCAGTCCGCCGTCTCCATCGCCCGGAGCGACGAAGGCGCCGTTTTCTCCGGCGACACTGAATCCGAGGGATGCACCCGTGGTGGACCACTCGAAGGTCTTGGCGCCGCCGTCCGAATCCCCGAACACCGCCGAGGCGACCAGGGTGCCGCCGGCATCGTAAAGATCGACGCGGTCGCCGCCACCGCCGAGACCGGAGAAATCGTTGAACGTGCCCGCCCCCGGGGCGAGCATGTCGTCGGTCGAAAGCGCGGAGAATCCGCCTCCCCAAGCCGCCACGAAGTCCGCCAGGTTGCCGCCGTTCTCGTCCACCACCACGAGACTTTCACCGGCACCGATCGAACTGACCGGGAACTGGGCGCCATCGACCTGGAAACCATCTCCATCGTCCCAGTAGTATCCGGTGAGATCAACGCTGCTGCCCCCCGTGTTGGTGATCTCGAACCAATCCCCGTTGGCGGCTCCCCCCGGGTGGTCGGAGTTCGACATCACTTCGGTGATGACCAGGGCGCCCGGAGCGGTCATGGTCGAACACACAAACAAGGCGGGAAGGAGGTAGCGGGAACCTTTCATGATTTGATCGGGGTAACGTCTCACAAGAAACGTCTCAGGTATCAGGTAACGGAGCCCCCCTTGCAAGCACCCAGCCGGGCCCGTTCGTCACGGTTCCGTCACTCAAGCGCCCATCACGCCTCGGGCCGGTTCGATCAATCTTTCGACCTACGACGGCTGGGTCTGCGAGTTCGCCAAGGACGACCACAACTCGTTCATCGTCCCGCCGGCCGATCCGGGTCTTTCCGACCACGACCGCGACGAGCACGACCGCCTCGGCATCCTCGACATCCTCCAGAACAAGGCGCTGCCGATGTACTACGACCGCCCCGACGAATGGAACCAGCTCGTGATGAACAGCATGACCGAGGTGGTTCCCTTCTTCGACTCCGACCGGATAGCGGACGAGTACTACCAGCAGGTCTACAGTTGACCCGGTACCCCGCCGGAGTCCGTCGGCGTCCCCATCGAAAACGGTGACGATCGACGCCTTCACCCTGGGCGCCTCCCCGCTCTCTCAGTGGAGCAAAATATGCGGAGTCATGACCCGGCCGCATCCATTCGGACAAGTGCGGCTTTTCCCCTTCCCCTCACCGACTCGGATTGCTGGATTCTGTCCGGAAGGAGGAAAAATCCATGAACCATCAATCCGCGAGCTCCCGCCTTGTCCTGTCGAGCCTGACGCTGCTGGCATCCATCGGGATCGCCGGAGCCGCTTACACCGAGTCATGGGACGACGGTGCCGACAGCTGGCGCTACTGGGCCGGTAGCCTCAACGAGCCCGAAGTCTCGACCGTCGCCACCGGCGGTCAGTCGGGCGGCTACGCCACCGTCGATCTCGACCAGGTACTCGACTGGGGTTCGGTGCCCGCGCCCGTCCACTACGTGTATTGGCCGCTGTATCTCTATCCCGAGGACCTTGAAGCCGGCACCACTTTCAATTTCACCGGGGCCAGCGCGCAGATCTTCGTCAACGGCAACGGCGTCGAGCTCCGCAGCGGCGAACTCTACTTCTACGTCTCCCGCTACGATCCGGAGACGGCCGACTACCGGCTCATGCGCATGAACTCCCCGTTGACGGTCGGTGACGGCGCCTGGGCCGAAAACACCTTCTCGATTTCCGGCAACGAAGCGGACTGGACCCTGATCCAGGAGGAAGGCCCCGACCCGTTCACCGTTGGGGAGACGCTCGCCGGCGCCACCGAGTTCGGCTTCGTGATCACCGGCGTGCTCGAGAGCGAGGAAAATCCCACGGGCATTCTCAACTTCGACGAATTCAGCACCACCGCCGCCGTGATTCCCGAGCCTCTGACCGGATGGCTCCTGCTGCTGGCGTTCGGATGGCTCCGGCGGCGCACCCGCTGAATCCCGGTCGGCTCCGGCCCGTAGACAACCGTCCGCTGACGCGGCTCGGTCGAATCCGCCGTTCACCGGATCCGACTGAGCATCATTTCGCAAATTCCGGTCACCCCCTTCGATTCGGCCGGAGGCGGTTGACGGATTCGGGCGAAAAGGTGGAGATGGTAGTGATCCATTTCCGAGGCGATTCCACGTCTCCGCAAACCCTCAAGCGCCATGACAGAATTCCGCGCCCCCGACATCCGAAACGTGGCCGTCACCGGCCCGCCCGCCTCTGGAAAGACCCTGCTTTGCGAAGCGATGCTGCGCTGCGCGGAGAAACTCGACCGCCTCGGGTCCATCGAGCAGGGCACCACCGTCTCGGACTTCCACCCCGACGAGAAACAGCACCAGGTCTCGGTCCACGCCACGACGCTCGCCGCCGAGTGGCTGGGACGTGAACTGAACCTGCTCGATTGCCCCGGCACGCCCGACTTCATCAGCGAGCCGCTCGGCTCGGTGCGGGTCGCGGACTCGGCCATGGTCGTCATCTCCGGAGTGAACGGGGTGGAGACCGGGGCCGACGAGATCTGGTCCGCCGCCGAGGACTACGGCATCCCGCGCTTCCTCGTCGTCAACCTGCTCGACCGCGACCGCACCCGCTTCGACGAGATCGTCGAGGAGGCCAGGGACCACTACGGCCCCAAGGTCATCCCCCTCACCCTGCCCGTCGACGAAGGCCCCGGCTTCCGCTCGGTGCTCGACGTGATGCGCTCGGAAGTCATCACCTTCTCCGGGGACGGCAGCCCGTCCTTCGAGGAGCAGCCCGCGGAGGGAGCCCTCAAGGAGCGGGTGAACGAACTCCACCGCGCCCTCATCGACCTCGTCGCCGAGTCCGACGACGAGCTGCTCGAGGAGTTCCTGGAGGAGGGCACCCTCAGCGAGGAACACCTGCGCGAGCACGTCCACCAGGCCTTCCAGATGGGACTCATCATCCCCGTCTTCGCCACCTCCGCCACCCGGAACGTCGGCGTCACCCGGGTGCTCGACTTCATCGCCAAATACGGCAGCTCGCCGGTCGACCGGGCGACGGTGAAGGCGCATGACGCCGACGGGAAGGAGGTCAAGGCCTCGCTCGATGACAAGCAGCCGCTCGCCTTCGTCTTCAAGACGATGCACGAGCCCCACGTCGGCACCCTGTCGTTCTTCCGCGTCTACAGCGGCGACGTGGTCTCGGGCTCCGAACTCTACAATGCGACTCGCAACGAAAGCGAACGCATCGGTCAGATCTTCCGGGTCAGCGGCGCGGAGCGGGAGTCGGTCCCCTCGCTGCATGCCGGCGACATCGGCGCGGCGGTGAAGCTCCGCGCGACCCACTGCGGGGACACCCTGAGCGACGCCGGACGTCCGCTCACGCTGCCGACGGTCGACTTCCCGGAGCCGAACACCCGGGGGGCCTTCGTCGCCCGCTCCCGCGCCGACCGCAACCGCCTCGGCGAAGGGCTCTCGGTGCTCCGCGAGCAGGACCCGACCTTCGAGTTCCACCACGACTCGGTGCTCGGGCAGACCATCGTCTCGGGCCAGGGAGAGCTGCAGCTCCAGATCATCGTCGAGGAACTCAAGCGCCGCTTCAACGTCGAGGTCGATCTCGTCGAACCCGGCGTCGCCTACCTGACGACGATCACCCGCCACGCCGAGTCGAAGTTCCGCCACAAGAAGCAGTCCGGGGGCGCCGGGCAATTTGCCGAGGTGTGGATGCGGATCGAACCCCTGCCCGCCGGCAGCGGTGTCGTCTTCACCCAATCCCTCGTCGGAAGCAACGTCGACCGCGTGTTCGTGCCGTCGGTCGAGAAGGGCGTCGAAGCCGCCTGCGCCCGGGGTCCCCACGGCGGCTTCCCGGTCACCGACGTGAAGATCGACTTCTACGACGGCAAGCAGCACCCGGTGGACTCGAAGGACATCGCCTTCCAGATCGCCGGCAAGGGCGCCTTCAACGAGGCGTTCCAGCAGGCGGCGCCCAAGATCCTCGAGCCGATGGCCGAGCTGCGGATCAAGTCGCCCTCCGACGCCGTCGGCGGGGTGCTCGCCGATCTCTCGGGCCGCCGGGGCCGGGTCCTCGGCATGGAAACCGAAGGCCGCTTCGAGGTGGTCATCGCCCAGGTCCCGCAGGCCGAGTTGTTCCAGTACTCGAGCAAGCTGCGCGCCATCACCGCCGGCCGCGGCCGTCACAGCGAGCGCTTCGACCACTACGAGGAGGTGCCGCGCGAACTCGAGTCCACCATCCTCAGCAAAGCCGACAACCGCGAGGCCGAGGCCGTTTGACATCGCCACTCATCCCCCATCTGATAAGAAACCAAACACCACGCAAACCATGCTCTCGGAACATCACGACATCGCCCACGAATTCCCCGATCTCCAGTCCGCCCTCGACGCCCTGTGCGCGGCCGACGCGGAGTTCGACGGAATGGTCAGCCGCCACGACAAGCTCGACAACGAGATCCGCGTGCTCGAGGAGGAGCAGCAACCGATCTCGGACGAGGAAATCGAGAAGCTGAAATTCGAACGGGCCGCGCTCAAGGACCAGATCTTCCAGCGGCTGCGCGCCGCCAAGGAAGCGGGCTGAGTCCCGCCGTTTCCAATCGCCGCCCCGCAGCACGGCGTCTACGGTGACGTCATGCCCCGACCGCCGTGCCCGCGGGTGGTGTCCGGATCCCCCGCCGCCACCTATTTCAAGCCCGCCGGGATCCCGCTGCGGGATCTGCGGGAGAACGTGCTCCCGCTCGATCAGTTCGAAGCCGTCCGGCTCGCCGACCTCGAGCAACTCGACCATCAGGAGTCCGCCCGGCGCATGGGCGTCTCCCGCCAGACCTTCGGCCGCATCCTGCGTCGCGCACGCAGCCAACTCGCCCACACCATCGTCCACGGAGAAGCGCTTCGAATCGAAAGCCCGGAAACATCCTGAGTCGCCGGTCTTGCGCTTCTCAATTGTGAGCGTATGCTCAAAATATGCAGGTGAGTCGGGAGGAGCTTGAGCGCCGCCACCAGGCCCTGTCGCATGATCGTTGCTTTGCCTGCGGGACGGTCGGCGACACGGGACTCGGGCTTGAGTTCCACAGCGACGACAGCGGTGAAGTTTCCTCGACCTGGCAACCTCACGCCCGTTGGCGGAGTTACCCGGACCAGCTGCACGGGGGCGTCGTCGCCAGCCTTCTCGATGCCGCCATGGTCCACGCCCTCTTCTCCCTCGGCCACCAGGCGGTGACCGCCCGCCTCGAGATCCGCTACCACCACCCGGTTCAACTCGACGCACCGGTCGTCGTCCGGGGTCGCCGCCTCAAGTTCCACCACGGCCTCCATCACATGGAAGCCACCCTTGTCCAGGACGACATCCTCCGCGCCCGGGCCGAGGCCAGCTTCCTCGAACCGCGCGTCAAGCCCCCCTCCCTACCCCGAGACCCATGAATCGACCGTCCGCCCGTCGCGAGAAGATCGCCATCGCCACCCGTGACTGTCAGCTCTCGCACCACTTCCGCGACACCCAGGCCTTTGCCGTGTTCCTCGTCGGCGACAAGGCCGAACCGGCCCCGGTCTATCGCGTGAACCTTCGGTCCGATCACGACTCCGGCTCTTCCCACGAACGCCACCATCGCCAGATCGCCGATCTTCTCGCGGACTGCTCGCACGTCATCTGCGGCGGGATCGGCCAACACGCGGCCGAGATCCTCGAAGCTCGCGGCATCCACCCACTGGTCACCGCCGACAAAGGCGCGCCCGAAGCCATCTACCAGCGCTTCCGGAAAGACTCGCTATCCTTGGCGAAAATCCACCCCTGCTGCCACGCGGCACCGCGTCCGGACCGGCGCACGCCATCACGCTCTCCCCTCGATGCGTAAAACCACGCAGAAGCCTTGAAGATCCTTGGATCCGGGGCTCTCGGCTCCGCAAATTCTCCGCTAAGAAACGCCCCGTCCTCGACAGCTTGTGCGGAGCGATCGGGGAAGGACCCACGCACATTGCTGACGTCACCATGGCCGGAACCTCGCAGAAGAAGCCGAATCTCGATTCGGTCACCACGATCAACGAAGATGGTTCCCGCTATTTCCTCCATCCCTCGGACGTCCGGGGCCAGTGGACCGTGTGGCGACGCGTCTTCGGCTTCCTCCTGATCGGGATCTACGTCGCCCTGCCCTGGATCCAGATCAACGGGGCGCCGGCGGTGTTCTTCGACGTCGAGTACCGCCGCTTCCACTTCTTCGGGCTCACCCTCGTCCCGCAGGATTTGTGGGTGATGTTCTTCTGCATCACCGGCCTCGGGTTCTCCCTGTTCTTCGTCACCGCCCTCCTCGGCCGGCTGTGGTGCGGCTGGACCTGCCCCTACACGGTGTTCCTCGATCACATCTTCCGCCGCATCGAGCGCTGGATCGAGGGCGACGCCCAGGAGCGGAAAAAACTCGCCGCGGCCCCGTGGACCGGCGGAAAGATCGCCAAGCGCCTCCTCAAGCACGCGCTCTACGCCCTCTGCGCCACCCTCATCGCCCACGTCTTCCTTTCCTATTTTGTGTCGATGGAACGACTCTACTCGTTCATGGACGAGGGTCCCCTGGCCCACGCCACCGCCTTCGGCATCGTCGCCTTCCTCACCCTCGTCCTGTGGTTCTGCTTCGGCTACTTCCGCGAGCAGTTCTGCATCATCATGTGCCCCTACGGCCGCATCCAGAGCGCGCTCACGGACGACGACACGGTGATCATCGGCTACGACGAGGGACGGGGCGAACCGCGGGGGCCGAAGGGCAAGTCCGAGGGCGACTGCATCGACTGCAAACGCTGCGTGACCGTCTGCCCGACCGGGATCGACATCCGCAACGGCCTGCAGATGGAGTGCATCGGCTGCGCCGCCTGCATCGACGCCTGCGACGAGATCATGACCAAGGTCGGACGGCCGACCGGGCTGGTCCGCTACGACTCGATGAACGGCCTCTCCGGCCAGAAGCGCCGTTTCATCCGTCCCCGCATCATCGCCTACACGGCCCTCTGCCTGCTCGGACTCGGCGCCTTCGCCTTCACCGCCTCGCGCAAGGCCCGGCCGTACAACGCCGCCTTCAAGAAAGTCGCGATGGCCGGCAAACCGTTCCAGGCCGACGCGGTCGGCGTCCGCAATTTCTACGAGCTGCGCTTCCTCAACAAACGCAACCAGGCCGCCACCTTCCGCGTGACGCTCGCCGACGCGCCCGAGGGCTACGTCCTGAGCGGCAGCGACCAGGCGGTCTCGGTCAAGGCCCAGGGCGAGCTCACGCGCCAGTTCGTGGTGATCGCCCCGACCGACATCTACACCGGGCGCACCAGCGTCACCCTGAGGGTCACGGCCGACCCCGGCGACGTCGAGATCGACCAGACCATCACCTTCCTCGGCCCCAATCCGGAACTTCTCAAGGCGGACCGCTGAAGGTCCCCGTTCCAAAATCCCCACTCGAAATGTCCTCCACCTCCACTCAAGATCCCCGCCCCATGAAGAAGCATCCGTGGATCTTCGTCGTTCTCGCGTTTCTCCTGCTCATCGGCGCCTGGTCGGCGCTGATCACGATCGCCGTGAAACACGCGCCCGAGAAAATCGAGATGCAGGCCGATCAATAGCCCGGCGGGTTTCGACACCGGAAACCCGGCATTCGCCATCTCTCGCATGGACGTCACCACCACCTTCGGCGCGCTTGCGGTCGGTCTCGCGACCAGCCTGCACTGCGCCGGCATGTGCGGTCCCATCGCCTGCGGTGTCGGCACCCTGGCGAAGTCCGAGTCCGAGCGGCTCACGGCCGCCAGCCTCTACCACGCCTCGCGGCTTGCAGCCTATGCGGTGATCGGGGCGATCTGCGGGGCCGTCGGCCGGGAGCCGCTGCACTTCTTCTTCGACTCGCCCGCGGTGCTGCTGCCCTGGGCCCTGGTGGTCGCCCTGCTGCTGCTGGCCAGCGGCCTCGACAAGAAGATCCCGCGTCCGAAGATCCTCAGCCGCCTGACCGCCGGTGCGCGCCTGAAGGCCAGCAAGCTCTCGTCCGTGGGAGGCGCCTCGGCGATGGGCCTTCTCACCCCCTTCCTCCCCTGCGGTCCACTCTACGCGGTCTTCATCGCCCTGATGGCCTCCGGCTCGGCCGCCCGCGGCGCGGAAGCGGCGCTCGCCTTCGGCCTCGGCACCGTGCCCCTGCTCTGGCTCGCCCAGCACCAGTTCCACCGCCTGCGGCTCAAGCTCACTCCGGTGCGCCTCGCCCGCCTCCAGCGCGGGCTTGCCCTCGTCACCGCGGTCGTCCTCGCGTGGCGCCTGCACGACACCCTCCCGAGCTGGGGCCGCGAGCCGACCCCGGCCGCCCAGGAGGAAGCCGGCGAACTTCCCAGCTGCTGCCACTGACCCGCGGATCGACCGCTCGGGCCCGGCCGATCGCTGCGCGCGCGGGAGAGGGCTTGATTTCGACCTTTCCGCCACATTTGGTGAACTTTCTCGACAACACCGGCTCAAGCATGGGGTAGTCTCCGTTCACCATGACGTTGAGAATTACCACCGGGTTGCTGCTGGGCGCCCTCCCCCTGCTGGCCCAGGACGAGGAAAAGAAGGGAAGCTTCGATGAGTTCCTTCTCGATCCGGAGGTCTGGTCGATGCCGCTCGAGGACCTCAAGACCAAAGCCTCCGGGGGAGTGGTCGTGGACAAGGAGGACGCGGTGAAGCGCGAGCTCCGCGAGCAACTCAAGAAGGAAGGGATCATCCTCGAAGAGCAGTCGATCGGGTTCGAGTGGCTCTCGGGACGGAAGGAGGCGCTGCGTGCGGGCCCGGGCACCTTCAACCTGTTCGGCTCCGGCGTCGGCGAGATCGTCGTCCGCGGATCCGACGGAGCGGTCGGAACCGTCGCCATTTCGATCTACAACCGTGGCGACGACGAGGAGATCAAACGCGACGAGTTCCTCGAACGCTTCCGGAAATGGAAGTCGGTGCTCGACGAGAAGATCGACGAGAGGGCCCATGAACGGGATCGCGCGGGCGCGGTGGACATCAAGGGCTGGACCTGGCGCAAGGGCGATTCCGCCTTCCTCCTCGAATCGAGCTGGAACAAGGACGAGAACCGCGCCGAGTTCATCCGGCTGCGGGCGACGTCGGTCTCCGGCGCCCGCCACGGGGGCGGCAAGATCACCCGCCGGTCCGCGCTGGACGACAACGTCAAGACCGACGAGAACGGCTTCGTCTGGATCGACAGCGTGCCGATGGTGGACCAGGGGACGAAAGGCTACTGCGTCGTCGCCACCGTCGAACGGGTCGCCCGCTACTACGGCATCGAGATCGACCAGCACGAGATGGCCCAGCTCGCCAACACCTCCGGCAACGGAGGCACCAGCGGCAAGGAAATGGAGGACGCCTTCAAGCGCGTGACCGGCAAGATCCACGCCCGCACGCTGAAGCTCGTCGATTTCGACGACCGCCAGTTTGAAAAGGACCTTCGCGACTACAACCGGGCGGCGAAGAAAGCCGGCGCGTGGACCATGGACAAGGACCCCGACGAGTGGATCATCAACCCGGTCTGGTTCTGGTCGAAGGCCGATCCGGAGATCTTCCGCGAGGTCAAGGCCGACCAGAACGGCTTCCGCTTCTTCAAGGGCAAGATCGAGGACTACATCGACCAGGGCGTGCCGCTCTGCTGGACGCTTTTCCTCGGCATGTTCAAGGAGGGCGACCTGCCCCAGCAGTGGGGCGGCCACATGCGGATGATCATCGGCTACAACTACGACGACCCGGAAATGCCGAAGATCTACTACACCGACTCCTGGGGCGAGGGACACTCCTGCAAGACCATGCGTCTCGACGAAGCCTGGTGCATGACCATGGGTCTCTACGCCATGGTGCCGAACCGCTGATCTCCCCTCCCGGAGGCCAAAGCCCGGGAGGATCACGGAAGGCGATGAGTCCACGGGAGAAACCCGGAGGGCTTGGATGGGCTCCGGCCTTCCCCCTCCGGGATGGCTCACCGATCGCGCCGGCATCGGCCCGGCGTTTCCCGGATGCCATCCACCCGCCGACCGGCGGGAGCCTTCGTCCACGCCCACAAAAAAACCCGCCCGGCCTCCTCACGAAGCCGGACGGGTTTGGTTTTGCCTACTGGTAGAATCAGCTCAGCCAGAAGCTGAAGTAGAGATACATGCCGGCCACCAGCAGCAGGATCAGCCCGGCGAGGATCTTGTTGCCGAGGTTCCAGCTGTCCTTGATCTCGTCTTCGGCGAGGTGGTGGATCGAGCCGTAGGTCAGGCCGTTGGTCTGCTCCGGGGTCGGCGCCGGGGTCATCAGCGACACGACGATCATCACGACCACCGAGATCAGCATCAGCACGCCGGTGGCGTAGAGGAAGTTGAAGTCGCCGATCGCGGCGAGGAAGGCCGGGTCGTTGATCTTGCCCTCGGCCGCTCCGAAGAAGGACTGCAGCGTGAGCTTGATCATGCCGAGCACGAAGCCGACCACCAGTGCGGCGGTGGCGCCGGCGGCATTGGTGCGCTTCCAGAACAGGCCGAGCAGGAACACGGCCGTGATCGGCGGCGCGAGGTAGCCCTGCACGCTCTGCAGATACTGGTAAAGGCCGCCGTCGGAGATGCGGGCCATGACCGGAATCCAGATCATGCCGCAGCCGACCACCACCACGGTGGCCACGCGGCCCACGGTGAGCAGGTGCTTCTGCGACATGCCCGGACGCAGCTTCTCATAGACGTCCACGGTGAAGAGCGCGGCGCTCGAGTTGAACAACGAGGCGAGCGAACTCATCAGGGCCGCGAGCAGGCAGGCGACGATCAGGCCGCGGATGCCGGTCGGCAGCAGCGAGGTCACCAGCGTCGGGAACACCTGGTCGCCCTGGATGGCGAAGGCCTTGACGGTCTCGCCGTCGACCTTGGTGTCCTTGAGCTCGCGCTGGATGAAGAAGCCCTGCTTGCCATCGGCGCTCTCCACTTCGTTGAGCTCGCGCAGGCGGTCGTTCATCGCCCGCTCGGCCTGGACCTCCTGCTCCTTGGTGATGTCGGTGGAGAAGGTCTGCGCCATCATCGGATCCTCGGCGCCCCGGTTGAACTTCTGGTCGAGGGTCCAGCCGATCATGCCGGGAATGAGGAAGATGAGCACCGGCCAGACCTTCAGCAGGCCGCCGAAGAGCGCCCCGCGGCGGGCGGTGGCGAGGTCTTTCGCGGTCAGCGTCCGCTGGACGATGTACTGGTCGGTACACCAGTACCAGATGCCGATGATGGGCGAGGCGATCAGCACCCCGAGCCACGGGAAGTCCGGGTCGGAGAGCGGGCGCCACAGCGCGAACTGCTCGGACTGGGTCTTGCACTCGGCGATCATGTTGCCCCAGCCGGTCGCGATGCCGGCGTCGCCGCCGAGGCGGGACAGGCCGATCGCGGTGATGACCGCGGAACCGAAGAGGATGACCACCGCCTGCGGGGTGGAGGTCGCCATGATCGCGCGCATGCCGCCGAACACGGTGTAGAGACCGGTGATGATCACCGTGGTGAAGGCACCGATCCAGAAGGCGTCGAGGAACACCCCGGCCTCTTCGGCCACGGCGACCGCCGCGCTGCCGAACTTGAGGCCGCCCGCCTCACCGCCGAAGGCCATCGCCACCTCGGGCAGCAGGGCCTTGAAGACGATCGCACCGGCGAAGACGGTGACGCTCACCTTGGTGAAGATGTAGGCCACCAGCGAAACGAGGGACAACACCCAACGGGTCCGGGCCCCGAAGCGTTTCTCGAGGAACTCGGGAATCGTCTGAACGCCCGACTTGTAGTAGAACGGGACGAACAGGCCGGCGAGCATGATGAGCACCCAGGCGTGGAGCTCCCAGTGGGCCATCGCCATGCCGGTCGCGGCACCCTGGCCGGCGAGGCCGACGATGTGCTCGGAGCCGATGTTCGAGGTGAAGATGGACGCACCGATCGTGATCCAGCCGGCGTTGCGTCCGGCGAGGAAGAAGTCGGCGGTGTCCTTCTGCTGGCGGCCGTACCACCAGGCGATGTATCCGATGATGCCGAAGTATCCGGCGATGACGATCCAGTCGAGGGTTTCCATGGGTTGGATGTTTGGTTGGTTGTAGGGAGAAGATCAGGCCTGGCCGTAGTAGGCGCCCGGGCCGTGTTTGCGGAAGAAATGCTTGTCGAGAAGGTGCTGCGGCGCCCCCGGGGCGGACGCGTTCACCGCGAAGGTCTTGATCGCCATGTCGGAGACGATCTCCAGCGCCTGGGCGGTCTCGACCGCCTTGGCACCCGAGGGGCCCCAGGCGAAGGGGCCGTGGTTGCGCACCAGCACCGCCGGCACGTCGAGCGGGTTGATGCCGCCGGTCCTGAAGCGCTCGACGATCACCTGCCCGGTCTCCCACTCATACTCGCCGCCGACCTCCTCGGGCGTCATCCCGCGGGTGACCGGCACCGGGCCGTGGAAGTAGTCGCAGTGGGTCGTGCCGAGGCACGGCACGTCGTTCCCCGCCTGGGCGAAGGCGACCGCGCTGCGCGAGTGGGTGTGGACCACCGAGCGGATGCCCTCGAAGTGGAGGAACAGGCAGCGGTGGGTCGGCGTGTCCGACGACGGGCGCAGCTCGCCCTCGATGGTGTTGCCGTCGAAGTCGAGGATGACCATGTCGGCCGGCGTCAGCTTGTCGTAGTCGACGCCGCTCGGCTTGATCGCGAACACGCGCCGCTCCGGATCGGCCACCGAGACGTTGCCGAAGGTCAGGTCGACCAGCCCGGTCTTGGGCAGGTCGAGGTTCGCGGCGAGGCACTCCTCGCGGATGGCCTGGTATTCCGACATCAGATGAATTCGTTGATCAGGTTGTTCAGCATCTCCTGACGACCGGACTCGAGCGCCGGCTCGCCGGCGGAAAGCGCGTGGGCACTGAGCTCCTCGAGCGAGGTGGACCTCGACTCGATCTTCGCACCGATGCCCGAGTCGAAGCTCGCGTAGCGGTTCTTCACGAAGTCCGCGAGGCGGCCGTCGGCACGGATCGCGGCGGCGATCTTCAGGCCGCGGGCGAAGGCGTCCATGCCGCCGACGTGCGCGTGGAAGAGATCGACCGGCTCGTGCGACTCGCGGCGGCGCTTGGCGTCGAAGTTCAGGCCACCGGTGGTGAAGCCGCCCATCTCGAGCACCTTCAGCATCACGTGGGTGGTGCCGTAGAGATCGCTCGGGAACTCGTCGGTGTCCCAGCCGATCAGCTCGTCGCCCTGGTTGGCGTCGATCGATCCCAGCGCCCCCGCCTCGATCGCGACGGTGAGCTCGTGCTGCATCGTGTGACCGGCCAGCGTCGCGTGGTTGGTCTCGATGTTCAGCTTGAAGTGGTCGAGCAGGTCATACTCCCGCAGGAAGTTCAGGCAGGCGGCCGAGTCCGAGTCATACTGGTGGGTCGTCGGCTCCTTCGGCTTCGGCTCGATGTAGAACTGTCCCTCGAAGCCGATCGCCTTCTTGTACTCCACCGCCATGTGCAGCAGCGCCGCGAGGTGGTCGAGTTCGCGCTTCATGTCGGTGTTGAGCAGCGTCGCGTAGCCCTCGCGCCCGCCCCAGAAGGTGTAGCCGAGGCCGCCGAGCTTGTGGGTGGCGTCCATGGCCGCCTTCACCTGCGCCGCCCCGTAGGCGAACACGTCGGCGCTCGGCGAGGTGCCCGCACCCTGGGCGTAGCGGGGATGGGTGAAGAGGCAGGCCGTGCCCCAGAGCAGCTTCTTGCCGCTCTTCTCCTGCAGGCCGGCGAGCTGGTCGGTCACCTTCTCCAGCGCCGCGTTCGACTTCGCCAGGTCGCCCAGCTCCGGAGCGATGTCGCGATCGTGGAAGCAGTAGAAGTCGATGCCCGTCTTCTCGAGGAACTCGAAGAACACCTCGGTGCGCTTGAGCGCGTTCTCCACCGAATCGGATCCGTCGTCCCAGGGCATCAGCGCCGTCGGTCCGCCGAAGGGATCGGCGAGGCCATTGCGCATGACGTGCCAGTAGGCGGCACCGAAGCGCAGGTGCTCGCGCATCGACTTGCCCTCGACGACTTCGTCGGGATTGTAGTGCTTGAAGGCGAACGGGTTCTTCGACCCGGGGCCTTCGTAGGAGATGGTGGGAACTTCGGGAAAATAGCTCATGTCAGGTTGGGTGGTCTTGGGTGGGTTGGATCACTCAGCCCTGCACACCCTGCGCGAGGTGGAAATACAAATCGTTCTGCCGAAGCTCGTTCTTGTACGAGCGGAGCTTGGTGTCCGCGTCGATCACGCTCAGCTCGATCTTCGAGATCTCCGCGAAGTCCTCGAGGTGCTCGCTGGTGAGCGCGTAGGAAAGCACCGTGTGGTGCGCCCCACCGGCGTGGATCCACGCGGCGGTCGCGGTCTTGAGGTCGGGCTTCGGCTTCCACAGCACCCGGGCCACGGGCAGCTTCGGCAGCTCCTTTTTCGGCGCCACGCACTTCACCTCGTTGACGAGGAAACGGTGACGGCTTCCGAGGTCGACGATGGATCCGTTGACCGCCTCGCCCGGACCGCAGTCGAAGACCATGCGGCAGGGATCCTCCTTGCCGCCGATGCCGAGCGGATGAACCTCGATCTTCACCGCGCCGCTGGCGATCGACGGGCAGATCTCCAGCATGTGCGCCCCGAGAATGAGCGGATTCTTCGGGTCGAGGTGGTAGGTGTAGTCCTCCATGAAGGAGGTGCCGCCCTCGAGGCCGTGGGCCATCACCTTCATCACGCGGGTCAGGCCGGCGGTCTTCCAGTCGCCCTCACCGGCGAAGCCGTAGCCGTCCTCCATCAGCCGCTGCACGGCCAGGCCGGGCAGCTGCTTCATGCCGTGAAGGTCCTCGAAGGTCGTGGTGAAGGCGGTGGCACCGTGCTCTTCCAGCAGCGCGCGCAGGCCGAGCTCGATCGCCGCGGAATCCCGCAGCGACTGGTGACGCTCGCCGTCCTTCCGCAGCTCGGGGGCGACCTCGTACTTCTCCTCGTAAAGCGCGCACAGTTTCGTGATGCGGGCTTCGGTGACCTTGTCGATCTTCTCGACCAGGTCGCCCACGCCCCAGGTGTTCACCTCCCAGCCGAAGCGCATCTGGGCCGAGACCTTGTCGCCCTCGGTAACCGCGACGTAGCGCATGTTGTCGCCGATCCGCAGCACCTTGAGGTGACGCGACGCGTGCCATCCGCGGGCCGCGCGGGCCCAGGCGCCGAGCCGTTCGTGGACCTCGGGATCCTCCCAGTGGCCGACCACCACCTTGCGCGGCAGCCGCAGGCGGGCGCCGATGTGACCGAACTCACGACCGCCGTGGGCGGTCTGGTTCAGGTTCATGAAGTCCATGTCGATGTCCGCCCACGGGATGTCGCGGTTGAACTGGGTGTGGAGGTCGCACAGCGGCTTGTTGAGGATCCGGAGCCCCTCGATCCACATCTTGGCCGGCGAGAAGGTGTGCATCCACGCGACCAGACCGATGCATTTCTCCGAGGCGTTGGCCTCGATCATCAGCTGGGTGATCGCCTCGGCCGACTCCAGCACCGGCTTGAAGACGATCTTGTGCGGGATCGTGTCGCTGGCATTGAGCGCCTTGACGACCTGCTTCGAGTGCTTGTCGACCTGCTGCAGGGCCTCCGGCCCGTAAAGGTGCTGCGAGCCGGTGATGAACCAGATCTCGAGGCTCTTGAACTTGTTGATGTCGCGCATGGTTTGGGGATGGGTTGGGGATTAGGCGGACTGCGTCGCCTTGAGGGCGAGGAGATCCTTCATGATGTGGCCGAGGTCGGCCGACGGGCTGACACCGCCGAAGGCGTCGTGGAGCTCGCGGTAGAGCTGATAGAGGGTTTCGTAGACCTGCTGGTTCTCGGGAATCGGCTGGTAGGACACGTCCTTCAGTCCGGTCATCGCATCCTGGGCGGACTTGAAGTCGGCATGCACCCCGGCGACCACCGAGGCACCGACCGCCGAGCCGAGAGCGCAGGACTGGGAAGAACGGGAGACGCGCATTTCGCAGCCGGTCACATCGGCGTAGATCTGCATCAGGACCGGATTCTTCTCGGCGATGCCCCCGGAGCAGACGATGCGCTCGACCGGCACGCCGTATTCCTTGATGCGGTCGATGATGGCCCGCGCGCCGAAGGCGGTCGCCTCGATCAGCGCCCGGTAGATCTCGGCCTGGGTGGTGTAGAGCGTCTGCCCGAGCATCATGCCGGTCAGCAGCTGGTCGACGAGGATGGTGCGGTTGCCGTTGTTCCAGTCGAGTGCCAGCAGGCCGGACTGGCCGGGCTTCAGATGATCGGCCTCCTCGGTGAGCTTCGCGTGGAGCTCGACGTCCCCGAGCACGCCCTCGACATACCATTTGAAAATGTCACCGACCGCCGACTGGCCGGCCTCGACGCCGAAGTAGCCGGGCAGGATGGCGCCCTTGACGATGCCGCAGATGCCCGGGATGTCGGCCACCGTCTTGTCGGCGGAAACCACCGCACAGTCGCAGGTCGAGGTGCCGATCACCTTGACCAGCGTGCCCTCATCGACGCCGCAGCCGATCGCGCCATAGTGAACGTCCATTTCGCCGATGGCGATGGGAATGCCGGCCGGCAGACCAAGCTTCGCCGCCCACTCGTCGCACAGCTTGCCGGCGGACACCGAGGCATCGTGGGCCCGGTCGTAGAGCCGGTCGCGCAGGTCGGCGAGCTTCGGATCGAGCGCGGAAAGGAATTCCTTGTCGGGCAGGCCGTCCCAGTCTTCGGCGTAGAGCGCCTTGTGACCCGCCATGCACACGCCGCGGACGATCTGCTTCGGATCGCTCACGCCGGCGAGCACCGCCGGGATGAAATCGGACAGCTCGACCCACGAATGCGCGGCGTCGAAGACCGCGGGATCGACCTTGAGGCAGTGCCAGATCTTCGCCCAGAACCACTCCGAAGAGTAGGTGCCGCCGATCTTCGCGAGATACTGCGGGCGCAGCTCGGCCGCCTTCGCGGTGATCGCGGCGGCCTCCGGGATGCTGGTGTGATCCTTCCACAGCCAGCACTGCGCGGCGAGGTTGTCCTTGAAGGCATCCTGGAAGGCGAGCGGCGCGTTGTCCGCATCGACCGGAATGGGGCTCGAACCGGTGCCGTCCATGCCGATGCCCACGACCTGGTCCGGGGAAAAGGACGGATCCGCCTGCTTCGCCTCGGCGATGGCCTCGATCGTCGCCTTCTCCAGCGCATGAACGTAGTCGGCCGGGCTCTGACGGGCGAGGTGGTGATCCGACGGGTTGAGCAGGATGCCTTGATGACCCGACGGATAATCCACCACCGCGGTGCCGAGCTCGCGTCCGTTCCGGGTGTCAACGACCAGCGCGCGCGCCGAGTTCGTTCCGTAGTCGAGTCCGATCGTGAATGGCATGACGCCTGCTTCAAAACATATCGCCGGCCCGCCCGTGAAGACCCTCCTGATATGACAGTCATACAATCGGGTGGACCTCGCTGGATCTCCGTGTGAAAATGACGTCGGATGTCGAACCCCTCGATGGCCGATGTCGCTCGGGCGGCAGGGTTTTCCAAAAACACCGTGAGTCTCGCCTTGCGCGGGAGTCCGCGCGTGTCCGAGGCGACGCGTGCCCTCATTGAAGCGGCGGCGAAACGCCTGGGCTACCAGCTGAACCCGACCGTCGCGCACCTGATGGCCGAGCTGCGGCAGACGCGAAGCCAGGGCTTTCAGGCAACGCTCGCGCTCATCAACGTCAACGGCAGCCGCCACGCCTTCACAGAGCATCCGACCCTCCCGGCCTACGTCGCCGGCTGCCGTCAGCGGGCCCGTGAACTCGGCTACGCCCTGGACGAATTCTGGCTCCACGATCCGGCGCTGCCGGTGGAGCGCTGGCAGTCGATCTTCCGCACTCGCAACATCCGTGGGGCGCTGCTGGTCGGGCTGATGCAGAGCAACCGCCTGCCGCCGCGCTTCCGGCCACTGTGGGAGGAATTCCCCGCCCTGGTGACCGGGGTCCGCACCCGTGAGCCGGCGCTCTCCTACGCCTGCTCCGATCACCACACCCTGGCCCTCACGGCCTTCGAGAAAGCCCTCGCGCTGGGCTACCGCCGGCCGGGCCTGGTGCTCGACGGCGTCATCGATGACCTCATCGAGGGCCGCCTCACCGCCGGCTTCCTCACCGCCCAGAACCGTCTGCTGCCCGCCGCCGAACGCACCGACCCCTTCCACGACGTCGCGGCGGCGCGGGGCGACCGCAACCGCTTCGCCAAGTGGCTTCACGCCAACCGCTCGGACGTCATCTTCACCCTCTACCACGAGGTCCACGACTGGCTTCGCGAACTCGGAATGCGGGTGCCGGAGGATGTCGGCTTGATCCAGTATGAATGGCGCGACGCCCATCCCGAATGGGCCGGCATGGACCAGCGCAACGACCGGGTCGGAGTCGCGGCCGTCGACATGCTCGTGTCGATGATCCACTCCAACCAGCGCGGGATCCCGGACCACCCGCGGGCGACCCTGATCGGCAGCCAATGGATCGACGGCGAGACGGCGAAGAGAACTCCCTGAAGCTTCGGCACAGCCTGCCAGATTCCGGATTTTCCGACCGTTTCCTCCTAATGATCTCCCGACTGCTTCTGGGATGGCTGCTCGTCGTCCCGCTCGTCGCCGAAGACACCCTCGACCTCCAGGCGCGGCTCGGAACCGTGACCCCGGACCAGCAACTTCGCGAAGACGGCTGGTATGTCTGGGGCGGCAGCCCGATCCGCGGCGAGGACGGGCGCCACTACCTCTTCTACGCCCGCTGGCCGGCCGGCATGAAGGGTCGGCCCGAGGGCGAATCGACCCTCTTCAAGGACATGCGCGGGTGGCTGAAGTACAGCGAGATCGCCGCCGCGGTCTCGGACTCGCCCGCCGGCCCCTACCGACCGCTGGGCACGGTGCTGAAAGGCAGCGGCGAGCCTGAGCGCTGGGACCACCTCAACGCCCACAATCCCCACGTCCGGCGCTTCGACGGGAAGGTCTACCTCTACCACGTCGCCACCCGCCCGGTGGAGCATCCGGACGAATGGATGAGCCTCGCCGACGGACAGCGCACGGGGGTCGTCGTCGCCGACTCGGTCGCCGATCTCGTCGCCGGCCGCTTCACCCGGCTCGACGCACCGCTCATCGCGCCCGACGGCAAACACACCTTCTGCCGGGCGGTGAACCCCTCGGTAACCCTCGGACGCGACGGAAAATACCTCCTGATGTTCAAGGCGCGAAGTGCTCCGACCGGCGGCCACATGATTCACTGGGTCGCAGTCGCCGACGGTCCCGCCGGCCCCTTCACGCTCGCCGGCCCGGCTCTCACCGACGCCCGTTACTCCGCCGAGGATCCGTATTTCTGGTACGACGCCCGCCGCGACCGCTACTACGCGATCGTCAAGGATTTCGCCCGCAAGACCCGCGAGCTGACGCCGCAGTTCGGGGCGCTGGCGCTGGTCACCTCGGAGAAGGGCTGGGCCGACTGGAAACCGGCCGGCCATCGCCTGGTTTCCCTCCGTGAGTTCCGCAAGCCGGACGGTACGTTCCAGAAGCTGGCCAATCTTGAGCGTCCGCAGTTGCTCTTCGATGCCTCCGGCGAGCCGGGTGTGCTCTTCGCCGCCGCCGCCGTTCGCGACCCCTTCCAGGGGCATCTCAGCTTCAACATCCACATCCCGCTGGTCGCTCCGGCGACAGGCGGGCTCGAGAGCGAGATCGTTCGTGGCAAGCCGACACTCCGCATGACCTCCGAGGGCGACGCCATCCGACTCGAGGTCCACGACCCGAAAGGCATTGGCGCCGTCCGCCTGCGCCCCGGCCAGGGAGGCTGGCCCGGGGCCCTGCGACTGCGACTCCACCTTGGCGGCCTCGAATCGCTGCAGGTGAAGTCCGGCGACACGGCGCTCCGCTGGTCGGTCTCGAGCACGCCACCCCACCGCATTCGTGTGTCGCGCCTCCCGGAGGGCAAGGAGGTTCCGGTGGCGCCCGGCGACGCCCTCCGGGATTCGCTCCGGATCGTGAGGCACGACGCCAGCCGACCCGAGACGATTCCTCTCACCGACGGATTCTTCGACGTCGAAATCCCGAAGGAGCTGATCGACGACCCCGAGCTGCCACTCGTACTGGAGTGGATCGATTTCTACCGGTGAGTTGGTCGTCTCGCGCTCGGCGGAGAGGGTGGGATTGCCGCCGCTCCGCTCCGGCCATTCCAGTTTCGCTCGCACCGCTCGCCCATGAAGGTCGCCGTCACCGACGGCTTCCCGAATTGCCCTCGTCGCTGCGCTCCTCACGCCATGCCGGTCTGCGGCGCTGCGCGCCGGGATGGACGCCGCCGATACGATCGGCTTGCCGCATTCAAACCCGGTCTCGCTCCGCTCCTCGGCCTTCTCCACCCACCCCGGAAACGCCAGACCCCGCTCCCGGGTGAGCCGGGAGCGGGGTCTGGCGGAGAGGGTGGGAGCAATCCCGTAACCCGCTCCAAGCAAGCAACTCGCAGGAATCCGAAGCCGCCGAGGGCGAATCCTTCGGACAAAAATTCCGACAAGTTGACACCGGCGAAGGGTTCGATGAACCCGCGCAAACGGAAGAAACGCAACAGCGTGATCCAGATCGGAACCGGCCCCGCGGCTGTGAAGATCTACACGATGACCCGCGCCGACGGATACTCGGAACACACGCTCGCCTGGAAGGAGGGCGGCCGGCGACGGAGGCGCAGCATCTCCTGCCCGGACGAAGCCCAGGTCGTCGCCCAGCAGATCACCGTTCGGCTCACCAACGGCATCGCCACCGGTGACGAGGTGACCCGCAGGGACATCGAACTGCTCCGATACTGTGAGCAACTCGCCGCCCGCTTCGACCTCTCGCTGACCGTAGCGATGGAGGAATGGGTCCACGCCCGGAAGCTGGCCGGCGAGATCCCGCTGTGCGAGGCGGTCAAAGGTCACACCGAGGCCCAGCAGAACTCCTTCCCTCCTCGCACTACCGCCGAGGTCGCGGAGGAGTTCGTCGCCTCCCGTGCCGCGAGCGGGGTCAGCCAAGCCTACGTGAATTCCTGCCGCCAGAACCTCAAGCGCTTCACGGAGCGTCTGCCCGGACAGATCTCCGAGATCACGGTGGCCGACATCAACGGGTTCCTGACCAGCCTCACCACGCTGGCTCCGGTCTCGAAGAACTGCCTTCGCCGGACGATCGTGACGATGTTCTCGTTCGCCAAGAAGCAGGGCTACATCGACCCGGACCGGAAGACGGCGGCCGAGCTCAGCGAGACCTTCAAGGTCCCGGAGAAGGAGATCGAGATCTTCACGCCCGAGGAAATGCAGAAGCTCCTGCTCGCCGCCCATGCGCGGATTCTGCCGTTGATGGCCATCGGTGCTTTCTCCGGGATTCGCAATGCCGAGATCTGCAAGCTCCGCTGGGAGGACATCAAGTGGGACCGGGGCCACATCGAGATCTCCGGTCGGATCGCCAAAACCCGGGCGCGCCGGCTGGTCCCGCTCAGCGAGAACCTCAAGGCATGGCTTGCCCCGTGGCGTGATGAGCAGGGGCCGGTCGTCCCGATTCGGGATTCCTCGGGGGCGCTCGGCGACGTGGCCGTGAAAGCCGGGATCCCGGGCGGATGGCGTCAGAATGGGCTCAGACACTCCTTCATCAGCTACCGGGTTGCGGAGACCGGGGACGTCGCTCGGACCTCTCTGGAGGCTGGCAACTCGCCGAAGCAGGTCTTCCGCCACTACCGGGCGGTAGTCGACGAGGAGTCGGCGAAGGCGTGGTTCGCGATCACGCCGCCGGAGGGCTGGGTGCCGAACGAGCTCCCCTGGCCGATCCGGGAGCGGATCCGACGGGCGGTCGAGGCGCATCGCCGGAAGGCAGGTTGAGGCCGAGGCGATTCTTAGATCGGTCGAAGATTGTCCCATTTTTCTTGCCGGCCAAAAAATCTCCTGCCGGCAGGAGGAAATCTCGTTACGCAACGAGAATTTGCCCACGACCACCCTACCCCGGGAGTTTCAGACGTTTAGTCAACTAAACGACCACTCCGCAGATCTTGCCTTTCGCGAAGCCGCCGACGGCCTCCACTCCGGGATTGTCGTTCCGGAACGACAAGCGGCCGATTGTCTTGCCGGCCAGACAATTGCGACGCCCATCTCCTGCATCCGAGCAGGCTGATTGTGCCGGCGTTGCAAGGATTCGCATCTGGGAAGATTGTCGTGGCGCCACGACGAAGGGGGAGCTCGAATTGTTTATGCGAATAAACAATTCCAGCCCCGGTCCTCAGTGCCCGGGCTCACGGAACGTGTAGCCGTCTACACGCTTCGGCCAGTCACCCCCTCCGTTCCAGATCCAGTGCCCTTTGTCTTTGCGCAAAGACGATTTCCCCACGAAGCCTTCGCCTCGGCCGGGGTGCCTTGTTTTGCGCGCGCAAAAAAATTGCCACCTCCTCGATCCACCGCCTCCTGCCGCCGGCGGTCGTTGATGCGCATCAACATTTTCGTTCCGGAACGAAATTTCCTGTCGTCGGGAAAATCTCCCGGTGCCGGGCCCCGCCGAGAACCTTAGATCGATCTAAGATTCTGCCTCTCGCTGGCTGCCAGGCGGGAAGCCCATTTTGTACGCGCGCACAAGATTCACGCGCCCCGCCTGCGTCAGCCCCGCTACGGCAGCGGGCTTTCGTTCTACACGTGTAGAAGTAACCGCCGATTGTCTGCGCGTGCGGACAAATGGTTGTCTACGCTCGACGGGAACCTCGTGGCGCCACCAGACGGACGGCAGGCTTTGGCGACCCTCGAGCGGCTGAAACCTACTTACGTAAGTAGATTTCAGGCAGTTGATGGTGCCCCAGATTGTCATCCCGACATGACAATTGCCGCGCGGATCCCCCGCGAAGCTTGTCCTGCCGGCAGGACAAATGGGCCAGCGACTTCGAATTGTGTGACCGATCACACATTTTCTGGGCGCCAAGAATTTCCGCTCGAGCGGAAAGTTTCTGCGCGCGCAGAAAAATGGCCAGCCGACGGGGGGCTGTTCTTACGTCAGAACAATCTCTACCCGGGAAGTAATCTCGGCGTGTGCCGAAAATCTCGGCCGATCGGCTGTCATTTGTCATCCCGCGCTGACAAATCCGGGCCAACGGAAGCGCGGCTTTTCTTCCCAAATCTCTGCGCGGGCAGAGCTTTCCCCGCCCCCGGAAACTTGTGAACGTTCACGGATTTCCAGCCGGAAAGTTCATTACGCAATGAAATCCACCCCTCGGCAGCTCGCGCAAGTTGACACGCGGCTGGTGGCATGTCCAAGCAACCTGATTCCGCCCGCCGTGCCGACCGGCTTTTGACCGACCTCGAAGCCTGCGAATACCTCCGCATCCGGCCACGCCAGCTCTACACCTGGCGCATCCAGGGGCTGATCCCGTTCATCCGGATCGGCCGGGCCCTGCGCTACCGCCAGAGCGACCTCGACCGTGCCCTCGACGCCCTGACCGTCGGCGGTGCCGCCATCCGTGACGAAGCCACGACCGGGGAGGAGCAACCGTGAGCGAGGAGGCGACACCAAAAGAGGATGCCGCCGCGATCGGCCCCGCGATCCCCTCCCACATCAACGAGCTGGGCCGCTTCGAGGCGGCCCAGTATTACGTCGAGGCGCTGGGCTGGGCAATCCAGCCGCTCTACGGACCCACCCAGGGCCGCGGCAGGGAGCGGGGCAAGAAGGCGGTCCTCAAGGGCTGGAAGCACCACACGCTGGAGGACGCCACGCCCGAATTCATCGCCCGCTACTTTGGCGGGAAGAAGGAATACAACCTTGGATGCGCCATCGACGGCGACTTTGTCCACGTCGACCTGGATTCGAAGGCGGACAAGGGCGCATCGGTCATGGAATGGCTGGCCGGCGTGCCGGGGCTGGCTGAGGTGCCGCGCGAGCGGACCGGTGGCGGAGTCCACCTGGTCTTCCGCTGCCGGGACCTGCCGGCGTCCGTCCTGATGGCGAAGTCGGCGCTGGTGAGCGAGATCAGCGAGACGATCACCGCCGAGCTGTTCTTCGCCGGGCTGACGATCGTGCTCTCGCCCTCGGTTCACGCCAGCGGCCACCAATACCACTGGGAGGTCACCGGCGAGATCCCGCTGGTCTCGTGGGCTGACCTCCAAGCCTCGTTCGGGTTCCGTGAAAAGGGTGGCGGGGGCGTCGAGGGAAAGAAGCGGAAGAAGGACCGGAGCTGGCTGGCGGACTGGAAGGAGGATCTCCGCAGCCTGGACCTGGTCGCGGCGCTCGAGGAGGCCGACCTGCTCGGCGAGTGCCTGGATCCCGACGATCACAAGTGGTCGGTGCGCTGCCCGTGGGCCGAGCACCACAGCGGGACTGCGGATCTGTCCGCCGACAGCGGCACCATCGTGTTCAACCCGCCCGAGCGCCTCCCCGCCTTCAAGTGCCTCCACGCCCACTGTGCCGAACGGAACTTCAAGAGCCTCGTCGAGTGGCTCGAGGAGAGGAAGCCGGGACTGGTCGCCAGCCATTGCGGACGCATGCGCCAGTGGGAGGCGGGCCAGGAGAACATGGATGGACGCCCGCGTATCCTGCTGCCGGGCCTGGGACGCCCGGATTCCGAATTCGCCGCCGAGATGGGTGCCGCCATCGGCCCGCGGAAGCAGTGGTTCCGGAAGGGCGCGCATGTCTGCTCGGTCGAGATGCGCGAAATCACCGAGAAAGTGAGCTCGCTCGTCTTCGCGCCGGTCCAGCCGGTCGAGGCCGTCACCGCCGCCGAGAAGTTCGTCGAACCCGGGATCCTGGTGCAGGACGACGACGGCGACTTCGAATTTCACGCGAAGAGCATGTCCCGCGAGTGCGCTGGCAAGCTCATGGCTGCTCCGCAGTTCCGGACCCAGCTGCCCGAAATCATCCGCATCCTCGACATCCGGCTCCCCATCGCTCGCGGTTCGGAGATCCTGTTCCCCGAACCGGGATACGATTCCCGGTTTCGTTCCTACTGCCCACCGGACGCCCCGCAGCCGAAGCCGATGGGCCTGCACCAAGCGATCGACATCCTCAAGGACGTCCACGGGGAGTTCTGCTGGAAGGACGAGCAGAGCGTCACCCACGCGCTGGCCCGGGTGATCACCCCCTATTGCCGGGGGTTGATGGGCTGGGACGCCCGGTTTCCGCTGTGGCACTTTGCCGCCAACCGTCCGCGGGCCGGGAAGGACTACCTCGCCGGTGTCACCCACCTCATTTACGAGGGCCGGACCTGCGAGGACGCCCCTCTCGACCGCGACAGTGAAGAAACCCGCAAGCGGATCACCGCCGCGATGATGTCGGGCCGGCGGATCATGCACTTCGCCAACTGCCAGGGGCACATCCAGGACGCCCACTTCATCGGTGCGATCACCTCCAAGACCTTCGCGGCGCGCAACCTCGGTAGCACCGAGGCGAAGGCCGACCTCGTCATGCCCAACGAGATCGAGTTCAGCCTCTCGGCCAACGTCGGGCTGACCTTCCGCGAGGACGTCGAACCTCGCACCCGCCGGATCGCCCTCCAGTTCTACGACGAGAACCCGAACGGCCGCAGTTTCACCCGCCCCGACCTCCACGGCTGGGTGCTGGAGAACCGCCCGCTGCTCCTCGGCGCGGTGTCCGCACTCGTCCAGCACTGGATCAACCAAGGGTGCCCGCCGGGACCGACCCCGTTCAATTCCTTCCCGGAGTGGTCGCGGGTCGTCGGCGGGATCATGACGAGCTGCGGGCTGCCCGACCCGTGCCTGCCCCACGAGCACGTCGAGGACCTCGGCGGCGACCGCCAGGAGCGGGCCATGCGGGCGGTCTTCCGGATCGGCTTCGACAACCACCCGGACGCCTGGATCGAGAAATCCCGGCTTTTCGAGCTCCTCGAGGCGGCCACCGACTGCGACGAGCTCACGTTCTTCGCCCAGGACGGCGACCTCAGCTCCCGCTCGGCGAAGGTCCGGATCGGCAAGGCGCTACGGCAGTTTCGCGGACGCCACCTCGAAGGGATCCAGCTGCTCATCGAGGACAATGCCAAGAGCGAGCGGCAGCGGGTCATGTTCACCCAACCGGCACCCACCAATCCCATCGACCTCGATCACCTCCTCCGTGGGGAGGTTGGGGATGTTGGGGAGGTTCATACCCTGCAAAAGGTTTCCGAGCCTTCCGAAGAGAAGAGTGAGTGGTGTGAAAAGAGTACAGTACATAGAGAGAGCATAGACGCACATCACCGATCGCCCCAACCTCCCCACCCGCCGCGCGAGTCGATCTTCTGCACCGATCTCAAGGACTTGGAGCGGGTTGCCAAAGCGTTGGCCGGTGAGCACCGGATCGCCCTCGACCTCGAAACCTACGGTCCGAAGAAGGGAGGGGCCCTCGATCCGTTCCGCGGTGACATCCGCCTGCTCACCGTCGCCGGCCACCGGGGACCGGTCTGGATGCTCGACCTGAAGACGCTCGGCTATGAGCTCGGTCCGCTGAAGACAGTGCTGGAGGGTGCCGAGATCGCTGCCCACAACGCCAAGTTCGACCTGCTGTGGCTGCGCGTGAAATGCGGCGTGAATCCCCGGAAGGTCGTATGCACGATGACCGCCTCGCGGCTGCTCACCGCCGGTCTGAAACGGGGCCACAAGCTCAACGACTGCCTGTGGCGCCATCTTCAGATCGAGCCCGGAAAGGACCTCGGCCACTCGGACTGGGGCGCCATGATGCTTTCCACCGAGCAATTCGCCTACGCCAGCCGTGATGTCGCCCACCTCCATGATCTCGCCGGCACGCTGGAGCACGAGATCGAGATCAGCGGCCTCGACGAGGTCTGGATGCTCGAACGGCAGCTGCTCCCGTGCGTGGTCGACATGGAGGCCGCCGGCATCGGGGTGGATCGCGGCAAGCTGGAGGTCATCGTCACCGAGCAGAGCGTCATCGCGGAACAGGCTGCCGACGACCTCCGTGCCGCGCTGGGTGCGCCCTCGCTCAACCTCGCCAGTCCGCTCAAGCTGCTCAAGGCGCTTCAGGAGGCGGGATTGAAGCTCAAGTCGACCCGGGCCGAGGACCTGAAGCGGGTGGAAGAAAACCCACTCGTCCCGCTCCTATTGCGTCACCGCACCGCCAAGAAACGGGTCGAACAGGCAGAAGCCCTCATCAAGCACGTCGCCGCCGACGGACGTATCCACGGGCGGTTCGAGCCGACCGGCACGGCGACCGGGCGTTTCTCGTCCAAGAACCCGAACCTCCAGAACATCGGCCGTGGCGACCTCCGGGAGGCGTTCGTCGCCGGTCCGGGACGCAGGCTGGTGGTCGCCGACTATTCCCAGATCGAGCTCCGGGCCGCGGCGGCGATTGCCAACGAACCGAAGATGATCCAGGCCTACAAGGACGGCACCGACCTCCACGCCCTCACCGCGGCCGCCATGCAGGAAATCGACATGGCCGAAGTCACGAAGGATCAGCGCCAGATGGCCAAGGCAATCAACTTCGGCAACCTCTACGGTCAGGGCGACGAAGGCCTAGCACGCTACGCCCGTAACAGCTACGGCGTCGACATGAGCGTCGATGAAGCCCACCGCTTCCGCCTGAAGTTCTTCAAGACCTACCCGGCCCTCAAGGTTTGGCATGGGAAGGCGTGGCAGCACGTTGACCAGTGTCCGGAATGGGTGAAGACCTGCATCGGTCGACGGCGCCTGATCCCCCGCGATGCCAGCAACTGGGACTGCTTCACCGCCCTGGTCAACACGCCGATCCAGGGCAGCACCGCTGACGGCATCAAATACGCCATCGTCCTGCTCAGTGAACGCCTGCCCGAAGACGCGCGCATCGTCTCCACCGTGCATGACGAACTGGTCGTCGAGTGCCCCGAGCAGGATGCCGAAGCCATCCGCACGCTCATGATCGACACCATGACCGAGGCGATGTCCGACCTCTTCCCCGAGATCCCCATCGAGGTCGAGGCCAGCATCGGGAAGTCGTGGGCGGAGAAGTGAACAGCGAAGACCGGCAAGCTCACGTCATCTGCTACTACTTCCGACGTAATTCATGCACAGCATCACCTCCGCCTGCCGGAAGCTGCCGCTCCCTGCATAAAGGAATCTATTAGGGAAGCCCCTTCACGCCGGGATGTCCCCACCGGCGTCCAAATTCCGTGAAATGCGCCATTTGCGATTTCCCACATAACGGCGGGGGTCGCGGCGAACGTGATCGGGCTCCGATCCATTGATTCTCCGAGTCTTGCGACGATCGGAGGCACGACACTTCTCTCGCTGTAAGTGGGAAAAGTGGGAAGTTTCAGTCGCTGGTTTCTACTACTTCCCTGCGGTTGACGTTCCGGCCGGGTCACCATGGCCCGATCCACCCTCGAAGACCGCTTCGCCTTCCTCTGGCGCGTCGCCCAGGGACCTGAGCTCGAACGCGAGTTCCACTTCCATCCGACCCGGAAATGGCGCTCCGACTTCGCCCACCTGCCGAGCCGCACGCTTCTCGAAATCGAGGGCGGCATCTTCTCCCGGAAGGGAGGTCGCCACAACCGCGGCGCGGGCTACGCCAAGGACGCCGAGAAGTATCTCGAAGCCGCGATGGAGGGCTGGACGGTCCTACGGCTCACCGAGAAGCAGCTCGAGATCGGCGTGATCGAGAAGATCGTCGCCTTTATCAATACTCTTCCGGAAGCAGCGCCGTCGTCACCGAACGGTCGTGTTCCGTGATGATGTAGATCCGCTTCCCGTCGCCGACCTGGTAGCAGCTCAGCAAGCGGAATCCTTCGGCGAGCGCTTCCTCGTTCGCCTGCTTGTCCTCGTCACAGAGGTCACCCCAGTCGCCGCAATGGTGGCGGCGCATGTAGGTGTTCAGGTCGACGTTCAGGGCCAAGGCTCCTGGCGTCGCGACGACCTTCCCGAGCGGGAAGCGTGGTTCCATGAGGTGGTATGCCATGGTCGCTGCTCTGCCAGATCGGCACCCGATGTCCATGGCTAACTACGATTTCTGTAGTGGCGACAGAATGAGTCCGAAAGATATGGACTCACCCGCTCTGACAGGCAGATGAGGGATGATGAAACCACCATCCCCGTCCGACCCCGACATCCTCGACAAGATCCGCAAGCTCCTCCGCCTGGCCGACCGGTCACGCGGTGCCATCGAGAACGAGGCCAAGGTGGCGCTGGCCAAGGCTCAGGAGCTGATGACCCGCCACAACATCGACTCGGCCCTGCTCCGCATGGAGGCCGGCGACGACCGACCGGGCATCGATGTCACCAAGGGACTCTACGAGCTGCCGAGGTCCCTCAACCCGGCGAACCTCCTGATCCTCTCGCTCCTGCAGAGCCACTTCAACGTCCGGATCATCCTGATGCACGGCCATCGCAAGACGCCCGTCGACATCATCGGGACGCCCGCCGATGTCGACTTCGCGATCTTCGCCCTGAGCTACCTCCGCGAGACCTTCTTCCGCTGTTGGAACGAGTTCAAACGGACCACCGCCAAACCGGACCGGGCCTCCTACTACCGGGGCCTGCGTGACGGACTCCATGCGGAACTGACTGCGGCGAAGCAACGCGCCGAGCAGTCCTACGCCAGCGACGCCCGCCAGTCCTACGCGCTGGTCGTGGTCGACCGGGGCGCCGCCATCACCCGCTTCGTCGAGCACACCTACGGCAAGGTCGGAACCCGCAAGTCCCGCAGCCGCCACGTCGATGCACGCAGCTACACCGCCGGCCAGACGAAGGGCCGGACCATCCAGATCAACCGCCCCCTCAACGACAGCCAGTCATGAGCAAGACCTCCGAAGCCATCGCCGTCGTCCATGTCGCCCAAGCCGTCGCCGAAGCGATCCGCGACCTCCGCCAAGTCCCCAGCGGACACCTATACCCCCGACTCATGGGCGTGATGACCCTCCAGCAATACGAGCAGGTCATCGAGCTCCTCGTCGGCGCCCGTCTCGTCGAGCGGGCCCCTTCCCATCTCCTCCGCTGGATCGGTCCGGCGGCCAACCCCAACCCCGAACAACAATGAACCACCTGCCACCCGCCTTGAACGAGGCGATCACCAAACTCGAACGCAACGGCTTCCGCGTCGTGCGCATCGTCCCGACCCCGCCCGAACACGGCGGCGGATACACCGCCTACCTCAGCAAACGGCTCAAGACCGGCCTACGACTCGCACAGGTCGAGATCGACGAAACCGGAAAGGTCACCACCTACCGCTAACCCCAACCTACCATGGACAAACTGTATTGGATCGTCTGCGAAGACAAGGACACCACCCTGTTCGAAGGCCGCTACCAGGGACGCACCCGCGGAGCTGCCTTGAAGCACCTCAAGGATGCCGTCGGCCGCAAGAGCCTCAACGGACTGGTCTTCACTATCACCGAGATCCCGGTCCCGTTGATCCGAGAGATCGTCGCCGAGATCCTTGGCGAGGTCACTTCCGCAGCCAACGTCGTGCCCCTCAAGGCCCCCGAACCCGAGCCGAAGGTCGAACGTTTCGATGCCACCGCCCCGGCCTCTGAGCCGAAAGTGAAGCCCTCGAAGAAGAAGGCAGAGCCCGACGCAAAGGTCGGTAACCCCGGCCACGGCGACGAGCTATGGTCGAAGGTCCAGGCCCACTGGAAGAAGTGCGGCAACCTCCGCGAAACCGCCCGGGAGTTCAACCTGTCGCCGAACAGCGTCAAAACCCGCGCCCGCCGCGAGAACTGGAAGGGGGAAGCATGAGCGACTGGACACCCAAGGTCGGCGACGGTGCCACCGTCTGCCACTATTCCGACCGGACCGCATGCACGGTCATCAAGGTCAGCGCGAGCGGGAAGACGATCCACCTGCGGGAGGACGTCGCCACGCTCGACGACTGGAAGCCCGAGATCGTTCCGGGTGGATTCGCCGGCCACTGCGTGAACAACGCCAGCCAGCACTACACCTACCGCCCGAATCCGGAGGGGCACGTCCACCGCGCATCCCTCCGCAAGGACGGCCGCTACCGAACGACCAACAACGAGCGTGTCGTTCCCGGTCGCCACCAGTTCCACGACTATAACTTCTGATGAAGGTGGAAGTCACCCGCTACCGAAAACCTGACGGCTACGCCTCGCGCTACTGGGCGGTGATGGTCGACGGCGAATTGCTCGCCGTCACCGTCTACCGTCGCGGCTCCGTGGCCGTCGCCAACCTGATTCAGGATGTCCAATATCCTACCGATCCGGTCCATGCCGGCACCGTCCATGCCAATGCCTCCGCTGGCCCGGCACCGGAGACACCCGATGATGGTCACCGTTGACAGCGGCGACCGTGGCGATGGCCGATCCCGCAAAAGCCCGCACCCTCGCCAACGGCATCGAGGTCTGGTGCAGTTTCGATCAGCTCGTGCCGGTGGCCGAGTTGAAGCCCAACCCGCGCAACCCGAACACCCACCCGCAGCGGCAGGTCGAGCTGCTCGCCAAGAACATCCGCTACTTCGGGTGGCGGCAGACGATCACCGTCTCGAATCGCAGCGGTCTGATCGTTTCCGGACACGGCCGGCTGATGGCTGCGAAGCACCTCGGTGTCGAGGTCGTGCCCGTCGACTTCCAGGATTTCACCGACGACAACGACGAGCTGGCGGTCCTCGTCGCCGACAACCGCCTGGCCGAACTTTCGACAGTCGACCTCAACGAGCTGGAGAAGATCGCCGGTGAGTGGAAGGCGGCGGACTTCGACACGATCCTCGCCGGTTTCGAGCCAGCCGACCTCGATGCGCTCCTCAACCCGGACGACGACTCGGATGACGAAGACGACGACCGCCACGACAGGGAGCTCGACAACACCAAGGGGGCTCTTCACCGTGCCCACCCAGCGGGACCGCGGCAGCTTCTATGAAAACTTCACGATCCGCCGGCTGCGGAACCGCAACGCCGTCGGCTGGCACTGGTTTCGCTATATCGACGACGGCCCGCTGAAGACCAAAGGCCAGTCGAGCAACAAGAGGGTGGTGGATTTGAAATACGATCCCTACGACGAGCTGGCACGCAGCATGCAGGCCACCAACTCCCGGCTCTATCCGCTGTCGGATCATCTCAGGGGCGAGTGAGACCGACACTCGCCACCGCCATCTGATCCATCTGGAGGTCCGTGGTCGCGAACATTGGTTCGATGTGCACGGGGCGCTTGGATCGTGAAATGCTCGCTGGCGAGTCATCTCCGCCTGCTCGCCTTCACTCCAAAGGTGACAGGCTGAGCCCGCAGCCAGCGACGATCCGCTCAACAGACGAAAAGCTCTAAATGCACCATCCCGCAGGCCTCAAAGGTCAACAAGCCGCGCAATCCGCTGAACCCGTGCTTAGGAAGGGTCGTTCGACGCGCATCACTGCAGATTCCGGGTAGTCAACGGACCACGGCACGCCGCCAAGGAAAACCCTGCGATCCGACTGAATAGAACGTTTTATTTTCTTGCAAGAGGCTTTGCGAATCGAGAGGGAGAGCGACGCAGATTCCGCTGCAGCGGGCAGCGCCCTATGGTTCGGCGTTGTCGGAGCGAGCTGGGACCGGCGCGGCAATCGACCCTCTCCATGAGCCAGACTTCCACCAAACTCAGCTTCCGGGAAAAGGTGGGCTACAGCCTGGGTGATGCGTCGGCGAACTTCGTGTTCCAGATGTTCATCGTGTTCCCCACGGCGTTCTACGTTCACGTGATGGGGATCTCGGCGGCGGCGATGGGATGGATGCTGCTGCTCGTCCGCTTCAGCGACGCGATCACCGACCCGGTGATGGGCTACATCGCCGACCGCACGAACACCCGCTGGGGAAAGTTCCGCCCCTGGCTTCTCTGGTCGGCAGTCCCCTTCGCCCTGCTTTTCTGGGTGACCTTCACGGTGCCCGCAGGCCTCAGCGACGGGGCACGGCTATGGTATGCGATCATCACCTACACGGTGCTGATGATGGCCTACACGATGAACAACGTACCCTACTCGGCACTGAATGGGGTGATCACCGGCAATGGGATCGAACGCACCAGCCTCTCCTCCCACCGCTTCTTCGCAGCCATGGTCGCGGCCTTCATCGTTCAGGGGTTCACGCTTCCGCTGGTGCAGAAGTTTGGCGACGGCGATCCGGCCAAGGGCTGGTCGATCACGGTCGCAATCTATGCCGCGATCTCGGTGGTGTTTTTTGTCATCACCTTCTTCAGCGTGAAGGAGCGCATTCAGCCACCGGAGGGCCAAAAGCCGGACCTCGCGAGGGATTTCAAGGACGTTTCGAAAAACCGTCCCTGGCTGGCGATGTTCGGCATGACCCTTTTCGTCTTCATCACGCTGGCGCTGCGGGGGAACGTCAGCTACGCCCACGTGACCAGTTATCTCGACCCCGAGGCGCTGCGCGCATTCATCGAGCGGATCGGACTTTTCGCCACGCCGGCTTCCGTGGCCGACCCGACGGCAGGCTTCCGGGCCCTGGACCTCTTCGGGCTCATCCTCAGGCCTGGAGACGATCCAGGGGCGATCGGCTTCAGCGTCCTGAACATGATGAACAGCCTGGTGAACATCGCCGGCGTGCTGGCGGCCAAGCCCCTCGCCCGGCTCTTCGGCAAGAAGTGGGTGTTCATCATCGGATTGGCGGGAGCGGCCTTTTTCCAATCCCTCGTCTATATCGCCGGCCCGGAGGACATCCCGCTGGTGTTCCTCCTCAATTTCCTCACCAGCCTTTGCTACGGCCCCACGATTCCCCTGCTCTGGGCGATGATCGCCGACACCGCTGACTGGAGCGAATGGAAGACCCACCGGCGCTCGACCGGTTTCGTTTTTGCCGGGATGGTATTCGCCCTCAAGGCCGGCCTCGGCATCGGCGGGGCCTTGGCGGGATGGCTTCTCGCTTTCTACAACTACAGCCCCGAAACAGCCAACCTGCCCGAAGTCCGGCAGGGCATCCGGCTCCTCGTGGGGTTCTGGTCCGGCGGATGCTTCGCCATCGGGATGGGATTCATGCTCTTCTATCCGATCACCCGGGCGGTGGAAAAACGGATGGGCGATGAGCTGGAAGCCCGCCGCCGCGCCACGTCACGCCCCGCAGGCGAGGGGGAAGTGCCAGCCTAGAAAGGCCCGGCAGCATCGGAAACCTCCGCGCTTCGGGATACTCTTCTTCCTGAAGCAGGCACGATGACAACGGGGGCTGGACCCTCACGCACCGGGCACCTATGATTTCCACCGCACAGGTTGGACCGCAGCGGGCCGACGTCGAAGCACCCTATAGGCCGATGAGTTCCAGTCGTCGCATCACCATCAAGGACATCGCCAGCGTCGCGGGTCTCAGCACCGCGGCCGTCTCCCAGGCACTCCGCCCTCAGCCGAGCTCGAACATCAAGCTCAACCCAGGGACCATCGAGCGCGTCCGGAAGGTCGCGCGCGACCTGAACTACCAGCCCCACGCGGGAGCCCGCTCGATCCGCTCGAACCGCTTTCACAACATCGGCTATTTCATGGCCAAGACCGGGCTGCTCACGCCCACCCCGAGCGGATACCTCGCCGGGGTTCATGACGTCGCGGAGGAGCACGATTTCCGCATGACCCTGATCCGTCTGCCCGCGACCCTCGCGGACCTCAGCAAGGCGATGCTCGGGGTCTTCACCGAGCGGAACCTCGATGCGATCGTCATCGAAAGCTACAGCGAACTCGCCCATCAGATCTACGACCAGATCGAGGCGACCAAGATGCCGATCATCTTCATCAATGACCGGCACAAATCGAACTCGGTCTATGTGGACGATGTGCGCGGCGCCGCGGAGCTCACCCAGCACCTGATCGACAAGGGCTACCGGAAGATCCTCTTCCTCCACCGACGCGTCGAAGGAGGTCCTCCCGTCTCGCGGATGCACCATAGTGCCAAGGACCGTGCCAAGGGCTACCGCGAGACCATGAAAAAGGCCAAGCTGAGCCCCGAGTTCCACACGGTACTGACCAGCGACGTCGTCGGCCCCGAGGTCGCGCTTCACGATGATGACTGGGAACTCATCTCGAAGTTCGATGCGGTGGTCGCCTACGACGACGACCTGGCCAACCTCGTCGCCCGCTCGACCTATGACCGTGGACTCTGGATCCCGGACGCTCTCGCCATCGCCGGCTTCAATGGCGACTACGGCTCATTCTGCTCTTGGCAGCACCTCACGACCGTGCGGATCCCATCCTACGAAATGGGACGCAAGGCCGGTGAAATGGCAATGACCATGATCCAAAAGGGACCCGACACGCAGCTCCCCTCCTCGGTCCATCGACCCAGCCTCGTCGTGGGCCAGACGACCTAAAGCCTTGCCAAGAGAGCGGACTTAATTAAACGTTTCAGTTCCAACCCGCTCCGCCTTGTCCCGACTGACCATCCACAACCCGATTCTCCGGGGCTTCAATCCCGACCCATCGATTCTCCGGGTCGGAGAGGACTACTACATCGCGACTTCGACCTTTGAGTGGTTTCCGGGCGTCCAGATTCATCACTCGAAAGACCTGGCCCACTGGCGGCTCCTCACCCGCCCTCTCGATCGGCGCAGCCAGCTCGACATGATCGGAAATCCGGACTCCGGGGGAGTCTGGGCTCCCTGCCTCTCCCACGCCCGCGGCCTGTTTCATCTGATCTACAGCGACGTCAAGGCCTGGAAGGGAAACGCCTACAAGGTCGTGCGCAACTATCTGGTCACCGCGCCCTCGATCGAAGGTCCGTGGTCGGACCCGGTCTTTCTCAATGCCAGCGGCTTCGATCCCTCGCTTTTCCACGACGACGACGGCCGTAGCTGGCTGCTGAACATGCTCTGGGATCACCGCACGGGGCGCGACCGCTTCGCCGGGATCATGCTTCAGGAGTATCTCCCCGACGAAGGACGCCTCGTCGGCCCGGCTACCAACATTTTCAAAGGCACCGACCGCGGGCTGGTCGAGGGACCTCACCTCTACAAGCGGGACGGCTGGTACTACCTGCTGACCGCGGAAGGAGGCACCGAGTACGATCACGCCTGCACCCTCGCTCGCTCCAGGAACATCGACGGTCCCTACGAGCTGCATCCCGAGACCCACCTCTTGAGCTCCCGCGGCCATCCCGAGCTTCGTTTGCAAAAGGCGGGCCACGGGTCGCTGGTGGAAACCCCGGGCGGTGAATGGTTTCTCGCCCATCTGTGCGGGCGCCCGGTGGACGGCTCGCATTGCACGCTCGGGCGCGAGACGGCCCTGCAGCGGTGCCGCTGGGATGCCGACGGGTGGCTGCGGCTCGATGAGGGAGGACCGCTGCCGGCGGTGCGTGTTGAGGGTCCGGCCGGAGTGGATCCAGCTCCCTTCGAAGAGGTCGAATGGAACGGCCGATTTGACTCGCCCTCACTCGACCGCCATTTCCAAAGCCTTCGCCGACCGATCTCCGAGGACTGGCTCAGCCTGACCGAGCGTCCCGGCCATCTCCGCCTCCGGGGCCAGGAGCCGACCATCAGCGTGTTTCGCCAAAGCCTGATCGCCCGCCGGGTGCAGGCCTTTGACATCACGGCGTCCACCTTGATCGACTTTCAGCCAGAGTCGTTCCAGCAGATGGCCGGCCTGATCGCCTACTACGACACCGAAAACCACTACTACCTCCGCCTCAGCCACGACGACCGCGTCGGCCGCAACCTGAACATCATTGCGACCGATGCCGGGAACAGCGGGGAAGTGCTTGCCGAGGATGTTCCGGTGCCTGACAGCGGCCCGATCGGCATGCGCCTCCACTTCAAGGGCGGTGATCTCCGGTTCGAATACTCGATTGCCGAGGACGACTGGCAACCGATCGGCCCTGTCCTCGACGCCACGATTTTATCGGACGACTACCAGCATCTCGGCTTCACCGGTGCCTTCGTCGGACTGTGCTGCCAGGACCTGACGGGAAACTCCCACCCGGCCGACTTCTCCAGCTTCCACTATGCGGAGATCGTCGGAGCCAGCCCGGACGACCCGATCGCGGACGCACAGACGGTAGGCTCAAGATCTTTCGACTCCGACCGCGCGAGCCCCGCCCTCAGGAGGGCCACCGCTCGATGAAGCCGCTTGCCGCCGTCCCCGGCGAGTATCCACCATGACCGGGCTTCGATTCATCCTCCTGATCCTGCTCGCGGCCGCCAGTCCCTTGAAGGCTTCGGACGGCTATGAACTCTGGCTCGGCCATCCTCCCCTGAGCGAATCCGAGATCCAAGGCGTCGCAGAAGGGCTCCGGGCACTTTGCGCTCCATCCCGGGGCGCCCTCCAGCAGACGGCTCGTCGCGAGATTCTCGAAGCCACGGAGCGAATGCTGGGTTCCGCCCTCGCCCCGGTCGAGACCGTCGATCAGGAGGGCGTTCTGGTTCTCGGCACTCCGGAGAGCTCCTCTATCATCGCCGGCCTCGATCTCGCCGACGATCTCGAAACCCTCTCCGAGGAGGGCTTCCTGATCCGCCGGCTGGAGGTGGACGGCCACCCCGCGATCGTGATCGCCTCCGCCGGTGACCGGGGGGTGCTCTACGGAACCTTCGCATTTCTCCGCCACCTCCAAGTCCACCGTTCCCTGGACAAGCTGGACCGGATGGAGAGCCCGCGCTTCCGCCTCCGCCTGCTCAACCACTGGGACAATCTCGATGGCTCCGTCGAGCGCGGCTACGCTGGTCGTTCGCTTTGGGACTGGGAAGAACTCCCCGAGGTGACCGATCCGCGACTGGCGGACTACGCCCGCGCCAACGCCTCGATCGGCCTGAACGGATCCGTGCTCAACAACGTCAACGCCAGCGCCCGCAGCCTTGAGCCCGAATACCTCCACAAGGCGGCGGCGATCGCCGGAGAATTCCGACCCTATGGCATCCCCGTCTTCCTCAGCGCCCGCTTCTCCGCCCCTATGGAACTCGGCGGCCTCTCCACGGCGGACCCGCTCGACGAGAAAGTCTCCGCCTGGTGGAAGCGCAAAGCCGAAGAGATCTACCGGATCATCCCGGACTTCGGCGGGTTCCTCGTCAAGGCCAACAGCGAGGGACAGCCCGGACCGTTGACCTACGGCCGAAGCCATGCCGACGGCGCCAACATGCTGGCCGCCGCCGTCGAACCGCACGGCGGCGTCGTGATGTGGCGTGCCTTCGTCTACGACCCGGAGCCCGGCTCCGACCGAATCGCCCAGGCCTACGACGCGATGAAGCCCCTCGACGGCGAATTCGCCTCCAACGTGCTCCTCCAGATCAAGAACGGCCCCCTCGACTTCCAGCCGCGCGAGCCGTTCCACCCCCTGTTCGGCGGCATGGCCGAGACCCAGCTGATGCCGGAGTTGCAGGTCACCCAGGAGTACCTCGGACACTCGTGGCAGCTCGCCTTCCTCGCCCCGATGTGGCGCGAGTTCCTGCACGCCGACACCCACGCGAAGGGGCCGGGATCCACCGTGACCGCGACGGTCGACGGCAGCCTCTTCGACCAGAATCTGACGGGCATCGCCGGCGTCGCCAACACTGGCAGCGACCGCAACTGGACCGGCCACCCCCTCGCCCAGGCCAATTGGTATGCCTTCGGCCGGCTTGCCTGGAACCCCGATCTCACCTCCGAGGCGATCGCACGGGAATGGATCGCGATGACCCTGACCCGCGATGAGGAAGCCGCCGCCACCGTCGAGCGCCTGCTCCTCGAGTCACGCGAGGCGGTGGTCGACTACTCCATGCCCCTCGGCCTCACCCACCTGATGTGGGAGGGTCACCACTACGGTCCGCAGCCCTGGTGCGACCACCTCGGCCGGCCCGACTGGAACCCCACCTACTTCCACCGTGCCGACGAGGAGGGCATCGGATTCGACCGGACCAAGGAGGGCAGCAACGCGCTCGCCCAGTACCATCCCGCGGTCCGTTCCCGGTTCGCGGATCCCGCGACCTGCCCCGACGAGTACCTGCTCTGGTTCCACCGGGTTCCCTGGGACTTTGAAATGAAGTCGGGCAGGACACTGTGGGAAGAACTCGCGCGTCACTACCAGAGGGGGGTCGACTGGGTCGAAGCGGCTCGCGAGAAGTGGTCGGGGCTCAAGGGGAAGATCGATCCCGAGATTCATGCCGAGGTGGCCGAGCGCCTCGAGATTCAGGAACGCGACGCCACCCGCTGGCGGGATGCCTGCCTGCTCTACTTCGGAACCTTCTCCAAGCGTCCGCTTCCGGACGGCGTCGGGGGACCCAGCCAGTCGCTTGAAGAGTTCCGGCGGCAGGATCCCCTCGACCTGGAGGGTCCGTGATCATCCGCGTGCCGGGAAGGGCGGCATCGGCGACCCGCGGCCGGGACGCGGGTCGAAAGCCCCCACGCCGGCTCCGTCCACTTGGCGGGGGTAGGCCCTCAGTCGGCGGGTGGGGTCGGGGTCTGGGCGAACCGGTAGAAGCGCGCGCTCTCGTTCGGGATGCCGACCTCCCGGATGAACTCGCGCTCATGGATCCGAAGGTAGGAACCCACGGGCTTCAGCTGCGCGGGTGACGGGCCGGTGTGCATCTGCCAGTAAAAGCCGGGATTCGCCCGGACATCGAAGACCAGCTTGCCGCCCTCGCGGCGGATCCGGGCCGCGATCGGCTCGTGGACGATGCTGCCATCGAAGTACTTCGAAGCCAGCGCGAAGGCCCGCTTCCCGGCCACCGAGCCCATGAGCCGGCCGGGAAGATCGTCGGCCGGAACATGGATCCCCCCGTAGAGCCGGGAGATCCCCGCCTCGTCCGCGGCGTCGTAGTAGGTCGCCCACTGGAGCGTGACCGGGACCGACGGCCCGAACTCGAACTCGAGCGCGCCGACCGGGACCGCGTGGGTGCCGAGGCCGCCGGGAAAATAGGCGCTCCCGGTGAAGTCGGTGAGCACCTCCGCCGCGGCCCGGCTGAAGGTGCTGTGCCCCGAAACATAGCCCGCAAACGCCGGCGTGACGAAGGTGTCCCGCTGGTAGGGCAACCAGTCCTCGCCCAGGATCCAGCGGGCGCCGGTCGCCTCGGTCTCGGGGTCGTCCGGCTCCCCGCCCCAGGCGAGGATCGCGATCTCACCCACCGCGGCCCCGGCTTCCAGAAGAGCCCGGTGCCGCCCCCCGGGCGCCGCCGATTCCTCGGTGATCGCCTCGACCAGACCGGGAGTCTCGGGCAGCCGGCGGTCCCCGGAAAGATGGCGAATCGCACTGATCGGGCGGACGTAGTCGTAGACCCGCTTGCATCCCCACGCAGCGACCGCGGCGTCGTGCAGCGCCGCATTGAGCGCAAGGTAGAGCTTCACGTCCCACTCCAGCCGGTCCAGCGGCTCACCCCCGCCCCGATAGCGAAAGTCGGTGGCGGCGTGATCCGAGACGGCGTTCGCCAGCGTGTTCCAGTGCCCCGGCGGGGTCTCGGATGCCGGACCGTCCGCCCAGTACTCGGCGATCACCCGCCCGAAGTCGCCCCGGGGCACAAGATGGGGTTCGTAGGGCTCGCCGGTCACCGGGTTGGGTGCCGTTCCGTGGCCCCTGCCGTCGTTGGTGCCCACGGGGTTCAATCCGCGGGAAAACGGCGAGACATCGATCATCTCGCCGTCGGACGGATCGAGCCCGTTGCTGAACCGGATGACGGCGAGCAGGCCGTCGAGGAACTCCTCCTCGCGGTCGCTCCCGAGCCACGGCGGCGGGCCGGGATCGAGGGGGGTGACCGGATCCGGTTCCAGGGCGAAGGGCCGGACGCCGCCCCAGTGCGAACCGACGAACAGCTGGGTCGTGCTGGTGACCTGACCGTTCTGGGTCAGCGCCACCTCGAACTGCAGCGGTTGCCAGCGGTTCGGATCGAGCATTTCGGCCCCCGAACCGGACAGCACCAGCGGCTCGTTGACCGGCGAATAACTGGGATCGTCGTAGTAGGTCGCCTCGCGGGAGCGGTCGGAGTCGCCCCAGGCGAGGACGGTCGCAGCCACCCGGTTGCCGACCGCGGCGGGCGACGAGCCGGATGTCGAGGTGTGCTCCGGCTCGTAGCCGAAGTCCACCATCTGGAGCCGCAGCAGGGCGAGCGTGGTCGACTGATTGACCGACTTCGCGTAGCGCGAGGAGAGCACTCGGAACGCCGCGTGGCTGATCGCCTCGTGGCGGGCCGCGTCGGGGTCGGCCGCGGGAACGAACTCACGATGCAGGTAGCCGACCGCCGTCTCGTCATAGCAGGCCCAGGCGTCCCACATCGCCACGGACAGGTGGAAGAGATTCCGCGCATGCACGGGCGGGTTGGGGAAGTCGATCCGGATGGCGTCGAGGATCTGTTCGTTCCACGCCCTCGCCACGCTGGGATGCGCCGGCCCCGGATCCACCACGGTCACCGCCAGGCGCTCGCTTCGGAGCAGCTCAACGCGCTGTCCGTCCGAGTAAAGTTCCAGCACGACCGAGTGCGAACCGGGCTCGGCGAAGGAGATCTCCCACGGCGCCGGGTGCTCGACTCCGTCAACCAACCAGACGGCCTCACCCGCCGCCGGGATCCAATGCTCGTCGATCGCCGCGGAAATCGATTCGCCAACCGCCGGCCGCGCATTCGATAGCCTCGATCGCGGGGCCTCGACCGTCAGCGCCACATTCGCCGCCGCAACCGGAACCGTCACCTCGTCGCCGTTGGGAAAGCTCACCTGGATCGGCCCGGCCGCCGCCTCGTCGCCGAGGCCGAAGTGAGCGTGCCGCCCGGGGCCGTGGCCGTTGAACGTGTTCGCCGCCCCGATCGACCGAGCCAGCGTCTCGCCTCCGGCCATCACGGTGACCCGGCACCCGTGCCCGTCGACATGCCGGCCCGCTCCACCCGCGACCCGGACCTTCAGCCAGTTTCCCGTAGCTTCCGAATCATTGCGCAGCAGAACCGGGCGCCCCGGTTCGATGGAGTAACCGCCGAGGCCGTCGGCCACCACCGTCGAGTTGTTGGCGACGAAGAGGTCGAGGTCGCCGTCGCCGTCGTAGTCGAACGGCAGCACGCCCCGCCCGTTGCCGGTGTCCCCGGCATCTCCCGCAAGGGCAGCCACCTCGTCGAACGTTCCGTCGCCCCGGTTCACGAACAGGCACGCCGGCGTGATGCCGAACTGGGCCGGCACGTTGCGCCCGGGATCGGGCCAGCCGTTGACGTGGTAGAGGTCGAGGTCGCGGTCGTTGTCGAGATCCGCGAGGAGCGCGCCCCAGCCCCAGTAGCCGTCACGAACGCCGGCTTCCTCGGTGGCATCGCCGAAGCCACCCGCGCCATCGTTGAGCAGCAGCCGGTTGCCGGTCGTTCCCCAGTTGGCCTCGGGCTCGTCGAGATCCCGGATCGAGGAGAAGAACAGGTCGACGTCGCCGTCGCCGTCGACGTCCCCCGAGGCGACACCCATCCCGTTCTCGACGTCGCTCGCCCCCATGGGGAGGAACACCCCTTTTCCGTTGTTGCGGAACCAGCGGGTCTGCCCGAAATCCGCAGCGGCCACCAGGTCCGGGTCGCCGTCGTGGTCGAGGTCGGCGAAGTGGACCGCGAAGGTCCAGTCCTGGGGGATGACCTGGAAGGTCGAGAACCGGCCCCCGCCCTCGTTGCGATAGACGAAGATGTTGGCGGAGCGACGCTCGGGGTCGTAGGCACTCGCCGCTCCGGTGCCATCCGACCACGAGCCGATGGCGAGGTCGAGCAACCCGTCGCCATCGATGTCCGCCCAGCCGGCACCGGTGCCGCGCCAGACCGGATCCGGGAAGGCGGTGGTGCTGGCCTCGAAATGCCCGGATCCGTCGTTGGTCAGCAGGAGATGGTGTCCCGCCCAGTTGCTGACGAAGAGGTCGACGTCGCCGTCCGAGTCGTAGTCCGCCGCCGACGGCGACAGGTAGACATTCTCCTGGCCCGCCCCGCGCAGCGCCGCCTCCTCCGCGAAGGTCCCATCGCCCTGGTTGATGTAGAGCAGGTTGGGCTTTCCGTTGCTGCCGGTCACGAACAGGTCGGGCAGGCCATCGCCGTCAAGATCCTCGGCAACCGCCCCGGCCATCAGGAACGCGAACTCCGGATCCCGGGGGGCGAGGCGGAGGTCGAGTTCGTGAAGGTGCCCGATCCCCGCAGTTTCCGTCACGTCGGAGAACTGCAGCGCTCCGAGCCGGCCGACGGGCCAGAACAGCGCCACCGCCGGCAACAGGAGCCCGCAATCGACGCTCAGACGCTTCAGCGTGGCACGGGGCCGACGGGGCGGTCGCTCCGGGAACCCGGAGGCCCTGCCGTCGGTTCCGCCGGACGGGAAACCCCGGCCGGCCTCATGAGTGCCGGAGCGCCTTGTCAATCGGCCCGTCGGATCCCGGAAACTGACCTGGCGCTTCATGCGGCTGACGTCTCCTATCGACGGCTGACCTGCAGCCGGTAGAAATAGCTGGGGTAATCCGGGATCGGGAAGATGAACTCGATGGCCCCGCCCGTGCCCACGACGGGCCCGCCGCCCTCGACGATCTCCCATTCCGGGTCGCTGAGGCGCTGCTTGCCCAGCACCCGGTAGTCATGACCCAAGACCGTGTTCGGCACCACCATCCGGAACCCGTCGCCATCGGCGATGGACACATCGAGCTCGAGCTCGTCCGGGGAAATGGGATCGGAAGGCACCGCGCTGGCCTCGTTCGACACGTCACTCTGCTCGAACGGGTTCGCGGCCCGGACCACGTACCAATAGCGGGTCCCGGGAGTCAGGCCGGCCGTGTCGCTGAAGCCCGGTGACCCAAGGCCGGTCGCGATCTCCGAGTACGGCCCGCCGGCGGAGACCGAGCGATGCACGCTGTAGCTCTCCGCGCCGGGGGCATCGGCCCAGCCGAGGTCGATCCGCGAGGCCGAGACCGGGGTGGCCGCGAGGGCGGACGGAGCGCCCAGCGGGCCCTGAAGGTAGAGCTGGTCGACCGCCTCGGCCCCGAGGGCGACCGGGTAGATCCGGAAGTCGTCCACCCGGCCGTCCAGACGGGCGTCGGCCGCGTACTGCGAGCGTCCGATCCAGTTCTGCGTCGTGTTTCCCAGGTCCGACGGCTTGAGCAGGATGTCGGCGCTCCCGGCCTGCACGCCATTCACGTAGAGGGTCCCGGTCGAGTCGCTCAGGGTGACGGCCACGTGGGTCCACTCGCCGGCGGGAAGCGGACCGGTGCCGTCGATGACCTGCTCGCCGCTTCCGGTGGTGATGGCGAAGCGGGCGGTGCCGGTCACGGAGTTCCTCGGGGTCAGGAACATGTAGTTGGAGGTTCCGCTGCCGAAATCGAACACGCGCGACCAGTTCGGCACCTCGTCCAGTTCGACCCACGCGGAAAGGGTGCACTCATCCAGGCCGGCGACCACCCCGTCCGGAAGCTCCACATGGGCATCCGTGCCGTCGAGCTCGACGGCGCCCCCGTCGTACCCGGCACCCCAGGCCGCCCCGTCGACGAGGGTCGCGTCCCAGCCGCTGCCCGTCGAATCGGCGGCCGTCGTGCCGCTCCCGTCGTCGAACTTGAGGTGGAGCCCCGGGCGGGCTTGCTGGTCGAGCACCACGGTCGTCAGGGAGGCGACCGGCAGGGTCAGGAGGTCGCCGCTCATCTCCCCCATCGGCACGAAGTGGTCGGTTTCGGTCGACTGGTGGATGCTGGAGAAGGCCGCCTCGAAGCCAGCGGTTTCGACCGAGACCGCCGACGACGAGGTCTCGCTGCGGTTGATGAACACCGCCACCAGTCGCCTGCCGTCGGGGGACAGGTAGGCCGAGCTCAGGACGTCCGGGTCGCTCGAGTCGCTCGACACCCGCCGGTAGCCGGGCCGGATGTGCTGGGAGAAGTGCTTCACCGACCAGTAGGCCGGATTCAGCCAGTAGCCGTCCTCCGTCGTCCAGCTGCCCTGGTCGAAGGGGTTCTCGATCTCGACCAGGCCGATCTCCCCGGGCCAGATCAGGCTCCAGTGGTTGTAGCCGCTGACGCCCTCGACCACGAGCAGGTTGTGGATCAGGTTGGCACACTCGACCAGTCCCTTGATGTCCCCGAACTCGGTCATGAACCTCGGTTTCTCGGGCACGTAGTCGGCGAGCGTCTCGAAGGCCGGGTTGTAACCGTCGGGAGTGCCGTCGGTGCTGCCGCCGTAGAGGTGATGCGCGGTGCCGTAGTAGTGGTCCGGATCCATCGCGTCGATGTAGTCCCGGTAGGCCCCGGTGTTCCCGTAGAGCCCGACGCAGCCCGGGCCGAGTAGCTTGGGAGGCGACGGCATGCTGGCCTGGAGTTCCGCGTGGACGGCCTCGAGGGCCAGCGCGTAGCTGGCGAAGTTCTCACCGTTCCACGGCGCCTCGGTCGGATTGAAACGGCAGGAGTCGTAGCTTGCCGTCCAGTCCGGCTCATTCTGGATGCTGACCCAGGTGGGGACGATGCCGTGGCTCGCGTAGTCCGCGAGCGAATCCCGCCAGTACTCGGCGAATCCCTGATAGTCGTAGTTGCCGTCGACCTGGATGAGCGTTCCGCCGTTGCCGACCTCGCCGTTGCTCTTCAGGTAGGCCGGGGGAGACCACGAGCTCATGAGGATCGGCAGCGATTCCCCCAGCCGCTCCTGGGCTTCGGCCACGATCTCGTAGGTGGCGGTGTCCTCCCCGTCGGTGCCGCGCCACCAGTTCCCGAGCCGGAGCATCGAGAGGTTCAACCCGGAGAAGGCGTGATCCGCGATCTCCTCCCACGCCGGGTGGGCGGGGAACCAGCCGTTGTAGAAGCAAACCGCCCCCCCGATTCCCTCGATGGTCTGGAAAGCGTCCGTCGCGTCGATCGTCGCGGCCGCGGGCCGGGGATTCTCCGGTCCGTACCCGTCCAGCTCGGACACCGTGAATGCCACGCCGGCCCGGCCGAAGACCAGCTTGTCGATCCGGAGGCCGTCCTCGCGCGCGCCGATCGCGAAGTCCTGCGTCAGCCCCCCCTCGGGCACGCTGAAGGTGATGCCGGCCTCGGGGTCGCCGTGGCGGGACAGGTTGACCCATTTCCACACGGCCGAGGTCGCCGTGCCCCCGGCGCCCACCTCGTCCCCGGGATCGCTGAAGCCGGAGGCGTTCGCCAGGCCGTTGACCGTGATCCAGTCGTCGGCCAGCGACGGCGAGCGCGGCCCGAAGCCGTTGCCGTAGAAGAAGCTGTCGTTGGTGTAGGGGTCGGGCTCGTCGACCCACACCCGTGCGTAGAGCTCGTAGTCGCCGGCGCCGGGAAAGGTCACGCTGTAGGTCGCGACCCGGTCGCCGGAGTCGGGCTGGTCGCCGGTGGAAGCGGCCTGGATCGTGATGCTCGTCACGCCGTCGCTGGTCGGCGTCGACCAGTCGCTGCCGAGGCTGCCGGACTCGGCCTCGAAGGTGGTCGACAGCACGGCTTCACCGGTGGCCTCGAACTGCCACCAGTTGACGTTGAACAGGTACCCCGGGTCCCCGGTGAAGACGAGATAGAGATCGTGAATGCCGGTCGCGTTGGCGACCGGGCACGACACCGTCGCCCAGTCCTGCCATCCCCCGGTGGGTGGGACGGCGCAGGTGCCGACCAGCGGGCCGTCGACCGCGCCGAGTCGCAGCTCGATGCTGCCGCCGGAGCCGTCGCTGGCGACCCTTGCGGTGAACTGTTCGGCGCCGGGACCGAAATCGACCCCGCGCAGGCGCACCCAGTCCCCGTTCTCGATGTATCCGAGGTTCAGGCCACCCTCGGAGCAGGTCTCGTTGTCGACGCCGTTCCGTTCGTTGAGTGTCTCCGCCTCGACCCGGGTGTAGGGGTCGAAGTTCTTCAGCTGCGGGAGGCCGTCGCGGGTCGGGACGACCGGCTGGAGGGTTCCGTCGGGGTTGTAGTGGAGCCGGTCGAGGCAGAGGTTGCGGTGCTCGGTGGTCGAGACCCCGTCCTGAGTCGCCTGGTAGCGGTTGTGGTAGACCGCGTACCACTCGCCCTGGAAGGTGAAGAAGGTGTGGTGGTTGTTGTTGCCGTAGTTGTCCGGCGGCTGCGGCAGGGCCACCCCCTGGTACTCGAAGGGGCCGAGCGGGCCCGGGCCGGTCATGTAGCCGATCTGGGACGAGGGAGTCGGCGGCGGGTCGGTGTAGTCGTTGTTGTAGTTGTCGGCGTAGGACAGGTAGTAGATGCCGTCGCGCTCGTGCATCAGCAAGGCCTCGAAGAAGTCGGGAAACTCGATCGGAGTGGCCGCGCCGATGGTGTCGTACAGGTTCGGCTCCAACAGGATCACCCGGGCCTGGTTCGCGCTCTCGCCGCCAAAGTAGAGGTAGGCTTGATCATCCTCGTCGACGAACACACAAGGATCGAAAAGCCACGCGCTGTCCGCCCCGGGCGTGACGCCCCTGCGCACGACGAGATCCCCCTTGGGATCCGTGAACGGCCCCGTCGGCGAATCGCTGGTGACCACCCCCACTCCCAGTCCCGCATCGCCGAAGTAGAGGTAGAAGCGGTCGTTGTTCTTCACGATCGCCGGGGCCCACGCGGTCCCCGTGTACCAGGGCAGGTCGTCGGCGTCGAAGACGACCCCGTGATTCGTCCAGTTCTTCAGGTCGTCCGTGGAGAAGCAGACGATCGAGTCCATGATGTAGCCGGTGTCCTCGCCGTTCTCCTCGTCGTTGGAGCAGTACACGTAGAGGCGACCGTCGTGCTCGACCGCCGTCGGGTCCGCCGCGTAGTGCTGGGACATGATCGGGTAGTCGGCACGCAGCGTGGCGCCCGCCAAGATCCAGACGACCCAGGCGAGGACGCAATTGATGGGGAGGAATCGTGACTCTTGGCTCGTCATTGCGGGTCCGGAAGGGGCGGATCGGAAGGCACGAGAGGGCAGCCTCGCAGCCCGAGCCGCGTGAGGCGGCGCGTCACGCGCCGAAGCGTTTGGAGCAGCCCCATCTCCGCGAGCATCCTCCCGTGCGGGAGGCTGCTGCAGGCGAAACGAATCATCGCCCGGGGAGCCTTTCGCGGGCGGGCGGCCTCCGCCCCCCCGAAGTTCAGGATGTCAGTCACCATGCAACGAACCTTCCGGGCAGATCCATGGGGCCAGAACGGCAAAAGACCGCAAGGGCAGCGGCCAGAGGAGAGGATTCTTCTCGCCTCAAGCCCGGCCGGTTCCGCTGAGCTGGAGCGGAACTCACCCGCCCTCCCCCTTTGGAGAAAGGCGGGCACTGGGAACGTGGTGTTTCGCCCCGTTCAACGGCGGCGACGCAGGGCGAGCAGGCCGATGCCTCCGATCAGCATCAGGCTGCCCGACGGCTCGGGCACGACGTCCACGTTGAAGTTGTCCACCGTGAACGAGAACTCGGTGTCCGCGGGCGACCCGAAGTCGAGACCATTGAACCGAATTCGCCATTCGTCCACCTGCTCGGGCAGGAATCCAGACCCATTGTCATAGCCGAAAGGCGCGTCGTTGATCGACTGATCGAGGGTGAACGACACGGGCTGGCTCACACCCACCGTGAATCCCCCCAACGGGATCGAATACAGGCTTGCGGACGGATCTCCCTCCGGATCTCCCTGACCCGACTGGTCCTTGAGCCACACTTCAAGTCCGCTGCCGACCGTGTAGCTGCTGTTGATGGTAAGATCGAAGCTGACCGTGTAGTCCGCCTTGTTGGCGCTGTTGTTCGGGCCGGGCTGGACGGTCGGGATGAAATCCCATCCGGAAGCAAAGAAGCCCCCGTCGGCACCGGTCACCGTGGTGTACGTCGCGGCGAGTCCGCCACCCCCGTCCGCGACGAGCGTGTTGGTCCCGTCGGAAGCGACCGTGTAGGGCTCGGTTCGGGAGTCGAAATCATCGGCAACCACGGTCACCGAGTGTGCGGCAAGGGTCGTGGCACCGAGAACAAGAACGGATCGAGGCAGGATCTGGGGCTTCATCGTCATTGGGGTTTTGGTTGGATTCCAGGCTTGGAACGAGGACGGCCGGGATCGGCATCCGGATCTCCGGCATCCTCCATTCAACGCGGTGATCAAAACGTACAAAAAAGGACCATGCAAGCGGCAAATTAATCGTTTTATGGCTCTTCCGGGGTTTTAGTGGGTGGGATCGTGGTCGCAGCGTGAGGCGCGATGCTGTAGGAGGGGGAGCATGGGACAGGATCTCGCTTCACATTACGCGCTGCTGTTGGGTTTGAACGACGACTGG
>JAUIJD010000076.1 GCA_030431475.1 Verrucomicrobiia bacterium | reverse complement strand
TCCGTCAGCCCTTCACCCGCAAGGAAAACCACCAACAACCAAGACGTCATGGTGTCCGCAATGTGAGGCAATGGGCGCTCACCCGAGCCAAAGGCTTCGGTGTCCTGTTTCAATGAGGCAACAGGCGAACTCGCCCACCTCGGCGACGCCTCGGGCGAAAGCCCGCTGGATCACTAGCCCGGAAATTTCATGAAGGCGAGACCGCTGCCGGTGTTGGGCTCTGTCCGCCGGATCGAGGGTAATTGAGTCGGTGAGCGTGGCTTTGAGGCCGAGATCGGGCTTGTCAGGACACACTTCGGGACACTCCCGCCGTTGTTTAGGGTGCCGGGGACAGCACCATTATTCCCTTAACCGCTTCGCAATCGTTCATGAGCCAGAGCGAAGACCTCGCGCCACGGCCAGGCACCGGAGAGATGCACCCGCACCCGCCGGGTGTTGCGGGTGATCACCGCGCCGATCTTCAGCAGGCCCGCCCGCAAGGTCGTGGCCTGTTTGCGGGCCCAGTCGGTTCCCACCAAGGCGAGGCGACGCAGTCCGTCGATGAGCACGTAGGCCAGCGTGCTGAGCAACAGTCGCAGCTGATTGGGCCACCACGCGTGGCAGGAGGTTCGGTCTGCGAACAGCCCGAGTTGCTGCTCCTTGATCCGATTCTCCATGTCACCTCGCACGCAGTAGATCCGGTCGTAGAGCTCGCGCGGATCGCCCTTCAGGGTGGTGACCACGTAACGCGGATTGCTACCCTTGCCGGAGTGCTCGGCCTTGGCGATGACCCGCCTCGATCGGTCCCAGCTGCGGGCTCCATAGTCGATCCAGCCGAAGAGACGCTGTTTCTCCGCACTCTTCGAGTAGCACGCCCCGGCCTTCTCGATGAGTCCGCCTGCCAGCGCGGTGATCCGCTTGTTGCGCGCCAGCCCCACGATGTAATCGACTCCGTGGCGCTCGCTCCATTGCAGCATCCGCCAGCGGCAGAAGCCCGAATCGGCCCGCCAGATGATGCGCACCTCCGGCCACGCCTCGCGCATCCGCTCGACGAGCAGCTTGAGCACCAGCCACGCCCCCCGGGCCGCGTCGGTATTGGCCGGGCGAAGCCAAGCCACCAGCGGTTGGCTGCCGCAGAAGACGTACAGCGGAAGGAAGCAGTAGCGGTCGTAGTAGCCGTGGAAGAAGCGTCCCTCCTGCCGGCCATGGACGGGGTCGTCGGTGGCGTCGAAGTCCAGGATGATCTCCTCGGGAGGCGTGTCGTACGACTCGATGAACATGTCCACCAGCAGTGAGTTGAGAGCCATCGCGGTGCGGCGATCGGCACGATTCTCCATGCGGCAGAGGGTGGGCGCGCTGGCCAGCGACCGGTCCCGCCCCGCGGCACTCTGCAGCAGCAGATCGTGGCGCAGCGTGTCGTGATCATTGAGATCCTCGTAACCCTGGGCCAGCGCCAGCACGCGCTGGGCGAGCATCGCCCGGGTGGAATGGACCACCTTGCCCGATTGCCTCTCGTCGGGCAGCAGCGCCGCCGCCCGCCGGATCAGATCAAGGCGGCGGTCAACCTCCCGCAGTAGAAGCAACCCACCATCGCTGCTGACCTCTCCCCCTTCGAAATCCGCCTCAATCTTTCGGCCACAGGAGCTTGAAAATCCGAAGGTTTGCTGGATACAGTTCGTCATCGCGCGGTTGTGTCGTTGAATGGTGTGTAAGCAACTCCACTCTAACGACTTCCATCAACCGCGCGATACTCTTTCCTACACTTCATGAAATTTCCGGGCTAGGGAGAAGGGATTTGCAATCCCTTGCACCGGTCGGGAGCACGCCTCCCGCGGTTCGGGGGAAGCCCACGCACCGGTCGGGAGCACACTCACGCCGGGCAGGGAAAGGCCACGCGCCCACCGGGAGCGGTCGCGAGCCCATCCTGGGAAATTCCGTGCCCCGAACCGTGCGCCGGCAGGAGTGATGTGGATCGAGGGATTGAAAATCCCTTCTCCCCATTCTCAGTGCTCGCGGCAGAACTGCTCGAAGCGCGTCAGGCCCTCGTTGAGGACGTCGAGCGTCGTGCAGTAGCTCAGGCGGATGCCGTCGTCGTAGCCGAACGCGACACCGGGCACCGCCGCCACCTTGTAGCGCGACAGGAGCTTGTCGCAGAGGTTCTGCGACTTGATGCCGAGCTGACCGGTGTAGACGAAGAAGTAGAACGCCCCCTTCGGCTCGACCACCCGGATGTTGTGGATGCCCTGCAGGCGCGCCAGCATGAACTGGCGGCGGCCGTCGTACTCCTCGCGCATGTCGGTGATGAACCCCTGGTCACCCTCGAGCGCCGCCACCGCCGCATACTGGGCGAAGGTGGTCGCGTTCGACACCGAATGGCTCTGGATCTTGGTGATCGCGTCGGCCAGCGGGGCGGGCGCGGCCGTGTAGCCGAGACGCCAGCCCGTCATGGAGTAGGCCTTCGAGAAGCCGTTGACCGTGATCGTCAGGTTGTAGAGCTCCTCGCTCAGCGAGGCGATGGAGACGTGCTTGTTGTCCCCGTAGACGAGCTTCTCGTAGATCTCGTCGGAAAGGATCACGATGTCCTCGTAGAGCGCCACCTCGCCGATCGCGCGCAGTTCCTCCTCGGTGTAGACCGCGCCGGTCGGGTTCGACGGGGTGTTGAGGATGACCATCTTGGTGGCGGGGGTCATCGCTTCCTCGAACTGCTCGGCGGTAAGCTTCCAGCCGTCGGACTCCTTGGTCTCGACGATCACCGGGGTGCCGCCGGCGAGGCGCACCATTTCCGGGTAGCTGACCCAGTAGGGCGAGGGAATGATCACCTCGTCCCCCTCCTCGACCACCGCGAGGATGGCGTTGAAGCAGGCCATCTTGGCACCCGCGGTCACGCAGAACTGCTTCGGATCGTACTCGAGGTTGTTCTCGGCCGCGAACTTGGCGGCGAGCGCCTCGCGCAATTCCGGGATGCCGCCCGAAGCGGTGTACTTCGTGCGGCCCTCCTGCAGCGCGTTGATTGCCGCGGCCTTGATGAAGTCGGGCGTGTCCATCTCCGGCTCGCCACCGGCCAGGCCGTAAACTTCTTCGCCGCGGGCGGCCATCGCCTTGGCCTGGTTGGTCACGGCGAGAGTGAGGGAGGGGCTGACCTTTTCGATACGGGATGAGATGGAGTCCATGGTGGAAAGCGGATGGTTTGGAGAAACCGGCGGCCCGGATCGGGCGGCCTCATCTGCTGGACCCCCCTCCGGCGGAACGGGGCGCTTTTCTGACCGCCCCCCGCCCCCGGCGCAAGTGAGATTTTAGGCCGGATGCCTCATCCTTCGGCGGTTCCGACCAGATCCTCCATCCAGCCGCCGCGGGCGGTGACCCACTTCCCTTTCCGAATCACCTGGGGAAAGCCCAGCCCCCGGCCCGCGGCCGCCTCGAAGACCTCCCAGGCCTGGTCCGCCAGAATCCCCGAAAGCACGAGGTCCCCGCCCGGCCCGAGAAGCTTCGCGATCACGGGAAAGGCCTCGATGAGCACGGAGGAAAAGAGGTTCGCCACCACCACATCGTAGCGCCGGCCCGGCTCCCACTTCAGCACGTCAAGCTCCTCGACCGTGATCCCCGGGGTGCCGTTGCGCGCCGCATTCCGCTCCGTAACGGTCACCGCGAAGGGGTCGAAGTCACAGGCGAACACGGGATCCGCCCCGAGTTTCGCCGCGACCACCGACAGGACCCCGGTCCCGCAACCCAGGTCGGCACAGCTCCAAGCCCCGCGGCGACGGCGCCCGATGTCGACCAGCAGACGCAGGCAGGTCGAGGTCGTCGCGTGATCGCCCGTCCCGAAGGCCATCTCCGGCGGGATGGAGATCACCTCCCGGCCCGGATGGCCGGCGACGAGCGCCTCAAGGTCCTCCTCCTGCTGGGTCACCAGAAAACGATCCCGGATCTTGATCGGAGGCGGAGGGGGCTGGGGCTTCTGCCAATCCACATCCTTGAGCTTCCTCACCCGTCCCCCGAACCGCTCGACGATCGCCTCGGCCTCGCCCCGGGTGTCGCGGAAGACCTCGACCCGCAAGGTCCTCCCGCCCTTGAGCACATGCACCACGAACCGCGGATCCCCGTGAAAGCGATCCTCCCAGGCATCCAGCCACTTCGCCGCCGAGAGCTTTTCCCAAACCCACATGCGGAAGGTTCTTACGCCGCGCCGCCCCGCATTCCAAGCCCGTCGTCGATTGGAAACCCACCAGGCCTTTTCCACTCGCTTTATACGAATTATGTTGCACGTATTCAAAGTCTCACCAAGGTGTGACGTTGACCCACGAACCAACCAAGACATGAAAAGCATCCCCACCACCGCCCTGCTCTCGCTCCTCGCCGTCGGCAGCCTCGCCGCCACGACGCTGCAGCCCGATGCGGAGGCCCAGAAGAAGCTCACGCCCGACTCGGTCCTCGAGGACCTGATGGCCGGCAACGAGCGCTACGTCGAAGGCAAGCTCAGCGACCCGAACGTGCTGCCGCGCGTCAAGAAGGCCGTCGAAGGCCAGTTCCCGAAGGCCTACATCCTGTCCTGCGTCGATTCCCGGGTGCCGGTCGAACAGGTGTTCGACCAGGGCATCGGCGACATCTTCGTCGGAAGGGTCGCCGGCAACGTCGAGGGCGTCGACCAGCTCGGCTCGATGGAATTCGCCTCCAAGGTCGCCGGCGTGAAGCTGGTGATGGTCCTCGGTCACGAGGCCTGCGGAGCGGTCAAGGGCGCCTGCGACCACGTCAAGATGGGCAACCTCACGGAGCTTCTCGACGAGATCACCCCCGCGGTGGAGTCCGTCGAGGGCCACGAGGACCGCAGTTCGAAGAACAAGGAGTTCGTCGACGAGGTGATCGAGGCCAACGTCCGCAAGACCATCGCCGACCTCCGCGAACGCAGCGAGGTCCTCGCCGAGCTGGAGAAGGACGGCGCGATCAAGATCGTCGGCGGCGTCTACTCGCTCCACGACGGCAAGGTCACCCTGCTCGACTGAGTCGGCGTTCTCCGCTCGACCCCTTCCCGGGGAAGTCCGGGGGAAAACACCCCCACCCCCAAACGGAGAAGGGCCGCTGGAATGATCCAGCGGCCCTTCATTGGAGCGGGTGATCAGATTCGAACTGACGACATCAACCTTGGCAAGGTTGCGCTCTACCCCTGAGCTACACCCGCGTTGCGCGAACGCGTGCGGGGTTTCTACATGCCAATGCGGCCCGGGCAAGAGATTTTTTAAAGGAAATTCCGCTCCCGCCGGGGGCCGCGGCTTTCGTCCGGATCCTTCAGGGTGATCAAGCTTGGGAGAGATCGGTTGCTTGATGGAGAGGATTCCAGGGATGACCCTGATGAGATTTCAATTTTGCCGGTCCGACGGGGCGCGGAACGTCCTGCGAGACGCCGGAAACCGGACAAAGGATCCCATTCATCCTGTCCATCAAGTCCATCCGGTTCCCCCATTCCCAGCACTCCGCATGATCGTTTCCTTGGCTTGATCGCCCTGCCGGATCATTTGGCATTTGTCATTCGACAATTGTCATTAAAGTCCCGCCCGTGTCCGACAAGCTCGCCGAGATCATCGCCACCAAGCGCCAGGAAGTCGAAGCCCTGCTGCCCCGCGCCGGGCACCTGCGCTCCGCCGCGCTCCAGCGCAACGAATTCCGGGGATTCCGCACCGCGCTCGAGCGCGGGCCCGACCGACTCGGCGTCATCGCCGAAATCAAGAAGGCCTCGCCCTCCGCCGGGATCATCGATCCCGATTTCGACCCGATCCGCCAGGCCCGTCGATACCTCGACGGCGGCGCCTCCTGCCTCTCCATCCTCACCGACGAGCCCTACTTTCAGGGGTCCCTGAGCTACCTGACGAAGATCTCCGAGTTCTCCGAGATTCCGCTGCTGCGCAAGGATTTCACCATCCACCCGGTGCAGATCCACGAGGCGGTCGTCGCCGGAGCCGATGCCATCCTGCTCATTGTCGCGGCCCTCGACGACGAGCAGCTCAGGTCGCTCTATCAGGAGTCGAAGGACTTCCAGCTCGACGTCCTCGTCGAGGTCCACGACCTGCCGGAAATGGAGCGGGCGCTCGACCTCGAAGCCGATCTCATCGGCGTCAACAACCGCAACCTCAAGACCTTCACCACCGATCTCGCGACCACCGAACAGCTCGTCGACGAGGTTCCCGAAGGCACGCTGCTCGTCTCCGAGTCCGGCCTGAAGAACCTCGGCGACTGCCAGCGGGTGCTCGACGCCGGAGCGAACGCCGTCCTGATCGGCGAGACGCTGATGCGCGCCAACGATCCCGCTTCCGAGATCCTGAGCATCCTCGAACTCCACTCCAATGCCTCCTCGGGGGGCGATCTTCCCTCGTGAAAACTTCCCAGGCGGTGGTCATCACCGCGATCGCCACCTTCCTCCTCACCAGCGGCCTGTGGCTGATCGCCTTCGTCGGCTGGCAGGCCTACCGCACCGCGGGCACCCTCGGCATCACCGGGTCGGGGATGAGTTTCAACGCGCCCTTCGCCGTCACCCACCGCTGCCCGCCCGAGGTGAACACCGGCGACCGCTTCGATCTCGTCCTCGAGGTCACCAATACCGGCAGCGACGACGAAAGCATCGAGAGCATCGACCTCTACCACAGCTTCCTCGATGGCTTCACCCTGTCCGGCGCCAGTTTCACCTATCAGCGCGACGACAACGGCGACTTCGAGACGCTCTGGGTCGACCCGGCCGTCACCATTCCGGCCGGCGGCACCGAAACCGTGACCATCACGCTGGAGGGCTCGAAGACGGGCACCTGGAGCGGCGACGTCGACGTCTGCGACCCCGGGGTCAACTTCACCACCGTGGTGCCAAACGTCGAGGTGCTTCCGGCGGCGGCGCCGTGACGCCGATCAGTCCTGCTTGCCCTCGATGGCGCAGAACAGCACCGCCGCGGCCAGTCCGAGACGACGGTCGAGCAGGCCCTGGGTGTCCATGGAGAAGTTGAGATAGGTCTTGGTGACGAAGGGATTGCGGGTCTGCTGGAAGGTCAGCACCGGACTGCCACCGATGAAGCCGTGGTGCTGCTGGGGAGCGAACAGGTTGACCACCCCGCCGATGAAGCGGCGCAGGAAGGCCAGCCCGCCCGAATCCTCCTGAATCAGCCCGACCTCCTGGTCGGCGGCGTCGAGGATCAGCCACTCGTCCTTGAAGATCGACTTCAGGCCCTTGCGCCGGAACGCGCCGAGCTTCTGACCCGTCGCCGGATCGGTCACGTCGTAGGTCGCGCCGAAGTCGATGATCTGGCGCGCCCGCATCGACACCACCTCGGTCTGCTTGTCCGGGCCCAGCACCCGGATGTCCTCGCGCAGCTTGAAGGCGCGCATCTTGGTGTAGAGGAGCACGTTGCCCTGCGGATCCATGATCTGGAACCACTGGTGGAGGAAGTTGAAGATGTTCTTCCGGGCGACGAGGTGGGGCTGCGTGAGGGCGTCGGACATGGCGTTCGTTTCGACTCGATCTAACGGGAGCCCGTCGACCCGGCGAGACGAAAAGCGGGCCCACGAAGCGCCGTGCCCGAGAAACGGAGCGCCACCCTCACCAATGCAAAAGGCCGGAGCCGCCCTCGCGGCTCCGACCTTTGAACAACGATGCCGATGGCGAACCATCTAGAAGCTCGCCTCGACCCCGGCGAACCAGGTGCGCGGCAGGTTGGTGCGCGGCCCCGACGGCAGGCGGGTGGTCACCGCCCGCTCGTCGAAGAGGTTGTGCAGACCGCCGACCAGCTTCCAGTTCTGGTTCAACTCATAGTAGCCGGTCAGGTCCACCGTCAGCAGCGCGTCGACCTTGCCCTGGCGGGCGCTGGTCACCGGCACCGGCGAGTTCATCGCGGTGCCGTAGGTGTGGCTGCTGAAGTAGGCGTCGAGGTTCACGCCCCAGCACGAGGCGATGTAGCCGATGCCGGCCGCGAGCTTCCACTCGGGCAAGTAGGGGATGTCCGCGCCCGGCTGACCGCCGGCGTAGATGTCGTCGGAGCCGCCGGTGTTCAGCGCCTGCTTGAGCTCGGCGCTGGTCCAGGTGGCGCTCACGTACATCGGCAGGTTGAAGCCGAAGCCGCGCTCGAAGACCGGATCGTAGGTGATCATGCTCTCGACCCCCCAGACCTCCGCGGCGCCGGCGTTCTGGTTCACGCCGCCGGTGCCCAGTCCGGCATCGACGCCGATCAGGTTGTCGAAGTCCGTGAAGAAGGCCGCGGTGTCGACCAGCAGGCCGCCGTTGCGGTAGCGCCAGCCAAGCTCGTAGCCGAGGCTCTCCTCCTCGCGCACGCCGCCGTTGATGTAGGAGTTCGGCCCCGGCAGCGAGAAGCCGCGGTAGATGCCGCCGTAGCTCGCGTGGCAGTCGTTCCACTCGTAGTTGAAGCCGATGCCCCCGCCCCAGACGCCGAAGTCGTCGGACTGAGGCACGCCGGCCCCCGCGAAGTTGGTCACGTCGTACTCGACCGCCTCGTAGCGCAGCCCGGGCGTCAGGGTGAGCCGGCCGATCTCGATGGTGTCTTCGACGTAGAAGGCGAAGGCGGTCGCCTCCTCGAGGCGGTTGCTTTCCTGGCCCGGAACGCCGCGGCTGACCGGAGTGAAGCTCGAGCCGCCGTTGGCGTTGTAAACATCGACCCACTGCTCGCGGAAGATGCGGTCGTAGTGGGCGCGGAAGCCGCCGACCAGTTCGTGCGACGCCGGACCGGTGTCGAAGCGCCAGGTCACCTGGTTCTGCCAGCCGTAGGCGTCGTAGTAGCGGGCGTTGGCCTTGACGCCGATCGAGCCGGTGCCGGTGCCCTGGAGGACGGCGAGCAGCGCCGGGTTGAGCAGCGCGCTGTCGATGCTGGTCCGGCCCGATCCGCCCGAGATCCGGCCGCGGCCGTCGATCGCCGGGTTCAGGGTGCCCGACACGTGGTCGAGCTTGTACCAGTTCCGCTCGAAGTTGTTCCAGTAGAGCGTCGACTGGATGCTCAGGTCGTCGCTCGGCTCGAGCAGGTAGCGGAAGTAGGAACGATACTGCCGGGTATCCATTTCATCGAACACCGAGGACGCGTAGCGGGCATCGGAGTTGAAGCGGGCATCGACCTCGCTCAGCCCGAGGTAGCCCTCGTCGGAGTGGAAGTCGGTCATCCCGAACTTCACCTCGAAGCGCTGCCGCACGTCACCGTCGATCTCCCAGAAGGCCTTCAGCATCGGCTCCCAGAATCGGAAGCCGCTGTCCTTGCCGATCGGCCCGAGGTAGTCGCGGTAGCCGTCGCTCTGCTGGCCGTGGAACTCGAGCACGTAGCCCCAGCGACCGAAGTCGGTCTCGAAGGTGTCGCCATACCAGGTGTGGTTGGAGAAGGTCGAGTCGCTGCCCGCGGTGGTGCGCGAGTAGAAGTTCGGACCGCCCTCGCCGGGCACCGGGGTCGAGAGGAAGTTCAGCGCCCCGCCGGTGGTCTGCGGACCGTAGCGGACCTGCGACGACCCCTTGAGCACCTCGATCGCCGACATCCGCCCGCTCTTCGGAAAGTAGTAGGCCGCGGGCGCCGCGTAGGGGGCCGGGGCGGTCAGGATTCCGTCCTCCATCACCGTCACCTTCGAGGTCCGGGTGCCGTCCGCGCCGCGCATCGAGATGTTCGGGAAATTGCCGTAGCCGTCCTCCTGGCGGAGATAGACGCCCGGGACCGACGAGAGGACCTGGGTGATGTCGGTGTAGCCCCGCTCACGGAACTGCTCCGCCTCGATGTAGGCGGCCGATCCGGCCAGGTCCCACACCGCGTCGCTGCTCCCCACCACCGTCAAGCCCTCGAGGCTGCCGATGTCGTCCAGTGCGTCCTGCGCCCCCGCCGTCGCAAGCGTCAGCACCAGCCCGCCTCCGATCTTCCGGATCATCCGGCCCGTCTCTGCGTTCGATCGATCGATCATCATCATTTCAGAAATTAATGAGACTGCGTCTCAGATGCGGGATGGATGGAGATCCCGGAGCCACTCGTCAACCTTCTTTCCTGAAACTCGGCCCGTTCCGGATCCGGCCCGTCGATCGGCCTTGCAAATCCCACCTGCCGCCGGTCTCCACCGCGCTTGCCCGTCGCCGGATCGCCCCCTAGGCTCGCCGCCATCATGATCGTTGAGCCGAAGATCCGAGGATTCATCTGCACCACCGCGCACCCCGACGGCTGTGCCAAGCACGTCGCCGACCAGATTGCCGTGGTGAAGTCCCGCGGTCCGATCGAGAACGCCCCGAAGCGCGTCCTCGTGATCGGTTCCTCGACCGGCTACGGACTCTCGTCACGGATTGCCGCGGCGTTCGGCTGCGGTGCCTCGACCATCGGCGTGTTCTTTGAAAAGGAAGGCTCCGAGAAGCGCACCGGCACCGCCGGCTGGTACAATTCCGCCGCCTTCGAGAAGGAAGCCAAGGCCGCCGGACTGTATGCGAAGTCCTTCAACGGCGACGCCTTCTCCGACGAGATGAAGGAGAAGGTCATCGAGGCCATCAAGGCCGACCTCAAGCAGGTCGACTGCGTCGTCTACTCGCTCGCCTCGCCGCGCCGCCAGCACCCGAAGACCGGCGAGGTCTTCAAGTCGGTGCTCAAGCCGATCGGCGACCCCTTCACCAACAAGAACCTCAACACCACCACCAAGGTGGTCGATGAGGTCAGCATCGAGCCCGCCAGCCAGGACGACATCGACCAGACCGTCGCCGTGATGGGCGGTGAGGACTGGGAAATGTGGATGGACGCCCTCCAGGAGGCCGGCGTGCTGGCCGACGGGGTGCAGACCGTTTCCTACTCCTACATCGGCCCCGAGGTCACCTGGCCGATCTACACCAACGGCACCATCGGCGCCGCCAAGGCCGACCTCGAGACCACCCAGAAGCGTCTCGACGAGAAGCTGGCACCGCTCGACGGCAAGGCCTGGGTCTCGGTCAACAAGGCCCTGGTCACGCAGGCCTCGTCCGCCATCCCCGTCGTCCCGCTCTACATTTCCCTGCTCTACAAGGTCATGAAGGCCAAGGGCACCCACGAGGACACCATCGAGCAGATGGACCGCCTGTTCCGCGAGCGACTCTACGGCAAGGCCGAACCGCAGCCCGATGACCACGGCCGCATCCGCATCGACGACTGGGAAATGACCGAGGACGTCCAGTCGGCCGTCGACGAAGCCTGGAAGGTCGTCGACACCGGGAACCTCGAGCAATTTGCCGACCTCGAAGGCTACGAGAGCAGCTTCCTGAGACTGTTCGGCTTCGGGCTGGAAGGGGTCGACTACGGGGCCGAAACCGATCCCGCGATCGGCGTCCCCTCGCTGGGCGAGTGACGCCCCCCGTCCGGCCGGGCACCCGTCATTCGTACGTGATCCCGTAATATCCGGACTGGCGAAGGGAAGGCATGCTCGGCGGCGATGAAGAGCATCCTGTTCCCGACGCTCGTCACGCTGGTCCTCCTCGTCGGCCCGACCCAGGCCGAAACCGGCGTTGCCAAGCCATTGACCACCTCGCAGAAAACCGAGGCCATCGAGAAGGCCAAAGACCTTCTCCTCCGATCCGTCCGCTACCAGAAGGACGGAACCGCCGTCAGCCACTACATCCGCCGCGGGGTTTCGACCCGCGTCGAGTGGCGCAACCTCGTCTTCCGCCAGCTCATCCTCGGCTCCATCAGCCCGAGCGACCGCGAGCGGGGCATCAACCGCCGCATCTATGCGCAGCTCGGCAGCGAGGCCTACCGCCTGATCGACCCCAGCGGCACCACGCCGTGGCGCAGTGGCCACTGCCCCGGCTTTCCGGGCTACGTGCTGATCGAGGAGATCGACGGCGAGCTCGTCGTCAAATCGCCCGATCTGAACGACTTTGACCTTCAACCCCAGCGGAA
>JAUIJD010000108.1 GCA_030431475.1 Verrucomicrobiia bacterium | reverse complement strand
GGCTTCGCCTACGAGATTCCGCTTACCGACAGCAGTGACAGCGTCATGGACGACCGCTTCACGCTCGACCTCATCTACACCTTCTGATTTCTGGGTTGTTCGAGGAAACTGGGAAACCCCGGACGGCATCGCGCCGCCCGGGGTTTTTCGTGTGGAGGCGGGCCGCACCCGGCCCGCGACGGGTGAGCTGCGTGTCTCTGGGGGGGGATGCGGAGCGTCCGGGTTGCGGCGCGAGGGCCCGGCTCCTCCAATTACCCCTTGGCCCGCCGCCGCTGCCCGCTAGCGTCGCGGCATGCGAGACAAGGCGCTTTCCCTGCTGAAGGAACTCACCGAGGCCCATTCGGTGCCGGGACACGAGGACGAGGTGCGAGCGATCTTCGCCGATGAGCTGGGCGAGGTCGGAGAGCTGTCGACCGACGGCAACGGTTCGGTCTTCTGCGATGCCGGCGGCGAAGGACCCCGGGTGCTGGTGGCCGGGCACATGGACGAGGTCGGCTTCATGGTGCAGAACATCACCACCGACGGCTTCATCCAGTTCCTCGCCCTCGGAGGATGGTGGGAGCACAACCTGCTCTCCCAGCGGGTCGAGGTGCGCACCGCCGACGGCCGGAAGATTCTCGGCGTGGTCGCGTCGAAACCTCCCCACTTCCTGCCCGAAGCCCAGCGGCGCCAGGTCATGAACATCGACCGGATGTTCATCGACGTCGGCGCCTCGTCGCGCCAGCAGGCGACCGAGGAGTTCGGGATCGCCCTCGGGGATCCGATCGCGCCGGTCAGTGCCTTCACCCCGATGGCCGGACAGGACCACTACATGGCGAAGGCCTTCGACAACCGGGTCGGCATGGCCGCCGCCATCCACTGCGGCCTGCTGGCCGGTGGCGACGAAAGGGGCAACCGCCTCCTGCTCGCCGGCACGGTGCAGGAGGAACTCGGCCTGAGGGGTGCCCGCACCGCCGGGAACTTCGCCAAGCCCGACGTGGCGGTCGTGCTCGAGGGCCCGCCGGCCGACGATACGCCCGGCTTTTCCCGGGCGGACTGCCAGGGGCGGCTCGGAGGCGGCGTGCAGATCCGGCTCTTCGACAGCAGCGCCTTGGGGAACCCGAACTTCGCCCGGCTCGCCCAACAGGTCGCCCGTGAGGAAGGCATCCCGCATCAGGTCACCGTGCGCCGCAGCGGCGGCACCGACGCCGGCAGCTTCCACCTCGCCAACGAAGGCGTGCCCTGCGTCGTGCTCGGCGTGCCGGCCCGCTACATCCACTCGCACAACGCGATCATCGACCTCAACGACCACCTCCACATGGTCGCCCTCGCCACCGCGCTGGCACGGCGGCTCGACGGGAAGACGGTCGCCGATCTGACGCGCTACCTCTGATCTCCGGGCCGGGCCGGCATTCCTCCCGGATCCGGCATTTGGCATTTACCATTTGTCGTCGGAAGGCGCAGCCTGCCCCCGTGTTCGCCACCTACGTCCACGACATCGATCCGGTCATCTTCCGGATCACCGATGCGATCGCGCTGCGATGGTATGGATTGTCCTATCTCGCCGCCTTCGTCGTGGCGGTGCTGCTTCTCAACCACCTCGCGAAACGCAAGCTGTGGGTGCTGCCTCCGGGCTCGGCGGGCGACTTCATCGCGGCCGCCGCGATCTTCGGGGTGTTCATCGGCGGGCGTCTCGGCTACATGCTCTGGTACTGGCCGCGGGAGCATGGCTGGTCGTGGCTGACCGACGACCCCCTGGTGGTCTTCCGGGTCTGGGAGGGGGGCATGGCCAGCCACGGCGGGGTGCTGGGATTGGTGGTCTTCACCTGGTTCTACTCGCGCAAGAAGAAGGTCTCGTGGACCGGGCTCGGAGATGGCTTGTGCGTGGTCGCCCCCTTGGGGCTCGCCTTCGGAAGGCTGGCGAATTTCATCAACGGCGAGCTGTACGGACGGACCACCGGGGGGCTCGCCTGGGCGATGAAGTTTCCCAACGCGCTGCGCGAGCGGATTGACCAGGAGGGGCGCTACCTCGCCCCGGCGCTGGAGGATGCCGAGAAGGCCGGCGGTTATCTTGAGAAGCGCCTTTCCGGCCTCGCCGAGCAGAACCCGCAGTGGGCGGAGAACGTCGCGAACCACCCGGAGGACTACCTTTCGCTCCGCTTCGACTGGATGCGTGCCGAGCAGTACGACAATCCGGCGATCAGCGAGGCCATCGCGCCCTTCCTTGAAGAGCGCCACCCCTCCCAACTCTATCAGGCCGC